>JBGSMW010000007.1:0-3434 GCA_041739985.1 Draconibacterium sp. | reverse complement strand
TTTTCACGTATTGGGTGCTGGAAGTTTCTTTCAAATAACGCTGGTTGTGTTCTTTAAATTCAGCCCAATCTGCGGAATCCCATTTATAATTAAAATCCTGTGAGATTAAAAGCAGTGCTTCTGCCCAAATCTGGTCCACATTTACTTTAATGCTGTAATCGCGGTTGATGGAATCCAGTTCCAGTATAAGCCAGCGGCGGTAGCTCATGTTAGCTGTTAGAAATCCGCCTTTTTCGGGCGTTCGGTTGGAAGTAAAGCAGGCGTTGCCGATTCTTTGTTTCCGGAAAGGTTGTGGCTCTCTGGGGAGATAAACATCGATTTCGCTGGAGCTTAAGGCCTTTTTAAATTCATCCTCGTTTCTGCGTGTTATTCCATAAAGTTCATCGAAATAAACAAAGAAGTACCGGGCAAAGGATTCCTGCAGGTTGAATTTTGCGTTGTCGCTGGGGTCGGCTATGAGATTGTGCAAGGATTTCGGCACAATAAAATTAAAGAAGTAACTTTTACCAATACCTTCCTCCGCATGGATAAGGCCCATCGCCACGTCGTTGGGATGCAATCCAAGGGCGCAGGCTGCTGTTGCAACAAACCATTTTTTCATGTATGCATAAAGCCGGTTCTGATAATGACCATGTTTTTTCCCGGGGAACTCGCGGGCTGTCAGGTGGCTCATGAGCAGGTCGATATGACTTACGCCCTTGTATGCACCTTTTAAACTGTCAAAATATTCAACGATTGGATTGTAAGTGCTTACCTGGTTGGGGCTGTGCAGTATTTTACGGAGAATACTGTCAGAAACCTGTATCCCTTCTTCGAGCAAATGCAGGCTGATATCATCAAATTTAATCGGGTTGAAATAGATTTTGGATTTTGACCGGATAACTGATTTATTGGGGTCAAATTCATTGACTTTGATTTCGTAATGTTCAGCAAGGAATTCTTTTACTTCAGCTACTTTATTTATTTGAGTAACATTTTTATTCAGGTTCAGACCGGTGAGTTTCATTGAAAATAATGCTTTAAAAACAGTTGATAAATAGCCGGAACATTAATGGTAATGTTCAAAAAGTGAATGGGATATGTCGATTTGGAGTTTAAATGTGCTTTTTTGAATGTCAAGCGGTAATTTAAAAAAGTGTATAAGTACACGGTTGAATAAATCGGAGAACCGGTAAACCAGATTGGAAAAATCAGCAACAGTAAGTTCCGGAAGGTTTAAAACCATAAGGGTGAACTGGAAGAAAACAGTGGTTTTTCTTTCTAAATCAGACTTTGTAGCAACGGAATGAACGAAGTCAATATTTGCAATAAGTTTTTCAAAAGGAAAACGCAGGGAATACATCACTTCCCGGCAGCAGTTTGAAATATATTCATGATTAAGCTGTTTAAAGTGGTGAGGTTTAAATTCGGGAAGTGCATGATAGGTAAATTGACAATCAATATAAAATATCCTTGTGTTTTGTTCTTTGGCAATGGTTTCTAATTCTTCGAAGGTCATAATTAAGTTTGTTTTTGGTTTAGAAAATTGGTTCTGTAAATTGTTTTGTGTTATAGTCAAAAAACTGAGTCAGATCTGAATTGTGTTTTGATACGATTGTACCAATACTTCCATCCCTGTTTTTAGCGATTTCAAAGAGCATCACATCCTGCAGAGAGTTTCCGTTATCATCAGTGGCGTTAGGATCGTAAAATGCGGGCCGCCACGGAAAGATAACGATGTCGGCATCCTGTTCGATGGCTCCCGATTCGCGAAGGTCAGCAAGGCGTGGAGTTTTGTCATCCCTGTTTTCAATCTGGCGGTTTAATTGTGCCAGCAGAATGATTGGCACACCGGCAGCTTTTGCCACCTTTTTTAATTCTCTTGAAATTTCGGCCACCTCACGTTCGCGTGTTTTGTTTATCTGGCCTGAGTTGGATTCAATAAGTTGCAGGTAATCGATCACTACCAGGTCGCATTGGTTTTTACGGACTTTATTGCGGACAACGGAACCGATGTGGCGGGTATCAATTCCCGGGGTATCATCAATGTAAATGGGAAGATTGCGAAGTTGTTTATCAGCGTGGTTGTAAGCGGACCAATCTCCCTGTGTCATTGTGCCCCTTTCGAAGTTATACCTTACTATTCCACCGTAACTAAGGATTAACCTTTTTGATAGTTTGAGGTTTTCCATTTCAAGGGAAAACATACAAACTTTCTTTCCCTTTTGTGCTGCAGACTTTGTAAAAAGGTTTAGTGCAACGGCTGTTTTTCCCATGCTCGGGCGTGCTGCGATAATAATAAGTTCACCTTGCTGCCATCCGTTATTCAGTTCATTTAAATCAGCCAGACCGGTATTAACGCCCTGTATTTCTCCCTGTGCTGCTTTTTCCTGACGGATTTCAATATCTATTCTTGTTTCATCGAGGATATTTGCAATGTGTTTCATCCCCGATTTGCCGGCCAGCAGATCATCGATTTCGCGGGTAGAAATATTGTATTGTGCTTCGAGCTTGTCAATGTTATCCTCGTAGGCTATATTGATTAATTGGGTACAATGACGGATTAGTTCGCGGGAAAAGTATTTTTCAGCGATTATCCGGGCATGTTGTTCGATGTGCGCAGCAGAAGCAACGTGCCTGGTTAGGGATGTAATAAAAGCTGGACCGCCTACCTGTTCAAGAATCCCGTTATCTTTAATTTTCCGGCTCACTGTAAGCAGGTCGATGTTTTGACCTGCATCCACCAGGTCGAGGATTGTTTTATAAATCAACCGGTGTTCCCCTTTATAAAAGGCTTCTTCTGAAATAATGGATGAAACCTGGAATATGGCATCGCGCTCAAGCATGAGCGCCCCGAGAACTGCTTCTTCTACCTCAAGAGCCTGTGGCGGAAGTTTGCCGTACAAGGTTTCTTCGATGGAGAATGGTTTTACGAAATTTGTTTTTTTGTGGTTCATAAATTAGATTTCTTAGTTGGTAAGACCTTCGAGGGGTTCAACCGGTTTGTTTCTGTATTTTTCAGGAAGTTTAATCACGAATTTGCCGGTAGTGGCGTTATCAGATTTTTTAGGTTCCGGAACATCGTTTACCTTGTAGAAGTTTTTTTCCAGTCTGCTCATGGCGAATTCGAGGTAATGATTTGCATTGGCAACATTGTTCTCAGAAATATCCATCAGCCGTTTAAGGGACATCATTTCTGCACGTGAGCGCATAAATATGCCGTGTTGTTCGTTGAGATATTCTTTCCACATATTCCATCCGGCACGAAACCCGGCATCAGCAAGCAAGGGTGATTTTACGTCGATGGATTTAACCGGCGTGATAAACTTATCCATTTCGTTAAGAGAAGATTGGACTTTCTTCCATGCTTTAATCAGCGTTGCGTTTTTCTGATTGAACTTAACGCTTTGTGGCAGCATATCGAGCAGTTCTTCCAGTTGTATTTTAAAATCCAT
>JBGSMW010000005.1:0-33184 GCA_041739985.1 Draconibacterium sp. | reverse complement strand
GTCCTTCACGCCCAGCTTCCTGAATAATCGATAAACGATCTTCCGGTGTAAATTTTCGTCTTGTGTTTTTCATACCCTAAAATTAAATTGTTACAAAATTGTTTCGCAAATTTTGTCCAACTTTTTAGGGGGTTAAGACAGTTATAATAAAAAAATGAAGAACTTGATTAAAAGGAGAACTTAGTTGAAATTAAAATTGTTAAAATACAAATGCATATAAATTGCAACAGTAAAACTTAAGTTTAGCATCTGATTAACAAATATAATTTCAAGTTATGCAATCACAGGTATTTATTAATATAGCAGTAAAAGACCTCGAAAAATCGAAGGAGTTGTACTTAAAAATGGGATTCACTGTCAATCCGCAATTTTCTGATGATACTGCAAAATGTTTGGTTTGGAGCGAAAATATTTTTGTAATGATAATGACCCATGAAAAGTTTAAATCATTCGCAACAAAACCGCTTGCAGATACAAAAAATAATCTTGCCGGTTTGTTTTCACTTTCAGTTGAAAGTGTTGAAAAAGTAAATGAAATAGTTGACAATGCAGTACAGGCAGGTGGTACAGAGCCAAAACCAATGCAGGACTACGGTTTTATGCAGATGAGAAATGTAGAGGATTTCGACGGCCATACCTGGGAGATTTTTTATATGGATATGAGTAAATTCCCTGTTAATAATTAAAAATTCAATAATTTATGAATCCAGTAGTACACTTCGAATTACCATATATTGATGGAAAAAGGGCTGCAAGATTTTATGAATCAGTTTTTGGTTGGAAATTGCAGGAACTTGGTGAAGAAATGGGAAATTACATTCTTGCCACAACTGCCGAAACTGATGCAAAACCAGGTTCTCCAGCCGGTGCAATAAACGGTGGACTTTATACTACCAAACCTGACTGGCCGGCTCAATATCCTTCAATTGTAATTGGTGTTGAAAATATTGACGAAAGCATTAAAAAGATAAATACCAACGGAGGCAAAGTTTTAGGCGAACCAATGGAAATCCCCGGTTTTGGAATTTACGTGTCATTTCTTGATTCTGAAGGAAACCGGAACAGCATTATTCAGCCAGTTCAAATGTGATATTTACTTGAAAAATATCCATCCAACTTCAGGTAGTATTCTTCCTTCAGAAATCAAAATATTCTTCGATTCGATATTTATCTCTCCCGATGGCGTTACTTATTATTATTGCAACTTTGATTTCGTTGTTTGGGGTGAAGGTGAAATAATTAATAAAGTTGATGAAAAAAGTAAAAACCCAAAATCAATAAACCTTGAAAAAGCAAAGTCCCATCTAAAATCTGGTAATAATATTTATTTAGATTTCTGAAGGTTTTTAATTTCAGGAACAAGTAAGTGGTTATGAATGAAATGCATAACGCCTCAATAATAAACCAGTTGTTTTGCATTTTATAATGAAATACCGAAAGAAATAAGGAAATAAACAGCGACAAATAAGAAAGTGTCAATGCTTTTTGATGATTTATAAGCAACGGAATCGTTTTAATCCCGGCATCCTGATCAGATTGCATATCTCTGATATCAAAGGGAATTGCAATAGCGAAAACAAAGAAAAATCGCTCAACAAAAAGAAGAATGACATGTGTTTCCATGATTTTCGCATCTGCATCGATAACAGGTAAAAGAGTTGTAGTTGCAGACCACACAAAAGCAATCAAAAAAATCTTCAGATATGGCACTTCCCGCAGCCGCAAAAAATAGTTTCTTTTTCCTGAAACCGGAAACGAATAAAAAAAAGTAAGTATTGCCAATGGCAAAAAAGAGATCAAAACTTCCGCTTTTGTGCTAAATAAAGCATACAAAAACAGAACAACTGAAACTGTTAGAAAAAAAAATATTTTATTTCTGTTTTTTCGAATCCAGTGCTGTTTTTCTATTTTCAGTGTTACCTTATTTGTAAGAATTTGGATTACGAGATCCCGATTATATTCTATTAAAGTAGCAAAGAAAATCAGCCATAAATAAGGTTGCCACTGTGGTTTCATTCCGAGCTGCACCTGCGCTGAAACAGTTAGTAAAACTGCACCAACCGAAAGGAAAATATTTGAAAATATAAATGTATTAATCAGCTTCAAATCCCTGAATTGTATAATTTGTTCTTTGTCTATAACAAAAACAAAAGCTAACAGTTTGAAATGCCGGAAGGGTTATTTATAAATATCCTTTAAATCATTCTCAAACAAAGTATAAGGGTCGTTATAAAATTCCATGAAATCAGGAACACTGACCTGCCCCGGAAAAGGAGCATAAAAATGAGTTGCACTTCGCGAATCATTGCGCCAAATCAGCACGTAACAAAGTTGCATATTATCTTTTTTCATCACTTTCAGCAAGGTTTCTGTCCACCATTTTGTATCAGGAATTGACTCCAACCCAGTTTCGGTAAAAGCTGCCAGTTTTCCTTTTTCAATTGCATAATCCGAAACGATTTTAAGTTTGCGCGAAGCAGTTTCCAAATCGTAACGGTCACGCCCCATATCGCCGTAATTATCCATGCCAACCATGTCAACCCACTCATCGCCGGGATATCTTTCCAAAAATTGTTCTTCTGAATTGAACCTGTTATCTGGTGAAAAAGCGTATAAAAAATTGTGAACTTCGAGACTGTCACGCAGGTACGAAACTGTAAATTTCCATAATGTTACAAACTCATCTTTTGAACAATGCGGCGCTCCCCACCAAAACCAGCCACCGTCAAATTCGTGATAAGGACGAAAAATAACTGGCACAACATTTCCATCATCACCCTTCAAACTCTTTGCCCAATCGCCAATCCCTTTCAAAATTTCCTTATATTTTTCATGAGCTTCACCGCCCGGAATTATATACTTTACGGCAGGCAAAGAAACACTGTCTTTCCAGTAAAATCCACCTTCCGAAACCGGGTTGTTAAAATGCCAGGCAGCAGTTGTAACTCCTCCCCTGTTATAAGTGTCAACCACATTTTTTCTGAGTTTTTCTTTTTCGCGGTCAGTCGCTTCCTTATTTCTACCGGAAAACCCGCTAAAATCAACACCAATCATTGCGGGATGCGAACCACAAACTGATTTTACATCCGATCGGTTTTCATCGCCATACCAGCCATGCCCGTATTCGGTGGCGTGCTGGTGAGCAAAAAGGGTGTGGCTTTTCGACAACTCTTTTAGGTTTTTAAACAGGGCAACTGTTTCTTTTGTGGCTTTTTTATCAATCGGTTGGGAAAAAAGAGAACTGGCAAGAAAAAGAAACAGGATGGATAATGGCAGTTTGGATTTCATAATTGAATAAAAGATTTAGTTTCAAAATAATTCTAATATTTTCGCTTTTCTTCGTCCTGTCTAGTATCCCAGAAGATGAGTAAATCAATTTCTTTTTTCCTTGGTTTAATCTTATAAAACATCAAATTGTGCTTGGTTATGAACGCTTTTCTTACGTTGCTATAAAATTCAGAAGATTCATGCATCTTAGGATATTGCTGAACCTGGGTTAAAATATGCTCAGTTTTAAGGACGAAATTCTGTAATACTTTATCTCCCCATTCAGATTGTAAGTATTCGAGAATAATGAAGTATGACTTGAGTGCATTTTCTGTCCAGATAATTTTCATCACTACAGATTATATCTCATTTTTATCTGATTCATTGCATCTTCATGTTTAATAATTTTTCCTTTTTTAATTTCGACTAAACTTTTTTCCAGTTCTATTCTTAAATCATCACTCAATTCATCAGCCCAATCAGTTTTTCTTTTTGATTGTTTTGACAGAATGGTTCGAACGGCATTTAGTATAGTTTCATCGTTGATATTTTCAATCAGAAGATGCAAATCTGCTTTTATTTCACTGGTGTTCATTGTCCTTTTTTTTACAAATTTACTAAATAACAATAATTAATCAATCATTCTAAATCCCCGGCATATATAACTCCCTTATTTTCATATATTCTTCCAATGTTTTATCTGATTTTTCAATATACTCTGGAATTGGCAATTTTGAAAAAGTTTGAAAGTAAAGTATGCACGAGTTTCGCCACCAAACTGCTTCTTTTTCCTGAATTTTTAATAGAGATTGTACATAATTGAATCGTTCTGAATCAACAAATTTTTCCTGTAAATTCCAGTTTTTCTGCATTTCTCGAACCGAGTTTACACCATAATTATAATGAAAACATATTTCGTCCCAGAGAATATTACCTGATTTCATTTTGTAATTCCACGGAACATGATGAAACCACAAAAGAAATTCTTCGGGGCAAGTTTCGATATTATTAAACTTATCAGCCACCGGTCTAAAATATTGTCCGATTGCATTACTGCCAGTTTGCGTGCGATTGAAACCAACACCAATTGAATCGGCACGGTGATAATAAACTGCTGTCCAGTCAGGCCGGCCACCGTTAACCCACGGACCGGGACCATGATGATGACTGCGCCCCATAATATGATGTAACCCAAGCGGAGTCATATAATTTACACAGTTCTCGCGCGAAACAAGCATCATTCCCAGAACAGGTTGCACAAACTTTTCATCGTTACTGAATGTCATCCGAATCCATTCATCAGCAATTTCTGCCGATTTCAAATACGGGTCCCAGGCCAGTCTTCCAAACGCGAACCAGTTTGCCTGTGCAAAAGGGTGACCTGTCCAGTTTCTGTCGGTTCCAATGTTTGCAACGCCTGACATTCCTGTAAGTTTCTGACCATGCATTGAGCCATCTATTGAATTTGAAACTGTTGAACCTTCTCCTTTTGCGTATGTATCAGCTTTTAAACATTCTTCAAAAAGTGGCGCCAGAAAAACAAGGTGCGTCGAAAATCCAAGATATTCCTGCGTAATTTGAAACTCCATCATGATATTTGATTTTTCCATCGCGCCAAAAAGTGGATGAAATGGTTCACGCGGTTGAAAATCGATTGCCCCGTTTTTAACCTGAACAATTACATTATCGCGGAACAACCCATCAAGTGGTTCAAACTCTGTGTATGCTTGTTTTGCCCTATCATCGGGTACATTCTGGTCATATACAAAAGCCCGCCACATTACAATCCCCCCAAAAGGGGAAACAGCATCTGCAAGTAAATTGGCGCCTTCGGCATGATTGCGGTTATAGTTTTGGGGTCCGGGCTGGCCTTCGGAATTGGCTTTTACAAGGAATCCACCAAAATCGGGAATATATTTGTAAATCTCCTCAGCCTTATTTTTCCACCAAAGCTGAACCTGTGGATCGAGAGGATCTGCAGTTGGTAATTTATCCAATTCGATTGGTGCGCTAAAACGTGCAGTCAGATAAACCTTAATTCCATAAGGACGAAAAACATCGGCCAGTTTTGCAATTTTTTCAAGATAAAGTGGCGTTAAAATCAATGCATTTGCATTAACATTTGTAATTACACTTCCGTTTATACCGATTGATGCATTTGCGCGGGCATAATCAGTATATCTCGGATCGATTACATCGGGCAAACGAAACCAATCCCACAAAGAAAAACCTGCATAACCACGTTCAACGGTGCGATCAAGATTATCCCAGTGGTTCAGAATGCGGATTTTGGTTTTTGGGGCATCTGAAATCTCCAATTTTGAAATATCTTTTTCCTGCTGAATTTGCTGAAGAAATCTGAAAACACCATATAAAATTCCAACTTCTGTATTTCCGGTTATGACGATATTGTTTGATTTGAAACTTTTTATCAGATATCCTTCATTTCCCAGGTTTTTTAATTCCGATTCGGTTACATTTTCGGTAATAAATTTTGAATCTGAGCGCAAAGCAACAACTAGATTTCCTCCATTTTCATTTAAATCTGAAAAAGAAATTTCGGAATCCAACAAATTAGGAAGTGCAGTTTTTAGTTCTTTTTTAGCTGCATTGAAAGTAGGAGTTTCACTTTTGATTACAACATTTTTCAAAATCGTTTGATAACTTTTGAGTAGATCGGGATTTTCAATTTTTTTGTATCGCAGCCATAAATCATAACCATCTTCTGCTTTAATTTTATAAGGATTTGAAAAAGCCAATACAAGAATTAAGACTATTGTAATAAGACCCAAGCTATGTTCTTTCATTGTAATTTATTATTTATGAGCTATTTAAACAAAACTCTAACGTATAAAACGTTCCTCATGAACCATATTTCCATCAACATCAAAATGCTGAAAAGTGAGTGTTGGAATACCATTCCTGCGTGAAACTTCACCACGAAGAAATCCGCCTTTTACCCTAAGAAATCGATGCTCCGGACGAACATCTTCCTGCGGCCAGCCACCTGCATGAATATCGGAACCGGCTCCACAACTGAATTCCCAAAGATTTGTACCATCAAAATGGGATACATATTGCCAGTGACGGTCGCCATTACACAAAATTATATTGTCGAACTGGTTCACAAATTCTCTTATTTCATCACCTTCGAATTTAAAACCTGAATTGGAATAATTGTCATTTTTTTTAGTGCGATCGGGACCGAGAATTGGATTTGCATTGATGATTACTTTAAAAGTTGCATTCGATTCTTTTAAGGTTCTGAAAAGCCATTCTTTTTGTTCTTTGCCGAAAATTGTTTTTTCAGGCCCGTCAGTAATACTGTTTTTACTCCGATAAGTGCGTCCGTCAGTTATCCAAATCTGCAGATCTTTCCCCCAGCGAATGGTTTTATAAGTTGTGTCAGCTGATGGAAATTGTTCTTTATCAAAAATTTCAAGTCCGCGCTCCCACGAAACAGTGCCGTATGTCATCCCCGGAAATGCGTCATCCGATAAAATATCATGGTCATCTTTCATAAAATAACTTGTTGTGTTTTCCCAAAAATTCCGTTGTAATGGTAAAGCAAACAAACGATCCCATTTAAACCTCATCAGTTCTTCGGTAAGTGCATAAGGTTCAGGCTTGTCATAATATTCAACATCACCTGTATGGACATAAAAATCGGGAAACATTTTCAACATTTCGTCATATATTTTATGGCCGTCGGTTGTGTCTTTACGCCAATAATCGTGACAGGTAACGATACAAAACTTAATGTCATTTTCTGCTTCCGCAGTTGGAGGAGTTCGAAATGAACCTTCAACCTTATCAGAAACTTTTGACTTTGCATTTTGACGGGCTTCAATTTCAACTACATATTTTGTATCTGAAATCAGGTTTTCCAATTTCCACTGGGTTGTATGATTCTTGTTTTGATCAACCGAAACCCAATCGGTTTCTGTTTTATTTTCTGAATCAGTTAAAGGAAAATATGTCAATTTTACTTCACCGGGCGCTCCCGGACAAGCGCCAATCATTTGTTCCAATGATAGCCCTTCCGGAATTTGAGCTTTGTAAATGCTGTCAGTATTTGCTTCTCTGTCCAATTTTCTATGCGCTTCAGCTGAAGGTATCAAAAACTTTTCCCCTCCTGAATTTCCTTCGGGATTTTTTGTCAACCGGGTCCAAATCACAATCGAATTCTGATCAGCCCAACCGTTGTGAAAACCGTTGCCAAAATATGGGCCGTTTGTTTCTTTTTGGGTTTGGCAGGAGATAATGAGGGTTCCAATAAAAATTATGGATAAAATAATCCTATTTATTATTTGCTTCATTTTTTATTAATTAAAGATGATTCAATATTTTCCAAATTAGGTAATCCCGCCTTCCACTCCAAAAACAGTTCTTCCAGTTCTTTTACTTTTTCGGGATTTTGGGTTGCCAGATCATTTGTTTCAGTCGGGTCGCTTTCGAGATTATAAAGTTCCCATGGATTCTCCAATCCTTCTTTTACAATTTTGAAGGAGTTGAAATAAACAGCTTGTCCGTCCTGCCATTCCCAAAAAATTGGTTTTTCTCTTTGTTTGTTTTCACCCAGAAAAGCCGGCAATAAACTTTGCCCCTGCATGGGTGTGATTTTCTGATTGTTAAATTCTTCCGGGTATTCTGCACCAGTTAAATCAACAAAAGTGGCCATGAAATCAATAAAATGTCCCGGAAATTTAGTGTAGGTTTTACTCTCAATTTTATTTGGCCAGTATGCAATTAGAGGAGTATTTATTCCACCTTCGTAACTAAAATTTTTAAAGAACCGGAAAGGCGTGTTTCCCACATTTGCCCAGTCGCTGCCTAACGATGTCCAGCGTGTCATCGAACCGATTTCTCCGTAATCATCATCAATCTGAACCATTTCCGCAGATGCACCATTGTCGGAAACAAACAAAATCAATGTGTTTTCATCTTTTCCGATTTCTTTGAGCTTGGACAAAACCTTCCCAATATTTTGGTCGAGCCGGTCAATCATTGCGGCATAAACTTCCATTTTTCTGATTTCATCAGTTCTGATTGTATCCATCAACTCATCCCAGTTTTGATAAGTAGCATCCGATAATTTATACGTTTCGTCAATCAACCCCATTTCAAGTTGCTTTTTATAACGTGCTTTTCTGATTGATTCATAACCTGCATCATATTTGCCTTTATACTTTGCGATATCTTCGGGCCAGGCCATTAATGGGTCGTGAGGAGCAGTGTAGGCGAGATATAAAAAGAATGGATTTTCTTCGTTTTTATACTCTTCGAGCCAGTTAACTGCATACTTTGTAAAATAATCGGTAGTATAAAAATCCCTTTCTTCGGGTGTAAAAGGATTGTACATAACACTGTCAATGCACCAGGCACGAACTGTTTTATTTCCAGGTTTTCCTTTTCGTGCAGGCATTCCTTCACCGGGGCGCTGATCACCGGGATTAAAATGGTTACATGCTCCATCCTTTAACCCGTAGTACCGATCAAAACCACGTGTAACCGGATTTTCCAGTCCATGGTGTTTTCCCGACCAAAGAGTTCGGTAACCAGCAGTTCGCAAAACCTCGCCAAGAGTTACTGCATTGGTTAGCGGCTCTTTAAAGTTTTTAGCATATCCGTTTTGCTGCGCATAAACACCGGTAAGTAAACAAGCCCTCGAAGGGAAACATTTCGAGGTGTTGTGAAAATGAGTAAACCGCATACCACCTTCAGCAAGTTTGTCGATATTTGGAGTTTGAACTTCACTGCCATAACAACCAATATCCGACCAACCTAAATCATCAGCACTTATAAAAATAATATTTGGGTTGTTTATTTTTTCAGGATTTTTGTGAGTATTTTTTGTGTTGCACGAAGTAAAAGATTTAATGAGAATCAGCAGTAAAATCATTGTTTTTAAGTTCATTGTCAATTAGTTTAGTTGAAATAAAACTTCGAATATATCCAAAAGTAGCAAAATTGATGTGAAAGATGTTGATTCAATAAACTTTTGAATATTTTCATATTTTGTGTTCCTTCGTGTTCCTAAAAATAAAATATGAGACTTATTTTCAAAAGATATTTACGCCCAATTATTTCAGTAGCCATTTTTTTTGCGTTTCTGTCCTTAATTTTTTCATGTGGAAATGTTAAAGAAAAAGAGAAAGCTGAACCTTTTGTGCTTCTGGAAGAACCAATTGTAAAATACGGATTTCCGGTGGATTCGTTTATTATTGTAAACGGAACAGTAGGATCTGGCCAGTATTTAAGTACTATTTTAAGCAGATTTGGTATTGGTTTGGGAACGATTGATACAATTGCCCGTAATTCAAAACCGGTTTTTGATGTTCGTAAAATCAGGGATGGGAACAATTACAGCATTTTCCAAACCCGTGATTCTTTAAAAACCCCGGTTTATTTCGTGTATGAAAATTCGCCAATCAATTATACAGTTTTTGAGCTTTTTGATACGCTGCGTGTTTACACGGGACAAAAAGACGTTAAATATGTGGTTAAAACAGCGCAGGGTGTGATTGAATCTTCGTTGTGGAATACAATGAAAGCCAATGATATTGATCCACAATTGGCATTAAACCTTTCGGACGTATATGCCTGGACCATCGATTTTTTTGGATTACAGAAAGGAGACAGGTTTCGGGTTATTTATGATGAAATTTATGTGGATTCGGTTGCAATCGGCATTAATAATATTTATGCTGCTCAGTTTGACCATTACGGAAAAGAAATCCTTGCTTTTCGATTTAATCCCAACGATACTGTTGGATATTATAACGAAAACGGCGAAAATCTACAAAAGGAATTTTTAAAAGCGCCGCTTAAATTCTCAAGAATCAGCTCAGGATTTTCAGGAGGCAGGATGCACCCTGTTTTACGTATTGTCAGGCCGCACCACGGTGTTGATTATGCTGCGGCAAAAGGGACACCAGTGATGAGTATTGGCGAAGGTACAATAATCCAAAAGGGTTGGGCCGGCGGCGGAGGGAACAGCATTAAAGTAAGGCACAATTCAGTTTATACAACGCAATACATGCACCTTTCGGGTTATGCTGACGGTGTTTATCAAGGTGCGAGGGTAAGACAAGGTCAGGTAATTGGTTTTGTTGGATCCACCGGGCTGTCAACCGGACCACATTTGGATTTCAGGGTTTATAAAGGTGGAAGTGCAATTAATCCGCTGACGCTGGAATCACCACCTGCAAAACCAGTCGATCCGAAATACATGCCACAATACACTGTACTGAAAGATTCACTGATTCGGGATTTGCAAAAAATTGTTTGGAAGTAGGTGAAAGTTGGAAGTGTGTGTCGCGGTATCCGAACAGCGATTTTTACAATTTTTGAAGAAATTAAACTTCCAATATTGAACAATCAATATTGAATTTCCAATAAAGAATTGCCAAATGCAGTTAACTAACCGCAAATGCTATGAAAGAAATAACAAAATAAGAAATACGGAATAAGAAATCACAAAACCAGGTTCCGAAACCCGCTAATTCATATCAATATCAGGATTATGCAAAAGCAGCGGCAAACTCCTGCGCCCAATCTTCAAGTTTGATTTTTCCAAATTCTGAAGGTTTATTTTTCCTGTAATCTGCGTCCATTTCGCCACTTCGCATGGCTGCTCCCATTTCCGTATAATTTTTAGCAATTTCTTCCGGAACGCCTGCCTGTAACATGCCGTTTAAAGTATCTTCATCTTTAAAATTCACCCATGGAATTTCAGGTTTGCCAATTGCCTTGCCCAGAATTGAACCAATTTCTGTAGTAGTTTTTTCGTCACTGACGATATAAAGTATAGTTTTCCCTGTAAAAGACAATTCGTTTAGTTCTTTGGCAGCAACTTCTGCAATATCATTGGGATGCACAATAACAAGTGTTGTTCCTTCTCCGTAATTCCCCCCGGTAATTCCCATATTTTTAATCATTCCAATTTGGTTCATAAAATTGGGATAGAAAAATCCCGGACGAAGATGCCGGACATTCACGCCATCCAATTCGTTTAAGGCATTTTCAACAAAGTGTAATCCGCTAACCGGCCCGCAACCTTTTGGCATGTGTGCGCCAATACTGCTAAGATTAACCACGTTTTTTACTCCTGAATTTTTGATTGCAGATGCATAATTCTCGCCAATTCCGGCAATATATTTTTTCCAGTTTGTTGCTCCAAAATGAGGGGGCACCATCGTGTAAACAGCATCAGAACCGGTAAAAGTTTTTGTAAGAAATTCCACATCTTCAACCGAACCGATGGCAGCTTTTGCTCCAAGAGATTCAATTTGTCCGGTTTTATCTGACTTCGTGCTGATTACAGTTACATCGTGTCCCGCTGAAATTAATTTCTCAGCAACTGGTTTGGTTATGTTTCCTAAGGATCCTGATAAAACATATTTCATACTTCTTTGTCTTTAAATTTTATATTGTATGAACATTTTTTTTGTATAAATGTTCAGTCCTTCACCTAACACAGGATTATTTAAAACCAACAGGAAAACAAAAAAAGTGACGTTAAGATGCTTTAAAAGAATTACTGTCAAACAAGCGAATTATCCCGGTAATAATTGCTAATCCCCCTGCAAAAATCCCAAATACTTTTTCAATTGAAATACCTTGCGAAATGATAACAAATGCTGCCAATGGAACCAAAATCAATAAAATAAGGTACTTGGCATTGTGCCAGCTTCCTTTAAGTCCAAGTTTATTTTCTATTGCCTTCACCTCTTTTGCTTTCATATGTTTTATAACAAAGTCGCGAAAATCTTCGGCATAAAAAGCCGGTTCAGGATCGGTAACAATTAATCTTTTATCAATAAGTTTCTGGATCATTGTTTTGTTTTTCCTGTTAAGTAAACCGTCATCGGCCAGGTCAAACAAAACAATCTTTTCAAATGAAGTTAAATTAGTCCATATTTTCGAAAACTGTAATTCCAGCCCGGTGCCTGTTTGTTCAGCAAGGTAATCATCTTCAACCCTAAGCAGTCCCGAATTACCTGATTTCATTTGATTTATGTAACCATTATAACTGAGATATCCATCAAATAAATTGTTCCATTTTTTACGCAGCAGATACAACTTTGTGGCTTGTTCAGAACTCAATTCGTTTTCTTCCATGTAATCGTCATAAAATTCATTTATCAATGCAATATCGAATGACAAATCGACTATTACCCTTATTTGGTTGCACTGGTTCAATTTTATCAAAAACGAAAGCAATTCTTCATGTTTGTCAATTTCGTTTAAAATTTGGTTAAACCCACAAACCCAAATTGTAATTGCCGAACTTTTTAAAATCGGTTCACATTGAAATCCCGGTTCTGTAATTTCAGAAACCTGGATTATTTTCAATGCATTTTTATTACCACCGGATTGATTGAGATATTCTTTTGACCTTGCGAGATAATCTGAGCCGTTGAATGAATTTAACAATATTCTTTTTTCATCGTTATTTTTAAGAATATCCAACCATGAACCATTGGGAATATCCGGTTTTTCCTGGTTCAAATTAAGCAGTACTTTGGCAAGAAATTTCAGCAAATTCCACACACTAAAACAAATAACCAGTAACACAAAAAATACTAAAATTATGTAATTCACAACTGTAAAATATCGCTTGTGGTCTGCATATTTTACTTTCACCGCTCCTGAATGTTCCCCTTTTTTAAAGTACAAAGTATCATTTCTGAAATTTGAAACCACATAATCTGTTTGGGTACTCAGCTTGGGTTTGTTGTACCAGTTTGTAATTGGATCGGGCAGCAAATCATATACCTGCTTTGCAATGCTTGAATTTTCAATATGTTCAGATTGAGAGGCATCAAAATTCTTAACCTCATCAATATATGTAACTTCCAAATTATCCAGTTTGTTACCCTGCACTCTTTTAAACCAATCTGCATCATTTTTCCTGTATTCAGTTTCCGAATGGAGGTTAATATTGTCGCTACCAACCTTTATTAATTGTTCGAGATGCCATTGCTTTTCCTCCATGTTTTTTATCGAAAAATAATATCTCAAGACAGGAATCCCAGAAATACTTGTTAAAAACAGGAACAGGAAAATGAGGTAAGTTCCTTTATTATTCAAGGGAATTTCTTTGTCGTCTCTGATTATCAAATTCTGCAAATTATCTTTTACAAAAAATTTGTAGTTCCATATAATAATGCCGATGAGCGAAACTAAAGGGATGATTTGGCTCCATCTCAAATTGTCAACAAAAGCAAAAACAACAATTTGAAATATAATTGCCAGAAGGACAAGAAATTCAGTAAAAAAGTCGAACCAGGCTGTTTCTATTTTTTCAGTATCGGTAATGTTCAGAAATACCATTGATAAGAATAATGTAAAAGTTAAGAAAATGAGTTGGTAAACAAACTGTGCAACCGGATTATCAGCAAACCAAAAGCCAAACAATTGAAAAACAATTAGCACAGTTAAAATGACTGACAGCCTTTTGTATATAAAATGTTTTCGGGGCTTTAATACGAGCCAGTTCATAAACCATTTATGCTTTTGCTTTTCATTAAATGCACGGGTAATCCATCTTATTATCAACAATCCAAAAATCATTAAAACAATTGAAACAACTAAAAAATAGAAAGTGATCAGGAAAATTCTTGCATTTTTATTATCTGCCTGATTTAAATCGAGTAAAGTTATGTGGTAAAATGGAGTGTCTTTAATTGGGGTAATTCTGGCTAACCATTTTTTTTCGTTGTACTTTACAATGGTTTCATCCTCAGCATTTAAACGTATTGCATTTATCAATCTTAAATCTGATTCACATTCGAGCACAAAGTTTTCGTGCAGGTTTTTTTCCTGAATTGAATGGTATAAAACCCTGCCTGTTTTATTGATTACAACAAATTCAATGTCATTTGGCAAAACCTGGCTATACAACGACGGTATTTTTGATGTAATGGCAAGTACCGGCATTTCCGGGTCTGTTGTCCGAAATGAAATTGCAGTTTCATACTTTGCCGTGTTGAAAGATTTGATTGACTCAATATAAAAATTTAGCCCATCGGAATTTGGCCATGAATTATTGACATTCTCAATATTTATAAAATACTGGCGTTCTTTCAGATTAACTTTAACAATATCGGAAAATGGAGTACTTGTATAAGCCTTTTTAACAATGCCCTCTTTATCCATTAAAATAATTTCGTTCAACGGAAACGGGCTAACCATATTACTATCCTGGGTAAATGCAACAGTATCAAAAGCGGAAATCACTTTATTTGCCAATTCTGAATCTCCCGATTTTTCGGCTTTTACAATTGCTTTACCCAATGTTTTTATTGAATCAATGTCGCCCATAACATTGGCACAAAGAGAATCGGAAATAGCGTGTATCCGGCGATGCTGGATTGTAGTATCAACAAACTGCTTTTTTGAAAATGCTATAATCAGCAGCAAAAATAATCCAATTCCAAACAACATGGAAATGGCGTTATTGGTGGCATCACGGGCTTTTAAGCGCTCTCTGTCATCGATAAAAAATATTTTTAAAATTGGCATACTTGCAAATACCAACATTAAAACCGTTGCAATAAACATCAATAATTGTTTATTGATTGTGCGGGTTTTGTTCTGATAATCAACATCGGGAATAAACCCGGCGATACAAAATTTTTTGCCTGCAAAATCGACCGGAAGTATCATCACATGCTTGTCTCTGCCACTGATGTTTAATTTCTCATAAACACCGCCTTGCTGTTTTGCTGCGCTGTCGCACAGAGCTTTAGGATTATTAATTTCTGCCAGATTACCCGGTTTTGTATTGTAATAAACTTTCGATGCGTCAAACAAAATGATATTTTCAAAAAGCTCATCAAATTTTAAGTTCTGCATAAAATCACTGATTGGAACTTCGTATGAAAAATCCTTATTTAAAATTAATGCTTTAGTTGTTTCATTTTTGATGCTCCTATAAAATTTTTCAAATTCAGAAGCCAGTTCCTGATCATTGTTTTCAAACCTGAAACTTAGCAGAAGCTCCTTTTTTGTTTCATTATTTGCGCGTGATGAATCAGTTTCAGTTTCAATAGTATTAACATAAGACTGAAGCCCTTTCAATACGTTCTCCAACTTCAAAGCTTTATCAACATCAATGTCATTCGAATCCTTTTTTACTATGAATGCCGAATCGATAAGGTATTTGATTGAATAAAAAGAACCGTAATTTCGAAAATGGGTTTCGAAGTACTTGTGCTTATCAAGCATATTACTTCCATATTCATTCAAAATACGGAACCCTTTTTGCTGAAGTTGAGCTTCTTTTTTTGGAATATAAATAAAGAAATAGGAAAAATATATAAACAGAAATGCAAGTACGACAACAACCCATCCTAAATAGTTTACATTTCTGAAAATCTTTGGTTTATTCATTTTGTTTGATTTATAATGGTAAACCAATTTACGGCAAATTGATATTCAAGTCAATTTTTTATTTTTATCGAAATAGAGAACTTTAGAATTTGTAAGTAATATTCAGAAAATAACTCAAAATGTGTCAGTTAGCGATTTGAGAAATGGAAACCAAAAATTGTAAAAAAGGGGAAGAGATATTTCAGAGCTTAGGATAATCTTTCTATATCAACTTTCAATATAAATGAATTGTTTTAATTAAGTTTTATATTTGAAGGCTTTAAAAAGACAGGTTTAGTAAAAAATGTAAATAATTTGTGATATGAGAATTTTAACAATGTTGATTTTATTGGTGGTTTTTTCATCATGCGTGAAGAATAAAAACGGACAGATTAACCAAGAGCAGACAGTTGCCAATGGAAAAAGTTTTGAAGTTGCCGAAGTAATACAGGGCAGCACCTATACTTATATTAGGGCAAAAGAAAATAATGGCGAATTTTGGATGGCAATTTCAAAACAGGAAGTAAAACCGGGTGAGGTGTATTTTTACAGCGAAGGTTTACCCATGCAAAACTTTCACAGCAAAGAGGTTGACCGTACCTTTGATGAGATTTATTTTGTAAGCGCAATCAGTAAAACACCCATTAAAAGTGGTGAAATGAGCGGAATGGGTTCCGGAGCAATGGGCGGAATGGGAGCAATGGGCGGAAGTGCCGGTGAACCAGCACATTCAGGCAAAATTAGTACGGAGCAAAACAGCGCTATTACCGTTGAGAAACTGGCAGGGGAAATCACTGTTGCTCAGGTTTTTGCCAACAGAAACAATTATTCAGGCAAAGAAATAGAGATAAAAGGTGTTGTGGTGAAAGTGAACAAAGAAGTAATGGGCAAAAACTGGATCCATATCCAGGACGGCACAAGCGACAACACTAATTTCGATTTAACAATAACCAGCGCTGACTTGGCAGAAGTAAATGACGAAATTACGGTTAGGGGAAAGATTGTACTTAACAAAGATTTCGGTTACGGTTATTCTTACGAAGTGATTATGGAAGATGCACAGATAGTTGATAAAAAACCAGCTGGTTCGGCTATTTAATGCTGAGAACTACTGAAAATAAAAGAGGCTGTCCTGATTAATCATCGGACAGCCTCTTTTTTGTTCAAATCAAAAAAACTCCTTATTGAGCCAAAATTTTAATATTACGGAACCAAACATCATCGCCATGATCCTGTAGAGCGATAACACCTGATTTTGCTACATTAGCCCAGTCAGGATTCAATTCAGGAAACTTCGATGCGGCAACAAGTTTGTTCCAGTCATCAGTCCATAAGTGGTATTCCAAAACTGTTTCGCCATTTTGACGATGCCAAACACTACCTTTAAATACTTCAATTTCAATGCTATTCCACTCACCTGCAGGTTTCGCATTTTGTGGAAGTGCAGGAATCAAATCATAAAGTGAACCAGCCATGCGGTTACCATCTTTCCCGGCGCGGGCGTCTGGATGTCTTTCGTTATCCAATACCTGCATTTCAGGTGCTGTTTTGTAAATAGGCCAATCGGCAACTTCCTTACCGAGGTAGAAAATACCTGAGTTTCCGCCCTCCGAAATTTTCCATTCCATTTTCAATCTGAAATTTGAAAATTCTTTGGTAGTAATAATATCACCGCCATTTTCCGCTCCGGCTTCACCAGTTCCGGTACCAATACAATGCAGGGTTCCGTCAACAATTTCCCATCCCGATGGGAAATCAGGCCTGTTATTTCCACGCCAACCGTCACTTGTTTTTCCGTCGAAAAGCAAAACCCAGCCTTCTTCAACTTCAGCTTTAGTCAACTCATTAGGTCCTGAAACTTCTTCAACATCTGCACTTTTTTCATCAGCATTTTCAGCTTTTTTTTGTCCGCTTTGGCACGATATTGCTAACACAAATGTTCCGGCCAACATAAAAGAAAATAGTCTTTTCATAGTATCAAATTTTTTAAGATGTTTATATTAAATGCTTAATTTAATTGAAGATGACGAAGTTACAAAATAATGAAAACCTGTTAATCAAAATAACTTCATTTTTTAATAATTAGTTATTGTTTGATTTTCATTTGAAGCAAAATTACCAAATTCAGTTATTCTTTGTTAACTTAGATACTTCAAGTTAAATATAATGAAAATCGAAAATAATAAGCAAAATGAAAAAATTTACTAAACCACATAAAATTGGAATATTAACTGCAGGTGGCGATTGTCCGGGGTTAAATGCCGCTATCAGGGGAGTTGGCAAAACTGCCATTGTTGAATACGGAATGACTGTTCTCGGTTTTAATGCCGGATTTTCGGGATTGATAAACAACGATTTTATTGAATTAAAAGAAGCCCAGCTATCAGGAATTTTAACTCTTGGCGGTACAATATTGGGTACTTCGCGCGAGAAACCCTATAAACTGGTTGCCGAAGACGGAAAAGTAAATCACAAACCTGAAAAAATAATTGAAAATTACCATAATCTTGGTCTCGATTGCGTGGTTTGCATTGGTGGAAACGGAACAATGAAAACAGCACACTTGCTCTCGCAGGAAGGTTTAAATATCATCGGTATTCCGAAAACCATCGACAACGACGTTTGGGGAACCGATGTAACTTTTGGTTTCGATTCGGCAGTACAAATTGCCACCGAAGCCATCGACCGTTTGCATACTACTGCAAACTCGCATCAGCGGGTAATGATTATTGAAATTATGGGACACAATGCAGGCTGGTTAACACTTTACTCGGGGTTGGCCGGTGGTGGCGATATTATTTTACTGCCCGAAATAAAGTTTAATATGCGGTCGGTTTACAAAAAAATTCAAAAACGATATCAGGACAAAAAAGCATATTCCATTGTGGTGGTTGCCGAAGGAATTCCGCACCCAAGTAACCGGAGCGCCGGCTCTCACATTGCAAAACTAATTCATGCACACACGGGAATCGAAACCCGTGAAACTGTACTGGGTTATGTTCAGCGGGGGGGGAGTCCATCGCCAATGGACAGAATTCTAGCCACTCGATATGGTGCATATGCCGCGCAATGCATTGCCGATGGGTGCTTCGGAACGATGGTTGCCATCCGCAAAAACGAGGTAACTACTGTGCCACTATCGGAAGTCGGCGGGAAAATGAGGCAGGTTGATCCCAACCTTGGTCTTATTCTAAAAGCACGAAATATGGGCGTTTCGTTTGGGGATGAGTAGAAGAAGAGATATGATGGACTGAGACCAACAGTTTTCATTCACTGCCTTTTTCTTTTACAACGGCAAATGCACAACCTTTTTGGTTTTGAAGAATTCTTCGTCAAAATAACTTGATAGATCTTTGATGAAAATGTTTCGCTTGAAGGGTTTTGTTTCTTCCTGCAAATCGCCACCTTTCAAATAAATAATTCCGTTGGGCATTGCGTTGATTTGTTTTTTTGAAATATTGTTTCGCACCCATGGCACAAATTCTGGGAGACTTGTAACAGCGCGGCTAACAACAAAGTCGTACTTATCGGTGAGTTTCTCGGCGCGGATTTGTTCTGCTGAAACATTTGTTAAACCTAACGATTCAACAACACCATTAACCACTTTAATTTTTTTCCCGATGGAATCGACAAGATGAAATTGCACGTCGGGAAACATAATAGCAAGTGGAATTCCAGGAAAACCACCGCCAGTGCCAACATCGAGGATTTTTGTTCCGGGTGTAAAACTGATGAGTTTAGCAATGCCCAGCGAATGCAGAACATGCCGTTCATAAAACTCTGAAAAATCTTTGCGTGAGATCACATTTATTTGTGCATTCCATTCTGCATACAAAGGTTCCAGTTGTTCAAACAAAGCTATTTGTTTTTCGTTGAGTTTAGGGAAATATCTGGTAATAAGAATCATCTTGAAAAATTAGTAGTGATCGTTCATTTCTGTGCTTTCAATCAGCTTAAACAGCATTTGTCGTGCTCTGAATAACTGGGCTTTTACAGTACCAAGCGGCAAATTTAATTCTTTTGCAATTTCTTCATACGACAACTCGTTGAAATAACGCAACTCAACAAGGGTTTGATAATGCGGTTTTAACCGGCGGACAACCTTGCGAAGTAAAATTGCTTTTTGTTTCCTTATTAGCTTTTCTTCGGGATTTAGTTCTTTCGACTTTAACCTTAAAGTTTCGCTAACCTCACCTTGCTCGCTATCGCTTTCCAACGATATTAGTATTCCTTTTTTTTTGCGCAGAAAATCAATACAATTATTTGATGCAATTTTAAAAAGCCAGGTGCTGAATGCGTAAGTTGGCGAATACTGGTGCAGGTTTTTGAATGCTTTCCCGAATGCCTCGAGTGTTAAATCTTCGGCATCGCTGCGATTGTTCAACATTTTAAGTAACATGAAATAAATGGTGTCCTTGTATCGGCTTAACAATCGGGCAAAGGCTTTTTCATCCCCTAATAAGGCTTTCTGCACAAGTTCGTAATCCTGTAACGCCTTTTCCGATAATTTTAAACTTTCACTTTCCATTTTTGTTTTTGTCTGCTATTGTTGAAATACCAGCGATAGAACAATTTGAAATATGGCACAACCAAATCGTAGAGTAACGAAGGTATGAATATTTTGCTTTCATTCAAACGATTAAGTGCAATTTTTATGATAAACAAACGAGCTGTAAACATGATAAATAGTAATCCTGCAAATATTGGCCAAAGGTCAACCAACAGAACAATCGTTAAAATGGTAAATGGTAGAAAAACCAATTTTGTACTTTCATCGAATACTAAAACAGCCTTTTTTGAAGCTGTCAGGTGTTTTTCAATCCTTAGACTTTTTTTGAGTATATCGAGATAATCATTCCAAATCAAATCTTCTGTTTTTTTAATTGCTGTTTCCGAACGGAATAGAATTGAAGTTGTTTTTTTTCTGATGAAGAAATTGATTAGTAATTCAAGATTTGCATATGGTTCACTTATTTTATGACCATGCCCGCCGATATCGAAATAGTTTTTCTTCTGAAATGCAACATTTTCTTCAGAATATACAAATGGAACGTTGTTTAAAATATAACCCACACTTTTTGTAAACGCTAAAAAGTTTTCTATTCGATAAATTCGATTAACAAAACCACTTGAATTCTGAGCGCTGCAATAACTCAATAAAACTGTATCACTTTCGTTTAATGCATTCGAAATACCCGAAATCCATTCAGGTGTGGCATTCTCATAGGAAATCGGAACTGTCAGAACCCAGTCGTATTTTGCAGCCTTTAGAGCAAGATTTTGTGCCATTTTTGTCGAGAACCGGGTTTCCTGATGTAAAGTCGATACTTTTAATCGGTCACTCCTACCCTTTAACATTCCCAACACTTGAAAAGAATTATCCTGCGAATAATCATCGACAACAATTACCTCAAAATCAGCCTCATTTATTGATAAAACCGGAGCCAGGTTATTTTTCAACCTTGTTTCTTCGTTTCTGACAGTGTATATAAGTGAAAGCGGGGTTGCACTAGATGGTTTTACTTTTTTCTGAAACAAAATACGACCTGTAAACAAAAACAAATACGTTATTCGGATAATGAAAAGCAGAGTAAAACTCAAAGCTAAAACAAGTTTAAATCCGTGTAAATCTGCAAGTGAATTAAGTAAAGTTTGAATCATTCAGAAAGAATAAAAGTGAATCCATTTTTAACTGCCCAAAAATGAAACATTACTGTCAATTTCAATTACAAATACCATTTATTTTTTGAACGCTTCAATTAGAATTTATTAACAGGTATGCAGGGTTTGGTGTCCTGTTCTTTTCAAGTTTAATAGCTATATTTGCCAACTTTAAAAGAAAATGGTTAATGAAATTTGAACTGGTTACAGTTTCTGACAACTCAAGAGCGAGGGCGGGGAAATTATTTACCGCACACGGAACAATTGAAACTCCAATTTTTATGCCTGTTGGAACGGCAGGAACAGTAAAAGGGATTCACACCCGCGATTTAAAAGATGATATTCAAGCCCAGATAATTTTAGGTAACACTTACCATTTATATCTCCGACCGGGTATGGATGTGATTGAAAAAGCAGGAGGCTTGCATAAATTTAATGGTTGGGATAAACCGCTTTTGACCGACAGTGGCGGATTCCAGGTTTTTTCTCTGGGCGACATAAGAAAACTGAGTGAGCAGGGTGCAAAATTTCAGTCGCACATCGACGGATCATATCATCAGTTTACTCCAGAAAGTGTAATTGATATTCAGCGAATAATTGGCGCCGATATAATGATGGCTTTTGATGAATGTACACCCGGAGATGCAGATTATGAATACGCAAAAAAATCGATGGAACTAACACACCAATGGCTCGATCGTTGTTTTATGCAATTCAACAATACACTTCCCAAATATGGGTACCAGCAGAGTTTATTCCCAATTGTACAAGGAAGTACTTTTGCCGATTTACGCAAATTGGCCGTTGCCCGGGTGAAAAATACCGATGCTGACGGCTATGCAATTGGTGGCCTTTCAGTGGGAGAAAAAGAGGAAGTAATGTACGAAATGACGGAAGTTGTAACGGCTGATTTACCTGAAAACAAACCCCGCTACCTGATGGGAGTTGGCACGCCGGAAAATATACTTGAATCGATAGATCGTGGTGTGGATATGTTTGATTGTGTGATGCCATCGCGAAACGGACGAAACGGGATGCTGTTTACAAGTAACGGGAAAATCAACATTAGAAATAAAAAATGGGAAAATGACCATTCACCTATTGATGAAATGGGAATTTCGTTTGTTGACAACTATACAAAAGCCTACCTCCGCCACCTCGTGATTTCTAACGAAATGCTTGGGGCACAAATAGCTACTCAGCATAATCTTGCCTTTTATTTGTGGCTTGTAAAAACTGCCCGTGAAAAAATTATCGAAGGCAACTTTGTTTCATGGAAAAACGAAATGCTGATAAAATTAAAACAACGATTGTAATTGCACTGATGAAGTTCTACAAAACCATCGATTTCTATATTACCAAAAAATTTCTTGGCACTTTTTTTTATGCCATTGCTCTTATATTAAGCATTGCCGTTGTTTTTGATGTTTCCGAAAACTTAGATGAATTTCTGTCGAAAGATGTTTCATTAAAAGAAATTGTTTTTGATTATTACATGAATTTTATCCCATATTTTGCCAATCTTTTTAGTCCGCTTTTTACATTTATTGCTGTCATTTATTTTACCTCGAAAATGGCTTACAATACCGAAATAATTGCCATTCTGAGCAGCGGTGTGTCTTATACAAGATTAATGCGGCCATATATGGTTTCGGCTTTTGTTTTAGCCATTTTTAGTTTTTCGCTTGGAAATTATATTATTCCACCTGCAACAAAAACAATGAATGAGTTCAGGATGAAAAATATTGATAACGTCAGAATGGGCGTTGAACGAGATATACACAGACAAATTGAACCAGGTGTATTTATTTATATGCGCAGCTACACTCCCAATGACGTTGGAAATGTATTTACATTGGAGCGTTTTGACGGTTC
Organism: Draconibacterium sp.; assembly: GCA_041739985.1. Taxonomy (GTDB): domain Bacteria; phylum Bacteroidota; class Bacteroidia; order Bacteroidales; family Prolixibacteraceae; genus Draconibacterium. The sequence goes on along the minus strand of JBGSMW010000005.1, from coordinate 10,003 downwards.
AAAATTGGTTGAAAAGCTTACTGCCGATAACGTTCGCTGGGATAAAGAAACGAGTAAATGGGTTATCAATAATTATTGGAAACGAACAATTTTTGATGGTTATGAAATGCTTGAAAGTGGCTATCGGATTGATACTACCCTAAACATGAAGCCGGATGAATTCAGGGTCAAGAAAAATGAAATGGAGACATACATAACACCCGAACTAAAAAAGGAAATCAAGTTAATGAAAACCCGGGGTGTGAATACGATTGAGTGGGAAATTGAAAAGCACAAAAGAATGGCCACCCCATTTTCGACCTTTATTTTAACGCTAATTGGTGTTGGTCTGGCTTCACGAAAAATAAAAGGTGGGCTTGGGTTTCATCTGGGACTGGGATTGGCATTGAGTTTTTCGTATATACTTTTTATGCAAATATCAACAGTGTTTGCAATTAGCGGTTCGGCACCGGTTTTAGTGTCCATGTGGATCCCTAATATTTTGTACAGTCTAATTGCATTTTTTGTGTTCCGCTGGGCAGCAAAATAAAGAATAACTCTTTTATTCAAGTTCTACTTTACTCTGCTTTTCAAATATTCATTTAAATTATCGTAAATATTGCGGGAATAATTGTGCACGAACCTTTTATTATCTACTCCAAGAACCAATTGAATCCCTTGTTCTTCGCTGGCTAAAAAAATTTCATCCATCTGAAAAACATCTTTCTTTCCAATAGCTTCACTTTCATTAACTTTCAAATTTATCCCTTTTGCAGATTCCAAAACAATGTCTCTAAAACTATCAATATAACATCCTGTTTCAATGGATGGAGTGTAAAGCACCCTGCCCTTTAACATAAAAATATTGGATGAAATACAATCGCAAACAGCTTCTTTTTCATTCATGAAAATTGAATTATCAAATGTTGTTTCAAAGTTTCCCGCTTTGGCAAACTGCCAAAATGGGGCGTTAAAAAACGCAAACTGATTCAGTGGATTGTTACTGTATTTTTCAAAATCCGAAAAATTAATCAACGTTGGCTGTTTTGATATAGGAAAATCAAATACGGGGAATGCAAAACTTGAAAATATTGTATTTGTTTCAGTTTGTCCAACAAAAATCTGGCAGGTAATAATCCCCGATCTGAAATACCTGTTTTTATTCAACATACGTTTTGTAATTCTAAACAACTCGGGTTTATCATTTAATAAAACCGGAATTTCAGTATTCAATGTTTTTAAAATGGTTGATATCTTTTCTATATTTTCATTAAACAGGGGAATTCCGCCAAACCCAAACCAAATTTTATGAGTGACAACAAATGGCTCATCCCAAACAAATGACGTGAATCCAGCCTCTTGCTTTTTAATAATTTCTCCGTTTACAATTATAAAATCCATAACGCATCAAAATTATGATTTTTTTGGGTTGTGGCAGGATTGTATTTTTTTAAAATATTTTTTGATACCAGGCAACTTCAGAGCAAAAAAAGAGGAATCAAATTTCTGATTCCTCTTTAAATATTATTAAATGTAAGTTACGCCTGTGCTGTTGGTCCGCCAAAACTTAATGGTGGCATCATCGGATTGGAACCAGATTTAACATTTTTTATTTGTCCATTTACAGCTTCATATTTTTTAATATTATCCTGCAAAGCCAATAATAAACGTTTGGCATGTTCCGGTGTGAGAATAATTCGCGATTTTACATTCGCTTTCGGGACTCCCGGCATTATTCTAACAAAATCTACCACAAACTCTGAACTTGAATGTGTTATAACTGCAAGGTTTGAATAAATCCCCTGAGCAATTTCTTCACTAAGCTCAATATTCAGTTGCTGTGATTTTTGATTCATATCATCCATGACCTTTAACTTTTTGCGTAAATTAATCTTTTAAATCAACTAACTGATCGTATTCTGATTTTGAACCAACTACAAGATTTTTGTATTCTTTCAAACCTGTACCAGCCGGTATTAAGTGACCGCAAATTACGTTCTCTTTCAAACCATCAAGGTAGTCGGTTTTGCCATTTATAGCTGCCTCATTCAGTACTTTTGTAGTTTCCTGGAACGAAGCCGCCGACAACCAACTGCGAGTTTGCAGCGCTGCCCTTGTAATTCCCTGTAATACCTGACTTGAAGTTGCCGGAATTGCATCTCTCGATTCAATCAGTTTTTTATCTTTTCTCCTTAACTGCGAGTTTTCATCCCTCAGTTTTCGTGCTGAAATAATCTGACCGGCTTTAATACCTTCCGCATCACCCGGCTCGATTACAACTTTTTTGTTGTAAATCCAGTCGTTTTCTGAGAAGAATTCGTTTTTATCAACTACCTGTTTTTCAAGGAAACGTGTATCACCCGGATCTTCGATTTCAACTTTCCGCATCATTTGGCGAATAATGATTTCATAGTGCTTATCATTTATTTTCACACCCTGCATGCGATATACATCCTGTACCTCATTCAAAATATATTCCTGAACTGCGGTCGGACCTTTAATTGCCAAAATATCGGAAGGAGTAATTGCTCCGTCAGAAAGCGGAGTTCCCGCCCTGATATAATCGTTCTCCTGAACAAGTATCTGTTTGGAAAGTGGAACCATGTATTTTTTAACGTCACCAGTTTTGGTGGTAACTATAATCTCACGATTACCCCTTTTAACTTTACCCATTGAAACTTCTCCATCGATTTCGGAAACTACTGCCGGATTTGAAGGGTTTCGTGCTTCGAAAAGTTCAGTTACACGCGGCAAACCACCGGTAATGTCACCTGCTTTACCTGCGGCACGAGGTATTTTAACCAACACCATACCTGCTTTTACCTTCTGTTTATTGTCAACTGAAATATGTCCACCAACAGGAAGGTTATATGAACGGATGGTATTTCCATCTTTATCAATAACTTTCAAAGTCGGGTTTTTGGTTTTATCTCTCGATTCAATAATTACCCTTTCGCTGTATCCTGTTTGTTCATCCGATTCTTCCCTGAAAGTAAGGCCATCAATTAAATTTTCGAATTCAACAGTTCCATCAAATTCAGTAATTATAACACCGTTAAATGGATCCCATTCACAAATTAGTTTTCCTTTACGGATTTCCTGACCATTTTTTACATAGAGCTTTGAACCGTATGGAATTGGATGAGTAGAAAGTGTAATTTTTGTATTCTTATCAACAATCTTCAACTCTGCTAAACGACTCACAACGATGTCGATTTCTTCACTTTCTTCTGATTTGAGCTTAACTGAACGAAGTTCCTCAATTTCAACATAACCATCATATCTCGATTCAACCGTTGATTGCGCAGAAATGTTACCTGCGATACCCCCAACGTGGAAAGTACGCAGTGTAAGCTGCGTTCCAGGTTCACCAATTGATTGTGCTGCAATTACACCTGTAGCTTCGCCTTTTTGAACTTTCTTACCTGTTGCAAGGTTTCGTCCATAGCATTTTGCACAAATACCCACTTTTGATTCGCAGGTAAGAACTGAACGGATTTCAACACTTTCAATAGGAGAATTTTCAATAATTGTAGCAATGTCTTCGGTTAATTCTTCTCCTGTTGCTACAATCAATTCCCCACTTAAAGGATGGAATATGTCGTGTACCGAAGTACGTCCAATGATACGCTCAAATAAAGAAGCAACAACCTCTTCGTTATTTTTAACTGTTGTTGCCACCAACCCACGTAATGTGCCGCAATCATCTTCAGAAATGATAACATCTTGTGCAACATCCACCAAACGACGTGTAAGATATCCCGCATCAGCTGTTTTTAAAGCTGTATCGGCCAAACCTTTACGTGCACCGTGAGTTGAAATAAAGTATTCAAGAACCGACAAACCTTCTTTGAAGTTGGCAAGAATCGGGTTTTCGATAATCTGAGAACCTGTGGAGCCAGATTTTTGCGGTTTTGCCATCAAACCCCTCATTCCGCTGAGCTGACGAATCTGTTCCTTAGAACCACGGGCACCTGAATCGAGCATCATATAAATAGAGTTGAATCCCTGTTTGTCACTACTCAACGTTTGCATTACAACGTTTGTAAGCTTTGAGTTGGCATGTGTCCAAATATCGATAACCTGGTTGTATCTTTCGTTGTTGGTAATAAATCCCATGTTATAGTTGTTCATTACCTCTTCAACTTCTGCATACCCATCAGCAACAATTTTTTCTTTGCTTTCAGGAATAATTACATCATCAAGATTAAATGATAATCCACCGCGATATGCCATGTCGTAACCAATATCCTTAATATCATCGAGGAATGCAACTGTAGTTGCATTACCACTGCGAATAAATACATCGGTAATAATTGTACGTAACGATTTCTTCGTTAGCAACTGGTTAATATAACCAGCCTGACGTGGTACTTTTTCGTTAAATAAAACCCGACCAACTGTAGTTTCAATGATGTGTTTAAAATATTCACCATTTTCATCAACATCTTCAACTTTTACTTTAATAATTGCGTGAAGATCAATTACTTTTTCAGAATAGGCTATTATTACTTCTTCTGACGAATAGAAAATCATTCCTTCTCCTCTTGCTCCTTTTCTCGCTTTGGTCATATAATATAAACCAAGAACCATATCCTGAGAAGGAACCTGAATTGGAGCACCATTTGCAGGATTCAGCAGGTTGTGTGATGCAAGCATTAAAAGCTGAGCTTCCAGAATTGCTGCATTCCCAAGTGGAAGATGGACAGCCATCTGGTCACCGTCAAAGTCGGCATTAAAACCAGTACAAACCAGAGGGTGAAGCTGAATTGCCTTTCCTTCAATCAAAACCGGCTGGAAAGCCTGAATTGACAAACGGTGCAGCGTGGGCGCACGGTTTAACAATACCGGATGACCTTTTAATACGTTTTCCAAAATTTCCCAAACAACGGGATCTTTGCGGTCAACAATTTTCTTGGCTGATTTAACTGTTTTTACAATTCCTCTTTCAATCAGTTTCCTGATTACGAAAGGTTTGTAAAGTTCTGCAGCCATATCTTTTGGAATTCCACATTCGTGAATCTTCAGTTTCGGACCAACGACAATAACCGAACGAGCTGAATAATCAACACGTTTACCGAGAAGGTTTTGACGGAAACGTCCTTGTTTTCCTTTCAGACTATCGGAAAGCGATTTTAATGCCCTGTTGTTTTCAGTTTTTACAGCATTCGATTTTCTTGAATTGTCAAACAATGAATCGACAGCTTCCTGCAACATTCGTTTTTCATTACGAAGAATTACTTCGGGAGCTTTAATTTCGATTAATCGTTTTAAACGGTTGTTTCTGATGATTACCCTGCGGTAAAGGTCATTTAAATCGGAAGTTGCAAAACGTCCACCATCCAACGGCACCAATGGGCGCAAATCGGGAGGAATAACCGGAACAACACGTACAATCATCCATTCAGGACGATTTATATTTTTACTTGCCCTGAAAGCTTCAACAACCTGCAGCCTTTTTAAAGCTTCATTTTTACGTTGCTGAGATGTTTCAGTATTCGCTTTATGACGCAATGTAAATGACAAATCATCGAGGTCGATCCTGCTCAAAATCTGGAACAGAGCTTCAGCTCCCATTTTTGCAATGAATTTATTCGGATCATCATCATCCAACAAATGATTTTCTTTTGGAAGTGTATCCAGAATATCAAGATATTCTTCTTCTGTAAGAAAATCTAAATCCTTAACCCCATCAATTGCCTTAACCCCTGCATTTATAACAACATAACGTTCGTAATAAATAATCGTATCGAGCTTTTTTGTTGGCAAACCAAGCAAATATCCAATTTTATTGGGTAACGATTTAAAATACCAAATGTGGGCTACCGGCACAACCAGCGAAATATGTCCCATTCTTTCGCGACGTACTTTTTTCTCCGTAACCTCAACGCCACAACGGTCACAAACAATCCCCTTATACCTGATTCGTTTGTATTTACCGCAGTGACACTCATAGTCTTTAACGGGTCCGAAAATACGTTCACAAAACAATCCGTCGCGTTCCGGCTTGTACGTTCTGTAGTTTATTGTTTCAGGTTTTAAAACTTCACCAAACGATCTTTCAAGAATCTCTTCTGGTGAAGAAAGACTGATTGAAACTTTTGAAAAACTAATTTTCGCTTTATTATCTTTTCTGAATGCCATAATACTTATTAAAAATAATTAAAACAGAACCTATTCAATTTAGAATGGATTTTACTCCATTCTAACACTGAGACCCAAGCCCCTAAGTTCATGCAGCAACACATTAAGTGATTCAGGAATACCTGGTTGCGGCATTGGTTCACCTTTTACAATTGACTCGTACGCCTTTGCCCGACCCATAACATCGTCAGACTTAACTGTAAGAATTTCCTGTAAAATATGGGAAGCGCCAAATGCTTCAAGTGCCCAAACTTCCATTTCTCCAAATCGCTGTCCACCAAATTGAGCTTTACCACCTAAAGGTTGCTGAGTAATAAGTGAATATGGCCCAATCGAACGTGCATGCATCTTATCCTCAACCATGTGACCTAATTTCATCATATAAATCATACCCACAGTAGCTGGCTGATCGAATTGTACGCCGGTTTCACCGTCAATGAGCCGTGTAACTCCAAAACGTGGTACACCAGCTTTATCAGTGTATTCACAAATTTCCTCGAGAGTAGCACCGTCAAAAATTGGCGTTGCAAATTTCAATCCGAGGTTTTTCCCAGCCCAACCAAGTACAGTTTCGTAAATCTGTCCAAGATTCATACGAGAAGGCACACCAAGAGGGTTAAGTACAATATCAACCGGTGTCCCATCTGATAGAAATGGCATATCTTCCTGACGAACTACCCTTGAAACAATACCTTTGTTTCCATGACGTCCGGCCATTTTATCACCAATTTGAAGTTTGCGTTTCTTAGCTACATAAACTTTTGCAAGCTGAATTATCCCGGCAGGAAGTTCATCGCCAATTGTAATATTGTATCTTTCACGACGTGAAACGGCTTCTGCTTCTTTATATTTAAGAATGTAATTATTAATTACTGCAAAGACCATGTCGTTTTTCTGTTTATCTGTGGTCCATTTTCCAGGATTGATATTTAAATAATCAAGCTCCTGTAATTGCTTCAGAGTGAATTTGACACCTTTTGGAATTATTTCAGTACCATAATAATCTTTAACACCCTGTGAAGTTTTACCTGTAACAAGAGTGAAAACTTTATCTTCAAGTCTGGCCCTTAACGAAGTTACTTCCCTATCAAACTTTTCATCAATCTGATCGAGCAATTTCTTAGTTGCAGTACCTTTCTTGTCCTTGGCTACACGAGAAAATAATTTTTTATCGATAACAACACCATTTAACGAAGGCGATGCTTTTAATGAAGCATCTTTGACATCACCAGCCTTGTCTCCAAAAATAGCCCGCAATAATTTTTCTTCAGGTGATGGATCAGATTCTCCTTTAGGAGTAATCTTTCCAATGAGAATATCGCCGGGTTTAATATCTGCACCAATTCTAATTAATCCATTTTCGTCAAGATTTCGTGTTGCTTCTTCACTAACGTTTGGAATATCTGAAGTAAATTCTTCAACACCACGTTTGGTATCACGCACTTCAAGACTGTATTCATCAACATGTACAGAAGTGAAAACATCTTCACGAACAATCCGCTCCGAAATTACAATTGCATCTTCATAATTGTAACCCTGCCAAGGCATAAAAGCAACCATCAAGTTTCTACCCAATGCCAACTCACCTTTATCAGTAGCATAACCTTCCGTTAAAATCTGACCTTTCTTAATCCGATCGCCTTTCCGAACGATGGGCTTCAAATCAACTGTGGTACCCTGATTTGTTTTAGTGTATTTCTGAAGTCTATATGTTACAACTTCTGGATCAAAACTCACAAACCTGTCTTCTTCAGAAATATCATATCGAACAATAATTTGTTGAGCATCAACAAATTCAACGACTCCATCAAATTCAGCTTTTACCAATATCTGCGAATCAGAGGCAGCTCTACCTTCCAACCCAGTACCAACAATTGGAGCTTCGGGACGGAGTAATGGAACAGCCTGGCGCATCATGTTCGATCCCATCAAAGCACGGTTTGCATCATCATGCTCTAAGAACGAAATTAAAGAAGCAGCAACTGAAGCAATCTGGTTTGGGCCTACATCCATCAACTGGACTTTTTCCCTTTCAATTACCGGATAATCACCTTCGAGCCTTGCTTTTACTTTAGCATTGATGAAATTTCCATTATCATCAATTGGCGCATTGGCCTGGGCTATAATTTGCCCTTCTTCCTCTTCGGCAGTTAAATATACTACTCCATCTTCGGAAAGATCAACTTTCCCATTTGCAGCTTTTCTGTATGGTGTTGAAATAAATCCGAGGTCATTGATTTTTGCAAATACACAAAGTGATGAAATCAATCCGATATTCGGTCCTTCAGGAGTTTCAATCGGACAAAGCCTACCGTAATGTGTAAAGTGTACGTCTCGAACCTCGAAACCGGCTCTTTCCCTTGACAAACCGCCAGGTCCCAATGCCGACATACGACGTTTATGGGTCATCTCAGCCAACGGATTTGTTTGATCCATAAACTGCGATAAAGCATTAGTTCCGAAGAATGAATTGATAACCGAAGATAAAGTTTTTGAATTGATCAAATCAATAGGAGTAAAAACCTCATTATCACGCACATTCATTCTTTCACGAATAGTGCGTGCCATGCGGGCCAAACCTACTCCAAACTGGTTAAACATCTGTTCTCCAACGGTACGAACTCTACGGTTACTTAAATGGTCGATATCATCAACATCGGTTTTTGCATTTACCAATTGGATAAGATGTTTTATTATTTCAATAATATCTTCTTTGGTAAGCACCCTGTTTTCTGAATCAACAGTAAGTCCTAGTTTCTTATTAATCCTGTACCGTCCAACCTCTCCAAGGTCATATCTTTTATCTGAGAAAAAAAGTTTATCGATAACATCCCTTGCTGTAGCTTCATCTGGTGGTTCTGCATTACGCAGCTGGCGATAAATATGCAATACTGCTTCTTTTTCAGAGTTACACGGATCTTTTTGCAAGGTATTGTAAATGATGGCAAAATCCTGTTGATTTTGATCTTCTTTATGCAATAAAATTGTTTTAACTCCTGATTCAAGGATTTCTTCGATATGATCTTCTTCAATATCAACTTCCCGATCGATGATAACTTCATTACGTTCAATGGAAACAACTTCACCTGTATCTTCATCAACGAAATCTTCAACCCACGATTTTAATACACGTGCGGCCAATCTTCTGCCAACAACTTTTTTAAGTGAGGTTCTTGATACTTTAATTTCATCAGCCAGATTAAATATTTCAAGAATATCCTTATCACTTTCAAAACCAATTGCACGCAACAAAGTTGTTACAGGAAGTTTCTTTTTCCTGTCTATATAAGCAAACATAACACTGTTAATGTCAGTTGCAAATTCTATCCACGATCCTTTGAATGGGATGATACGTGCAGAATAAAGTTTTGTACCGTTAGCGTGCAAACTTTGTCCAAAGAATACACCCGGCGACCTGTGCAACTGCGATACAATAACACGTTCGGCACCATTTATAATAAATGTTCCCCTTTCTGTCATGTAAGGTACAGTACCCAGATATACATCCTGAACCACGGTATCGAAATCTTCGTGCTCAGCATCGGTACAGTATAACTTTAATTTTGCCTTTAACGGCACACTAAAAGTTAAACCACGCTCAATACATTCCTGTATGGAATATCTTGGAGGGTCAACCTGATAGTCGATAAATTCCAATACGAAGTTATTACGCGTATCAGTAATGGGGAAATTTTCCTCAAATACGCGGAATAACCCTTCGGATTTTCTATTATCAGGAGTGGTTTTTAACTGAAAAAAATCTTTAAATGATTTAACTTGTACTTCTAAGAAGTCAGGGTAATCAAACCTGGTTTTTGTGGAGGAAAAACTAATCCTCTCGTTTTTTGTTTGTACAGACATGTATTTATACAAGTTAATT
>JBGSMW010000002.1:0-15779 GCA_041739985.1 Draconibacterium sp. | reverse complement strand
AACGAGAGGCTCTTATTCCACTTGGTAAATCATATTGCTCACAAGTTGCTCCTCAGCATTGCTTGTTTCCCCTTCTGATTTACAATCGTATTTTAAGAAATAATTTTATCAATTCCACCAACTATTTTTGTCACCATTACCGAATTTATTATAGGGAAATGGTAGTTAAATGTTTGAAACAGGTGAGTTTTTTTAGTTTGGTATTCGGCTATTCGAATGTCACCTACTGTTCAGGATAAATAATAATTACATTATTTTTTTTGTACATGGCAATGCTGCTGTTCATGAAATTCTCGAAACTACGGCTGTGCGAAATTGCTTTTTTGCGGGAGTGAATAAAAATCAGTAATTCGGAGGAAGCGTGTTTTATTGATTCATCACTCACATTCTTAAATGCATTTTTTCGAAAGCTAAAATATTTCAAAGAATTATTTTTTGAAGCATAATTTTTTATGGAATCGTTTGTAAGTTCCGAATCGCAGTTGATATTAATTTTTAACTGCAATTTTTCGGCAAGGGTTGTAATTGTTAGCATCCAGAGTGAAAAGCCGTGTTCAAACTGGGCATTTTCGGGGCAAAACATTAAAACATTGCGTACCTCCCGAAAAGATGTGGGAGTTTTTAACACAAGTAACATGCGTTCCGTTTTTTCAAGCAAATTATCTAGTACATTACCAAATAGAATATGAAACGGAACGGTGTGGTTGTTCCAGCCAAGAATAATTGCAGTTGCAACTACTTCTTCGGCAGCCCGCACAATTCCGTTGGTAACATTATTGTCGATTCGTGAGATGGTTTCGAAATTTACCTCCGTGTGCAACAATTCAATCACTTTTTCAATTACTTCTTTGTTTTCATCGATTTTGTTGCGCACCTGGTTTTGGCTTGTGAACACTGTAAGTGGATAAATTGGTATGGTTTCGTTCTGGTCTTTTATAAGAACTGCAAATTCGAGCAGGTTTTCCATGTTGGCAGGGTTGGCAAGCGGAACAAGGAATTTGTGTCTTAATCCGGTGTTTTTGGAAAGGGTTTCGTTTTCCTTGAGAAGGATTTTTTTTCCTGAATGTTGAGTGATATATGAACTTGCAATACAAGTGGTTAGTATAAGTATTACTGTGCTGTTTAATATATTTTCGTTTACAATTCCCATGTTGTACCCGATAAGAATAATTGCAATTGCTGAGGCAGCACGTGATACGCTAAGCCCGAAAATTAAATTGCCCTCAGGTACTGATAACCGGAACACCACTTTTGAAAGCCAGGCTGATAGAAATTTGCTTAAAAAAGCTGTCGCAATCAGCACAAGGACTAAACCAATTTCTCCCGGGTGATCCAGATAAACCTTGAAATTGGCCAGCATTCCAATCGAAATTAAAAAGAATGGAATAAATAAATTGTTACCAATAAATTCAATTCGAATGTAAAGCGGGGAACTGTTTATGATTTGTCTGTTGAGTACCAGCCCGCTAAAAAATGCGCCAATAATTGGTTCTATTTCTAAAAAATGGGCAATCATTGCCGATGAAAAAAGCATTACCAATACAAAAATATACTGTACACCTAAATCACCTTCATATTTACTTAAAAACACGCGCGAAATACGTGGAATAACCATGAAAACGATAAAGAAAAACAACAGGAATTCCATGCCCAGCACCAGCAGGTTTGCCATTTCAAAACCTTCCGCGGCAAAATTTGTAATCAATTCCATTGCCACAAGTGCAAGTATGTCTGCAATAATTGTAGCCCCAACAATAATGGTAACTATTGATTTGCTTACAATGCCAAGTCTGCCGAGTAAAGGATAGGAAATGAGCGTGTGCGACGAAAGCATGGCCCCAATTAGCCACGAGGCATGAATGCTCAAACCAAGAAATGTGTGACAAACAAAATAGCCAAGTACCAGCGGAATTGCAAATGAAGCCAGACCAATAAAAATACTTTTTGATTTATTCTCGATAAAATCAATCAGGTCGATCTCGAGACCGGCAAGAAACATAAGGTAAAGGAGTCCGATTGTGCCAAGCAAACTAAACTCCAAATCGGATGGAACAAGGTTAAAACCGTGTTGGCCAATAATTGCACCGCTTAAAAGTAAGCCCACTATTGATGGTATCCGAATGCGTTCAAAAAAAACCGGGCCAATTAAAAGAATTATAAGTACAAGTGCAATAATGATTACAGGCTCGGTAAATGGAAGAGAAAGGCTAAGTATGTTGAAAAGTATCATATCCGAAAATACATTCATTTTTCAAATTTAACAATGTTAAATCCATTTCAAAGTTCCCGTACAGTATCTTTATTGTGGGTTTATTGCTAAACTGTTCTGTTTTGTTGAGGAAATACAACAATTTTGTTATTCTCGTGAAAATGTTTTTCAAGTTTCGAAGGAATGTGGTCGAGGTATTTTTGATACGAAACAGCATTTTTCCTGGCCGAAATAAAAATGAGTAAATCATCATCATTCACTTCCTTCGATAATAGCTGGAAATCTTCCCATTCGGTAAATTCCTTGAACATGACATTCCCGCTCCATTTAACTTTTTTGATTTTTTGTGCGGCTGAATCGTAAGTTTTTCTGGTTCCAAAAATGATTATCGGGATGGTTAATTCTGTTGATAGTTTTAGTATTTTATTGAGCCAGATTTCAAATCCTAATTCATGTTCAGCTAAAGCCGGGGCAAAAACAATGATTTGCTTTTGAGTTACAAGGGGTTTATCCTGGTTGCTGATGAACAGACTTTTGTCAACATTATTTACAATGGAGTAAATTCTTTCCCCTATCAGTTTTTCAAGAATACCGGGTTTTTTTGGCCAGCCAAGAACAATTATATCAGCCATTATTTCTTTTGAAATCCTTTCGATACCTGAGGTAGCATTGATGTCTATTGTAACGAGCGTTTTGATTTTAATTTCTGCAGCGGCGCCCTGTTTTTCGTAGGCTTCTAATTTTTTTCGTGTCGAAATAATGTTTTTTTCCGATTCGGCATCATTTGGTACAACCGATAATATTGTAATTGGATTTTCTGATTTTTTATCTTTTATCAGCAAAGTAAAATTCAGTAGTTTATCAAAGTTCATCAAATTGGCAATGGGAAGCAAAATGTGTTCGCTGGTAATTAAATCTTTTTCAGGTTTTAATATAATATCGCCATCGCCCGAAATCTGTATTTTTTTTGCTGCTTTTTCAGTTGCAAATGATGCCACAACACAAGTTATCAGTATTAGAATAATTGTACCATTAAGAACATTATCATCAAGAATTCCGGCGTTGTAACCAACTAAAATAACTGCCAGAGTTGCGGCGGCATGTGAACTGCTTAACCCAAAAATTAATTGTCGTTGAGCCGATGTATATTTGAATGATAACTGGATGAAATATGCTGCAAGCCATTTTCCGATAATTGCTGAAATTGTTAAAACTACCGCTATTATTATTGCTGTTGGTCCACTGAAAATAACAGTTACGTCAACCAACATCCCAACTGAAATCAGGAAAAAAGGAATAAACAACGAATTACCGATAAATTCAATCCTGTTCATCAACGCCGAAGAATGTGGGATGGATTGATTTAAGGCAAGACCGGCAACAAAAGCGCCAATTATGGGTTCGAGCCCCGAAAACTCAGCCAGAAAAGCTGCAAAAAAGACGATGAATAATACAAAAATGTAGTGGGCATGTTTTTCGTTTTCCAGTTTATGAAAAAACCACCGTGCAATGCGGGGAACAAGAAAAAACATTATTACCGAAAAAACAACAATAGATATTCCCAGCCTAATCCAAAACTGCTGGTCAAGGTTTCCCTGACTGTTACCCATTATTACCGCCAGTATCAACAATACCGCCGTGTCGGTAAGAATTGTGCCTCCCACAGTAATTGCTACTGCTTCATTTTTTGAAACACCCAACTTGCTCACAATAGGATAGGCAACAAGTGTGTGGGTTGCAAACATGCTGGCAATCAGAAAACTGGCATTGAAATCATATCCCAGTAAGTATCGGCAAACCGGATAACCGATGGCAAGTGGAAGTATAAAAGTGAAAAAGCCAAAAAGCAAACTTTTGTTGCGGTTGCTTTTAAACTCGCTCATATCAAGTTCAAGGCCTGCAATAAACATGATGTAAAGCAACCCTATTGTCGAAAACAAATCAACAGCGCTGTTATTTTCGAGGATGTTCAATCCAAACGGACCAATAATTACGCCTGAAACAATTAATCCGATGATGCCCGGTATTTTGAATTTCTGCAATAAAATGGGAGCAATTAGAATGATAAATAAAATTAAAGCAAAAACCAGTACCGGATTTGCAAGCGGAAGATGAAATTCGTGAAGGACATGTTCCAAAAATTCATTCATAGCTAAACTTCAAAATGGTTTATTAACTTAATGTACCTAAAACAAGATAAATATATTACTATAAGAAAGAACTTCAATTGAAAGTTTAAGGGAGTACGATTTTTTTGAATTTTTATTAGTTCAGCATGAGTAAAGCTTTTGTTCTCAAAACTTTAAGTTAATGTGGGAAATAAGTTGAACAGAAATTTTACTTTGGCATTTATTGGAATCTGCGCAATTTTACCGAATTTTCATTTTGTGCTATTCTACCTCTTTTTATTCCTCACATAAATAAGTTTGAATTTGCCTTTGTAGCTATCGCGTTGGTCGATTTCGAATTTTCCAATTGAGTTGATGAGCGGAGTAAGTTTCTCAAATCCATAATTACGCGAGTCGAAATTTGGTTGTTTCTTTTGCAGCAAACTCCCTACATCGCCCAAAAATGCCCATCCGTCATCGTCAGCTAAATCTGAAATGGTTGAAGAAATAAGCCTGACTACTTTTGGCGTAATTTTATCCACCTCAACTTTTTTCTCCAATTTATCGGGAACCAATGTACTTTCGTTTTCTTTCGACTGTTTTTTCAGAATTTCGATATAAATAAATTTGTCACAGGAAACGATAAATGGTTCAGGTGTTTTCTTTTCTCCAATTCCGTAAACTTTCATTCCTGCTTCGCGCAGCCGTGTTGCTAACCGCGTAAAATCGCTGTCGCTTGAAACAATGCAAAAACCATTTACTTTTTCGCCATATAAAATATCCATAGCATCTATAATCATTGCCGAATCGGTAGCATTTTTACCGGTTGTGTAACCATATTGCTGAATGGGTGTTATCGCATTTTCAAGCAGCAGGTTTTTCCACTTCGAAAGTATGGGTTTAGTCCAGTCGCCATAAATGCGTTTGATTGTTGGGTTACCATATTTTGCAATTTCTTCCATCATTTCCTTTACATAGGCTGATGGGATGTTGTCGCCGTCAATGAGTACGGCAAGTTTTATTTCGGTTTCCATAATTTATTCTTTTCTAAAAAAAATAAAGGTAATATGATAAATGCAGTTGGCAAAAGAAAAGTGAGTTTAATAAAACTAAGTTTCCTGGTTGTGGACCCCGGTTATATCAAACCCATACCAAAGTAAACAGATAAATTACTTCATTTATTTCGCACTAAATCTCCATTCAAATTTTCATTTGAACTGAAAATATGTCATTCTCATAATTATTTGAAACTCATAAAGTTTTTTCCCGGGGTTAAGCCTAACGCTGACAACCAGGCACTTGAAACTTATTTTTTGTCAGATTTTGGCTCATGGTATTTTTTTTGCAATAGAGTCATCGTGAATATAAGTTTACAAAATTGTTAAACCATTTAAAGTATAGGAGGAAAAAGTCATGTTAGCAAAAAGAAACGAAAACTATCTTCCATCATTCTTTGACAGGTTTTTGAACAATGAATTGATGGATTGGGGACACTCGAATTTTTCGAGCACAAACACTTCATTGCCGGCAGTAAACGTAAAAGAAACCGATGATGATTTTGTTATTGAACTTGCCGCCCCGGGTATGGACAAAAATGATTTTAAAATCAACTTCAAAAACAATGTTTTGACCATTTCTTCGGAAAGGAAAAACCAAAACGAAGAAAAAACTGACAATTATACCCGCAAGGAGTTCAGTTATCAATCATTCCAACGCTCTTTTACAGTTTCTGATAATGCAGTTTTAGGCGATAAAATTTCGGCCAAATACAATAACGGCATTTTAAACATCACACTGCCAAAGCGTGAGGAATTGAAACCGCAACCTGAAAGGGAAATAAAAATTTCGTAATTAAAAAGTTTAGTCGTCACCCGTCTCAAAGTCGGGTGACGACTTTTTTAATCCATTTCACCGTTGCCTTTTTGTTAACAACAATTCCAACTTAATATAATTTAACAGTAATGTAGTTCCATATTCTTTGCAAACACTTAAATTCGCACCTCGAAAAAAGAAATAATTAACGAAAAAATATATGAATCAGGCAGTTGATATTAAAGAATTGAACGAAAGAATCCAACGTGAGAGTTCTTTTGTTGACATGGTTACTTTGGAGATGAATAAAGTTATCATTGGGCAAAAACATTTGGTTGAAAGTCTATTAATTGGTTTGCTTTCCAATGGGCACATCTTATTGGAAGGGGTACCGGGACTGGCTAAAACACTTGCCATTAAATCGCTGGCACAAACAATCAGCGCAAAGTTTGCACGCATACAGTTTACGCCCGATTTGTTGCCCGCCGACTTAATTGGTACAATGATTTACAGTCAGAAACGCGAAGAGTTTACCATCAAAAAAGGGCCTATTTTTGCCAACTTCATTTTAGCCGATGAGATAAACCGTGCACCCGCAAAAGTACAATCTGCCCTTTTGGAGGCAATGCAGGAGCGCCAGATTACCATTGGCGACAGCACTTTTAAACTCGAAGAGCCGTTCCTTGTTATGGCCACGCAAAACCCGATAGAACAGGAAGGAACCTACCCACTGCCGGAAGCACAGGTTGATCGTTTTATGTTGAAAGTGGTTATCAACTACCCGAAAAGGGATGAAGAGCGCCTGATTATCAATCAGAATTTGTTAAAACAGTTTCCCGAAACAACTACAATCCTGAAAACAGAAGATATTCTCAAAGCCCGGGATGTGGTGAAAGATGTTTATATGGATGAGAAAATCCAGAAATACATCGTTGACATTGTTTTCGCAACACGTGAACCCGAAGAATACAAACTGGGTAAATACAAGGACATGATTTCGTACGGAGCTTCGCCAAGAGCGGGAATTAGTCTGGCACAGGCTTCAAAAGCATTTGCATTTATCAAACGCCGGGGATATGTAATTCCTGAAGATGTTCGCGCCGTTTGTGCTGATGTAATGCGCCACCGTATTGGTTTGAGCTACGAAGCAGAGGCAAACAACATTACTTCAGAAGAAATTATTACCGATATTTTAAACACGGTTGAAGTACCTTAATAAAAGCCCCCTCTAACTCCCCCGAGGGGGAGGATAGAAAAATGAATAAGAAGTTTGTAAATATGGATTTTGTGATTAAGGAAATAGTAGTTAAAAACTTAAGCTGGTTAAGAGTTTTGAAATATGAACAGAATCGGTTTTAGTTCTCCCCCTTGGGGGAGCCAGAGGGGGCGTTATGGAAACAACTGAATTACTAAAAAAAGTACGGAAGATTGAAATTAAAACACGTGGCCTGTCGCGGAACATATTCGCGGGAGAATACCACAGTGCTTTTAAGGGTAGGGGAATGGCATTTTCTGAAGTAAGGGAATACCAGTTTGGCGATGATATTCGCAATATCGACTGGAATGTTACCGCCCGTTATGGACACCCGTTTGTAAAGATTTACGAAGAAGAACGTGAGTTAACCGTGATGCTGTTAATTGATGTTAGTGGTTCGCGGGAATTCGGGACTTTCGAAAAACTAAAAAAGAATATCATTACTGAAATATCGGCAATACTTGCCTTTTCGGCGATGCAAAACAATGATAAAATTGGTGTGATTTTCTTTTCCAATACAATCGAAAAATTCATCCCGCCCAAAAAAGGGAAAAGCCATATTTTACGCATTATCCGCGAATTGATCGAATTTCAACCCAAAGAACGCGGCACAAATATTTCAGAAACTTTGAGGTATCTAACCAATGCCATTAAAAAAAGGTGTACAGCATTTGTAATATCCGATTTTATGGACGAACACAGCGATCTCGAACTGGCGCTTTCCATTGCCAATAACAAACATGATGTGGTAGCCCTGAAAATTTACGATGAACGTGAAAAAGAACTTCCGCCAATTGGTTTGATTAAGCTGAAAGATGCTGAAACTGGCCAGTATGTTGTTGTTGACAGCAGTTCGTCAAAAACCCGAAAACTTTATAATGACTGGTGGATGAAACACATAGCTAAATTGGATGTAATGTTTAAAAAATGCGGTGTAGATTATACTTCAGTAAATACAAGTGAAGATTACGTGCGATCGTTGATGAATCTGTTCAAAAAAAGGGCTTTAAAAAAATAACAGGAATGAAGTTCAGCATAAAAATAATCATCTCTTTTTTAATGGTTTTGCTCACTGTCGGCATAATTCAGGCGCAGCAAATAAGAGCCACTGCCCGTTTGGATTCGACAAATATTTTAATTGGCGACCAAATAAAGCTGTTCCTCGAAATCGATTATCCAAAAAATGTAACTGTTGAATTTCCGCAGGAATTGTCAGTTGACAGTTTAATTGAAGTGTTGGGAAAATCGAAAATCGATACAGTTCAAATCGAAAACAGCGAACTTGAAAAACAAATCAGGTCATATACAATCACAAGTTTTGATAGTGGATTTTACCGCATTTCGCCCCAGTGGTTCAAAATAAATGTAAATGGAACAATTGATTCAGTACCCACAAATGGAGTTTCGCTTCATGTTTATTCAATGGAAATAGATACCACACGAGGATTAACCGACATAAAAATGCCTTACAGTGCACCATTAACTTTAAAAGAAGTTACGCCTTATATTCTTGGCATTTTATTACTTGGCGCTATCATTTTCCTTGTCCTTTATTCGATAAAACGAAGGAAAAAGAACAAGCCATTTTTTGCATTGCCGGTAAAACCCAAAGAACCGCCACATGTTATTGCACTGCGTGAACTCGACAGAATAAAATCGGAAAAAATCTGGCAAAAAGAAAAAACAAAACAATATTACAGCGAAGTTACTGATGTATTGAGAAATTATATCGAAGATCGTTTTGAAATCCGTGCAATGGAGCAAACTACTGATGAAATACTTGACAGTTTCAGGTATCAGAAAAATTTGGTCAGTGAAAAAAATTACCGGAATTTAAGCCAGATTTTGTCGGTTGCCGATTTGGTAAAATTTGCCAAATACAAAACCTTGCCCGATGATGATAATCTGACTTTGGTGAATTCCTACTTTTTTGTAAACGAAACAAAAAAGGAGGAACCCAAAAAAGCTGAAATTGCTGAGAAAAGTGAAGAAAACAATTCAGAAGAAAACGCAAAATAGATAAGGATGTTTGAAGGATTGACATTTAAAAACCCGGAATTATTCTACCTGCTGCTGGCCATTTTGCCATTGGTAGTCTGGTATATTTTCAGGCAGAAAAGAAATACCGCGAGTATCCAGGTTTCTTCAACAGCTTCGGTATTTAAAGCACCAAAAACATTGAGGCACGTTTTGAGGCACTCAATTTTTGTGTCGCAAATAATTGCGCTTGCATTTTTTGTTGTTGTGCTTGCACGCCCTCAATCGTCGAGTAACTGGGAAAACGTAACAACCGAGGGAATTGACATTATTATCGCGCTCGATATATCGAGTAGTATGTTGGCACGCGACTTTTCTCCCGACCGTTTGGAAGCAGCGAAAAATGTAGCAATGGAGTTTATCTCAGGCCGCCAGTATGACAGAATGGGTTTGGTAGTTTTTGCAGGCGAAGCTTTTACGCAATGCCCGTTAACAACCGACAGGGCTGTTTTACTGAATTTATTCAAAGACATTAAAAGCGGTTTGATTGAAGACGGAACTGCCATTGGAAATGGATTGGCAACAGGAGTCAGTCGGTTGAAAGATAGTGAAGCTGTTAGTCGCGTGGTAATTTTGCTTACCGATGGTGAAAATAACAGGGGAGAAGTGGCGCCAATGACTGCAGCCGAAATTGCCAAAACTTTCGGTATCAGGGTTTACACAGTTGGTGTTGGAAGTATTGGTACAGCGCCTTATCCGGTTCAAACACCTTTTGGCATTGAATTGCGCGACATGGAAGTGAAAATTGACGAAGGTTTGTTAACTGAAATGGCAAATATTACAGGTGGCAAATATTTCAGGGCAACAAGCAATAAAAAGCTGGAAGAGATTTATAAGGAAATTGATGCGCTTGAAAAATCGAAGATCGACGTGAAACAATACAGCCGGAAATCGGAAGAATTTTTACCGTTTGCGATATTAGGCGCGTTGTTTTTAATTGCAGGGATAGTTTTGCGGACAACAATTTTTAGGAATATCCCATAATTATGGAAAGTATGGAAATGCTCAGATTTGGAAATAGTGAATTTTTGTGGGGGCTGTTAATCATTCCCATTCTTACACTATTTTATATATGGTCGCGGATTGCGCGTAAAAAAGCTTTGCGTCGCTTTGGAAATGAAGAAATATTAAAATTCCTGATGCCTTTCGCTTCCAAAAGCAGGCCGATGTTTAAGTTTTTCACCTTAATGCTTGCTCTTGCGTTTGTTATTGTAGGAATTGCAAGACCTCAATATGGTTCTAAATTGAAAAAGGTGAAACGCGAAGGTATTGAACTTGTAATTGCGCTCGACGTTTCGAATAGTATGATGGCCGAAGATATACAGCCCAACCGTCTTGAACGCGCAAAAATGGCGATTTCACGACTTGTGGATAAATTAAAGGACGACAAAATTGGTTTGATAGTGTTTGCAGGTGATGCTTACACTCAGTTGCCTATTACCACAGATTATAATTCTGCCAAACTGTTTTTGAACGCAGTAAACACGCAGATTGTACCAAAACAAGGGACTGCAATTGGCGCTGCTATTTCACTTGCAATGCGCTCGTTTACTCCTGATAGCAAGGCAAACAAAGCAATTATTGTAATAACCGATGGTGAAAACCATGAAGACGATGCGGTTTCGGCAGCAAAAAGCGCGGCTGAAAACGGAATGATTGTTCATACCATTGGAATGGGTTTGCCACAAGGTTCACCAATTCCGGTTTTGCGAAACGGGGCAAAGGAATATTTAAAAGACAATTCCGGAAATGTTGTAATTACTAAATTGGATGAAACAAAACTGGAGCAAATTGCAGCCGAAGGTAACGGAGTTTATGTGCGCGCCAATAATGCCCAGGTTGGATTGAACACACTTTTCGATGAAATAAATAAATTGGATAAAACGGAGTTGGAATCATTGGTATATTCGGATTATGAAGACCAGTTTCAATACTTTTTTGCTATTGCTATGATTTTGATTTTACTCGAATTTTTTATCCTTGAAAGAAAAAACAGGTATTTGAAAAACATTAAACTGTTTTCGGTTAAAGATTAAAAAAGAATGAAACGATTTATAATTTTAATATTTATTACGGCAATTTCAGTTGTGGCATTTGGCCAAAACGAACGAAAGCATGTGCGGAGCGGAAATAAATTATTTTTAGAAGCTGTTAAAGACACAACTAATAGTGATTCGGTTAAATATATCAATGCAGAAACTGAATACAGAAAGGCATTGAACAAAAAACCCAACGATTTGCAGTGGAATTTTAATCTAGCCGATGCTATTTACAAACAAAAACGATTTGATGAAGCGGAAGGAAAATTTGGCGATTTGTCAGAGAAAATGACAACTCCCGAGGAAAAAGCACGCGCACTTCATAATATGGGCAACAGCCAGTTGATGAACAGTAAAATTGACGAAAGTATTGAATCTTACAAAAAAGCGCTTCGTCAAAATCCAACTGATTTGGATACAAAATATAACCTGGCTTACGCCCAGTTGCTGAAAAAGAAACAGGAAGAACAACAAAAAAATCAGGATCAAAACAAAGACCAAAATAAGGATCAGGACAAGCAGGATCAAAATAAGGACCAGAACAAAGATCAGCAGGATCAGAATAAAGATCAACAGGACAAGCAGAATCAGGATCAAAATAAAGATCAGCAAAATCAGCAGCAACAACAGCAAAATAAAATTTCGAAAGAAAATGCTGAGCAGTTGCTACAGGTTTTGCAAAACGATGAGAAGAAAATTCAGGATAAAGTGAAAAAGCAGCAAGCTGCAGCAGCAAAAAGGACAAGAACAGAGAAAGAGTGGTAGGGAGCAGTAGTTCAGAGTTTAATCCCGATAGCTATCGGGACAGAGTTAAAGTTGAATGTGATTTACCAATGATTAATGACATATTTAAAATTTAAAGCATTCATGCATTTTTGCATTTTTGCATTAACAATTACGATATTTTTGTAGGAATAGGAATATGATACGAACGATCACAACATATTTGCTGATTTTTTTAACAGTGGTTACTGCAAGTGCGGTACAAACCCGTTTTACAATGGATGCTCCGGCTGCTGTTGAAGTTGGGCAGCAGTTCAGGTTAAGCCTTACATTGAATGAACAGGGAAGTAATTTAAAACTGCCACCTGGAATCGAAAATAATTTCGATATTTTAATGGGACCGAGTACAAGCCGGTCGTTCAGTTCATCAACTATTAACGGGAAAACCACTCAGGAAAACATTTTCGGATTTACATATATTTTGCGTGCCAAACAGGAAGGAACATTTGAATTGCGATCTGCTTCAATTGAAGTTGGCGGGAAAATATTCGAATCGAATACAATTAAAATTCAGGTTGTAAAAGCACAATCGAAACCGGCTCAACCACAGGCAGGATCCGGAGGATCGGCAGGGAATAGCGCTACTGAACAGCAACAGGGCAAACCGCAAAATGTTGAACTGGGTAGCGACAATCTTTTTGTGCGGGTTGAAATGAGCAAGCAAAATGTTTTTAAAGGAGAACAGGTTGTTGCTACAGTTAAATTATATGTTAATCCGAATATTCCAATCGCTGGTTTCGATCAGGTAAACCTGCCTACTTACGAAGGATTTTATACTCAGGATGTTGAAATTCCGCAACAGGTAAATTTTACACGCGAAGTTTACGATAACAAGATTTATCAGGTTGGTGTTTTAAAGAAAACAATACTTTTTCCACAGCAAAATGGCAAGTTGACAGTTGCACCTTTTGATATGTCGCTTTTGGTTCAGCAGCAAGTTAAACAACGCAGTTTCTTTGATGATTTTTTCAACAGTTTCAGGACAGTTAAAGCGACTATTGCAAGTAAACCGGTTACAGTAAATGTGCGGGATATTCCTAATCCACCGGCCAGTTTCATGGGAGGTGTGGGTAGTTTTAATATCACTTCTGACATCAGTGCTGAGGATGTTACTACCAATGATGCGGTTACTCTAAAAGTAACTGTCAGTGGTTCGGGGAATATCAGGTTAATTAATACCCCAAAGCTAGAATTGCCTTCGGATTTCGAGGTTTATGATCCGAAAGTCACAGATAATGTATCGGTTACAGGCAGTGGGGTTTCCGGCACAAAAACCATTGAATATCTTTTCCAACCAAGGTTCGAAGGTGAATATACAGTTCCTGCCATACAGTTTACCTATTTTAATCCCGCAAGTGGATCATACGATACAAAATCAACTCCCCAATATCAGCTTCATGTAAAAAAAGGATCAGGCGACCAAACTGCAAAAGTTACAGGTTCATTGCGGAAAGAGGATGTTCAGTTACTGGGACAGGACATTCGGTATATTCAACAAGGCGATGCGGAGCTGGAAACCATGGGATACACTTTCTTTGGAACTCCTTTATTCTATTTGCTTTATGCTGGAAGTACCTTTGCATTTTTACTGTTGTTTTTTATCTACAGGAAAAAAGCCAGGGAAAATGCCAACATTGCTTTAATGCGCAATAAGAAAGCCAACAAAGTGGCCAGAAAACGTTTAAAAGCTGCAGCATCGTTTATGAAACAGAACAATAACGAAGCATTTCACGAGTCGATTTTAAAAGCATTTGAAGGATATCTGAGCGATAAACTTGGAATCCCGATTGCCGATTTAAGCCGCGAAACTGCAGTAGCTGGTTTGCAAAAAAGGAATGTTGAACAGCAGGTAATCGATGATTTTGTTTCGGTAGTTGAACAGTGCGAATTTGCAAGATATGCGCCTGCAAGCGGTTCAGAGGCAAGAAACGAATTATACACAAAGGCAGAAAATACCATGGGTTTGATGGAGAAACAGATAAAGAGATAGGGGAAGATTGGAAGTTGGAAGCAGGAAGACCGAAGATGGAAAATGAAAGAAAAGGAAACGAACAAAAAACATGAGCAAGTTAGATAAAAGCATATTAAAAATTCTAAACGGGGCGTCTGACAAAAACATTAACTTTGATGAAATCGTGATGGTTTTAAATCACTTTAACTTTGAACTTAGAATAAAAGGTAGTCATCATATTTTTTACAGAAATGATGTTGAAAATATCATTAATATTCAACCTGCAAATGACGGCAAAGCGAAACCATATCAGGTTAAACAAGTAAGAGATATTATTTTAAAGTATCGTTTAATGATGAAATAAATGTAAAATGAAAAATATAAAATACGAAATAATAATTTTTTGGAGTGAGGAAGACCAGTCATTTATAGCTGAAATTCCAGAACTTGCCGGTTGCATGGCAGATGGAGAATCATATCAAATGGCACTTAGAAATGCCGAAATAGTGATTGCAGAATGGATTGAAACTGCAAAATTATTAGGCCGTGAAATTCCGGTCCCAAAGGGAAAGTTAAAATATGCGTAAGTGGACAAAGCATTTATAAAAATGAAAGAATACATTCATAAAATAATAATTATTGCACTTGTTTTATTTATCTCTATGAGCTTAAATGCGCAGGATAACAGCACCCAGCTTTGGGAAAAAGGCAATGCTTTTTATACCACCGGCGATTACCAGCAGGCAATTACGAATTACGAACAAATACTAAGTTCGGGACAGGAATCTGCTAAGTTATATTTCAACCTCGGAAATGCATACTACAAAGCAGGCAATATAAACCATGCGATTTTAAATTTCGAGAGGGCAAAACGCC
Organism: Draconibacterium sp.; assembly: GCA_041739985.1. Lineage (GTDB taxonomy): Bacteria > Bacteroidota > Bacteroidia > Bacteroidales > Prolixibacteraceae > Draconibacterium. The sequence goes on along the minus strand of JBGSMW010000002.1, from coordinate 709 downwards.
TGGAACCCAACAACGAAAACATCGACTTTAATATTAAAATGGCCAATCAGTTTGTGGTTACCAGCATCGAACCCCTGCCACAGCCGTTTTTTCTGCGCTGGCGGACTTCAGTAATCAACATGTATTCATCCGATTCGTGGTCTTATATCAGCATCGTTTCCTTTATCATTTTTCTGATTCTGATTGGTTTGTTTATTTTTAGCCGAATTGTAATGGTTCGCAGAATCTCATTCCTGACCGGACTTTTCATATTGGTTTTTTCAGGATTCGCATTTTCTTTCGCAGCAAAACAGAAAAAGAAAATTGTTGAACGACATAGTGCAATCGTATTTTGTCCTCGTGTTACAGTTAAAAGTGCCCCGGCACAAACCGGCACCGACCTGTTCCTGATTTACGAAGGATTAAAAGTTCAGATTACCGACAGCATTGATACCTGGAAAGAAATAAAACTTGCTGATGGAAACCAGGGCTGGCTGCAGGATTCGTGCATTGTGAAAATTTGAAATACCTTCCTGACCTGATTTTATTTACTCTTGCAAGTGGCTCAGTACCTGTCAAACTAAAATGTTGTGTGGTACTGAAAAAGTGATACAGATTTAATAATACAAAAATAAATGTTTTAACAGATGTTTTCAAGGCTAGCCTTGAAAACATCTGTTTTTTTATAAGTTCTTATTTTGACTGTTCTTTGAAGGTGCATCTGCTCGGG
>JBGSMW010000049.1:0-22755 GCA_041739985.1 Draconibacterium sp. | reverse complement strand
GTACAATACAATCACAATTATCAATTATATTTGATGAACGATTTACAAGATAAAATTTTTCTTTTCCAAAACCCTGTTTATTTTTGGAGGGTCTTGGAAAAGAAAAATTATTGGATGACACACTTAATTGAACAGACCCTTAAGACAAGTATCCAGTAACTAGAAACCCGCAACCAGTATCCATCAACCCGTAACCAATTAGCCGCAACCCGCAACCAGTATCCTATTTCTTCATCGACGACTCCCTGATTACCAGATTGGTTGGTAAAACAACTACTTCTGTTGAACCTGTCCCTTTTTCAATCTGTTCAAAAAACAAGCGTGCCGCTTCCATTCCCATTTGAAAAGTAGGGTGGGTTACCGAAGTAAGAGTTGGTTCAACAACAGTTGAATGAAATTCATCGGTAAATCCAACAAGGGCAATATCTCCAGGGATTTTCAATTTGTGTTTTTTTATCTCTTTCATTGCCGCGAATGCAACTGTGTCATTTATACCGAAAATGGCATCCGGAATTTGCTTCAATTCAAGTAATTTTCGTGTGGCAATTGCTGCATCGCTTGCATTTAATTTGGTTTCAACAAGCAATTCGGGGTTAAAATCCAAACCACATTCTTTCAATCCTTTCAAATAACCTTCCCGTCGATGTTTCGAAATGTTCAAGTGATCAGGTCCTGAAATGTAGGCAATCCGTCGGCAACCGTTCGCGTAAAAATGGCGGGTAACATTTGCAGCTGCTTCAGTTCCGTCAACCGTTACCGACGGAACATTCAGCGATTCGGCAACCCGATCAAAAAAGACAAGTGGTATTTCATTTTGTATAAGATTTTCGAAATGCACAAAACTATTTGTTTCCTGGCTGATGCATGCAATTATTCCTTCAACCCGGGTTTTCAGCAGGTTGTTTACAGCTTCCTTTTCCTTTTCAAATGATTCATTGGATGATGCAATTAAAATGTAATAACCGTTCTCCTTGGCAACTTCTTCTATTCCTGAAATAATTGAAGAATAAAAATGGGTAACCAAATCCGGGACAATTACACCTATCATTTTCGTTTGTTGGCGAAGTAAACCCATTGCGAGCGGATTGGGTATGTAATTTCTGGCAATCGCAAGCTCTTTAACCTTTTCTGTCAGTTCAGGGCTGATAATTGGATTATCCTTTAATGCCCGCGAAACCGTGGAAATTGAAATTCCAAGTTCATCGGCCAAATCTTTTAATGAAACAGGTCGTTTCTTCATGTGAATTGTAAACTGTGGGAACAAAAGTAACCAAATTTTATCTGTAATTGGAGATGAAAAGGATCAGTACAATCAGTAAGAATACATTCTGATTATTACTGAATCATTGGAAAAAACTATTTTTACTTATAGAAATAATGATTTTTATGTAACCGAAAATTATTTTCAGTTAAAAACATCGTTGTTTGGCGAATATTGAATGGGGTTGTTACTTCGATAATTGTTAATTTAGAAACCTCATAAAGAGCCTTTTTTCTCAAAGTCGGAAACTATTCATTCTTTACAGAAATTTATAACAGAATTAAATACAAAAGCAATGAGAACTATTTATTATCGCGTTTTTTACCCCAAACCCCTGAAGGGGCTTTGGGATAGCAACTATTTGAAATGGTAGCAGATGCAAGAAGTCCCCTTTAGGGGATTTAGGGGTAAAATTATAAAATGAAATACGACATTTAAACATTTATTGTACTTACAAATGAAAACCAACTTAAAACTATTCAATTACACTTTGTTTTTTATTGCAGGATTACTGCTGTTTTCAAGCTGTGCAAAACAGTCGGGCCTGTCTGAACTTGAATTTCAGAATATCCAAACCAACTTTAAAACACCTGCTGAAAACAATACTGTTTGGTGTTACTGGTATTGGATAAATGATGATATTTCAAAAGAAGGGATTACAAAAGATTTGGAAGCAATGAAAAAAGCCGGAATCGGAACGGCATACATTGGAAACATAAACCCGGACGGAATTGACGGGAAAGTTCCCATGCTCAGCGAAGATTGGTGGTCGCACATGGTTCATGCTGTAACCGAAGGTAAAAGAATAGGCGTTGATATCGGTATTTTTAATTGCCCCGGCTGGAGCCAGTCGGGTGGTCCCTGGGTAAAGTCTGAAATGGCAATGCGTTACCTTACTTTTAGCGAAACCACGTTTGAGGGTCCGGGAATCACCGGGATGAATCTCGTTCAACCCAACAATGAATTTCAGGATGTACGTGTACTCGCGTTTCCCACACCTGCAGCAGAATCAGTTAATTTGAAAACTGTTGGGATTGAAGTGAAAAGTACTCCTCAAATTCAAAATATCGAAAGCAGTTTTGATGGCGATTTAAATTCTTTCGGGGAAATAAAAGTTGAGAAAGAAAGTATAGTTTCAATCGAAATACAAACGAAAAAACCCATAACAGCGCGGCAAATTTCTTTAATTCCGGCACAAACACCATTCAAATGCGAATGTGCTTTGTATGCAAAAATTGATGGAGCAGAAAAACTTGTACGTGAGTTTTCTTTCGACAGAAGTAATTTTTCTGTAAATGTTGGCCCAATTGTAAAAGGCGAATTGGCGATTGCTCTGCCGGATATAAAAGCTGATGAATTCAAATTGGTTTTGCAAAATTTCGGCGGTAATTTGAACAGCGTTGGATTTGCTGAAATAAATATTTCGGAGGCTGCCGTACTTGAAAATTTCGTTGAAAAACAGTTGGGAAAAATGTTTCCAACACCATTACCATTCTGGAATTCGTATTTGTGGAAAAACCAGGAAGGAGATATAGAAAAGGAAATGCTTGTGGATGCGGGCGAAGTAATCGACATTAGTGATAAACTGGATGAAAACGGAAAATTAATCTGGGATGCTCCGGCTGGCAACTGGACGATCATGCGAATTGGGATGACACCAACCGGTACAAAAAATTCGCCATCAGCGCCTCAGGGACAAGGTTATGAAATAGATAAAATGAGTAGCGATCTGGCCCGTTTTCATTTTGAAAACTTTGTTGGCGAATTTCTGAAACGGATTCCTGAAGAGAGCAAACCGGCATTTAAATATGTTATTGCCGACAGTTACGAAATGGGATCGCAGAACTGGACGGATGGATATGAAACAAAATTCATGGAAAAATATGGATATGATCCTGTTAAATATTTACCCGTTTTATCAGGGCGGATTGTGGGCAGTGTAGAAGAATCGAACCGGTTTTTGTGGGATTTGCGTCGTTCGGTTGCCGATGACGTGGCCCACGAATATGTTGGTGGTTTGCGAAAAGTCAGCAATGAAAACAACCTTAAATTATGGCTCGAAAATTATGGACACTGGGGTTTCCCATCGGAATTTATGATGTATGGCGGGCAGTCGGATTTAGTTGGTGGTGAATTCTGGAACGAAGGAACATTGGGCAATATTGAGTGTAAAGCTGCCTCGTCAGCTGCGCATGCCTACGGAAAACCAATAACTTCAGCCGAAGCTTTTACCGCATCAGGGAAAGCATACGCACGTCATCCGGCAAAACTCAAAAAACGGGGTGACTGGAGCTACACCGAGGGAATTAACCATTTTGTTGTACACCTTTACATTCATCAGCCCGACGATGTTCGGGTGCCGGGAATGAACGCATGGTTCAGCACCGAATTTAACCGTCACAACACCTGGTTTGGTCAGGCAAATTATTATTTTGACTATTTGCGCCGTTGTCAGCATATGTTGCAACTGGGAAAATATACTGCCGATGTTTGTTATTTTATTGGCGAAAATGCCCCCATTATGACGGGTGGCCGCACCCCTGAAATTCCTGATGGTTTTTCATACGATTACATAAATGCAGAGGTTATTTTAAACCGGCTTACCATAAAAGACGGTAAATTTATGCTGCCGGACGGAATGACTTACAGTGTCATGGTACTGCCCCCACTTGAAACTATTCGCCCCGAAGTATTGTTGAACCTGGAACAGCTTGTTCAGCAGGGCGGAGTTATTTTAGGGCCGAAACCTGAAAAATCGCCTGGTCTTCAGAATTATCCTGAATGCGATGTGCAGGTACAGGAATTGGCGGCAAAACTCTGGAATGGCGAAGTTCAGGATGGAAAAATGATAAACAGGTATGGAAACGGACTTGTGCTGAATGGGCAGGATTTGACAGAAGTTTTTCAAATTCTCAAGCTTAAAAAAGACTTTGATTTAGGTGAAGATGTACCTGTATTGTGGACACATCGAACCATGCCGGGTATGGATATTTATTTCATCACAAACCAGGGCGATGATGAAGTGGAGATCAATCCTGTTTTTCGTGTTGATTCGAATTTAAAACCCCAGTTGTGGGATGCCGTAACCGGAACTATCAGACAGTTAAATGATTTTCAGATTACTGAAACCGGAACTGCTGTTCCGGTTAAATTGAAACCCGCAGAAAGTTGGTTTCTTGTTTTTACTGATGTTGTAAATGCTGATGTTAAAAAAGGCTTCAAAACAAATTTTCCTGAACCTGAAGTAATACAAACGCTCGAAAATACTTACACGGTTGATTTCAAAAATAAAGCAATTGGCCCTCAACAACCTGTTGCTTTTGAGAAACTGACTGACTGGGCTGAATCAACTGACGAAAAAATAAAATATTATTCGGGAACTGCAGTTTATACCACCACTTTCAATTGCGAAAAAGTTGACGATACTTCAGAATATTTCATCAACCTTGGCAATGTTGGTGTTATGGCAACTGTGAAACTTAATGGTAAGAATGCAGGCGGTGTGTGGATGGCGCCTTATCGTTTAAACGTATCCGGTTTATTACAGACCGGCGAAAATCAACTTGAAATTGAGGTGGCCAACCTTTGGCGCAACCGCTTAATTAAAGACAAAATGCTGCCTGACAACGAAAAATATACATTTACTGTTGTTGAAGATATTGCTCCCGGGGAAGAACCATTACCTGCAGGTTTGCTTTCACCGGTTTCAATTGAAATACTTAAATAAATTCATTGTTGTAAGGTAAAGCTTCAGAATTTTATATGACTCATATTTCACTGCTCTGCGGCTTTAATCTGTCCATGTAATATACTGACTGTTTAAAATTGTAAATCCGATATAAATTATCGTATTTTTAATTCGTACAAAAAACTTCACTCATGAATAAATATGTATTGCTCGTTAGTTTTGTGATAGCAGTTATTACTTCAACAGGACAAAATAAAATCGAAAAAGCAAAAAATGATTTCGATGTAAATATTAAAGTTGACTTGAAAGAAAAACTTGGACCGGTTAATCATATTTGGCGGTTTTTTGGCGCCGATGAACCCAACTACGCCTATATGAAAAATGGGAAGAAATTGCTTGCCGATCTTGGGAAACTAAAGGAAAAGGAAGTGTTTTTCAGAACTCATAATTTATTGAACACAGGAGATGGATCGGCTGCCTTAAAGTGGGGATCCACAAATATTTATACCGAAGATAAGGATGGAAAACCAGTTTACGACTTCACAATTGTTGACAGTATTTTCGATGCCTATATATGGAACGGAGTCATGCCGTATGTTGAAATTGGTTTTATGCCGGAAGCAATGTCAGTTAAGCCGGAACCGTACCGCCACCATTGGGATCCAACATTGCCTTACGATGAAATTTTTACAGGTTGGGCATATCCGCCAAAAGATTATAATAAATGGGAAGAACTGGTCTATCAATGGGCTTTGCATTGTGTTGAAAGATATGGTGAAGCCTCAGTAGAAAAGTGGTACTGGCAAACATGGAATGAAGCTAATATTCCTTACTGGAAAGGCACGCCCGAAGAGTTTTATAAGCTTCACGATTATGCGATCCATGGAGTAAAACGCGCATTTCCATCGGCAAAAGTAGGCGGTCCGGATTCTGCAGGCGATGGTGGAAATTTTACAAGGAATTTCATAAAACACTGTCTGACGGGTGTAAATTATGCAACAGGCAAAACAGGGACACCGATGGATTTTGTTTCGTTTCATGCCAAAGGGGAACCAACTTTTAAAAACGGGTTTGTACAGATGAACATGGGGCGACAATTAAGTACAATCGAAAAAGGATTTAAAATGATAGCTGATTTTCCCGAAACCAAATCACTGCCAATTGTTATCGGAGAATCAGACCCCGAAGGTTGTGCAGCTTGCCAGGGTGAACAGTTGGGCTACAGAAATGGCAGCATGTACTCAAGTTACACGGCGGCAAGTTTTGTTCGCAAACTCGATTTGGCCGGAAAATATGGTGTCAATTTGGAAGGAGCATTAACCTGGGCATTTGAATTTGAAAACCAACCGTTTTTTGCCGGATTTCGGGCGCTATCAACCAACGGGATTAATAAGCCTGTTTACAATGTATTTAAAATGTTCAGCATGATGGATGGAGAAAGGGTTGCAGTAAACAGCGACGCCGAAGTGAAACTGGACAGTATTGTAAAAAATAGTGTCCGCGGGAAACCGGATGTTTCTGCCTATGCAAGTTTTGATGGGGAACGGGTTTACATTATGGCTTGGAATTACCACGATGATGATCAGGAAGGACAAGCTGCCAACATTCATTTTAAAATAGAAAACCTGTCATTTAAAACAGGAAAAGCTAATGTTTCATGCTATTTGATTGATAAAAAACATAGCAATTCCTATACGAAATGGCTTTCCATTGGATCGCCGAAAAATCCAAATGAACAGGAATATAAACAACTGGAAGATGCAGCGTTGCTGGAGCAAATAAAATTTAGCCCATCAATTCTCATCAAAAACAACACTCTTGATTTTGATTTTACGCTTGAACGGCAGGGTGTGGTGATGTTTGTGTTGCAGATGCCGTGATTTTCAAAAAAAAGGGTGCAAAAAACCTGCACCCTGTATTTTTTAATACCATAATCGGCAACTTTTCTATTCCAACAAATCCGTTTTTCCCTCGTTAACCAGTTTCAGAATTAATTCACCAAATAAAGTATTTGCCCAGGCAAACCACGAACGTGTAAAGTTTTTTGGGTCGTCTTTATGGAATGTTTCGTGCATAAAACCGGTTTCAGCATCTGTGTTGCGCAGGGTTTTCACGCACCAGGCAATCTCTTTGTCGTTGGTGCTTGTCATGGCACGCATGATAATGCTCATGGGCCAAACCATGTCGTAACCCACGTGCGGACCACCTATTCCTTCACCGGCTTTACCTTTAAAGAAATAAGGATTATCATCGCTCCAAACCAGTTTACGTGTGTTTTGGTAAATGGGGTCGTTTAATTCAACCGAACCGAGATAGGGCAGGGCCAATAAACTTGGTACGTTCGCATCGTCCATAAAAGTTGCATTTCCAAAACCGTCAACTTCAAATGCATATACTTTTCCGTATTTTTTATGTTCGGTTACTGCATATTTCTGAATGGCGGCATTTACTTCTTTTGCCAGATCAGTACATTTTTTTGCGAATGCTTTATCTCCGGTTACTTTATTGCTGATTTCTGCCAGTTGTTTAAGCGAAATTACGGCAAACAAATTCGATGGAATCAAAAATCCATAAGTAGCAGCGTCATCAGACGGGCGGAACGAGGAATTGATCAAACCCACCGGTTTTAGCGGACGACCATATCCGCCGTTCGACAAGGTATCCAATTGGCGGTCGGTTACACGTGAGAATTTATAAGGCCCGAGTCCGTCTTTTCGTTGCTGAACGATAAAAGTATCAACGATTTTTGCTGCTCCTTTTTGCCAGTCGGCATCAAAAACTGAAGTGTCTCCCGTTGTAATCCAGTAATTGTAGGCCAGCCGCACAGTGTAGGCAAGTGAATCTATTTCCCATTTGCGCTCGTGCAAACCGTCTTTCATTTCGGTGTTGTCTTTTGCCCATTCGCCCGGCACCAACTCTTTATTAAATGCGTTCGCATATGAATCGAGCAAAACACATTGCGTTTGGCGGTGAACCACGCCTGCAAGCAATTTCTGCAATTCTTTATCCTCTTTTGCCAGTGGCAAATAAGGCCAAACCTGTGCCGACGAATCGCGCAACCACATGGCATGAATATCGCCGGTAATTACAAATGTATCGGGTTTGCCATTTTTAGTGCCGAATTCAACAGTTGTATCCAGTGTGTTTGGGAAACAGTTTTCAAACATCCAGGCCAGTTTTGGGTCTTTCAGTTTTGCTTTTGTGGCTGCAATTGTTTTTTCAACTGCTGCAGAAGTAAAATGCCGTTTTCCAACCGGTGGACGGTTGCTTGTATATGCTACGCTAGCAGTAGCTGCAAATACTGCACCTGTTCCTGCCATTGCCAATCCGCCAACTACTACTGTCCCTTTCCTGATAAAATCTCTTCTGTTTGTCATTGTTTTTATATGTTTTTTGTTCAATTGTTAAACTTGTTTCTAATAGTCAGTTATCCCTAAAATCCTCCTGATTAATCGGGACAAGCTCTGAAGGGGACTTTAAGAAGTGTATTTATTATTAGTGTAATACGGAGTTTCAATGCAAATTATTTCACCTCATTAATCTCCAAAACCACACTTGTTCTGCTTAAACTTACGGCAGGGTTTATCCCAACTTTCTTCAAAAAATCACCTGAATAAATTTTGCCTTCAGCAAGTGGCGAGTGTGATCCGGGATAAATATTGATCTCTTTAACTTCATATTTCTTATTTGCATCCAATCCGTTTAGTTTAACCGGTAAAACCGAGGTGTCAATTTGCTGACGGTTGTTTACAAGGAAGTTAAAAACAATCGCTTTGCTTTTATCTGTGTTGCTGTACATCAACGAAGCAATGTTGTTTTCGTGCGGATTTACCAATCTGTATAAATCGCCGTGCCACACAACATCTTTAAAATCATCATAATTTTTAACGGCTTGTTTGGCGAATTCCAAATCTTTTTCATCGAGTTCTCCGGCAACAATATCAAAACCGAGTTTTCCCATGCTTGCCACGTCAACCCTGAATTTCAGCGGTTGTTTGCCCCAGTCGGTAACGTGGTTGTCGCTCACAATTGCGGGGTAGAAATACGAATAATCCCACTGCATAAAAATCCGCTCAATAGGTTCGGTGTCGTCACTCAGCCAGAATTCGGTAAAGTATTTCAGCAGTTCGTAATCGGCACGGCCACCGCCACCCGAACAAAGCATCATTGGCACTTTTGGATATTTTGCCCGCAACCTTTCCAAAACACTGTATAATCCGTGTACATAATCAACATATAAATGCGATTGCGGCAAACCCTGTTTTTTCAGGTATTCGGAGTTGGCATTGTAAATAACTGAGTTGCAATCCCATTTAATAAAAGCCAGATCAGGGTTTTGTGTAAACAGGTTGTCAACTATGTCAAACACAAAATCCTGAACTTCAGGATTACTCATATCGAGCACCAACTGGTTGCGGAAATAAACTTCGGGTCGGTCGGGCTGGCGGATTACCCAGTCCAGATGATTTTCGTACAACTCACTTTTGGGGTTTACCATTTCAGGTTCAATCCAAATACCAAATTTTACACCTGCTTTTGTAGCTTCTTTTACCAGATAACCAATTCCGTTGGGTAGTTTTTTCACGTTTTCCTGCCAGTCGCCAAGCCCGGCGCGATCATCGTTTCGCGGGTATTTGTTGCCAAACCAGCCATCGTCAAGCAGAAACAGATCAACACCCAAATCATTTGCATCTTTAAACAGTTCTGTCAGTTTGTTTTCATCGAAATTGAAATAGGTAGCTTCCCAGTTGTTGAGCAAGGTCAAACGTTCGCCTTCGCCATCAAGAACACGGTATTTGCGCGCCCAGTTGTGCAGATTGCGGCTGGCTTCACCTGTTCCTTTTTCCGAGATCGTGTAAATAAACGAAGGTGTTTTAAACGTTTTATTGGCTGCAAGTGCGTACTCAGAAGCATACGGATTTATACCGGCAATCAAACGCAGGTTTTCATATGAATCCACTTCAAAATCGATCTTGAAATTGCCGCTCCAGGCTAATTGTCCGAGCATTACTTTACCACTGTTTTCAGTGGCTTTTTCGCCAAACGACAGCATAAATGTGTGCGATTGCAGCAACATGGCGCGCGCACCCAATTTTGAGTCGATGGTGTGAATGCCGCGTACAAGCTTGGTTTCGGTGGGCTGCATTTCTTTTGCCCATTTGTTGCTGTAGGTTGTCAGGTAAAAATCCTTATCGGAAAAATACAGGTTTGCCGAAGCATATTTTTTCAAAACCACAGGATTTGCTTCGTTGTGTTTTATTTCCGTCCACTGTTCAATTACGTTTTCCTTTTCCCAGACCTGATACACCAAAGTTACCTCAAACGGATAATTGGGGTCTTTCAGCAAAATCCTTGTAATTAAAGAATTGGCATCAGCTTTCTCCTTTTTGTGGCTCACATAAAGAAGTTCAAGTGACGGATTTCCATCGGCGTGAAGCACCTGGATGGCAGGTTCAGCAAGGTTCCATGTTCCGGCAGGTGTGTATGCCGAGTTGTTGATACCAGCGTTGTTGTCGAAAAAGTGAAATTGTTGTGCAACCGCAGAATAATCGGTTTCGTTGGTTAAAGGCGCACCTGAATAGATGGTCATCAAACGGTTTTGATTGTCGGTTTGCAGTAAAATAACCGATTTTTCGGTCTCAATGGGGATGGTAACTTTTTGCGCAAATGCAGCAAACAATGTAATTCCAAAAACCATTGTTGCCAGTGTTTTCTTCGAAAATAAAATCTTTTTCATTTTAGTTGGTTTTAGATTGATTTACCTTGAATGATTTATCAACTATGAAAAGTCGTTGAGACTTTGTGTCTTTTCGGCTGAAGAATCTTTCGCCACAAAGGCACAAAAACACTAAGTTTCACGAAGTTGTTGTTTTTTATTAATTATTCAGGTTACTATTTTTTAAAAATTGTTTTCAAATTTATAAAAATGGCAGCTAAATATGGTTTATTTGAATTCGAAATTCGGAGAGAATATAGCAGACCAAAGAAAAACTGTATTAGTCTGAAGATTTATACAAAGAAATTATTTCATATGTTTGAAAAATGAGAAAGATAGTTTTAAATATACCAGACAGTTTCAAAATCAGTGAAAACGAAACTAAAAGGTTTCTTGCCGCCAAATTATTTGAATCTGGCAAGCTTTCTTTAGGACAAGCTGCCGAATTAGCTGGCTTGTCAAAATTAGCTTTTTCTGAAATCCTATTCGATTTTGACGTTTCCCTGATTAATTACAAGCCTTCTGATCTTTTACGGGATGCCTCTCAATTCTAACATTATTATCTCAGATACAAGTTGCTTGATTTTATTGATAAAAATCGATGAACTTGATTTGTTAAGGAAGTTTCAGATAGAATTATTATCACTTCAATTATTTAAAAAGAACTTGGTATAGCTTTGCCAAATTGGATTGAAGTAATTGATCCGAAAGATATACACTATCAGAAAATCCTGGAAATGGATTTAGACAAAGGAGAGGCAAGTGCAATTTCTTTAATGCTCGAGATTGATAATTCGGTTCTTTTAATTGATGATTTGAAAGGACGTAAAATAGCAGAAAGACTTAACTTGCGATTTTCCGGAACATTTGGCTTACTGCTGAAATCAAAAGAGATTGGATTAATAAAAAGCATTAAACCTTTAATCGAAAAAGTTCGATCAACGAATTTTAGATTTTCCGAGAAATTATTGTCTGAAGTTTTAAAGCAAGCCAAAGAGTAGCTTTTCATTAAATTATTGTACTTAAATAGTTGTAACAATTTTTCGTTATAATTCCAATTTTGTCCAGGACTTTTCCTCTTTGGTATTCATAAGCCAACTCAACAAAATTTATCAAAATGATTATCACTTGAAACACTAATTCTTACATTTGTAAACCAACAATCAAATTTTTTCGAAATGAAAAACTGCCTGCAGACAAATCAATTTTTACAAATCAAGGAATTTCAACGAGAAAGCAATTTTTGGTATTGTGGAGATATCTGTGATCCGCGGGTATATAGAAATTATGCATCATTTTGAAATGAGTAAACTTTTATATTAAAACAATACAAATGAAAGAACTTGACAATTTCCTTGAAAATCTTTCAGATCACGAGCTTGCTATATTTTATGGGTATAAATATTTAGGATTTTTAGACAGCTCAAAAGAGAAAATTACCAATGAAATCAAAAAAAGGAATTTACTTTCAGAGAAACTAAAATCACTAAAAGACAAAAAGTTAATTTATGACTCAATTGAAAAAAGTTTAAATTGTCAAAGATGTGGTTCAAACAAACTGTTTATTGAAATGGACTATAAAGAAATACCCATAAGTGAATTCTCTTCAGCTGAGATCGCCATGGAATCATACCGTTGCAGGCTTTGCGGTTTCAATGCAAATAAATCTATTCCAAAAAACTTGTTTAAAAAAATAAGCAGAATGTTTAAAAAGAATGGACAAAGTAGAATTAATAAATGGAATGAAATATAAAAATTCCGGTGCAATACAAAGTGCATATTTTAGAGCGGGGTTGGTGCGTCATTCAACGGCGGATTCTCGAATCGCCGTTCAGGTCCTGCGGACAAGAACGTTCTCCGAAATCCGCCCCGACAAAATGTACCAACCATTGTGAGCAATGCAAGATTAAATTAATAATTAAACAATATTGATATGATTTCATGTATTCAATGTATAACTCTGGGGCAAATAAGTGAAGTGATTGGCATTGCCACTCCAGTAATATTGTTGATTTGGTTTTATTATTCTCAAAAACAGACCTTATCAAAATATTATTTTGATACGATTGACGGGATTTATGCGGGGTATACAAAACCAGCAAATAAGACTGATGAAAGTAAAGGCATCAATGCTGGGATAATTATGAATATAAGAGATACAGACAATAAAGGATTTTTCAAAGGAGAATTAGATTTTGCAGAGCTTGAACAAAAAATGATTAGGAACACTATTGAGTCAAATAATCTTAGTGAAGGGATATTCACATTTATCGGTAAAATAGACTTTGAAATTTATATTAACAAATCTCGACATCCATTTAGACCCAAAGAAAATCGAATTTATATGGGAACGTTATATATAGTTGACAGATTGGATTTTGTGTTTGAAAGTTACAATATTGAGACATATTTATCAGCGGAATACGATATTGTTCATTATAGAGAAATGCAAACGTTAAAATTTACTCTCAAAAAGACTTATAGGCCTGAGTTTGCAAGATTACCAGAGTCTTTTGTTCTATATAAAAAAAAGGGGTTTGATTTTGAGCCATATAAAAATGTTAAAATGGAGATTTTTAAAGGAAAAACAAGAGTAGATAATTAAGCACTACATACAACAAATTGCAAATTGCATTGCGGGTTTTGGTGCGGGGAGTTGTAACTGCTCCTTTCTTAACTTTCTTCGTCTTGCGGACGCTGGCACTCTCCGAAATCCGCCCCGACAACTTGTACTAGCCGTTAACTAAAAAATAAAAACTAAACCATAACGAAATTGAAAAAACAAATACTTATGAAAAGAATATTGCAACTGACTTTGATCTTAACGGCAAGTTTTAAATTAAAAACAATTTGACACTTAAAATCAATATTTAGCAGAATGAAAAATTTTAAAATCGTACTGTTTATTATGGCAGTAAGCATAATTATTGGAGAGTTGATAATTATCGATTATGAAAATTTATTTAGTTCAAAAAACCTGGCGTCTTTTCTTGTAATGATAGGTATGACAATGACAATCATAGTCATCGTATTATCTATCAAAAATGACAGGAAAGAAATAGAAAAAACAGATAATTAATGAATTAGAATTGATTGAATCCATGAAAATCAAATTATTAAATAAATCCTGCCCGAATTGCAAATCAAATATTTCTTTAAACTTTTACAGAAACAGAGAGGAAATTATTCAGTGTACAAATTGCAAAAAATTACTAATTGAAAACCCAAAAAGAAAAATGGCTTCAGGTATCGTAATTTTCATCGGAATAATTGTTACCATTAGTTCAGCTGCTTTGAAAATACCGATTTACATAGGACTTTTAGTCTTATTTATTTTCTTTGGTTTGGCGTTAAAAATTATCGATTTGATGGTTATAAAAAGAGATTTAACAATTAGAAATAAGCAAACAAATCAAATTTCTTATGTAAATAACTCCGACTGGAGTGAAATTGTGAATAATTCTGTAACCAAAGAGAATAATTTTGAAATTGTGGAATACTTAAATAAATGAAAACCAGAACGCTATAAATAAGACTCTGGGCTGTCAGTTAGTATCGGTCCTGCATTTGATAGAATTGATTAACAACCCGGTTTATTATACTGTATTTCTGTTTTTTCACAGGAACTATGATTTAATTATCCAATAGTTTAATAAAGACGAAAAACAAAATGAAAACCAAATTCTTATTAATTCTTTTATTTCTGAATTTAACAGGAAATTACCTGATTGCACAAGACAAAATAATAGATACAAGGTTTAAAGGCAAAGAAATTCGCCTCCGGGAGTTTTTGGGGAGTAATATCGTGTATCCTGCTGAAGCTATTGAAAATAAATTAATAGGATATTCAATTACAAGTGTTACTATTACTCCGGAAGGAGATATTTTTGAAATCTCAACTGTAAATCCGATATGTAAATCAATAGATGAAAATATTATAAAAGTTCTCCAATCGACTAATAATAAGTGGCTAAAATGTGATTCAATATCAATAAATCAGACGTTTTACATCCCTGTAGTTTATGTACTTGCTCCTTCCAGGGAATCTTTCGGTATAGAAAATCCAGTAAATGAAAAATATAATTTTGTGGATCCAATTGTTATAACTGCAATGCCATTATTACAAAAATTTATTCCTGCAGATGACGAGTCTGTTGCCGCAAAACTCATTGAAAATTTATCGGGAAATGACTATCAGAAAGCACTGGATTGTGTTGATGAATTAATTAGAAGAAATCCGTTTAACAGAGAACTTTATCAATTAAGATTATCAATAAACAGAAAGCTAAACAAAAATGATTTGGTTTTAAAAGATGCCCAAAAAATGCAAAATTTCATTCCCGGAGTTTCTCTTGATGAACTATTAAATAAAAATTAGGCAATTGAATTAGGCATTTAAATGATACAACTAAAAATGAGGCTAAAGCCAAGTTATACAACAATTTATGTAATCCGTCAGCTAAAGCAGACGGCAATAAAATACAACAAAGTTATTAGTTAAAAAAAGAAATTGCCGTTCACTTTAGTGAACGGATTCAATGAATGCCAATGTCTGTTGGGTTTTAACCCCATTTTGTTATGGTTTTTTAATTATTGACAAAGTACCTAATTCAATTAGGCAAAATTTCAAACTCCGCGTAAGCCGTGTTTTGTCGATTCTATGTCATGATGATTTAGTAAATCAAGATTGACAGAAATTACCTACGATTGCTTTTGAAATGAAAATCCAGTAATTTGTATAAAATTCAGCAGGTAAAATTCTATCCTGTGTGTATTTGGAAAACGTTGTATTTGACAACCGGATCACATTAAACAGAAAGCATAAATGAAAATAAAAATTACCACTTTGGTGCTGATAATTTTGAGTCTGACAACTTGTAACAGCAAAAAATCAGTAGAAACAGAAAATGAAAATAATATGACAATTTCGGCATCAGATAAAACTACAATGACAAACGGTTATTCCGAGGTAAACGGAATAAAAATGTATTATGAGATTTATGGACAGGGAAAACCACTTGTTTTAATTCACGGTGGTGGTTCCACTATTCAGACATCTTTTGGGAAAGTTATTCCGCTATTTGCCAAAAACAGAAAAGTAATCGCAGTTGAAATGCAGGCTCACGGACGGACAAGTGACAGAAATGCTGACCTTTCATTTGAACAGGATGCTGACGACATTGCCACTTAATTAAAAAACTTAAACATTGACAAAGCTGACTTTTTCGGTTTTAGCAACGGAGGAACAAGCACTTTACAAATTGCCATTCGCCACCCTGAAATAGTTGATAAAATCATTTTAGGGTCTGCACTCGCCAAACGTAACGGGGTTCCTGAGTGGTTTTGGGATTTTATGAATCAGGCACGACTGGAAAATATGCCTGAACAATTGAAAGTTGCTTATAAACAAGTGGCTGCCGACACAAATGGCTTGCAGGTAATGCACGACAGAGATGCTAAAAGAATGGTTAATTTCAAGGACATTCCAAATGAGCAAATCAAATCTGTAAAATCACCAACCTTAATTATAATTGGCGACAAAGACGTTATTACACCCGAACATGCTATTGAAATGCACAGATTAATTTCAAATTCTGAACTGGCAATAATTCCGGGTGGTCATGGAGAATATATTGGAGAAATAACAACATTAAAACCTGACTTTAAAGAGAGCGAACTTATGGTACCAATGATTGAAAAGTTTCTTAACACAAAAGGAAAATAGTAAGCAAACCGATATCAACAAGCTGCCCGCAAGCCATGTTTCGTCGCTTTCCTGTTTGCAAGATGCAGTCAGTACCTGATCAAAGAAAATCAGGAATGTTATTACAGTAATAACACCTCTTTACAGAAAGTTCATCGGTAAAAAGGATGATTTTCTTCCCTTGAAAAATAGAACCCAAAACACTTCAAACTCAAAAAAAGTGAAACTCTTTATGGTTTTTAAAAAAATGCACCTATCTTTGTTCGCAAATTTACGAACAGCATGAGTCTGAAATCAGTTACAACAGAAAAGCAAATAAGAGCAGCCCGGTATGCCAAGGCAATGGGGCATCCTGTGCGGATGTATGTTTTGGAATTGCTCTCCAACCAAAGTTGCTGTTACAGCGGCGATTTAAGTGATGAATTACCCATTGCAAAATCGACTTTATCACAGCACCTGAAAGAATTAAAAGACGCGGGTTTGATTCAGGGTGAAATTGAATCACCAAGAATTAAATATTGTATTAACAAAGAAAACTGGAAAGAGGCACAACAACTTTTTAAACAGTTTTTCGGGATATAAAAAAATTTACAACAACTGTTCGTTGTTTTGCGAATGACGAATAAATAAAACTTACACAATGGATTTAAAGAATTTAAAACTTGCAAAAATGGAAATCAAAATTTTAGGGACAGGTTGCCCTAAATGCAAAACTCTTGAAAGTTTAACCCGCGATGTGGTGGCAAAAAACGGAATTGACGCCACAATAAGTAAGGTTGAAGACATTATGGAAATCATGAAATACGGCGTAATGAGTACTCCGGCGCTTGTGGTTAACGGAAAAGTGGAGATTAAAGGCAGGGTGCCATCAGCAGAAGAAATAAAACAAGTATTAACCAAATAATCTAAAAAACATGAAAAGGACATTATTTTTAAGCATTCTGTTTACAGCTTTATTCAGCGGATTTTTAGTAAACGCACAAACTGGTAACCAGGCCAAAGTACAGGCTTATTATTTTCACAATCAGGTGCGTTGCGAAACATGCAAAACTGTTGAATCGGAGGCTAAAATCAATCTAAAGGAATTGTACGGCGACAAAGTTACATTTCAGGCTTTAAACCTTGAGGACAAAACGGCCCGGGAAATTGCAAAAAAACTGAAGGTATCTGGCCAAACTCTTTTGGTGGTTAACGGCAGCAAACAGGTAAACCTTACAAACGAAGGTTTTTTGTATGCTGTTACAAATCCTGTTAAATTCAAAACCATAATCAAAGAAAAGGTTGACCCGCTTGTAAATTAAACCGATGGAATTTCTTACCAATTTACTTGAAAACAGCACCATGCCGTGGGTAACGGCATTGGTGCTGGGTTTAATGACCGCCATTAGCCCCTGTCCGCTGGCTACAAACATCACTGCAGTAGGTTTTATCAGCAAAGACATTGAAAACCGCAACCGCGTTTTTATCAATGGTTTGCTTTACACGTTGGGCCGGGCTATCAGTTACACTGTAATTCCACTGGTTATTTTTCTGGGTGCCGACCAGTTTAAATTCTCTGGTTTTTTTCAGCAATATGGAGAGAAACTGCTGGGACCTCTGCTTATTATCATTGGTTTGCTGATGCTCGATGTCATAAAAATGAACATTCCGGGAGTTAGCAGACTGACCTCAAAAATGGAAAAGAAAACCAGTTGGGGATATTTCGATGCTGTTTTGCTGGGAATGATTTTCGCCCTTGCTTTTTGTCCGTACAGCGGAGTTTTGTTTTTTGGAATGTTGGTGCCGATGACAGTTGCAAGCGCATCTGGTTTGTACCTGCCTGTTGTTTTTGCCATTGCCACCGGAATTCCGGTCATTATTTTTGCCTGGATTTTGGCTTTCTCAATTGGTTCAATCGGTGGAGTGTACAATAAAATGAAAAACTTTGAAATCTGGTTCCGCCGCGTGATTGCCGTATTATTTATTGTTGTGGGTATCTATTACATTATCAGGGTATACTTTTAAAAAAATTTAATCTTATTGTTCGTATTTTATCGAACAACTCTACAATTTTATTCATGAAGCAAAACAAAAAAATCAGGTTGATAGTATCAGTCGCAGTAATTTTGCCGATGTTGATTGCACTTTACTATTTTCTGCAACCACTGGTTGATTATGTGACTTACCGGTTTATTGGATTAAATCCTGAATCGCATTTGGGAGCATCCATCAACTTTTTCATTTACGATACCATCAAAATTCTGATTTTACTCTTTCTTATCAGTTCGCTGATGGGTTTGGTAAATGCGTATTTTCCAGTTGACAGGTTGCGTATTTATCTCACAACCAAAAAAATGTACGGACTTCAATACCTGTTTGCCTCGTTTTTTGGCGCCATCACTCCATTTTGTTCCTGTTCCTCAATTCCCCTTTTTATTGGATTTGTGAAAGGAGGAATTCCACTTGGCGTAACTTTCTCTTTTTTAATTACTTCTCCTCTGGTAAACGAGGTGGCAGTGGCAATGTTCCTAGGTTTGTTTGGTCTGAAAGTAACGCTTATTTATGCTATCAGCGGAATTTTACTTGGAACTTTTGGTGGATTTTTATTGGGAAAAATGAATCTCGACCGTTTTTTGTCGGATTGGGTAAAACAAATTCAGGCCACTTCAGAGCAGGAAGCTGAACAATGGGAAACTGATAAAACACCATTTATCGACCGCTTGCCCATTATTATTCGCGAAGGTTGGGGAATCGTACAGAAAGTGTTGTTGTATGTAATTATTGGAATTGCGATTGGCGCGGCGATGCACGGTTATGTTCCCGAAAATTTCTTTACTGAATATCTTTCAGCCGATAAATGGTATGCCGTGCCACTTGCCGTAATTCTGGCGGTTCCAATGTATGCCAATGCAGCCGGAATTGTACCGGTAATCCAGGTTTTTGTGGCGAAAGGCGTTCCAATAGGTACAGCACTTGCGTTTATGATGGCCGTGGTTGGTTTGTCGCTGCCCGAAGCTACGCTGCTAAAAAAAGTGATGCAGTGGAAACTCATCGGAATCTTCTTCGGAACAATTGCGTTTTTTATCATCATACTGGGTTACATTTTTAACCTGATTTTATAAAACATAAACAAGAAATAAATGGACAGAAGAAAAGCAATGAAAATGGCAGCCGGTGCAGTTGTTGGAGGTGGAGCCGGTCTTTTTGTTTTAACTCAGGCATTTAAACCTGAAGTAAAAATTGAAATTGAGCCTCAAATGCTTGATTACAAACAGGATGAAAATAATTGGAAATATACAAGTTTAGACCCGGTTGTTACTGCCGAGCTTGCCTATAAATATTACAGTGAGGGAAGTTGTATGTTTGCCACAGTAAAAAGTGTTATTTCTCAATTGTCAGAAACAATAGGTGAACCCTATATGTCGTTTCCTGTACATTTGTTTAAATACGGGCATGGAGGTGTTGGCGGTTATGGTTCGGTATGCGGTACATTAAACGGCGCTGCAGCTTTGATTGGTTTACTTATTTCGGACAAAACTATTCAGGATAAATTGATTGCCGATGTTTTCAGGTGGTACGAGAAAGAACCTTTGCCTTCATTCAACCCAAATAGTCCTGCCTATGACTATATTCCCGTAAAAAGTGTTTCAAATTCAGTTTTATGCCATGCTTCGAATACAAACTGGTGCAAAACTGCCGGATTAAAAGTTGACAGCAAAGAACGAAAGGAACGATGCAAAAGAATGACTGCGGATGTTACAATGAAACTTGTAACTTCGTTCAACGCGATTTTTACTAATACTTATTTGTCTAATATTCAACCCGATGAAGCTGTTAATACATGTGTAACATGTCATGGAAGTGAAGGGAAAGTGAATAATACTGCTGTAAAAATGAGTTGTAATTCGTGTCACAGCGAATCAGTTGCGCATAGGGTGTTTGCAGACATACATTATAAAGTGATGGATTAACTCAGTAAAATAACATTTTAACCTAAAAAAATGTAATCATGAAAACTACAATCGGATTTATCGGCGGAGGCCGTATCACAAAAATTTTCCTCCAGGGTTTCCTGAATGCAGGTCTGAAGTTTGAATCAGTAAAAGTATTCGACCCAAATACAGACACATTGGAAAAACTAACTACTGTTTTTCCACAAATCGAAATGTCAGAAACCGCAGCGGTAGCAGCAAGTCAGCAAATTGTGTTTCTTGCCGTTCATCCACCTGTGATGATGGAAACGCTGCAAACGATTAAAGATGCAGTAAATGAAACATCCATCGTGGTTTCGCTGGCGCCAAAAATTACGCTCGAAAAAATGGCTTCCGTTCTGCCAACAAAAAAACTTGTACGGATGATTCCCAATGCAACTTCGTTTATCAACGACGGATTTAATCCAGTTTCATTTCACCCGGAAATGGATACAAAAGAGAAGAAAAAAATACTGAAACTGTTAAAAAAGATGGGCAAAACTTTTGAAACCGAAGAAGCAAAACTCGAAGGTTATGCCATTGTTTCGGCAATGCTGCCTACTTATTTTTGGTTTCAGTGGCAGGAGATGGAAAAGATTGCAATTGAAACCGGGCTATCAGAAAAAGAAGCAAAAAAAGCGGTTCAGCAGACTTTGAAAAAGGCATGGAAACTTTATTACAAATCGGATTTAACACCGGCTGAAGTAATGGATTTAATCCCTGTAAAACCCATTGGCGAAAACGAAGCTGAAATCAAAAATATTCTGAATACCAAATTGATTGGGTTGTTTGGGAAAATCAAATCGTAATTATTTTTAAGTTTGTTTCAAACGATTTCAATTTATTTTTATGAGTCAAAACCAGGAGAATTTATCCGACTGGGTTAATCAATATACAACCGAACTTTATTCGTGGGCGCTTCATAAAGTCTCGAATACAGAGCTGGCCGCCGATTTGGTGCAGGATACGTTTTTGGCTGCTGCCGAAAAGATGAGTGGATTTAAAGGTGAAAGTTCACCAAAAACATGGCTTTTCAGTATTTTGAACCACAAGATTATCGACCACTACAGGAAGAAAGTGAACCAAACTGTTAACGTGGAAGACCAATCGTTTTCAGGATTTTTTGATTCAGCGGGAAGTTGGGAAGAGAGCCGAAAACCGAAAGAATGGAACGAAGATGAAGAAAAACACCTGCTTGATGATGATGAATTTCAGCAGGTTTTGGAAAAATGCATGGAAGCTTTGCCTGAAAAATGGAATGCCTGCGTAAAACTTAAATACCTCGTCGAAAAAAATGGCGATGAAATTTGTCAGGAACTGGGAATTACCACGTCAAATTTTTGGCAGATTGTACACAGGGCAAAACTTCAGTTAAGGGATTGCGTTGAAAAAAACTGGTACAACATTTAATTCAGAAGAATCATGAAAAATAAAATAATGCACTTTCTCTTTCTTTCGTGTTTAAAAGCCACCGAACTGATTGAGAAAAAATTCCATTTCAAACTTTCGGTTACCGAGAAAATTCAACTCGAAGTACACAAAATGATGTGCGACGCCTGCAAAACCTACGAAAAACAGAGCGGAATTATTGAAGAAAAATTAAAAGGTCACCAGCATTCACATTCAGGCGAAATTGATGATGAACAATTGAAAAAACAGATAAAAGCCAAATTGAGTGAAGCTTCAGAATAAATGAATAATACACAAACGATACAAAGTTTTCTGAAATTGGCTTCACAAAAAGAGTCGCTCAAACGGGCGTTGCGGGTAGCTGTTTTGGTTGGAATAATACTGAATATCATCAACAATCCTTCGCTCTTTCAGCTTTCAACCAATGGAATAAATATTTACCGTGTGTTACTTACTTTTATGGTTCCGTTTTGTGTTTCGCTTTATTCTTCAGTATTGGCTAATCGAAAAAAATGCCCTGAAAAAACGACTCATTAAAATCAACAAGGAATTATGAGCAGAATAAAAGTAATTGAACCTGAAGATGCCACCGGCAGATTGCTTGAAATTTACAACGATATCGTAAAAAAACGTGGCAAGCTGGCCGACGTTCATAAGATCCAAAGTCTTCGCCCCGAAAGCATTGTTGCACACATGGATTTATACCTCGAAATTATGTTTTCCAAATCGGAACTTTCGAGAGCTGAACGCGAAATGATGGCTGTTGTGGTTTCTGTGGCAAACGGCTGCAGATATTGCCGGATGCACCACGCTCAGGCATTAAATCATTACTGGAAAAACGATGAAAAAATCTCAAAGCTTTGTGCCGACTTCGAAAAAGCCGGTTTAACTGCCCGCGAACTTGTGCTTTGTGGTTTTGCTAATCTTTTAACCAGAAATCCTGAAGCTTTCAGAAATGAAAAATATTTAACCCCTGTTAAAAAAATTGGAATCGCTGACAGTGGAATTTTGGATGCCTCGCTGGTT
>JBGSMW010000042.1:0-2063 GCA_041739985.1 Draconibacterium sp. | reverse complement strand
GCAATACAGCAAATTGCTGATGAATTGGGTGTTTCTTGGATGTGGGCTTCCAATGTCATTACCGGAAAAGTGAAGGGTGATCCAAAAATCATTTTTATGGCTTTGGAATTTGCAAAGCTGGAGGATGAAACAAGGGATAAGGTGTTGGGAATGATTGAACGCAACATTAATGAACTTAAAAAAATCGGGTAACCTGATTAAATCAAAAATCAAAAAACTGGAAATAAATACAAAAGACAAATGCATAATCAGGTTTCAAAAAGAATCAATCATTATCCATGTTAGAAATCCATGAATTTCAACTGAGGCAAATGCTTACCACAGCAGCCGAGATGGGGGCGAAAAATGCCCTTCGCGAAATGGGTGTTGACAAATCACAAATATCCAAGGCTGAATGTTACAGGAGGTATAGCCGACGGCGGATTGACAGGTGGGTGAGGGAAGGGAAAATCATGCCTGTAAAAAGCAGTGGTTCTGTAGTATTTAACGTTTCCGAATTGGAGGCGCTTTCCCAGACTGTGGAATTATATTTTAAACATATTCAACCCATTATTCCTAAATAATACCATTGAATAACGGTTTTTTCAAGTACCAGGTATTTCAGGTAGGGCTATTTAGGAATTTTTACGTTTTGAATTTTAAGTTTAACTGTCACCATTGCAGGTGAAGCTTCCCACCGCCAAAGGGCGGTGGGTTTTTTATCTCTGAATATTAATAATTAGGAATATGCACAAAACAACAGAATCAAAAGTAAAGCGCTGTGAAAAGTGTGAAGGAACCGGTAAAATCAAAATCGGCAATTTACGGGAAATACATAACCATGACGTTGAATCCTGTCCATATTGTTTTGGTGATGGCTCCTTAATCAAGGTTACCACTATTGAATTCTTTCGTAAATCAGAGACATTAATTGAACCTCTAATTCCAAGGCCATGACAGATTTTCAATATCTCCAAAAAGGGAACAATCTTTTGCTGCAAATTACGCGACAGCGCCGCTGGCTTATGAATCATAAATCAAGCAAGTTACCCGCTGATTTTGCCAAAACTGAAATCAATAATATTGAATACGCAAAATCAATTATCAAAACCGGCTCAGCCATGAAAGATTATCTGCATAGAAAAAAGGACACCCTCGCCATTCTGATTTCTGCAGTTAACAGAAAATACCGTGATGACCTTGAAACACTTACAAAAACAGAAATTAATAATTCAATAAAATAATTATGAATAAAGTTATCGCTTTAAATGAAAAAGAAATCCGTGTTCTGACTACCCTGGAAACAGCAGAAAAAAACAACTGGTGGATTACACATAACCTGGAAGTTGAAATTTTGCCAAAAACCGTAAGTTCCTGTGTTTGTGACACAGAACCTGAACCCGGAAATGTTTTTGAAAGCAAAGGCCGTTTTTACAAAATCCTGAAATCTGAAAAAGTATTGATTTGTACCACTTGTGGTGCAAAAGCAAATTATAAAATCGCTTACCGATTTTACTGCAAAAAACACTACAAACATTTTATGCTTACACGACCAATCCGGAGAACGATAGTTCAACCCAACAGAAACGAACCTTGCTCCTGCGGTTCAGGACAAAAATTCAAGAACTGCTGTATTTCAAAATCAGACCATAAACCCAGACATTATTTTAACAACCGGTTTATGGAAAATCTCAAAATCGTAAAATCATAGAAACCCAAAATCCGATTATGAGCGCAATTAAAGAATTCCATCACAACGAAATTGAACAGGGGCAACATGACGCCATTAACGATAAGAGAGATTACCCTATACTTTTCGATACCCAAATGGTTAAATCCATTCTTTCCGGCAAAAAAACACAAACCCGCAGGTTGTTCAAATTACCACTTTTAAAAGTAATGGAACCTGCCAACGAAATCTTACACGATGGAGCCGAATGGAATGCACGTTTGAAAAATGGTCAGTGCTTAAAATATCCAATTGTTTGCCCTTACGGAGAGCCGGGTGATTTACTTTGGGTGAAGGAAACGTGGGCTCCGGCAATTACCGATATTGCGTATAAAGCTGATTATACCAAAGAGGT
>JBGSMW010000095.1:0-74530 GCA_041739985.1 Draconibacterium sp. | reverse complement strand
GAGGCTCTTATTCCACTTGGTAAATCATATTGCTCACAAGTTGCTCCTCAGCATTGCTTGTTTCCCCTTCTGATTTACAATCGTATTTTAAGAAATAATTTTATCAATTCCACCAACTATTTTTGTCACCATTACCTTTTTTTTAAAACTGCACATATTGAATGCATTAAAGGTAAATTGAAATGAATATTTCACACATACGCTTACTTCCGTTAATATTACTTTTCACTTTTTCATGTAAAAATCACGAAAAAGCAGATTTCACAGCTTGGGTCGATCCGATGATTGGTACTGGAGGTCATGGGCATACTTTTCCGGGTGCAACTGTGCCGTTTGGAATGGTACAAATCAGCCCCGACACACGCTGGGAAGATTGGGACGGTTCCTCCGGTTATCACTATTCCGACAAAACCATAATGGGTTTCAGTCAGACGCATTTGAGCGGTACCGGTGCTCCCGAATATTGCGATGTGCTGCTGATGCCAACAGTTGGTGAAGTACAAATTTTGCCGGGCGATGAAAATGAACCGAAATCGGGCTACCGTTCTGCATTTCAGCATGAAAATGAAAAGGCTGTACCAGGATTTTACTCTGTATTTCTGGATGATGATAAAATTAAAGCAGAACTTACCGCAACCACACGAACAGGATTTCATCGTTATACTTTTCCCGAATCAAACCAGTCGAATATCATACTTGATTTAAAGAACCGTGACTTTGTGATTGAATCGAACCTCGAAATAATCAGCGATACAGAGATTTCAGGATTGCGGCGTTCCAAAAGGTGGGCAGCTGATCAGTATGTATATTTTTATGCAAAATTCTCAAAACCTTTTCATTCGTATAGTATTGCACTCAATGATACTTTGAAAGAGGGAATCAAAAAAGCGGAAGGGCAAAATATAAGGGCATTTTTTCAATTCGATACAAAAGAGAACGAACAAATTCAGGTGAAAATTGGTATTTCAGCAGTTGATGTTGATGGTGCCCGGAAAAATCTCGAAACGGAAAATCCGGGTTGGAATTTTGAAAAAGTTGCTGAAAATGCAAAAAATGACTGGAATACTTTTTTGTCGAAAATTGTGGTGGAAGGCGGAACAGAAAAACAGAAACGTATTTTTTACACAGGTTTGTACCACACTGCTATCGCTCCAAACATATTTGAAGATGTTGACAAACGATACCGCGCGGTTGACCATAAAGTGCATGTTTCAAAGGGTTTTACCAATTACACAGTTTTTTCGTTATGGGATACTTTCCGTGCAAACATGCCGCTTTACACTATTATTGATCCTGTCCGATACAACAACTGGATAAAAACTTTTCTCGAAATGTACAAGGTGGGTGGCCGTTTACCGCAATGGGAACTTGCCGGAAATTATACAGGTGTAATGATCGGTTATCACACACATTCTGTAATTCTCGACGGATACAAAAAAGGAATCAGGGATTTTGACGCTGAACTTGCTTTTGAAGCCATGAAAAAAAGGGTGCAGGATATCGGATATTACAGTAACCTTGGATTTATTCCTGCTGATAAAGTTGGTGGTTCTGTTTCTATGGTTATGGAATATGCTTACAACGATTGGAGTGTGGCTCAAATGGCTAAACTTTTAAACAAAACCGATGATTACAGTGATTTTATTTACAGGTCGCAATCATATAAAAACATGTTCGATGGTTCGATAGGTTTCATGCGCCCTATCAACAGCGATCGCAATTGGGTTTCACCTTTTGATCCTGCTGAAGGAAGTGAGCATTTTGTTGAAGGAAATTCATTTCAGTACAGTTTATTTGCGCCGCATGATGTAAACGGTTTAATAGATTTGATTGGCGGCGACGAAAAATTTATTGCCTGGATGGATACACTTTTCACAAAACAGTCGGCACATGACGAAAATGCAATTGACGCAACCGGATTGATTGGTCAGTACGCACACGGAAATGAACCCAGTCACCACATGGCTTATTTGTATAATTATGCCGGAACACCCTGGAAAACACAATCGGTTGTGCGCGAAATTATGGATACAATGTACGATGACAAACCTGATGGATTAAGCGGAAATGAAGATTGCGGACAAATGTCGGCGTGGTATATTTTAAGTGCCATGGGATTTTACCAGGTTTGCCCCGGAACTCCTGAATATATAATTGGCAGCCCCATTTTCGATAAAGTTGTAATTCACCTTGAAAACGGGAAAAATTTTACAATCACAGCAAATCATGTTTCTTCTGAAAACAAATACATTCAGTCGGTAACATTGATTGGAAAACCATATACAAAATCCTGGTTTTTGCATGATGATATTTTGAATGGCTCTGAATTGATTTTCGAAATGGGCCCGGTTCCAAGCGAAGAATGGGGAGTTAAAAACGAAGACCGGCCAGCTTCAGAAAAATATGAAGCTGGAGCAAAATTACCTTATGCTGTTACAAACGATGAAAACTTTCTTGAATCGGCAAAAGTTTCATTGTTGTGCGATGATAATGAAGCTGAAATCCGTTACACAACCGACGGTTCGAGGCCAACGCAGGAATCGGCTTTATTTGTTGAACCGGTGGTAATTGACAAAACCACTGAAATACATTTTGCTTCGTTTAAAGATGGGATTCTGCCAAGCAGACCGGTTTCAATAAAAGTAAATAAATTGGATTTTGAGGAATACAAAAACTATGAAGTGAAAGGAAAATTTAAAAACGGATTGGAATACAAATACTTTGAAGTGCATGTTTTAGAGCCGGAGGAATTGGATAATTTCACTCCAATTGAAACAGGAATTCTTCCAAATTTCACTATCGACCATCGGAAAACAGAGGATTATTTTGGTTACGAATGGTCTGGTTTTATTGACATTCCGCGTGATGGAGTTTACACGTTTTCAATAAAAGTGAACGACAAATGTGTTTTTTATATTGATGGAAAGGAGTTTTTGCGAGGTGGGTTTAAAACTGTTGCTTTGCGCAAGGGAAAATATGAAGTTTTGGAAAAATACTTTCAACTAGGGGCACGTAAATTTAATATTGTAAATTGGGAAGGCCCCGGAATAGTGCATCAGGAAATACCGCCGGAAGCACTTTATCATAAAATTGAAAATTGATTAGGAATAAAAGTACTTTTGTTGTGTCATGACAAGTTTTGCAATTGTAATTGAACTTTTTAAAATAATTTGTCAGAAACACATATTATGAATTTTTACAGGAATATCATATGATCTGGACAAAAACGCAAATTACAGTGCTGTCAATTGTGGCTTTCAGCTCATTTATGTCCACGTTTCTTATTTCGTCAGTAAACATTGCGTTGCCAGCTATTGAAAAGGATTTTAGCCTCGATGCTGTTACTTTGAGTTGGGTTGTTACTGCCTTTCTACTCTCTACTGCCATGTTTTTGCTCCCCGTTGGGCGCTGGGGCGACCTGACCGGAATTAAACGGGTTTATAAAATCGGAATCGTACTTTTTACGCTTTCGTCATTATTAAGCGGGTTCGCAGTTTCCGGTTACTGGCTTATCTTTTTTAGGTTTTTGCAGGGGGTTGGCGCGGCATTCAGCAGTACTACAGGCGCAGCAATATTGGTTGCCGAATTTGCGCCAAAATATCGTGGAAGGGTCCTTGGTATCGGGGTTTCTGCTGTTTATCTTGGTCTTGCTTTTGGCCCTTTTTTCGGTGGTTTTTTGACCCAGTATCTGGGCTGGCGGTCAATATTCTATTTTTCATCGGGTTTTGGTCTAATCGCAACTTTTCTCGCTTTTCTTTTCCTCGGGAAAGATATTATTGAAATAAACTCAAACAAAAAAATAGATTTAAAGGGTACGGTTTTTTATATGTTGGGTTTGGTTGCCTTAACGTATGGTTCAGCCCGGATTCCAGCTCTTCAGGGATGGCTGATGATGGGAACAGGAATAATCTTGCTTATTGTTTTTTGGATTTTCGAAACAAATTCTTTTAGACCTGTGCTCGAAACAAAGCTTTTTACCCGTAACCGTTTGTTTGCATTTTCGAATCTGGCGGCACTTATTAATTACAGTGCAACTTTTTCCATCATATTTCTACTAAGTCTTTATCTGCAGAAAGTTAAAGGTCTTGCTCCCCGCGATGCCGGAACTATTTTGGTTGCTCAACCAATTGTGATGGCTATTTTTTCACCATTTGCAGGTAGATTATCTGACAGAATTCAGCCACGTTATCTGGCAACCATCGGAATGACAATGTGCACACTTGGTTTGGCAGCTTTTGCTTTTTTAAATGAATCAACCCCAATTGCGATTATCGTGTTTCTGTTGTTTTGGGTAGGATTTGGTTTTGCACTTTTTTCATCGCCAAACATGAATACAATAATGAGTTCGGTGGAAAAAAAACAATTGGGGCTGGCATCCGGAACCGCTTCTACAATGCGCGTAGTTGGTCAGATTATCAGCATGACTATTGCCACCATCTTTTTTGCTGTTCTTTTTCAGAAACAATCGGTGGAAGTAGTGTCAAATCATATCTTTTTAAGAGCTGTGAAGTTGGGCTTTATAACCTCCGCTGTTATTGCATTATCAGGAATTTATTTTTCTTTCAGCCGGGGCAAAATAAAACGGGAGTAAGAATAACGATCAATATTCTGAAAATGAAGGTTTTAAGTGTTTTCGTTATTTTAACCATATTTTTAGTTGGGGAAACCATTGGAGAATCACAGTATGTCCCCAATTTTTCAGACCTTAACCCATTGTACATCACGTTCATCAAAAATCAAGAAAAATCGACTTAAAAACAACTGTTTTTGTCCAATTCTCAGGGGAGTTAAACTTATCAATTGAATATTTACAAATGAATGCTAATTCTCAGAAAATCTCAAAAATCGACTGATACACCCATTTTTATAAATTTTTAAGTGATATGCCACGGTTATTGAATTACTTGTGATAAGGTCTTGGGAATTGTGTCGAAGACAGGAGTTTGGCTTAAAAGTAGCCAAAACCTTTTTCGAAGAATGAGCAATAAAACTATTATTTAACTTCAACTGGTTCAACCTCTTTAGTCGAAGAAAACTGTTTTGCTGCTTTCTTTTTCTTTCGTTTTGATATCAGTTTGCCGATTTCTTCGGAGGGAGAAAACTGCATAAAATTAAGTGAATTGGAATATGCCCGTTCCACCTGGTTTTCGGTATTTAGCAAATTCTTCATACGTTCACTTTCAGTATATTCATCGTCAGGCTGGGGTCTGAAATCAAACTTTATACTTTCTATATTTTTCATTGCTTTTTCGTATTCCGTTTTTTCGCTAGCAGAAATATTTACTGGTTTGATATTGATTGTATCCAACTCCAACTGAACAACTGGTTTAACCATTAATTGATGCACAGTAACTACTTTTCTCATAAAAGAAATATGTGAAATAATGATTGAATCGCCGGGCAAAACTTTAACATCGAAAACGCCATTTGCCTTACTGACACTTTTTACTGAGTTCCTTTCATTAAAAATGTAGCTATCCGAAATTGGGTTATTATTGCGGTCAACAACCTGTCCTTGCAGAAAAAATTCCTTTTCCTGTGAAAAGGTTTGATTAGCGGCAAATACAAAAATCAATAGTAGAAACTGTTTCATGGTTGAAAATTGTATTTACGAAGTTCGGAAAATCGCAGTTAAATAGCCACTGAAAAAAATTAAATGATGTTAATTAGTGAGAATATACAAAAGTAGGATTTACCTGCTTATCCAATTGGACTGGATAGAATTGTTTTTTATTTGTTTTTTTATGCATCAGATGTATTCCATCATTACCTTCTTGAAAAACTTTAATCGCAGGATTTGTACAATCCTTTTTACAACATATTTGCGAAGTTCAAGTTCAAGGGGTTGTTCAGGATCCTGATGTGCCCAGTTTATTCGGGTTCCCACAATTACATCAATCATGTCATGCTGTAAAAGTAATTTTACGATTTCCTCATGTGGAGAATCGCCAAGTCGGGTATCGCTGTCATAATTTTCAAGCAATTCCTCAACTTTGCCAAGTGTAAGTATTCCTTCTGAAATCAGCTCAAATCCCTCCATTTTAGCAGCTGGCGGCAGTGCGTTTCTTTCTTTTTTGATATGATGAATTTTGACTTCAATGTTTAATTCACGGGCAATAATTTCGGCAGTAGTACCTCCGCATATTATTTTTTTTCCATTAAAATTCTTAATTCTCCCAACAAAATCGAAATCTTTTATTTTGTAGAAAGGAGGACCTGTAATGAGCATAAATTTGCGCGGTTCCCTGAAATAGATTACTCCGCAGGTTGCATCATCTTTCAACATAAAATTGTCGTTCATCACAGCCTGGTTAATAATTTTCCGTGCCAGCTTTGTTGCCGAAATATCTTCCATGCGTTTAATCTGGCTGATGGCAAATTCCTCAATTTTGTCAAGTCCCCAACCCATGGAATATTGATTACTTCCCAGTCCCGACTGCGTTATTCCATCCGACAGAAAAATTAACCGATCTTCTTTCTGTGCTGTAAATTCCCTGCACCTCAACAATTTCCCAAGGTTCTCTTCACCTCTGATTTTCAGTTCGTACTCTACTGGCAAATACGATTTCCCGTTTCGGATTATCAATACACGTGGATTATCGTAGTTGGTTATGCGAACTAGTCGGTCAGGTTCCATTTCAATGATTGTAAAGGTGGCGTAGTTTTCTTTTCCATCGCTGCTTTTAGGTAAGGCATTCATTATAATACGGGCAGCAACTTCAGGTTTGGTGTGCATTTTTGTGTATTTCACCGCCATTGTTGCAGTAAGTGTGCCCAAAACGCTGGCTTTTATGCCGTGCCCAATCCCATCACTGAGAACTAATATGGTTCGTCCTTCACCCCGGCTCATGTCCGACTGAATAACATCACCGCAGGCAATTTCCCCTTTTGGACGTTTTTGTTGAACATCAATTTCTACATGAACATCAATATTATTCGTCGTCGTCATACCGGTATGATTCAATGATTGAGTTTAACAATTCTTCTATTTCGGCGGCATTTTCGCCCAGCAAAAAAGCGATTTTTTGCACCATTTCAATATTTTGCTTATTGATGCGTTGGGCACGGCTGATGATTTCGTCACGAACCAGTTTGGGTGCCGACATGTCCCGGATTACAGCGCCCACGACTTTGTGTTTATAAAGTGTAACTACCGAAACATGTATCAATCTGTTTTGGATTTTCAAGTCCCTTTCAAGAGTTTCTTCTCCTGAAGTCATAACACTTGTCAGCATTTTTAGTATTACATCCGGCACAAGCACCTGAACAGAAGCATCTTTTAACCCTGGTATAGTTTTGTAAAGATCTTCGGTTTCTTCACCCATCAATCGGGCAAAACTTTCATTCGAATCAACTACTTTAAAATTATTGTCAATTATTACGACTCCTGCACTGATTTTGTGCAGCATGTACGACGAAACTTCCATCGATTCCTGTGCTTTTTCGAGGTGTTTCTGTGTTTTTTTTAATTCAGTAATGTCATTTATAGATCCCACAATTCCTACCACTTCGTTCTCATTGTTGCGAATTACTGCTTTGTTTAATATTACGTTGAGAGTACTACCGTCCAAGCGTTTCATTTGAGTTTCGTATATCTGTTCACCAGGGTTTCTCAGTAATTCCTGATCACGCTGAAAGTAGGTTTCCGCTGTTTCCTTTGAGTGAATATCAAAAACTGATTTTCCGATAATATTGGCTTTAATTCGACCTGTAAACTTTTCGTGGGCTTTGTTGCACATTTGGTAAATTCCCTTTGTGTCCCGGTAAAATATGGGAATTGGCAGCGCATCAATTATTTTTTGATGAAAGTCCGGATCATCAATATTTCCAGTAATCAGAGAGTTTTTGTCGTAAATCATATCATCAATATTTATTGTAAACAGAAATGTGAAAATTAAGGAAATATCCGCTTTGATTCAACTAATTTTTAATGTTTAATAAAAGGTTATTAACTGTGTAAAAATCACATTTTAACCCATGTCTGAAACTATCTTTGTGAAATATGAACTTTACTGATGTTGAAAATTAATATTGTGTAGTGAAAATAAGTGAATTGCTTCAATTAACAGAAGGCCAGATTGTTGCCGGAAATCCTCGGAAACGGATAAAAATAGAACGGGCTTTTAGTTCCGATTTGATGAGTGATGTATTAACACTCGATGATCATCAAATTGTTTTGATAACAGGATTAGCAAATGTTCAGTTAATCCGCACAGTTGAAATGGCTGATGTTCCGGTTGTGTTGTTATGCCGAAATAAACCTGCATCTCCCGAAATGATTGATTTGGCAAATGAGATTGGGATTATATTGATTGAAACACCTTTTTCAATTTTCAGAGCCAGCGGTGTACTTTATCAAAATGGATTAAAACCTTTGTATTGATGGCAGAAATTCTTGAATTCAATATAAAAGGAGGAGATTTTAATCAAGCTGGTAAAGCATCAAGCAAGATAAAAAAGAAATTGATACAACTTGGTGTCGAAACTGCCACTATTAAACGAATTGTTGTGGCAACTTATGAAGCCGAACTGAATGTTGTTGCCCATGCCAGTGGTGGTAAACTCACTGCCATTTTTGAAGGAGATCACATTCAGGTAACGATAGTTGATGTCGGACCTGGTATAGAAAACATTGATTTGGCTATGGAAGCGGGTTTTTCGACGGCAACGAAGAAAGTTCGTGAAATGGGATTTGGTGCCGGAATGGGTTTGCCTAACATAAAGAAAAACACAGATAAACTTGAAATCGAAAGTAAAGTAGGAGAGGGTACAAGGCTTCAGTTTATTAATTACTATTGATTAATGCTTAATTATTCTAAAAGGAGGTCACTATGAAAGTTGCTGAATTAGTTGAAAAATTTGGTTTTACAATTTTTGCCGGAAAATCGGGTTTGCAGAATGAAATTTCCGGCGGATATGTTTCTGATTTGTTGAGTGATGTAATGGGATTTGCCCGGGAAAATCAGGTTTGGATAACATTGCAAACCCACCAAAACGTTATCGCGATTGCCTCCTTAAAAGATTTAGCTGCAGTTATTATCGTGAAAGGGTTGCAACCTGATCCCGAAACCTTGAAACACAGCGAAGATGAAGGAATCCCGCTTTTGGGCACCGATATTGAAACATTCGAAATCGCGGGAAAAATATATAAAGAATTTGAAACATGATTTCGCGAAAGAAAGAAGAAATGTACTGATACGAACTGTCTTGATACTTGTTTCTAAAATACTCAAAATCTAAAGAATGAACCAATACCGGGCCGACCTGCATATCCACACTGTTTTGTCGCCCTGCGCCGATTTGGAAATGACCCCGGTTAATATTGTAAATCGTGCCAAAGAAAAAGGTTTGCGAATTATTGGGATTACTGATCACAACTCCACTAAAAATGCTTTGTTGGTTAAAAAGCTGGCGCAAAAGGAGGGGATTTTCGTGTTAACAGGTGCAGAAGTTACTACAAAGGAAGAAGTTCACTGTTTGGTATTTTTTGAATTTGAAGATCAACTTAAACGTTTTCAGCAATTTTTGGACGAGAAAATTATTTTCATTCCTAATCCCGACGGACATTTTGGATATCAACCTGTTGTTGACGAAAACGATGATATAGTCGAATTGATTCCAAATTATCTCCCCGCCGCATTAAAATCATCCATAAATGAAATTCAGCAGGAAGTAGAAAAGTTAAATGGTATTTTCATACCTGCACATGTCGATCGGCCTTCAAACGGTTTATTTGGTCAACTTGGATTTATACCACCGGATTTAAAATTCGATGCAATGGGTATTTCAAGTTTTAGTTCAGAAAAACATGTTCGAAAACATTATTTTATACATAAGAAAATCACACTTATTCGCAATTCCGATGCACATTATCTCAATCAAATTGGCGAAATTTACACTGTGTTTAATATCGAAGAAATTACTTTTCAGGAAATTAAAATGGCACTAAACAGAATGGATGATAGATTTGTACAACTGGTTGAATGAATGAAGAATAGATGGGTTTTGTAAAGGAATAAAATCAAAATAAATCATATTTTTTAGTCTTGATTCCTGTGTCTTAAAATCTTGTGTCACTCATTATGAAAACACTTTCTGACCACATTCTCGATATTATTCAAAATTCAATACGCGCTGGCGCTACATTGATTGAAGTCATGGTTGAAGAAAATAAAATTGATGACATTTGCACTTTACAAATTATTGATAATGGTTGCGGAATGGATAAAAAGACGATGGAGCAGGCAACCAACCCGTTCTTTACTACAAGGAAAACCCGAAAAGTTGGTCTTGGTTTGTCGTTGCTAAAACAAAATGCTGAAATGGCAAACGGCAAATTCACCATTAATTCTGAAGTGAATAAAGGCACCACGATAGAGGCAAGTTTTCAGTTTTCTAATGTTGACAGGCCTGAACTTGGCGATATTTGGGATTCATTATACTTAACGATGCTGGGTAACGAAAATTTAGAATTGATTTACGAACACATCACAAACAAAGGCAGTTTTAAATTCAGTTCATCCGAAATAAAAAGCAATATAGAAGGGGTTTCGATGCAGAAATCTGAAATTAGAAATGCGATAATTGATTTTATAAGAAACAACATAAAAGACATTCAATAAACCGTTTAACCAAAAAATATCTGACCATGCCAAAAATCACATCGTTAGCCGATCTTAGAAGGATAAAGGAGGAAGTGCAATCGAAAATCAAACTCCGCGAAAACAGTGATAATCCTGAGCGTTTGGTTCAGGTGAAAGTGGGAATGGCTACCTGCGGAATTGCTTCGGGTGCAAAGGAAATTATGAAGTATTTCCTGGAAGAGCTGGAACAACAGGCAGTTGACGCAATTGTTACCCAAACCGGTTGTATGGGCTATTGCTATGCCGAGCCGACAGTTGAGGTTATTTTGCCAAACAAGGAGCCGGTAGTTTTTGGCTTTGTCAACAAACACAAAGCCGAAGAAATAATTGATATATATATTAAAAAGGGCAAAATGATTGACGGGATTATCCCAATTACTTTTAAAACCATTGACGAATAAACAGTTGTGAATATGAAGTTTACAGCTTTTAACATTTTTGAACTTTATACTTTAAACTCGAAACTTTAAACTTTAAACTTTAAACCATATGACCGATTACAGAATGCACATATTAATTTGCGGCGGAACCGGTTGCAAAGCTTCTGAAAGTAATGAAATCAAAGACAAACTGAACTATTTTATCAGTGAGTTTGATTTGGAAGACGAAGTTCAGGTGGTATTTACCGGTTGTTTTGGCTTTTGCGAAAAGGGTCCGATTATAAAAGTACTACCCGATAATACTTTTTATACTGAAGTAAAACCATCGGATGCTGAAGATATCGTAAAAGAGCACATTATCAAAGGTCGTCCGCTGAAACGATTGCTTTACAAAAATCCTAAAAACGATTACACTGTTACTTCCACGAATAGTATAGATTTCTATAAAAAACAAATTCGAATAGCACTTCGCAATTGCGGTTTTATCAATCCCGAAAATATTGAAGAATATATTGGCCGGGATGGTTACCAGGCACTTGGCAAATGTTTGACAGAATATACGCAGGTTGAAACTATAAACGAAATCAAAGAATCAGGATTGCGTGGCCGAGGGGGTGGCGGTTTTCCAACCGGGTTAAAATGGGAAATCACAAGAAGTGTAAAAGCTGATAAAAAATATGTGGTTTGCAATGCAGATGAAGGCGATCCCGGTGCTTTTATGGATCGCTCAATTTTGGAAGGCGACCCGCATTCAGTAATCGAAGCCATGGCAATTTGCGGATATTGCATTGGTTCCGATGCAGGTTTGGTTTATATCAGGGCAGAATACCCTCTGGCAATCGAAAGATTAAAAATTGCCATAAAACAAGCTGAAGAATATGGTTTGCTGGGAGATGATATTTTAGGGACAGGGTTCAGTTTTAAAATAGAATTGCGTTACGGTGCGGGCGCTTTTGTTTGTGGCGAAGAAACTGCACTTATCCATTCCATGGAAGGTTTACGAGGCGAACCAACTGTAAAACCGCCGTTCCCTTCAGTATCGGGATATATGGGGAAACCAACAAACGTGAACAATGTGGAAACTTTTGCCAATATTCCTGTAATTATTAATAAAGGCGCTGGTTGGTTTAATAAAATCGGTACCGAAAAATCCAAAGGGACAAAGGTTTTTGCTCTCGCCGGAAAAATCAATAATGTTGGTTTGATTGAAGTGCCAATGGGAACCACACTTCGTGAAGTGATTTATGATATCGGCGGTGGAATTAAAGATGGAAAAGAATTCAAATCGGTGCAAACAGGTGGACCATCAGGCGGTTGTTTGACGAAAAAATTTCTAGATACCCCAATTGATTACGAAAATCTTATTGCTGCCGGATCGATGATGGGATCGGGTGGAATGATTGTGATGGACGAAGACGATTGCATGGTTTCAATAGCAAAATTCTATCTAGAATTTACACTTGAAGAATCGTGCGGAAAGTGCAGTCCTTGCCGCATTGGGAACAAGCGGCTTCATGAAATACTGGATAAAATTACTCAGGGAAACGGAGATTTGGAAGATATTGAAAGGTTGAAAGTATTGAGCAACGTAATTAAAGATACTTCACTGTGCGGATTGGGGCAATCATCGCCAAACCCTGTACTTTCAACAATCGCCAATTTCGAGAATGAATATCTGGCTCACGTTCTGGAAGGAAAATGCCCGGCTGGTCAGTGTAAATCTTTGGTGCGCTACGAAATAAATGAAGAAATTTGCAATGGTTGCACTTTGTGTTTCCGTAATTGCCCGGTTGGTGCAATTACAGGCGAACGCCGGGTTGCACATTTCATTGACCAGTCGTTATGTATTAAATGTGGCGTGT
Organism: Draconibacterium sp.; assembly: GCA_041739985.1. Taxonomy (GTDB): domain Bacteria; phylum Bacteroidota; class Bacteroidia; order Bacteroidales; family Prolixibacteraceae; genus Draconibacterium. Next base: position 61,645 of record JBGSMW010000095.1, on the reverse strand, counting down.
GTTTCGAGAAATGTAAATTCAATGCAATTACTGTAAACTAAAGAAAATGGATGTAATAAATCTTATCATCGATAATAAACCGGTAGTTGTTAAAAAAGGAACTACCATTTTGGAGGCGGCAAAAGGGATTGGGATTCATATTCCAACACTTTGCTATATGAAACTTGACGACCTGAACATCGAAAATAAACCAGGTGGTTGCCGCATTTGTGTTGTTGAAGTTGACGGGCGGCGTAATCTTGCACCGGCATGTTGCACAGATGTTTCTGAAGGGATGAATGTAAACACCCACTCAATCAGGGCAATTAATGCACGGAGAACTGTTATGGAGCTGATACTTTCTGACCATCCTGCCGATTGTTTAATTTGTGCAAAATCAGGAAACTGCGATTTGCAAAACATGGCTCATAATCTCGGCATTCGTAAAATCCATTACCAGGGAGAACAATCGCATTACCGTGAAGACACTTCGCCTGCAATAATCCGCGAGGTTGACAAATGTATAATGTGCCGCCGCTGCGAAATGATGTGTAATGAAGTACAGACAGTTGGTGTGCTTTCGGCAATTAACCGTGGTTTTAACTCGGTTGTTGCACCTGCTTTCGAAATGAATTTGGACCACTCGGTTTGTACTTATTGCGGTCAATGCGTTGCTGTTTGTCCAACAGGCGCTTTAACCGAAGTTGATGAAACGGGTAAAGTTGTGCGCGCGCTTTCCGACTCAACAAAAACTGTAATCGTTCAAACAGCTCCTGCCGTTCGTGCGGCTTTGGGTGAAGAGTTTGGATACGAAGCAGGTACATTGGTTACAGGAAAATTGGTAGCTGCTTTGCGCCGTTTGGGTTTCGATTATGTTTTTGATACCGATTTTGCCGCAGACCTCACGATTATGGAAGAAGGCACCGAAATGCTTAACCGTTTGGGAAGACATTTGGCTGGCGACAAAGATGTGAAACTTCCCATTTTAACTTCGTGTTGTCCGGCCTGGGTGAAATTTTTTGAGCATCATTTTCCCGACATGAAGGATATTCCTTCAACTGCGCGCTCGCCGCAACAAATGTTTGGTTCGATTGCCAAGACTTATTTTGCTGATAAACTTGGTATAAAACGCGAGGATTTGGTCGTAGTTTCAATTATGCCCTGCGTGGCAAAAAAATATGAATGTGGCCGCGATGAATTTAAAGTGAATAACAATCCGGATGTTGATTTTGCATTAACAACACGCGAGTTGGCTGCATTAATTAAAATATCAAATATCAATTTCAGAACTCTTCCAAACGAAGAATATGATAACCCGTTGGGAGAATCAACCGGCGCAGCAGTTATTTTCGGAACAACCGGTGGTGTTATTGAAGCTGCGGTAAGGACTGCTTATGAATTGCATACAAAAAAAGAATTGCCGCGTTTGAATTTCGATGAATTGCGTGGCATGGAAGGAATTCGCAAGGCGACAATCGATTTCGACGGAACACCAATAAATATTGGTATTGCACACGGACTTGGAAATGCACGCAAACTGCTTGAAGAAATACAAGCCGGTAAAAGTGAGTTTCATGCCATTGAAATCATGAGTTGTCCCGGCGGCTGCATTGGTGGTGGAGGTCAGCCTTACCATCATGGAAATGCTGAAATCCTGAAAAAACGACAACGTGCAATTTACCAGGAGGACACAAAAAAGTCAATTCGTAAATCGCATGAAAACCCTTATATAATTCAACTTTACAAGGAGTTTCTTGGTAAACCGATGAGTGAAAAAGCGCATCATTTGCTGCACACAGCTTATTTCGACAGAACGGAGTAAAAATGTTTTTTGTTGAATGAAGAATAATCTAACATCTAAAAAAACTCTAAAAAATGCCAAAAATAAAATTATCCGAAAATACTGTACAAACCATAAAAAGTGTTTGCGCAGAGTTTGATAACAAAGAGAGTGAATTGATTAACGTTTTGCACAAAGTACAGGGTAAACTCGGTTATCTGCCGGCCGAAGTACAGGAAGTAATAGCAAAAGGATTGAATTCTTCTGTTGCAAGAGTGTACGGCGTGGTAACTTTTTACAGCTATTTTACAATGATTCCCCGTGGTGAATTCCCCATTTCAATTTGTATGGGTACAGCTTGTTATGTGCGTGGGGCAGAACAGGTTCTCAGCGAATTTAAACGGCAATTAAAAGTAGAAGTTGGCGAATCTACACCCGATGGAAAATTCTCTCTCAATTGTTTGCGTTGTGTGGGCGCTTGCGGGCTGGCTCCGGTTGTTACTATCGGAGAAAAGGTATTTGGCAGGGTTGCACCAACCCAGGTAAAGGAAATTATTGCCGAATACAGACAGGGGTGCGCCAGAGAAAATGCAAAATCTGCATAATCAATATCAAGATTCACTTTTGATTCCGGAAACTTTTATCACCAAATTCAAAATGGATTTTGGATTCTGAACTCTTGATTCTTGAATCTTGATACTTGATAAACAAACTGTCTTATTGTTTTGGCATTGCATTTAATTTCGCCAGCCCGCCCTGTGAAGTTTCCCGGTACTGGCTTTGCAAATCAATCCCGGTTGTGTACATGGTTTCCACAACTTCGTCAAAACTAATGCGGTGTCTTCCATCTGAAATTATTGCAAATGTGGTGTGTGCCACAGCCCGCTCTGCAGCAAATGCGTTTCTTTCGATACATGGAATTTGAACCAGTCCGGCAACCGGATCGCAGGTTAGTCCCAGGTGATGTTCCAATCCCATTTCTGCAGCATATTCAATCTGGTAAATTGTACCTCCCATAAGTTGAGTCGTTGCAGCCGAAGCCATCGCGCAGGCCGTTCCAACTTCACCCTGGCAACCAACCTCGGCACCCGAGATTGATGCGTTTTTTTTGATTAAATTACCAATCAGACCTGCAGTGGCGAGCGCCCGAAGAATCGCGGTTTTGTCGGATTTATATACTTTTTTAGCGTGAACAAGTACTGAAGGCATTACTCCGCAAGCCCCGCAGGTTGGTGCAGCAACAATTTTTCCACCCGAGGCATTTTCCTCTGAAACTGCAAGTGCGTATGAAAAAAGTTGTGACCGCCGCTTAAATGGGGTTGCATAATTTTTCCCTTTCGAATAAAACGATTGCGCCTTTCGCGGAAGTTTTAAAACGCCGGGCAAAACGCCATCACGATTTAAACCACGCTCAACACTTTCCTGCATCACATTCCAAACTTCTTCCAGGAATTCCCAAATGCCAATTCCTTCATAATCTTCAATAAATTCCCAAAACTGTTTTCCGTTCTGGTTGCACCAATTCATTATTTCAGCAAGATTTTTATGCTCGTAAATTTCGATTGTTTCCGATTCTGTTTCGTCATCAATGATGGTTCCGCCGCCAACACTGTAAGCAGTCCATTCGTCCAGTACTGTTTCATCAGATTTTAATGCTTTAAATTTTAGAGCATTTGGATGTTTCGGAAGGAATATTCCAGGTTCCCACTGTATATCAAACTGGTAATTTTTGAATGTTTCTTTGATAGCCTGGTCGGTTAAATGTCCCAAGCCGGTTGCAGCAAGACTTCCGTATAAAACAACTTCAAAACGGTATGCCGATTGGTTCTTTTCCAAAAACCTTTCTGCCGCTTTTTTTGGTCCCATTGTGTGACTGCTTGATGGTCCGTGCCCAATCCTGTAAAGTTCTCTTATCGATTCCATAATTGATTTAATTCGAAGCAAATAAAAGAATTCTGAATTGAAAAAAACATGATTAAAACTTAATAATTTGAGCGCTTAAAAAAACGATTGAATTAGGCATTTAAATGATACAACTAAAAATGAGGCTAAAGCCAGGTTTTACAGCAACTTATGTAATCCGTCAGCTAAAGCAGACGGCAATAAAATACAACAAAGTTTTTAGTTGAAATGGAAATTGCCGTTCACTTTAGTGAACGGATTCAATGAATGCCAATGTTTGTTGGGTTTTAACCCCATTTTGTTATAGTTTTTAATTATTGACAAAGTGCCTAATTCAAAAAAACGAAATCTTTTATTGCAGGAAATTCGGGTTTCAAACAGTATTTTGTATTTTTAGCAACAAAGAATAAACTATGAAAAACCTGAGTTTTATTTTAATTGCCTTGGTTGCAACTTTTGTTACTTGCACCAAACCACAACAAAAAAGTATTGACATGCCTTACACAAGCGAAAATTTCGAAAGTACGATTGACGGAAAACAAACCCGTTTGTTTACACTTGAAAACAAAAACGGAATGGTTGTGACTTTAACCAACTACGGTGCAAAAATTGTCTCGGTTTATGCGCCCGACAGAGATGGGAAGTTTGCTGATGTAATGCTTGGTTTTAAATCGATTGCCGATTATCAGCAATATGGTGCAAGTCACGGTGCAGTGGTTGGTCCTTTTGCCAATCGTATTGCCAATGCAAGTTTTGTTATTGATAGTGTTACATACAATCTTCCTGTTAACAACGGAAAAGCCTGTTTACATTCTGGTCCCGGCAGTTGGTACCGCAAAGTCTGGGATTTTGAAGGTGAAGGGAATGCAATAACTTTCAAAATAAACAGCACCGATGGAGAATTTGGTTTTCCCGGAAATAAAACAGCAAAAGCAACTTATACTTTAACCGATGAAAATGAGTTGAAAATTGATTATGAAGTTACTACCGATAAAGCCTGCCACATTAATGTTACCAATCACAGCTATTTTAATTTACATGGCGAAGGAAATGGTGATGTTCTTGCCCATGTTTTGGTAATAAATGCTGACAGATCAACTCCGGTGAATGAAGAAATGATTCCAACGGGTGAAATAGCGGATATTCGTGGAACTGATTTGGATTTTACTACGCCTCATCCTGTGGGCGAACGTATAGATTCTGACAATCAAATGCTCGTTTATGGTTCAGGCTACGATTTCAATTATGTAATTAACAAAAACGATGGTGAACTTGGGTTTGCTGCCAGTGCTTATGAACCCGAAAGTGGCCGGTACATGGAATGTTTTACAACTGAACCCGGAGTTCAACTTTACACAGGAAATCATTTAAGTGGAAAAGAAATCGGGAAAAGTGGAGTTGCTTATACAAAACGAACCGGATTTTGTCTTGAAACGCAGCATTTTCCTGATAGTCCGAATCAACCAGATTTTCCAACAACCCTTGTTCAACCCGGTGAAACTTTCAAGTCAACTACAATTTACAAGTTTTCAGCAAAGTAATTCTTTTTGCTTGATATTATTTGATTGTATTGATTTTCTAATCCTCCCCTTTGGGGGAGTTAGAGGGGGCTACTTTTACTCAATCTTTCACCCGCATAAACCGAAACATTTTAAGCATCCAGTTGGGCAGAGGGTGATTTCCGCGTTTTCTTAAATCGATATACCAGCCAATCTTTTTGAGTAATGGTATTTTGTGAGTTTCTACAAATTCAATTAAAGTACCTTCGGGTGCCTGAATGTAGGCAAAACTGCCTGCCGCTTCTCCCATATCGAAAGTTTCCATTGCGCGGGCGCTGTCAACGGTAAACGGAAAACCCATATCTTTCACTTTCTCCCTGAAAATATCAATTCCGTTAATGTCGAAACAAAGATGAATAAAACCCGGGTCGCCCCAAATGCGGCCTTCGTAAATATTTCGGGGTTCGCGGTCGAGCACCTGAACAAGTTCAATAACCGACTTCCCAAAAAATGGGCTAAATGCACCACTTTTTATGTCAGAGTGTTTTAGCAAAACGCGGCGAAATTTATGATTTCCTCCCGGAATACCGTTAAAATCATCAAAAACACCGGTTTTATCGTAAACTATTTTATCGTATTGCAGAATATCCTGGTAAATTTTCAGGCTTTCTTCCATATTTTTTACACCAATTACGGCACCATAAATGCCACCGCTAACCGATTTTTCCTTTTTTCTGAAGATCTGTTTTTCATGCTTCACCTCCCACATGTTGTTGTAAATATCCTTAAGATAGAAGTGTTCGTTTTCAACAGGATCTTTATGAATTGAACCCAAAAGGTTTAACCCCGAATTTGTAAATTTTGAATATGCTATTGCTGTATTTCCGGTTTTTATTTTCCCGATGTTAATTCCCAAATCACCAAGTTGAATTTCAAATGGACAAGTTTCCGGTTTTTTTCCGGTGTGCTGCCAAATCTCAAAACCACCGCCGCCCTGCATGTTGAGCGCTAAAACTGCATGTCTGGTCCTTGATTTTCCTTCGGTGTGGGCAAGCATCAATTCGGCAGTGGCTTCTTCTTCAAACATCCTGATATCCATCGCAAAATGCTCGCGATACCATTTCCATGCTTCTTTTACATTTTCAACCCCAACTCCCAATTGCTGAATCCCATTAATTTTTGCCGACATTTTTTATTACTTTAAACATTGTCCCGATAGCAATCGGGATTAAACTTTAAACTTTAAACTCTGAACTCTGAACTCTGAACTCTGTCCCGATTGCTATCGGGATGAACTCTGAACCCGGAACTAATCCTTTATCCTCGATGATAAATAGTAGTACAGCTGCGGTAAAAATCTACGAATGTGTACCATAATAAGTTCCTTTCCTCCTACCAAAATTTCTTTTTTCTCCTTTTTTAAACCTTTGCAAATAATTTTCGCGGCCTTTTCAGGCGAAATTCCCGTATCCTGTCCTGCATCCATTTTGCCATGGGTACGCCCGTCTTTTGTAATGGCATTTACCGAAATATTGGTTTTTACACGGCCCGGAATAAATATAGAAACCTGAATATTGTTTTGTTTATTTTCGGCACGTAAACTTTCGAAAAAACCGTGCAGCGCGTGTTTTGTTGCCGAATAGGATGAACGGAAAGGAAAACCAAATTTACCAACAAGGCTTGATGTTACAGCTAACTGACCACCTCCGTTTTTAATCATTTCGGGTAAAACTGCCTTGGAAAGTGCAATTGCACCAAAAAAGTTAATTTCGAAAATCTTACGATCAACAAAAAGGGGTGTTTCACTTACCAATGACCGTTGACTTATTCCTGCAAACTGATAAAGACAATCAATTTTTATTTTCTTGTCCAGCACTTTTTGAGCTGCTTCTGAAACCGATTTTTCATTGCTTAAATCCATTGGGGCGATTATAGTTGCACATCCGTTTTTTTCGCATGCGGCAGCTACATCTGCAAGTCCGGTTTCGTCAATATCCGATAGAATTAATTTCGTGTTTTCTTTGGATAATTCAAGCGCAACAGCACGGCCAATACCGGATGAAGCCCCTGTAATCCAAATTGTTTTATTTGTGAAATTCATTTTATTTTTTGATTCAGAAGTGCGAAGATAACAGAATATTTAAGTGCTTAGAACTTAATTTTTATTTTTGATTTTAATGGGTTTTTAATTTCAAAACAGGTTGAAATGTAAATATGAACACCTAAATTTGAAAACATTAAATTGAAAATAATGAAAGCAATTGTTATCGTTTTATTTGTTGCACTCCCTTTTTTATTGAATGCACAGGAAATTCAGAATGTAGCCGATGCGCTTGTATCACCAAAACAGGCTCAGCAGGTTTTAACTGTTGGAGGACAAAATGCTGATGTACATGGTTATACAAACCAGTCAATTCAGTTTGCTATAGATGCGGTTGCAAAAACCGGAGGTACTGTAAAATTGAGTCCGGGCAGGTATGATATAAAAGCACCTGTTAAAATGAGGTCGAATGTTCAGCTTGTTGGTTCTGGCAAAGAAACCATTCTGAAAAGAGGAGAAGGTGTTCAGACAAAATTTATTGTTGACGCCGATTTTGGCGAACTAAAACTTACAGTGGAAAATGCTGATGGTTTTGAAATTGGAATGAAAGTACAGATTACCGATGACGAAAACAGCGGGTGCTGGAATGTTTCAACTGCTTATGTTTCGGATATAGTTGATAACATAATTTATATTGATAAAGGATTAATTCGAGATTATCGTTCCGATATAAATGGATTGATTTCCAATGCTTCATCAGTAATTGAGGCTTTTGATGTTGAAAATTGCAGTATTTCGAATTTGGTTGCCGATGGAAACCGTGCTGACAATTTTTTTGCTGACGGTTGTAACAGCGCCGGAATTCTGATTTTACGTTCGAAAAATGTTACTGTTGATAATGTGCATGTTAAAGATTTTAATGGTGAAGGAATCAGTTGGCAGATTACTGAAAATGTAACCATAAAAAACAGTGAAATTTCGGGCAGTGGAAATACAGGATTACACCCCGGAACCGGCTCTCCTTTTTCAATTATCGAAAATAACGACATTCACCACAATGATCGCGATGGACTTTTTATCTGCTGGCGGGTTTATCAAAGCCGGGTTTCAAACAATAAAATGCACGATAATGGAAGGTTTGGTATTTGCACAGGTCATAAGGATGTAGATGTGATTTTTAGTGAAAATCATGTTTTTAATAACAAAGCTGATGGCATAAATTTGCGTGGTGAGCGGGAAGCAAATGCGCCTCACAGAAATACATTTGTAAAGAATATCATTGAAAATAATATTGGATTTGGTTTTTCGGTAAACTCAAAAGCAAATGATCTGGTTTTAAAAGATAATATTTTTAAAAATTCGGCTAAAACACAAAAAGCCGCCATTTATATTTACGACGGTGGTTCAACCCCGAAACTCGAAAACAATCAGTTTGAGAAACATGAGTTGGGTGAGATGGTTTTTGAAAAGAAATAAACATTGTTGAAATATCAAATCTCAAATGACAAAAAACAAATAAGTCTCAAATTCCAATATTGAACTACTCCAGAAAGTCTTGTATAGCCACTAAAACACCAAAACACGAAATTACATTAAAATGCATCGACCTTATTATCAAAATTTTGTGGGTTTTAGTGCTTTTGAGATTTCGAGGCATTTTCTTTTTTAACTTTTTGGAGTGGATTCAATAATTATATTCACAAAACTGATTTCTCAATGTTTGGTTTTTAAATATTGGTATTTATTTGAGATTTGGTTATTGTTTTTTGGAATTTAACGTCTTCTACTTCTTCTCCGGAAACACCAAACTAAAAACAACCGCCATTGTAAACGCCAGCAGATAACTGGCTAATCTTTCTGAAATTTCGGTGGGTTCAAGCAGCCATGTTTTCCAGATAACTGCTGATAATGTTCCGGTAATTAAACTTGCAAAAACCCCGGACCGCGACAGTTTTTTCCAGAAAATCAGCAAAACAATTGCCGGACCGAATGAAGCGCCAATTCCACTCCAGGCGTAAGAAACCAATCCATAAACCGTATCTTCCATGGTAATGGCGAGTAAAAATCCAACAAGTCCAACTACAAGTGTGAGAATCTTATTCAGGAGGAGCATCCGTTTTTCTTCAAGTTTCCTTTTGGCAACATGAGCATAAAAATCTTCTGTCATCGATGTCGAAACAACCATCAATTGCGATGAGGCAGTTGACATCATTGCTGAAACGGCGCCCGACAAAAGTATTCCGGCAAGAATTGGATTAAGTAAAGTCATTACCATAACCGGCATAATTTTTTCTGAATCTGTTGCAACAATTGCAGCGGCATCGCCCAAAGCTCCTGCCTGCACAAGTTTGTAGCCGATAATGCCAATCATAAAAGCGCCCATATAAGCCAGCAAAGTCCATAAGACTGCAACCCACCTGCTTTGCCGGGTTTCCTTTTTGCTTCGCATTGCCATCATTCGTACAAGCAATTGTGGTTGGCCCGTATATCCAAATGCCCAGCTCAAGCCGTTCAGAATCATCAACCAGCCGGTAGCTTGTTTCACGGTTCTTGCATTTAACTGAACTGTATAACTTGCCTGCTGAATTGTTTCTGCGATACTGATATTGTAAGTGGCTGCAATTTGTAAGGCGATAATTGGCAAAACAACACAGGTAACCACCATTAAAATTGCCTGAAATGCATCGGTGGCAACAACTGTAATAAATCCGCCCAACATGGTATAAACAGTAACAAGCAGCGAGCCGATCACCATTCCCCAAAACGGATCTATATTAAAAGTATCGTTGAAAATTTTGCCGGCACCGCTAAATTGTGCCGCGATATAAAGTATAAAAAAGAAAATAATTATGAGTGAAGAAAGGATTCCGAAACTACGGTTTGTTCCGGCAAATCTTTTTGAGAAAAGTCCTGGAACTGTTAATGCCCCAGTTTGTTCCGTGAGTTTTTGCAAGGGTTCAGCCAAAAAAGTCCATAAAAATAAAATACCCGAAACACAACCAATGGCCACCCAAATTGCCGCCATCCCTTCGGAGTAGGCAAGTCCTGTCAATCCCAAAAGTAACCATGCCGATTCGCCGGTTGCCCGTTCAGATAGAGCAAGTGAATATCCCGATATTTTCCTGCCTCCCAAAACAAAGTCGTTGTTGGTTTTTGAGCGACGGGCTGACCAGGCAACAATTCCGATTAAAATAACAAGATAAGCTATGAAAACAGCAATCATGATCTTTAGGTTCGTTAAGTCAATGAGCTAAAGATAGAAAAAAAGGTAAAAGGTAAAAGACAAAAGGCAAAAGGTAAAAGGCGAATGGAAATAAAGTAAAGAGATATAAGTATAAAAACTGAAGGCAGATGTAATTTTCAAAAGCAATCTTTTTGCATTTTTTGCACTTCCAAGTCCTTCGAAATAAATATTTAATTGTCTTTGCTCCTTTTAACAATCAACCAGATCGAAGAGCAAATTATAATGAAACCTGCGGCAAACACTGACCAGTTGAAATGCGAAGGAATCCAGTTAGAGAGGATTTTTAAAAATTCAGGATTTTTCGGAAGATTGGAAAAATCACGCAAAAAATGGCCATTTATTAATATCACTCCAAAATTGACTGTAAAGGTGAAGTATATAAAGGCAGCGCCTGAAATCAGTAAAATCCATTCAGGTTTTACCAGTTTCTTCAGATTATTTTTTAAAATTAATTTGTCTAGAACCACGGCAAAAACAATCATCAGGAGAGAACATAATACCGGTGCAAGAACAGGCCCTACCCAGGTAATCGGTATCAGAAATAAAATATCCCATGTTAGCAGCGATTCCGGCCAGTCGAGAAATATTTTCAAACCGACATAATAGATTATATCCCAAACACCGAAAATGAAAAGTAAAACAGATAATCGTTTTACAAGTATTTTACCTGAAATCCATGCTACAGAGCCAAGCATTAAAAGTGTACAAATTTCGCGTGTCCATTCGATAATGATTATTGAAGGTGGCATTTCTTTTAACGGAAACTGAAAACCATTAGGGTAATGCAACTCACGAAGATATACAACAACAATTGCCTCTAAAAATCCCATTGACACAGCGAAAATTATCAACGGAAGGTAATTGTTGCTTCGAATAAACTGAAAAGTATTCATTGAGTTTTTTAACGTCCAATTTCAGAATAAATATTTGGATAAGCAATTGCATTCATTGGGTGTGGTGAATTGTGTGCTTAACTGCAAACAGGCGATTCGATGAAAATTATAAACGCGGATCGGAATCCGCGTCACCCTTGATAATGAATCGATGCGGTGAATTGTGATTCGCAGATAATAGAAATACGGTTCTTCCAGATAGATACCGGTAGCGTCGCCCAATAAATACTGCACTTTCAGAAGATTTTACTTTCGGTAATGAAGTTTGTTACATCAGTACGAAGCATTATTTTCTATTCATGCATTCTCGCATTCTTGCATACCCAAAATAACTAATTCCCTTTCAATTCTTCTTTTTCACCCGGAATTCTTACTTCGAATTTTGCAGCCGGTTCTTTTCCCTTATCAGTAAAAGTGCAATCGAAAATAACTGAATGATTTCCTTTCGATAATTTAAAATCATCGGGATTGACTTTAAATCCGCCAGATTTTTTTAGATTTTCATCCAGTATTTCAATCCAATCGGCACCCGCATATTTTGCCGATTCACCAGCGTGAAGTGAAATAGGCAATTCTATTTCTTTATTGTTATCCAGTTCTATTTTCAGTTTCGAAATAGTGGCGTCTGTGGCTGTTAGTATGAAATTCAGGTTGGCATTTTCTTCCTGATTTTCAAATTTAAAAGTGGAGAAAAGCGGTTCTCCCGGTTGGCGAACTTTATCTTCGTGTTTGAATTTAAACGATTGAATTTGACTTAAATTCCATTGGTTTTCACCGGTTGTTTCAAGACTGAATTCATTGTTAATGTCTTTCATCCGTTCTTTCTGTTCTTCAGAAAAGGCATTTCCCATGCGTGCTTTTTCCCACTCGCCAATGAGTTTTAAAATTTCGCCGGATTGTCCGTTTGATTTCATTGCCCTGTCGTCGGATACAAAAGCATATCCCGCGTTAAATGCGGCTGAGCGGGCAAGCATCCATTCAATATCTTCAACCGGTGTGTTGTTTCGCATGCTAAACCATCCCAACATACCCGGCATTAAATTGCGCTGAAAATATTGCTGATTTTTCATCCTGTATTCAGTTTGGCTTTCCCTGAAACCGGCGTACCAGGGCTCGCCCCAGTTCATACGGCTGTAAATGTGCCAGAAATAATGGGTGGTCCGGCTGGCGTCAGTTATCATGTGACTTTTTTCATCTTCGGAAAGGTTATCCCACCAGGTTTTTGTAAACAGAATTTCGCCATAGTTTCCCATTCCAGTTGAGCGGTTTCCTTCCAGCCCGTCAAACGAAATCTGGCGCAATCCACAGTAATTGTATAATTCAGCAAGTCGTTTGGCCTGTTCAATACTTAGTTCGGGATTGGTGAGAAAAACTTTGTAGCCATGGTCAGCGAGTTTGCCAATTTCAGCATCTTTTTCGTGTGCCTGCGCTTTTGTTTCCCATGCCCCTCGCTGGCAATTCAACAATTTCCAGGGCGCCGAATCCGAAACTTTGTCGTAGCGAATCAACTCTTCGCCTACCTTTACACCATGTAAATTGTTGTTTTCATACTGATTAAAAAAATCTGGTGATTCTATGGCGATTTCTGTTTGAGTGGCGTCAATATTTTCGGTTAAAACTGAAGATCCAACTTTTGCCAATCGTGGGTCGGGAACGGGTGTTACATACGCATCGTTTGTTGTTGTAAAATTGGATAACGTGTGAAGTCCTAAATAAACACCTTCCTTTTTTGCTTTTTCAACACACATTTTTAAACCCTCCCAGCCATTGGGGAATTCTGCCTCGTTTAATTCAAAATGCCCCCAGTTTTTAAACGGACCGGGATGATATAAATAGCGCAACCCGGCTTGTTTTGTATAGGCAATTGCTTCATCAATATTTTTTTCATTATAGCCATAAATCAAATATGCGGCTGAAGCTGTACGTGACTGCTTTCCCCATTCGCCGTCAATCATTGGGTGGGGGAGATCTTCCGCAATTTCAATCTTTCCAAGAGTTTCAAGAGTATTATCAACGGGGCAGCCAAACAAGGCAATTTTTGATCCGATAATTCCCCCATCGTCATAAACCGGTGAAACATATTTTTTATGACTTAGATTTTCAATAATTCTTTCAATGGTGCGGTTTCTGCAGTATGCCTGCAATGTACTTCCAAATTTTTCAGGCTTGGCTGCTTCAACACGGTACAAGGTTTCCCGTTTGTTTTCTTCGCTTAAATCGGAATAATCTTCCTGCTCAAAAATGTCGAATTGTGGCATACAATCGTTGTCGGTCCAAGGATAACCACCCAATGTTTTTGGATTGAGCGCCTGAATTCCGATTGCAAATTCATCGCCCCGAACCACCCCAACTGTTTCGCCAATTATTTTTTTTATGGTAGTTGGAATTGGTCCCCAAATAATCAATTCAATATTTTCAGGAGAATTGAATTCAATAAGTTCAAAAGTAATGTGCGTTGGTTTTTGTTCGACTTTAATTTTTGCTTCCAGATTGTTTTCAAACTGAACCAACAAGATTTCGCCTTCAAATGAAGCAGAAACCGGGAGGTGTATTCCAGCGTTTATCCTGCACGATATTAATGGGGCGAGAGTGTCTAACGAAACGTAATTTTGGTTTTTATCAATATCAATCAATTGATTAATATTTCCTTTATTGTCAATTCCAATTTGAAAACTATCGGATTTAAAAGTCACTAATGTTTGATTGCTGTTGCAGGAAGCGAGCAATAACACAAGGGCTGCAAAAAATATCAGTTTTTTATTCATTTTGATTGATTAAGTATTGTATTTTCAAACATAACAAAATTTCGTGAAGTTTAATTTTAGATTGCAGGAAAGAAACCTGTTATTCAATTATTAATAGCTTTGTAACTCAACATAAAATTATTCAGATATGAAAAAACTTTTCATACTAATCCTGGCTGTTTTAGCCGTATTCAACGGTTTCTCTCAAACTGGTAAAGTGCTGGAATCGTTAAAATTCGAAAGCAAAAAAGTTGGATATCCGGTTGAATACTCAGTTTATCTGCCAGCGGATTATGAAACTTCAGAACGCAGTTATCCTGTACTATATTTATTGCATGGTTATTCAGATGATGAAACAGGATGGATCCAGTTTGGGGAGGCAAATTCAATTGCCGATAAAGGCATTGCAAACGGCGATTTTACGTCATGCATAATTGTAATGCCCGATGGAAAAGTTTCATGGTATGTAAACAGTTTCGATGGCAAAGATCCCTGGGAGGATATGTTTATCCAGGATTTTATCCCTTTTATCGAGAAACAATATCGAATTCGGGCACAGAAGGAATTTCGCGCAATTGCCGGGCTTTCCATGGGCGGATATGGTGCGTTAACTTTATCAATGCGTAATATAGAACTGTTTTCAAGTTGTGTGGCAATGAGTTCCGGAACTTTTACTGACGAGGAAATTATGGCAAACAACGATTACGATGGTTATTTTAAAAATATATACGGTCCAAAACCAGAAGGAAAAGTGAGTGAGCATTGGAAAGCATACAGTCCGCTTCACTTGCTTGATACAGTTGACAAGGATAAACTAAAATCAATCAGATTTTATATCGATTGTGGCGATGATGATTTTTTATATAAGGGAAATTCGGCGTTACATGTAAAAATGCGTGATTTGGGAATTCCGCATGAATATCGTGTAAGGCAAGGCGCTCATGAATGGAGTTACTGGAGAACTGGTTTGTACGACGGTTTGAAATTCATTTCTGAAAAATTTCACAGGTAGAAGAAATGCATGAATGCTTAAATGCATGAACGGGTAAAAAAGTAAACTTTTAATGAATAAATAATAATTCAAGTATAAAATGAAAAAACAGATATTTAGTTTTTTGGCAATTGCGATCATTGCCATTTCTTGTACTTCGAAAGTTGAAGTAAAGCCGCCGGTTGCGAAAAAAATACCAAAAGAACTAACTATTCATGGCGATACCCGGATTGACAATTATTACTGGATGAATGATCGTGATAACCCTGAAGTAATTGCTCATTTGGAAGCAGAAAATGCCTACACCGATGCAATTATGAAACATACTGAGCCACTTCAGGAAAAACTTTTTGAAGAAATTAAATCAAAAATAAAACAAGAAGACAATTCGGTTCCATACAGGAAAAACGGTTATTTCTATTATACACGGACAGTTCCTGAAAAGGAATATTACTTGAATTGCCGTAAAAAGGGAACATTGGATGCCGAAGAAGAAATATTACTGGATGTAAACAAAATGGCAGAGGGTTTTGAATATTTTGCAATAGGTGGAACCAGTGTAAGTCCTGACAATGAAATCGTTGCTTATGGAGTTGACACCCTTAGCCGTCGGCAATACACTGTCTATTTCAAAAATATTTTAACAGGAGAGATTCTTGGCGATGTTATTCCAAACACAACCGGTGGAGTAACATGGGCAAATGATAACAAAACAGTTTTTTATATGCTCAAGGATGAAGTTACACTGCGTTCTGAAAAAATTATGAAACACACACTGGGAACCCCGGTTGAAAGTGACATTGAAGTTTATTATGAAGAGGACGAAACTTTTGTTACCTATATATATAAAACCAAATCGGATAAATATTTAATAATTGCAAGCCAAAGTACTTTGACCTCTGAATTTCGATTCTTAGATGCGGATAACCCAAATGAAAGCTTTAAGATTATTCAGCCCAGAATCAGGGGGTTGGAATATTCTATAGATCATTTCGGCGACTATTTTTATATACGGACTAATTTAAATGCTCAAAATTTCAAACTTGTTAAAACCCCTGTAAACAAAACGGAATTGGAAAATTGGGAGGAAGTAATTCCGCATAGAGAAGATGTTTTTCTGGAAGATTTCGACATGTTTAAAAACTATTATGTCGTTTCAGAAAGGAAGGAAGGTATTGTTCAGTTAAGAATAATTCCATGGAAATCAGAAAAATATTACATTGATTTTGATGAGGAAGTGTATGCCGTACAGTCCAATGTAAACATGGAGTTTGAAAGCGATGTTTTCAGGTTTAGTTATACATCGTTGACAACACCAAATTCAATATTTGATTTCAATGTAGTTACTAAAGAGCGGACTTTGATGAAGCAGGTTGAAGTTCTTGGTGGTTTTGATCAGAATAATTACGAAACTAAAAGAATTTATGCTACAGCAATGGATGGTACTAAAGTTCCGATGTCGATAGTTTACCGAAAAGGAATGGAGAAAAATGGAAATAATCCTGCATTGATATATGGTTATGGATCTTATGGCGCTACTATGGATCCTTCTTTCCGACTTTCTATTCTTCCGTTGCTTGATCGTGGCTTTGTTTATGCAATTGCACATATCAGGGGAGGTCAGATTAACGGACGGTCCTGGTATGAACAAGGCAAATTGCTTAATAAAATGAATACGTTTACAGATTTTAATGACTGCGCACAGTATTTAATTGATGAAAAATATACAAATAACCAAAAACTCTTTGCTTCGGGGGGCAGTGCCGGAGGACTTTTAATGGGAGCTTGTATCAATCTGAAACCTGAATTGTATAAAGGTGTTATTGCAGCCGTCCCGTTTGTTGATGTGGTTACAACCATGCTTGATGAAAGTATTCCGTTAACTACAGGAGAATTTGACGAATGGGGCAATCCAAAGGAAGAGAAATACTATTATTACATGAAATCATATTCGCCATACGATAATGTTGATGCAAAAGAATACCCAGCCTTGATGGTTACAACGGGCTTGCACGATTCGCAAGTGCAATACTTTGAGCCTGCAAAATGGGTTGCCAAGCTCAGAGACTTGAAAACCGACAAGAATCCATTAATATTTCGCATTAATATGGATTATGGGCATGGAGGAGCTTCAGGACGTTTTGAATGGATTAAGGAAACTGCATTGGAATATGCTTTTATTTTTGATCAACTAGGTGTAAATGATTAGTATTTAATGGTTTAATGGTTTTTTTCTGATAATGTAAATCTTAGAGATTTGATGCGAAAAGAACATTACATTAAGTAATTGCAAATTGTCTGATTGTAAAATCATGTAGTTATTTTTTAGCAATAAACTATAAATTTCTTACCATTTCTATCAATCTGTCATTGTCCCCTAAATGTATTTGATGTCCCAATCGGGGAATAATTTACTATTTAAAAATGAAATTATTTTGAAGTAATTTTAGCTTATAATTACCACATTTTCATCGACATGAGAAAGATTTTAAGGTAAGAATGTTTTGAATTATTCTAATAAATTCTAACCATTTATAAAAAAATGAAATTGGAAAATCCAATTTTAATTCGGAACTTGTTGCCATCAAAAGAGAAAGTTCTTTTGACAGACAATTTTTCAATTTAAGAAAACAATCTTAAACATGTCTTTAATTCCTCAGCAAAGGTGTCAATCTCTGTGAGTGACAATGGGGAACCCATTATATTCTCACAAAATAAAATTAATTTTTGACATATATAGAAACACGTATAAGGGTATTATTCAGCTAATTGGAATTTGCTAAAATTCTAATTAGTAATTAGAATTATTCTAAGAATTTATACCGGTCTTGTGTTGATTTGATATTTAGGATTGCATTAATATTGTTATTATTTAAAATTAAGGAAATGCTAAAAAGAAGGTTCAAAAAATCTGAGATACAAAAAGTTTTGCAAGAGTATAAAGATGGAAAAACCATACAAGATATAATAAAGGAGTATGGTATTAGTCAGGCAACTTTTTACAACTGGAAAGCAAAATATACAGGGACATCGGCGAATGATAGTCTTTATTTGATCAAGCTTAAAGAGGAAAATGACCGATTAAAAAGGATGTATGCAGATTTGAGCCTGGAGAATTTAATGCTGAAATGGCAACTTGAAAAACGTGAATAAGTAATACGTTGACTTCGACCAGGAATACGTTTTAAAATTTCTAACATTAACTTAAATATTGTAAAAGGTAATTTTGCTCAAAAATCTCCATTGTTAAATTAATCGATCATAAAACACATTATGAAATTTAATGAATCTTTAAAATTGCAAAATAGGTTTAATAGCCTTATTCCGGGCGGCGCCCACACATATGCTAAGGGCGATGATCAGTTTCCTGAGTCAATGCCGGTTTATATTGACAGGGGGCAAGGCTGTCATATTTGGGATGTTGATGGAAACGAATACATTGAATATGCAATGGGTTTGCGTAGTGTAACACTTGGTCATAATTTTGAACCGGTAGTTAAAGCTGCTTTCAACCAAATGTTATTGGGTACCAATTTTGGCAGGCCAAATAAAATTGAGCTCGAATGCGCAGAAACATTTCTCGAAATGTTCGAAAATGCTGAAATGGTAAAATTCAGCAAAAATGGTTCAGATGCTACAAATGGTGCGTTAAAAATTGCCAGGGCATATACCGGCAGAGATTTGGTTGGCTTCTGTGCTGAGCACCCGTTTTTTTCAGTCGATGACTGGTTTATTTGCACAACACCTATGAATTCAGGTATCCCTGGAATTATGCAAAACCTGGTTACAACTTTTTCATATAACAATTTGGAAAGTATTGAAAAAATGTTTGCAGAAAATCCAGGCAAAATTGCCTGTATTATTATGGAACCCGAAAAATATGATCCGCCCAAAGACGATTTTTTAAACAAAGCAAAAGAAATTTGCCATAGAAACGGTGCACTTTTCATTCTCGATGAAATGATAACAGGATTCAGGTGGCATAATGGTGGCGCACAAAAAGTACACAATGTTATTCCCGATTTGTCAACCTTTGGAAAGGCAATGGGCAATGGTTTTTCGATTTCTGCCCTCGCAGGGAAAAGGGAGTTTATGGATTTGGGTGGAATTTACCATAAAAAAGAGAGGGTTTTTCTGATGTCAACCACGCATGGTGCCGAGACCCACGCTTTAGCAGCATCAATTGCTACTATGAAATTCTATCAGCAAAATGAAGTAACCGGGTTTTTGGACAAGCAGGGTGCAATGTTGAAAGAAGGTGTTAACAAAGCTTCACGCGAATTGGGAATTGAAGACAAAATTTCTATTATTGGTCCTAATTGCTGTTCTATTTATACAACAAGAGACCAACAGGGAAAACCTTCACAACCATTCCGAACACTATTTATTCAGGAACAAATGAAACGTGGGTTATTAATGCCTTCAAGTATTGTTTCGTATTCACATACTGACAAAGATATTGCTGAAACAATTGAAAAAATGTCGGAAGCAATGTTGGTTTATAAAAAAGCACTCAATGAAGGTGTTGAAAAATATCTTGTGGGAAGGCCGGTTGCACCCGTCTGGAGAAAATACAATTAAAATAAGTTTCTTAAATATTCAGTTAAAATGAAAATATTAATAACAGGGAATTTGGGCTATGTTGGCCCTGGAGTTGTTAGTCGTTTAAGGGAAAGTTTTCCTGATGCCGAACTAATAGGTTATGATACAGGTTTTTTTGCCCATTGTTTAACAAATTCCCCTATTTTGCCGGAAGTAAAATTGAATCAACAGATTTTTGGTGATGTAAGAAGTTTTGATCCCGATTTGTTGGATAAAGTTGACGCCATAGTTTATCTGGCAGCTATTTCAAACGATCCTATGGGAAACAGGTTCGAAGATGTTACAATGGATGTAAATTACAGGGCCGCTGTAAAAATGGCTGAAACAGGAAAAGAAAGAGGCGTAAAATCATTCGTTTTTGCATCAAGTTGCAGTGTTTATGGCGAAGCTGACGACAATGCAAAAGTTGAATCTGATACACTAAACCCACTAACTGCTTACGCTCGTTCAAAAATAGCCGCAGAGAAAGATCTGGAGCCACTTGCTTCTGAAGATTTTATCGTTACCTGCCTTCGTTTTGCTACTGCTTGCGGTTATAGTAATCGTTTGCGCCTCGATTTGGTAATCAACGATTTTGTGGCAGGAGCAGTTTCATCAAAACGAATTGATATTTTAAGTGACGGATCACCATGGAGACCTTTAATAAATGTACTGGATATGGCACGCGCAATTGATTGGGCAATCCAGCGTAAACATGAACTTGGAGGTAGTTTCCTGGCGATAAATACCGGAAGTAACGAATGGAATTACCAGGTTAAAGAACTTGCAGAAATGGTGGCTGAAGTTGTTGTTGGATGCAAAGTTACAGTTAATGCAGATGCACCGCCCGATAAACGTTCTTACAAAGTAAATTTCGATTTATACAAAAAACTTGCGCCTGATCATCAACCGGTTTTTGCATTAAAACCTACTATAAAAGCATTGTACGAAAGTTTAATGGAAATGGGTTTTAATGACCCAAAATTCAGGGAATCTAATTTGATGCGTTTAAATGTAATCAATCAACTGAAGCAGAAAAATCTTTTGAACAGTGATTTAAATTGGAACTGGAAATAATTTTCTACTTCAAAAATGATATTTACCGAAACAAAACTTAAGGGGGCTTTCGTCATCGAAATTGAAAAGATGGAAGATGAACGTGGTTCGTTTGGCCGGTCGTGGTGCGCCAATGAAATGAAAGAACATGGTATGAACACAAATATCAGTCAGGCAAATGTTTCTTTCAACAAGTCAAAAGGTACATTGCGCGGAATGCACTATCAAATTGCTCCATTTCAGGAAGCAAAACTGGTTCGCTGTACGTTGGGCAGTATTTATGACGTAATTATCGACCTTAGAAAAGATTCTCCAACCTTTAAACAATGGATAGGAGTTGAACTTTCGCAGGAAAATTATAGAATGTTATATGTCCCCGAAGATTTTGCACATGGGTTTATTACATTGGAAGACAACTGTGAAATTAGTTACCTGATGTCAGAATTTTATGTTCCTGGTGCGGGTGCAACTATTCGGTGGAATGATCCGATTTTTGCTGTTGAATGGCCTTTTGAACCAAAAGTTATTTCTGAAAAAGACAAATCGCAACCTGATTCTGACCCGGGCAAATACAAAACAAAATGAAAATATATACTGTAAATCGTTTAAACACAATATGAAAAACACAAATTCATCAAGTAAATGCAGATTCTGCAACAGTAAGTTAGAATATAGTGTTATCAATCTTGGCATGTCACCGCTATGCCAAAAACATGTAAAACCGGAAAATGCCAACGACATGGAAAAATTTTATCCGTTACATGCTTTTGTATGCGAAAAATGCTGGTTAATGCAACTGGAAGAATTTGCTACTCCATATGAAATATTTGCTGACGAATATGCATATTTCTCTTCTTATTCACCAAGTTGGCTTGAGCACGCCCGTAAATATTCTGATTTAATGACTGGGCGTTTTGGCCTTAATAATAAAAGTTTGGTGGTTGAAATTGCAAGTAACGACGGTTATCTTTTGCAATGGTTTAACCAAAAAGGAATTCCGGTTTTGGGAATTGATCCGGCAGCCAATGTTGCAGAAGCAGCAAGAGAAAAAGGTGTCAGGACAGAAGTTGAGTTTTTCGGTAAAAATACTGCCGAAAAAATGGTTTATTTATATGGAAACGCCAATTTACTGCTTGGTAACAATGTTTTGGCGCATGTTCCTGATATCAATGATTTTGTATCAGGCATGAAAATTATGTTAGCTGCAAAAGGAGTAATTACAATGGAATTTCCGCATCTGCAGCGATTAATAGAGCAAAATCAGTTCGACACAATTTATCACGAGCATTTTTCTTATTTATCTTTTGTGGCTGTAAACCGCATATTTGCTCATCATGGAATAACTTTATTCGATGTTGAAGAATTGCCTACTCATGGTGGTTCTTTGCGTATTTACGGAAAACATGCAAATGATACAACAAAAGAAGTAACTGCCAATGTAACCGAACTTTTACAACGCGAAATCGAACTTGGTTTTGAAAGTCGCGAATTTTATTCAATGTTCGAAGAAAAAGTAAAAGAAACAAAACGTAAAATCCTTGATTTTTTAATAAATGCCAAACGAAATGGAAAAACTGTTGTCGGTTACGGCGCTCCCGGGAAAGGAAATACACTGCTTAATTATTGCGGTGTTAGAACGGATTTTATTGACTACACAGTTGATATGAGTCCCCACAAGCAAGGTAACTTTTTGCCAGGCACTCATATCCCAATCCTTCATCCTGACGTAATTAAGGAAACCAAACCTGATTATGTTTTTATACTACCCTGGAACCTGAAAGATGAAATAATTAATCAGCATAAATATGTGCGTGAATGGGGAGGGAAATTTGTGGTCCCAATCCCTGAATTAATGGTTCTCGATTAAGCGAATCTTTCTTCACTAAAATAATAATATCATGAAAATAGTTTTATTTTGCGGTGGTCAGGGAATCCGTTTAAGGGAAGTTTCTGATCAGATTCCGAAACCTATGGTGCAAATAGGATATCGTCCAATCCTCTGGAACATAATGAAATACTATGCACATTATGGCCATAACGACTTTATTTTATGCTTAGGTTACAAGGCTGATTATATTAAAAAATACTTCATCAACTATGATGAAACACTTTCTAACGATTTCGTTTTTTCAAATGGTGGAAGAGAAATCGAACTGCAGAATTCTGATATACACGATTGGAAAATCACATTTGTTGATACAGGATTGAATGCAAATATTGGAATGAGATTAATGAAGGTAAGAGAATATTTAAAAGATGAGGAAATGTTCCTTGCCAATTATAGTGATGGTTTAACTGATCTCCACCTTCCTTCAATGATAGATTGGTTTGAAGGTAAACCCGATAAAACCGCTGCTTTTATGTCTTGTTATTCAAATCAAAGTTTTCATTTTGTCGATAAACAAGAAGATGGTACGGTAAATCAAATTAGCCAGATTGGATCTTCAAACCTGCTGATAAACACTGGGTATTTTATATTAAGAAAAGAGATTTTCGATAATATGGAATATGGTGACGAACTTGTTGATCAGCCCTTTAAAAGGCTGATTGAAAAAAAACAATTAGTTTCTTGGGAACACAAGGGATTTTGGGCAAGCATGGATACTTTTAAAGATAAAAAGAATATTGATGATATTTTCGATCAGGGAAACCCACCCTGGGAAGTTTGGAAACAAGTAGAAAGAAATGGACGAAAAATTACCCGGAAATAAACAATTTGCTAAGTAAAAATGAAAATCCAGTTCGACAAAAATAAACCGCTAAAAATACTTTGCCTTGGAGCACATTGCGATGATATTGAAATTGGCGCTGGCGGAACTGTTTTAAAATTAGTTGACGAATACAAAATAGAACAGGTAAACTGGATTGTTTTTGCGTCAAATGATATCAGAAAACAGGAAGCAATAAAAAGTGCAGAACTTTTTTTGTCGGATGTACCCAACAAAAAAATAGTGGTCAATTCATTTCGTGATGGCTTTTTACCGTTTCATGGTATCGAAATAAAAGAATATTTCGAAGAGATAAAAAAGGAAATATCACCCGACATTATTTTCACACATTATAGAGATGACCGGCATCAGGATCATCGGCTAATCAGTGATTTGACATGGAATACCTGGCGTAGTGAACTAATTCTGGAGTATGAAATACCAAAGTATGATGGTGATCTGGGTATCCCAAATTTCTATGTTAAACTTGAAGAACAATATATTAGAAAAAGAAATAATATTCTGCTGGAGACTTTTCAGTCACAAAAATCAAAACATTGGTTTGATGATGCAACCTTCAATGCACTTTCGCGAATACGTGGCTTGGAATCGGCCAACATGTTTGCAGAAGCTTTTTATGCAAGAAAATTATTTCTTTAATAACATTTGGAAAAGAGGAATTAATGACAATTAGCAAAGCCTTGCACGAAATTTATGTGGTAGAAGAGGGAAAGAAAATGTATGAACTTGCTGAGAGATTGTACCCAATTTGCCGCAGTATTACTGGAAATGGTGTTCGTGAAACTCTTTCAATCCTTAATGAAATAATTCCTTTGGAAGTTGTCGAAATTCCTTCAGGCACAAAAGTTTTCGACTGGGAAATACCGGATGAATGGAATATTACAGATGCCTGGATTAAAAATTCCGCAGGAAAAAAGATTGTAGATTTCAATAAACTCAACCTACACGTCCTGAATTACAGTGAACCGGTTGACAAAAAAATTGATTTATCAGATTTAAAGGAACATTTATATACTATTCCTGAAAATCCGGAATGGGTTCCATATCGCACCTCATATTATAATCGAAAATGGGGTTTTTGTATGTCACATAATCAATTTGAGAATTTAACCGAGGAAAAATATCATGTTAAAATTGATTCGATAATTGAACCGGGGTTTTTAACGTATGGCGAATATTATATTCCCGGGAAAACGGAGGAAGAAGTACTTTTTAGTTGTCATATTTGTCATCCATCTTTAGGAAATGATAATTTATCGGGGATTGTGCTGGCAGTAAAATTGGCAGAAGTACTCAGAAAACTGCATAATCATTTCTCTTACCGGTTTTTGTTTATACCAGGTACGATCGGTTCCTTAGCATGGTTGAGTAAGAATGAAGATAAATTACACAATATAAAACATGGTTTGGTACTTACTCTTTTGGGGGATTCAACACCATTTCAATATAAAAAATCGAGACAGGGAAATGCCGAAATTGATGATATACTGAATTATTTACTTGAAAAAAGGGATGGTTGCAAGATGCTGGATTTTTCACCATATGGTTATGATGAAAGACAGTTTTGTTCCCCGGGATTTAATCTTCCGGTAGGCAGATTAACCCGAACACCCTTTGCTGAATTTCCTGAATATCATACATCGGCTGACAATCTTGATTTTATCAATTCTGATAATTTAAGCGAATCACTATCTTTTTTACTAAAGGTTTTTTTTATAATCGAAAACAACAAGAAATGGATTAATCTAAGTCCAAAAGGAGAACCACAACTAGGGAAACGTGGTTTATATGGTTCGGTTGGCGGGCAAAGCAATCACAAAGATTATCAAATGGCATTATTGTGGGTTCTGAATTTGTCGGATGGGAATCATTCTACCCTTGATATTGCGAAAAGATCGGGAATTGATTTTGAAGTTTTATGTCAGGCAGAATTTGAATTAAGTAAAGCCGATCTTTTAAAACAAAAATAAAGAACAATGATGAAAAAAGTAGCTGAAATTATTCGCTTTTATTCTCTCGATGAAATTATGGAATTCATAGAAAAGGGAGGTGAATATCCACTTCATCATTTATGGTGCTATGATAAAATTAAGGAAAGTGGGATTCCAGTTGGATGTATTGCATATGATAAAAATAGTTTAATAAATAAACTCGGGAGAAAATTACAAATAAACAATCTTCAGCAACAAATAAATTTATTAAAAAGGTCAAAGGAATTTGATTTGATTTTTGTTCCCTTTTTATCGGATGTCAATTTTCTTGCAATATTAAAACTGCTTCATTTATATAATAAACCTATGTTGGGATTGGGTCTTGATACATATATTCCGTTTAAAAAGAATGCTTTAAAAAGGTTTAGGCAAAAAATCCAAAGGTTTATTTTAATGAATGGTATTGATCATATTCTTTTTTTTAATGAAAAAATTTATCATAAAAGTAACGAATATAAGGCACTTGGTAAAAAAGTTAGCTTTACTGATACATGGGGGGTTGATATGGATATTTTTAAATCATATACTGAAAGACAAACTGAAATCCCCACTCAGGATTACATTTATACAACCGGCATTTCCG
Organism: Draconibacterium sp.; assembly: GCA_041739985.1. Taxonomy (GTDB): domain Bacteria; phylum Bacteroidota; class Bacteroidia; order Bacteroidales; family Prolixibacteraceae; genus Draconibacterium. Next base: position 35,632 of record JBGSMW010000095.1, on the reverse strand, counting down.
GCAGAGATTATAAAACTTTAATTGAAGCATTTAAAGGGATTGAATTTAATCTCAGAATTACCTCAAAGGGAGATGATGATGAAAGTCTGCAAAACAACACATTGCCAAATGTTTTTATTGATCATTCTATACAACCAGGACTTTTTTCAGTTGGTTTGATCAGAAAGGAATATTATAATTCACTGGCGGTTGCAATTCCACTTTTGAAATCCTCTCAATTGGAAACCATTGGAATAACAGTTATTATGGAAGCACTCGCAATGGGAAAACCAATAATATCGACAGTTAATCCGATGTATCCATTTAATTTGGAAAAGGAGAAAATTGGTATTTATGTGGGTTACAACGATATTGAAGGTTGGCGGCAAAGTGTAAATTACCTAATCAAAAATCCGGATGAAGCGAGGGAGATGGGAGAAAGAGGACGATATCTATGTGAGAAAAAATACAATTATAATTTATTTTCGGAACAAGTAATAAACCAAATTGACAAACATAGGTTTGTTTGTAACTGTTAATCTATACCAAAATAAATGAAAGAGCAGTTCAATAACACATTTTCAAAATTTAGTTTTGTATAAGCCGATGAGTGATACAAAATTAAAGGAAAAAACAATTAAAGGATTTCAGTGGTCCTTTGTTGACAATATTGGCAAATTAGGAGGACAGTTTATAATTGGAATAATTCTGGCAAGATTATTAAGTCCATCTGATTTTGGACTTGTTGGAATGATCACACTTTTTATTGTAGTCGGGGAGTCGTTAATCAATAGTGGTTTTGGACAGGCATTGATTCAAAAGAAAGATGCCGATAATATTGACTTTTCAACTGTTTTCTATTTCAATATTTTTGCAAGTGTAATTATATATTTGATCATATATTTTAGTTCGCCGCTTATCGCTAAATTTTATAATGAACCTCAACTTGATTTAATAACTAAAGTTATCTGCATTAGTTTTGTAATTAACGCATTTGGATTAATACAAACCGATTATTTTGTTAAAAAACTCGACTTCAAAACTCCTGCATTAATTGGAATTGTAAGCGTGGTAATTTCGGGCACCGTTAGTATAATTATGGCGTTCAAGGGTTTTGGAGTTTGGGCTTTAGTTATAAATACGGTTTTGAGAAGTTTGATAGGAACGTTATTGTATTGGAAGCTAAGTTACTGGAAACCCATGCTTATATTTAGCATGAATTCCTTAAGAAGCTTGTTTTCATACGGTTCAAAAATTTTAGTAGCTGGCCTAATTGAATCTTTCTTTGGAAATATTTATTATATAATTATTGGAAGATTTTTTTCTGCTCAAAGTTTAGGGTATTATACCCGGGCAGTAAGTTTTAAAGATTTGCCCGTAAATACAGTAATATCATTAGTTCAAAATGTTACCTACTCAGTTTTTTCTTCGATTCAGGATGATAACGTTAAATTAATTTCAGGATATACCAAATTAATCAGATCACTCCTGGCCATTGTATTGCCTTTACTTGTTTTTGTTTATATAACATCAACTCCTTTGATAAATATTGTGCTTGGGGCAAAGTGGTTACCAGTTGTCCCTTTTCTTAAATTAATGGTTTTGTACGGATGGATTAATGTTATACAAACTTTTAATAATCAGATAGTATCCATTAAGGGTAGAAGCGATTATTATCTGTATATAAAAATCATAGATAAGACTTTAGTTGTTGTATCAATTTTACTGACTTTCAAATATGGGATAATGGCAATGATTTACGGACATATGTTTGCAACATTATTGTCATACGTTATTGGGAATTATTATCTCAATAAAATTATTAATATATCCGCTTTATACCAGTTGAAGAATATTTTGCCATTTTTAATTTCTGGAGTTCTAATGCTTTTTTCAAACTGGCCAGTTGCTGTTTATGTTTCCAACGAGTATTTATATTTAATATTAAGTATTTTAATTAGTACTTCAATTTATATAATTTCTCTTTGGTTGTTAAAAGTTGAAGAACTTAAAAATGGAATAAATTGGGTAAAACAGTTTTTAGCGAATAAAAAATTATAACTATTTTTTGAGTGTTGTTTTAAGAGTCAAAGCTTTTGTTTGAACAAAAAAGATGGATTTAGTCAGACTATTTATTAAACGTAGAAATATATTATATTTTGAATACTTTGTTGTGTTTGTTATAATTATTTATGCGGGTAATACTACTGAATTTACGAATGCAGAGGAGAATTGGGATCATCCGATAGGAATGATGTTGCCCATTTTAACTATGTTAACACTAGCATTTATCAAAAGAATAAGGTTAAACCATAAGTATATCCTTTTATTGATAGGATTTTTTATATATTTTGTTGCGACAACTATATATTTCGGACAAGTACATCCACGTTTTTTTGGTGTTTATATTATTAAAATTACCAGTGCTTATATCCTTGTAACAGCTTTAGGATTTAGGTTTTTTAAACTTTATGAAGATGTTTTGTTTTACTTAAGTATTATTGCAATAGTCTTTTGGGTAATCATGAATATTATCCCTACCACTTTTATCGAATTTCTCAGGCCTTTTGAATTTTCATCACAACCTAATGAAAAAGGGAATGTTGATTTTAATGTATTAATTTATACGATTGGAAACTATACTCTTTTCCCGGATTCAATAGTTAATATAGGTGGTTTTCGAATAATCAGAAATGCCGGCTTTTGCTGGGAACCGGGTGTATTTGCGTCATTTTTAAACATAGGCATTTTCTTTAATTTGCTCAGAAACAGATTTAAATTAAAAAATAACAGGCATCTAATCGTTTTCATAATTGCCATTGGCTCAACTTTATCAACTACCGGTTATGCATTATTTCTTTTGCTGTTGTTGTTTTATCTTTACAATCAAAATTTTTATAAAGTAGTTTGGTTAGCTCCAGTTTTTGCAGTAATAGCTATTGGTATATCTACACTTCCCTTTATGTCAGAGAAAGTTACTTCAGATTATGGATTAACAACAAAAGAACTTGTTTACAGATCTGCAAAATATAATATACCTTATTCTCCTCAACGCTTTCAGTCTCTGGAAATTGATTTCGTGGATTTTCTGGAATACCCTATAACAGGTTATGGCGGACACATGACTGCAACCTGGACAAATAAAATGGGTGCAAATATTACTACAATCTCAGGAATTGGCGAATTAATATCTCAATTCGGATTGGTTGGTATCTTGTTTTTTCTCATCAGTTTATGGATTTCGTCAAAGCAAATAATATCATTTTTTAATTTAAGAGGAGTAATGTTTCCGGTGTTGTTTGTTTTATTATATGGAGTAAGTTACAGTCTTTTATCTACATTAATGATGACAATCTGGATGTTGCATATGGCAAGTTTTCGTAAAACAATAGCTCTTCGCAGATTTGCTTTGAACAATATGATAGAATCATAAAAGCATTTGGTTTTCAAATATTATTTTGAAATTAATACATTTGAATAATTTGATTTTTAATTAGTAGATGTGAACTTGCTAATTAATTTTATTAAGGTTGTTTTGGTTTAAATAGAAAATTATACTTTTAAATTTTTAAACTCAGTCAAATACATTAATATTAAATGAATCTCGTTTTTATTTCAACCGAACAATATCCGGATCAACATGCAGCTGCAATAAGAAATAGTACAATTGTACAGGGAATTGCAGAAGCAGGTCATAACGTCAAATTCTTATTGCTTTCCCCGCAGGATTGGGAAACTTCGGAAATAATTTATAATGGAATTCCATTTAAAACGATAAATACTTTTAAAGGTGATAATAGGATTTTAAGAGAGTGGAACTTTTTAAAATCCATTTTAAAACTTAAAAAGGAAATCAGGGAAATAAATTCAACATCATCTATCGATGCAGTTATAATCTATGCTATTGAGGTTTCAATTATTCAATATACTTTTTTTCTCTGCAAAAAAATGGGAATCCGAATTTTTCATGAAAGAACTGAATTGCCTTTTATTGGTGGTGAAACTGAATCTTTCCTTGGGAAAATAAAGTACAATTATTACTTAAATAAATTAATTCCTCAATTTGACGGATTATTTGTTATTAGCGACAAACTGCATGAATTCTTTTTTCCACACAATAAGAAAATCAAAAAAATTCTAACTGTAGTTGATACAGACTTCTTCAATACAAAAATAAACTCAGCCTTTGATTTTCATTATATCGCTTATTGCGGAACCATGAGTGGCGATAAGGATGGAATACCAATTCTGATTCAATCTTTTGCCAAATTGACAAAGCAATTTCCTTATCATAAATTGTTATTAATTGGGAATAATTCCGATTCCGAATCCATTAAAAATCTTAATCTAATTATTGAAAATTTAGGTATTAAGGAAAAAGTTGTATTTACAGGTATTGTTGATCGTGAAGAAATGCCGGGACTTTTAGGGAATGCCGATTTATTGGTGGTTTCAAAGCCTGATAATGTGCAAAATTCGGCAAATTTCCCGATAAAAATAGGAGAATATTTATCTACCGGAGTGCCTGTTGTTGTTACTGAAGTAGGGGAAATACCAAAATTTATCATTGACGGGGTAAACGGTTTTCTTGCTTTGCCAAATTGTGTTGAATCATTTTATGGTAAAATGTATGAGGCATTATCTGATTACAACAAGGCAAAAAAAGTTGGATATAATGGCAGGGTTTTGGCACAAAAGGTTTTTGACTACAAAATCCAATCAGAAATAATGATAAAATTTATAAACGAAAATAAATGATTACTAAAATTAATATAGGTGGCGATTTTTGTATTACGGAGAAGTATGTTTCAAAATCTCTGTTTTCCAATGAAGTAACAGAGTTTTTCAGGAATTCTGATATTAATATAGTAAATCTTGAATGTCCGGTAATTAAGGGAAATGAGGTAAAAATTACAAAAACCGGACCTCATTTACATTCCACTGAAGAGATATTCGAACAACTCAAAGCAATTAATGTCAATGCAGTTACATTGGCAAATAATCATATTCTTGATTTTGGGGAAACTGGATTAGAGTCAACATTTGAAAGTTGCAAAAAAAATAACATTTCTTTTGTTGGCGCAGGTAGTTCTTTATCCGAAGCTTCTTTACCTAAAATTATTGAAACAAATGGAGTTCGTGTGGGGTTGGTTAATTTTTGCGAAAATGAATGGTCTGTTGCAACAGAGAAAAGTGGGGGTGCAAATCCATTGGATCTGATAGAAAATCTTAACCAAATAAGATTAGCACGCGAAATGGCCGATTTTGTATTGGTTATAGTTCATGGAGGGCATGAGTTTTATAATTTGCCAAGTCCGAGGATGATAAAAACATATCGTTTTTTTGCTGAAAACGGTGCAGATGCCGTAATCGGTCACCATACTCATTGTATCAGTGGATATGAACTTCGTAAAAATATTCCTATTTTTTACAGTTTGGGGAATATGATTTTTACAGAACCTGTAAATTCAGAAGAATGGTATAAGGGAGTTATACTTCAGCTTAGCATTGAAAAAGGTAAACAAATTCAGTTTGAATTACATCCTATTATGCAATCAAAAATGGATTATAAATTGACAATATTGAAGGATTTACAAAAAGAAAATGTTTTGTCTGAGATAAAAAACTATTCGGATATAATTGGCGATAAATCAGAATTGGAAAAAAAATGGGAACAATATGTATCCAGTAAAAAAAGAAATTTAAACATTTTCTCTCCCTTAAATTTTGTGCCTGGCAGATATTTACAAGCTGCTTTATACCGTTTAGGAATTAACAAAATAATAATGCGAAAAAAAGGGTTGACACAGATTCTTAATCATATAAGATGTGAAGCTCACCGTGATATCACCTATTCTGTATTAATTAACACCCTAATGAAAAAATGAAAATAGCTATTCATCACAAGATTGGAAGTTTTAGTGAACATTGGATTAAATTTTGTGAAAATGAAAAAATTCCATTTAAAATTGTAAACTGTTATGATTCTGAGATAATGAATCAACTTAACGATTGTAATGGCTTAATGTGGCATTGGGATTTAAATGACTTTAAAGCAAATCTTTTTGCAAGGCAGTTAACCCTTTCCCTCGAATTAAAAGGAATAAAGGTATTTCCTGATATTAACACTTCCTGGCATTATAACGACAAGGTTGGACAAAAATATCTTTTGGAAGCAATTAAAGCACCAATTGCAACACCCTATGTATTCTATTCAAAATCCGAAGCAATTGATTGGATTGAAAATACTACGTTCCCAAAAGTTTTTAAACTTCGAAACGGTGCCAGTTCGTCAAATGTTAGACTTGTTAGAAATAAAAACGAGGCTAGACAATTGGTAAATATGGCTTTTAGGAAAGGGTTTTCTTCAATTAATTCTGTTAGCAGACTTCAACAGAGATACTATATTTTAAAACTTAAAAAGGATTTACATTCGGTAAAACAAATGCTTGGTGGATTAGCAAGATTGATTATTCCAAACGATGCTGAAAAATTTTCGCATAAAGAAATAGGTTATATTTATTTTCAGGAATTTATACCTGGCAATAAATGTGATTTTAGAATTCAAGTTGTTGGGAATTGTTGCTGGGGTTTTCAAAGGCTTGTGCGTAAAAACGATTTCAGAGCATCTGGCAGTGGAATTCAACAATTTGAGTTATCAGAATTCCCACCGGAAATGATACGTATTGCATTCGAAATAGCATCAAAACTTAATCTTCAGTCAGTTGCTTTTGATTTTATAATCAATAAATTAGGCCAGCCCTTATTAATAGAAATGAGTTATTGTTTTGGATTTGAAGATGAAGACATAACATACGGATATTGGACACCTGATTTGGTATTTCACAAATCCGGATTTAACCCATTTTATGAAATGATTATCAATTTAATGGATGATATTAAAAAATGTAGATCAGAGAATATTCAGCTTGATAAGGAATTAACCCAATAATGATAAAACAGTTACAAAATTTATTCTTATCCAATCCACGTGCAAAACAAGTATTGGGTTTGTTTTCGGTTAATATTATTGGGATTCCGGTGGGTATAGTTACCAGCATTGTAATTACAAGATATTTGGGAGTACAGGGTTATGGTGATTACAGGTTTATTCAAAGCATTTTTTCAATAGCAATTCTTATTTTTAGTTTTGGTTTTTTTCAGGCAGGGAATCGTGCATTAGTTCTAAACAATGTTAAGCAGAAAGCAAAAGAGTATTATGGTGCAGAATTAGGCTTAACTGGTGGTATTTTTATTCTCATGTCAGTTGCTTTGATTTTATATGCACTTTTCGATTATAATATTAAGGAAAAGCAACTTGATAATTTTTTGCTGTTATTAATCCCATTTGGCTGGGTATTTCTTTTACAACGTTATTTTGAAGTTTTATTTCAGGCCGATAATCAGATTAAAAAACTGTCCCAGGTAAGGTTGTACCCTACTTTGGGATTTTTGTTTACAGCTGCTTTTGTTTATTTTATTTTTATGGATAGGCAAATTAATAAACTAGCTGTTATATGGACTTTTTACATAGCTACCCAAATAATCGTTTATCTTTTTGTATTATATAAACTTCAGGTTTCTTTTAAAAATATTAAAATCCGGTTACATGAGATATGGAATTATAATAAGTCCTATGGTTTTAATGTCTATCTGGGCAGTTTATTTGCCATAGGATTTGCCAATTTAACTGAATTGCTAATCAGCTATTTTGGAATTAACAATTCGGGTGTTGGTTTATACTCGTTGGCATTAACATTTACATTGCCGCTTTCTTTAATACCAAATACAATTGCTACAACTCACTATAAAGATTTCTCGGAAGCAAATCGTGTCCCGCGAAAACTATTTTTAATAACCGCCGGTTTAAGTTTTACTGCACTTCTTGGATTATGGCTTTTGGTGGGCCCTTTTGTAAAGATTTTTTACGGTAATGAGTTTGAGAAGGTAATTGTATTAAATTTCATTATGAGTTTTGGAGTAATTGCTCATGGGTTCGCTGACTTTTTTAATCGTTACCTTGGAGCAAACGGGCAAGGTAAGGCATTAAGAAATAGTGCATTCTTTGTTGGTGCCAGCATTCTTATTTTTAGTCTAATTTTAATACCCAAATATGGTGAATATGGCGCTGCTTATACAAAGTTGATTTCAGGTTTTGTTTATCTGGGTATAATTATTTTGTATTACATTAAGTTTGTAAAAACTGCAAAGTAATTGTGAATTTATTTAGTGTAAAATTCATACTAATAATTCAAATTTTACATTCAAAAGTTTTCTGTTGTTATTTTAAGAATAAAATTAAAAACATTTTATATTGAATAATAAAGTTAAAATATTGGTTCTTATTGATTACAACCCATTTGTACAGTCAAATGCGCCAAGCAACCGAATTTTGTCATTAGTAGAAGGAATGACAGAGCATGGACTAAATATTGATTTACTATTTATTAATGGTTATCAATTTAAAAAAGAAAAAGAACAGTTTGATTCGAATGGTTCATACAAATTGATTAACTATAGATACTTGTTTTATCTCAATTTTTCAAAGTTCATTATCAGAAATGCTTTTAATAGATTATTACCTAAAAAAATAGTTGTAAGCAAAATAAGTAATATCATTACTGGTAAAAACTATGATTATGTGTGGTTGGTAGTAAGCCCAAAAGTGATTGAAATAGGACTAAGCCTATTTAAAAAGAAACTCAATACAAAATATATTCATGAAAGAAGTGAATTCAGTTGGATTGGTTTACCTGATAAAAATAAATTGCACAATAAATACCTGACCAAATTTTTACCGGAAATTGATGTTTTTGCCGTAATGACCAAGACCTTAATAAACTATTACAGAGAATATACTGGGAAAAAAACCAAAATTGTGCATGTGCCAATGACAGTGGACTTTTCCAGGTTTGACGGAGTGAAAGTGAATAATGAACTTAAGAAACCCTACATAGGATATTGCGGTACAATGAATATAAAAAAAGATGGTGTAGATATATTAATCAACTCCTTTATTAAAATCATGTATGACTTTCCGGAACTTAACCTTTACATCGCTGGCCCGCTTATTCCAAAGCTTGATTACATTAATCTAAATCATATAGTCATTAAAAATAAAGCTCAGGATAGGATATTTTTTCTAGGGAATATTCCAAAGGAGGAAATGCCGGGATTCTTATCAAATGCACATTTACTGGCTATGGCAAGGCCTCAGTCAAAACAGGCGGAAGGTGGATTTCCAACAAAACTTGGCGAATACTTAGCAACAGGAAGGCCGGTTTGTATAACACGGGTAGGTGAAATTGATAATTATTTGATAAATAATATTTCTGCTTTTATTGCCGAACCTGATTCAGTTGACGAATTTAAAGATTTACTAATCACGGCATTAAAATCACCAAATTCAAAAGAAATCGGGCTTGCAGGAAGAAGCGTTGCTTTAAATTGTTTTAATAAAAATATACAAGCAAAAACTCTTTCGGATTTTTTATCTATATAGATAAATTAGGTTTTGTGATTAAAAAACTTAAGAATATGGAAAAAATAGTTTATAATAATAAAATTAAATCAAAAGTTTGGATTGCGATTGGGTTTATACTCATTGTTAGTTTCTCATTCATATTTATAATTTCAGGATTTATTTCTGCCAGAGATAGAACTGAAAGCTATTTACCTTTTTTATCTGATTCAATATTTGTTGCTGCTAAAACAGGTCAGCAGTCCTTCGAACTGAAAAGTAACAGATTTAAATTAGAAGTTGACGACAAAGGAGGAATTTCAGTTAGTACAATTAAAAATGAAGTTATAATGTCCAATTTAATTTATTGCTTTGTACCTGAAGATGGAGTACCCCATATTGGTTTGGACGAAGTTAAAATACAATACGCCAATGATACAACAATTCTAATTCAGGGAAAAAATACAATGAACTTTGTATTTTTTTCAATTCAGATATCTAATTCATCATCTAAAATTGATTTCAATATTAAAACAGTTTATGGAAGTGATATTGTAATTAGTCGTGAAGCACTTATAGCAAAATTTGAAGTCCCAGTTGCTGAAGTTTATCAAAAAAACAGGAAAATTGATAAAATGAATTTGGAACATGAATATTGGTTACAAAATGAAGGTGTTAGTTTTGGTGGTAGCGATAGGTCAGCAATGGTTTACCACACTCCATCAATTTCATCATTACAATTAGATACAGATAAAAAACTTCTGTTTTTAAATCTTGAATTTTTTCGAGATCACCCACATATTAATTTTCCATATGATAAAGATAGCACTGACAAGTGGAATGACGTTGGAGGTAAATGGATTGACCTTTCTAAAGCACTTTATAAGAAGGGAACTGAAAAAAATAGTAATTTTTCAATGTACTTTGGGAACTTTCAAAAAATTACACCCCGATTTATGCTTGTGCCGAAAGGTTATTTGGCAGGGTACATTTTTACCGAACATGCTGATAATGGGAATATCAGGACACAGAGGGCTGCATATTTTGGTGCTGAAGATATTTTAAAAATGAAAGATTCGAAAGGTGGTTTTGTAGGGCACAAAATCCCCGTTACGAAAAGTATTTTTTATTGGGGAGATGATAGCATAACTGGATCCACTGCAACAGGTAATTATCAGGATTCAACTTTAAATGATTTTTTAGATCAGATTTATTCAACCGGAATATATGATCTTTGCTTACATACGCCTGAAAATCTGACTTCAAACCGTTTAAGGTTGGAGGAATCAATTAGGTATATGAAAGAACGATTTAACACAAAAACCTGGATTGACCATGGATTTTATAATGGGAGTATTAATAGAGAAGCATTGGTAGCCGATGGTCTCGACAGCACATCCCAGTATTATGCAGCTGACCTTTGGGAAAAATATGCTACACAGTATTTTTGGAGTCCTGCAGTGGAAAAACTTCAAGAGAATGATAAAGTTTTTGTAAGGGACGAATTGAAAAAGATGAATTTTTACAAAGCATATGTAACTATTTGGCAACGTTATTTCTCGCCGGAAGAATTACGAAGTTTAAATATATTTCAAGCCACAAAAGAACTATTTGCAAGAAATTCATACAAGGAAGAGTTAAATTCTCATATGACTCATTTGGGAAATGCTTATCCAACACCACTTTACTGGAAACACCCAGCTATAACAAAACAATTCTACTTTTGGCCAACAAATTATGTAAAGCAATATAAAAATCTTTCCCCGCAATCAGTAATTATAGAAAGTCAGCAACTTGATAAGCTTATAAAAGACCAAGGTGTTTTTATTGAACATCAGTATTATGTGCGCACTTCGTCATTCAATAAAAATGTATTAAATAATCAGAATGGAAAATTGGTAATTGATCCTTTCTTCAACCAAATATTGAGTGAAATGGCTAAAAAGAGAGATACCGGTGAATTATTTATTACAACGGTTAAGGAATTACTTGATTACTGGATTGCCTTAGAAAATGTTTCGATTGAATTCCTTCCGGATAATAGTATAGAAATAATAAATAATAACAAGCACCCAATTAAAGGATTATCATTCATAATCAATGCAAATTCAATTTTAGTAAATAATGCGGTTCCATTAATGAAACATGTAGATGATGATATAATATTTTGGTTTAATATTGATGCCAATGAAAGAAAATATTTACATGTTAAATGAGAATTAAACGATATCATTGAGAAACATTCTCTGTTGATTGTGTAAAACTTTTGACAATGGAAAAACAAAATTCCTAAAAAATAACAAAAGAAAAAATGAAAATATTGGTTGTGCGCGAAAGCAATGTATTTTTAACCTCCAGTGCCTCAAATAACAGGTTTTTGTCATTGGCAAAAGGATTGGTTGAAAATGGATGTAAAATTGATTTGATTTTTCTGCGTGGTTTTTCAGGCAAAAGAGAAAAAGAAACATTCAAAAATTCAGGTAATATTGATGGTATCAACTACTTTTATTTATCACCCTATTATCTGTCAAATATCTATATCCAAAAAATATTAAATAGGTTTATTTATACTAATTATTTGATTAACATAAAGAAGATTAAGCAAATACTGAAGAAAAAAAGATATGACTATATTTGGCTACATAGTGGCGAAAATATTATCAAAATTGGATTGAGTTTAAAGAAATCTGAAAGAAACATAAGGTTCTTTCATGAACAAAGTGAATATAGTTTTGTCAGTGTTTATGCCAATAAGAAAAATATTCAGGAAAAATATCTTAATGAATTTTTACCAGTATTAGATGTTTTTTCAATCATGACAATCACGTTAATAAATTACTATAAAAAGTATGTAGGGGTAAACACAAAGATAATACATGTTCCAATGACAGTAGATTTTTCGCGTTTTAAACAGAATGTTTTAGATAAACCCGACAAACACTACATTGGGTATTGTGGTACAATGAGCAATAAAAAAGATGGTGTAATTATTCTAATAAAGTCCTTTATAAAAATAATGAACATTTTTCCAGATATGAGCCTGTATCTTGCTGGACATGAGGTGCCAAAGGATGATTATTTGATGCAAAAGGAATATATTTTAAAAAACAATGCGCATAATAGAATCAGGTATGTAGGAGCACTAACAAAAGAAGAAATGCCTGATTTTTTATCAAATGCTGATGTTTTGGCATTGGCCCGGCCACAATCGAAACAGGCGGAAGGTGGGTTTCCTACTAAATTAGGAGAGTATTTAGCAACCGGAAAGCCAGTTTGTGTAACTAAAGTTGGAGAAATTGATAATTATTTAATTGACAACGAATCAGCATTTATGGCTGAACCCGATTCAGTTGATTCATTTGCTGATGCCTTAAAAAGAGCTTTAACAGATGAAAATGCCTCTGAAATTGGGCGTAATGGTAGAAATGTGGCATTTGAAAATTTCAATAAAGATATTCAAACAAAGAAACTTTACGACTTTTTACTTCAAAACAGGAAAACAAGCAGTTAAGATTTTAGTTATATAATAATGTTCCTTTATTTCATTTTTATTCGTTAAAGTTTAAACAACTGTACCTTCAAAACGTTATAGGGCTAATAAATTAAGTTATAGTTTAAATTTATTATTTTTCACAAGAAAAGAAAAAATCAATTTAATTGATATGCGATCTTTCATATACTTAATCGTGTATTTACTTATACTAAACTTTGCCTAAATATTATTAAATAAAGCTGTTCATTTAATTTGAATGTTAAATGATATATGTTTGGTAACTATTAAAAAAAGTTGAAAATGAAATTTTACACTTGATTTTAGATGTTGGATACAGGAATTAACCTTAAAGCATATTTGATAAATCAAATATTAGATTAGTAAAGATTGAATTAATGAAAATAGCTATTCACAGTAGAATTGGAAGCTTTAGTGAAATATGGATATCTTTTTGCGAAGAAAATAACATTTCCTACAAAATAGTAAATTGTTATGATTCAGATATTATTTCGCAGTTAGAGGATTGTGACGGATTAATGTGGCATTGGGATTTGAATGATTATAAAGCTGCACTTTTTGTCAGACAATTAACATATTCTATAGAAAAGATAGGGAAAAAAATATTTCCTGATTTAAAGACGAGTTGGCATTACGAGGATAAAGTTGGTCAAAAATATCTAATGGAATCCATTGATGCTCCTATGGTAAAGACGTATGTTTTTTATTCTAAAATAGATGCTTTAAAATGGTTGGATAAAACTACTTTTCCAAAGGTATTTAAACTTAGGAATGGAGCAGGTTCTTCGAATGTACAACTTGTTAAAAACAAAAGCAAAGCAAAAAGATTAATAAACAAGGCTTTTGGCAAAGGGTTTCCTAGTATTAGCCCGTTTGGTAGATTTAAAGAGAGGCTGTATATACTAAACCGAGATAGAGACTTGAGAGGCCTTATATTACTTATAGGTGGATTAGCACGTTTTTTTATTCCAACAAATGTTGAAAAATATTCTTCTTCAGAAAAAGGATACATATATTTTCAGGATTTTTTGAGTAATAATGATTTTGACACACGTCTTGTAGTTGTTGGTGACAAATGTTTTGGGATGATACGTTATTGCAGGAAAGGCGATTTTAGAGCATCAGGTAGCGGATTAAAAGATTATAATCATGAATTGATCAATACAGATTGTGTAAAAATTGCTTTTGATATTTCACGAAAACTAAAGACCCAATCGGCTGCCTTCGATTTTATACAACAAGACGGGACATTTAAAGTAATTGAAATAAGTTATACATTTGTAACAGAAAATTTTCCTGGCTATTGGGACGCAAATATAGAATGGCACGATGGAGAAATTTGTCCTCAAAAATCTATGATAGAAGATTTTATTGTTAATCTGTAAAAAATAAACCCATTAAATCAAAAAAAATGAAATTAGCAATTCATCACAAACCCGGAAGCTTCAGTGATCGATGGATACCATATTGTGAAAAAAATAACATTTCCTTCAAAATTGTAAATTGTTATGATTCAGATATACTTTCTCAACTAAAAGACTGCAATGGTTTAATGTGGCATTGGGACTTAAACGATTATAAGGCAGCTTTATTTGTTAAGCAATTAACTGTGGCCATCGAAAAAATGGGTATAAAAGTATTTCCTGACCTAAATACAGGTTGGCATTACGAAGATAAATTGGGCCAAAAGTATCTATTAGAATCAGTTGACGCTCCGCTTGTTCAATCATATGTTTTTTATTCGAAACAGGATGCTCTTAAATGGGTAGAAAAAACCTCTTTCCCAAAGGTGTTTAAATTAAGAACAGGGGCCAGCTCAAGCAATGTAAGACTTATAAAAAACAAACAAGCAGCAAAAAGGCACATTAATAAAGCATTTGGGTCGGGATTTCCACATACAAGTTCAGTAGGTCGATTGAAAGAGAGAATTTATAAACTTAATCGGAATAAAGATTTTGAATCGTTAATAAGATTGTTTGGCGGAATAGCCCGAATATTTATTCCAAATGAGGTTGAACAATTTTCTCACAGAGAAAAGGGGTATGTTTATTTTCAGGATTTTATACCATTAAATACTTTTGATACACGCTTGATTGTTGTTGGAGATAGATGTTATGGTTATAGACGTTTTACAAGAAAAGAAGATTTTCGTGCATCGGGTAGTGGTAATTATTCATTCGATCCACAATTAACAGATATGAAAATGGTTGAAACTGCCTTTATGATTGCTGAGAAATTGCAATCACAATCAATGGCATTTGACTTTATTTACGATAATGGTAATCCGGTTGTTGTTGAAATTAGTTATTGTTTTTGTATGGGTCATAATTCTGCTGATGAATGTCCGGGTAATTGGGATCGTAACTTGAACTGGCATGAGGAAGAGATTAAACCACAAGTTTATATGATTGAGAATTTTGTGAAATCTTTAAAAACAGGTAATGTGTAAAAAGATTACCATGTTAGTCTTTAATCTGGATCATGGAGGTGCTGAAAAAGTTTGTGTTACGTTGTGCAATGAGTTTGTAAAATTAAAATACGAAATAGAACTTTGGATTGTTGATGATAAAAAAACTGCTTTAAGTCAAAAATTAGATAATCGGATTACTGTTTACAGTTTAAACAAAAAACATGTTAGAAACTGTGGATTACAATTATTAAAACTTCTTATTCAACGAAAACCGGAAAGAATTTTGGTATTTCATATTGAACTTGCAATTCTGGCAATTGTTTTAAAAAAGATGTTTTTTTTGAAGACCAAAATCATCGCACGAAGTATTAATACACTTTCTCATGCGTTTAACGACTCAAAACGATTAGGGAGAAATTATTTTGCCGTAAAAATAATTAAATATGTTTTACCCTACTCCAATAAAATTATCGCACAGTCAAACGGAATGCGTGAAGATCTGATACGATCATTTAACATTGAAGACAAAAAAATTACAACTATTTTTAATCCGGCAACAAATTTTTTGGTTAATGGATACAGTATTGATGATAACGTAAATATCGATAATAATTTTTTATATGTAGGAAGATTGAGCCCGCAAAAAGGATTGATCAATCTGTTAAAAGCTTTTAAACAGGCATACGAGAAAAATTCAAATATTCACCTGACATTGGTGGGTGAAGGTACGGAGAAGGAAATGCTAATAAAGAAGGTTAATGATCTTGGTTTAAGTACGGTAGTTACGTTTGAAGGTTATCAGGAAAATACATTATGGTACTTTAAAAGGGCAAAGGCTACTGTATTAACTTCTTTCTATGAGGGATTTCCAAATGTGTTGGTTGAATCTATTGCTGCTGGAACGCCGGTTATTGCATTTAATTGCCCTAGTGGACCTGAAGATATAATTGTACCTGGAATTAACGGAGTTTTAGTTCCACATTTGAATTTGGTTGAATTTACAAATGCAATTTTGGCAATGGCGAATGGCGAAATTCATTTTAATAAACAAAAAATAATAAATTCAGCAAACAGATTTTCGACAGATGAAATTGTTAGAGCTTATGAATCTGTTTTGATGGAAAATTAAAGAAATGGAAAAGATAACAATTATTGAACCATGTAATTTTGTTGATTATCCAACCGGTGGGCAACTTGCATTTGTTAAGAACTTACTCCAATCTTTCGACGGAGAATTAATTCTCGTTGGTATTTCAACTGAAAAGGATGAAATTGGAAGCTGGACTGAAAAAGAAATCAACGGTAGGAAATACAAGTTTTTCCCATTTATGAGTGGTAAAAGGGAAAAAAACAAACCATTAATTCCAATGCGGTTACAGGCTTATAAAAATTTATACAGATATCGCAGGAAAATCTTAAATGGATGTGGAAAAATAATTGTAATTCAAGCCCCTGAAGTATTATTGGCATTGAGAAAGGGATTAAGCGATAAAGAAGTATGCTTTATATTTGCCGGGACTGAGAATCCATTGAAAATTTCAAGATATTTTTATGCCAAGGTGTTTGCTAAAATATATGACAGAATTTTTCTTTCTGTTGTTACAGCTTCAAAATGGATACTTGCAGCAGCAGATAGTAATGCAATTAGCGAACTTAAATTACGCGGGAAGGGATTGAAAAATAGAACCATTATTCAGTTTCCTACCAGGATAGATGAAAGTGTATTTGTGAAAAATACAAAAATTAATTATCGTAAAATATTAAATATACCTGAGGATAAACTTGTTGTGGTTACATGTGGTAGATTGGGATATTACAAAGGTTGGGAACTCATGATTGACGCATTTAAACTGTTTTTGGTTAAGTTTCCAAATGCGATATTCTATTTTATTGGTGATGGTGAAGATCAGTATAAAATAACCCAATATATACAATCAAATGGTTTAGATGGAAAAATCAAACTTGTAGGATTTTTAATGAATACAGACATTGCAAAGTATTTAAATTTGGCTGATATATTTGTTATGGGATCATTTAAAGAAGGTTGGTCAACAACTTTACTCGAAGCATCTTGTGTTGGAGTTCCATCAGTGGTGACAAATTTCAGCAGTTCGAAAGAAATTATAATAAATGGTATTAATGGTTATGTTGTTGAAAGTCGCGATCCAAAAGAGTTTTCGGAAAAAATGGTACAGGCATTACAAATTAACAGAAACCTATTACCTGAGCAAAGAATGGATCGGTTTAAAATAAAAACTTTAAAAAAGGATTTTTTGGAAATTGTCTTTGAAAATTGAAACGCTTAAAGAATTAGACTATTTTTTAGTGTTTTAGAATCGTTAGTTTTACATTATAGGTCAATTTAATTCAATAGATTGCAGATATATTGGATTTAAACGTTGCTTAAAAAGTTTAATATTAGTGGATTTTAGTAGTTTTTTATAAATTATTGATTACCTAATTGTTAGATTAATTTGGTTGAGGGAAAGGTATGAATTATGAATTTCTTTCATGAGTTTTTAATAATAAAGTATAAATAAATAACAGGCAGTAATACAAGCTCCAATTTTATATGAAAAAGTTACCAATAAAAGTAACTATGAATGATCGAATACCCTAAATAAATCGTTTATTATAAACACCTCTGAGAAAAATGGCATGAATAAAATGGATACAAAAATAATTAACCAAAACACGATAGCGAGTCTTTCTAATGTAGCAATATGCTCAATTGTTAGAGATTGTGGGAATAAAATACAACGCAATATACCAACAATAGAAAAGTTAAGGGCAAACTTCAAATCAAGCGTTGTTATCATTTTTGAAAATGATAGCAAGGACAATACAAAACAAATATTAAAAGAATGGAGTGAAAGATCTCCTAACATCATAATAGAATGCAATAACTTCGCAACAAAAACGATACCTGATTTTACGACTAATGGAGCGAATAAGTATTATTCACATTCCAGAATTTCTAAAATGGTAGAATATAGAAACCATTACCTCAAAAAACTTGAAGAAATTAATTTTAATCCTGATTTTGTTATTGTAGTTGATTTAGATGTTTCCAAAATTTATTTAAAAGGAGTTCTTCAGTCTTTTGAAATTGCTGAACAATGGGATGTTGTTTGTGCTAATGGAGTATCAATGTCGCCAAAATTTAAAAGAAGGTATCATGATACTTTTGCATTAGTTGAGTTAGGTAAAGAGAATACTCCACAAACGGAAGAGTCTATAATTAGTAATTCAAATAGATGGAATTTCTTGAAAAATGGACAACCATTAATTCCAGTCTATTCAGCATATGGTGGATTATCAATTTATAGATATAATGCAATCAAAAATCTTCGATATAGAACTATTATAAACGAAGATAATAGAGTTGAAGTCCGATGTGAGCATTTTTCATTTTGTCATGATATTCGAGAGAAAGGATTTAGTAAAATCTTTATTAATCCTGATTTGAAAATAAAATATCAGTCAATCGATTTCAGTCTCATAAAAAAATACATTTATTCTAAAATTTAAGGGCTATCAAATATAACTTGGGTAAAAAATTTTATTTAGTAACCATAAATTGATATATTGTTTTTAAATCTAATAAAATAATACCAGCATTAGCAAATGGAATTAATCAGTTATTTTAATGCTGCGGAATGTTTATAAAATGGATAATGAAATATGAATAAATATTCTCACTTTAAAAATTAAAATCGGTTTAGTAAATATCCATAATCAAAGGGGTAGAAAAAGCTTTAATCAGGACAAGTTTAAAATTAAATTTCTTACAATATGAAAAAATCGTATCAATTTTACATCTTATTAATCGTCATTCTTATCCAAACATCATGTACAAGTACCAAAGAAATTCTTATGTTTCAGGAATCGGGTAAAGAATTAAAACAGGTTTATATTCCTGCTCAACCTGTTGAATATAAAATTAAACCTTTTGATAATTTATACATAAGTATTTTAACTGTGGACCCCGAAGTAAATAAAATCTTTAATCCAAGTAAAACTGGTGATGGATATGGATCCGGAACCGACCAAATGTATGGTTCATCAACAAGTAGATATTTAAATGGCTATGTTGTGGCTGCAGATTCAACCATTACACTGCCAATTTTGGGTAAAATAAATCTTGTGGGTTTGAATTTGAATGAAGCACAGACACGAGTGAAAACCAGGGCTGAAGAATTTCTTAAAGAACCGGCGGTACAAGTTAAATACTTAAATTTTATAGTTAATCTATCCGGAGAAATTAAGTCACCAGGTATATATTATAATTATGAGGGGAAATTAAATATTATTGATGCGGTAAGCCTGGCAAATGGAATTACAGAATATGCAGATTTAAAAAATGTATTGGTTAAAAGGCATATACAGAATGAGATTATTACATACAAAATAGATTTTACAAATAACAGTGTTTATTTATCTGATGTATTTTACTTGCAACCAAATGATTTGGTTTACATCCCACCAAGTAATTTGAAAAGAAGAAATGTAAATAGCGATACTTACAGTAAATTTCTAGGAACCATATCAACTCTGTTGCTCACGGCAACGCTAATTTTAAACGTAAAATAAACAACTAATATGGATAAAATTGAAGAAATCATAAATCTAATAGATTCACAAGAGAAAAAAGAAACAAAAAATTTCTTTATAAAGTATTTGAATAAATGGCCATGGTTTATAGCCTTTAGCACTTTAGGAGTTGTTTTGGGTTATTTATTATTTATTAATTCACCTTCCATTTATGAGATTGAAAGCAGGGTACTTATAAAGGTTGAGGACAAATCATTAACTAATTTGCTTTCTTTTGATAATCGTGAGTTAAAAGTTGAAAATGTAAATATTGAAAATCAGATTGGTAAATTACATTCTTACACCTTATTTCATGAAGCAATTAAGAACCTGAATTGGGAAACTTCATGGTATAAGAAAGAACTTTTGTATAAGAAAGATTTATATAAAAGTAGTCCTTTAATATTAAATACTCCAGTAAACTCAATAAATGCCAAAAATGTATTTATTGAAATAACAGTATTGAATGACTTAGAATATAAATTAAAAGCAGAAGGAGAAACCAATCAAAATGGATATCCTCAGATTATTAATTTAGAGAAGACCATTAAATTTGGTGAGCCCTTAGTTAATGATTTTTTTAATTTCACAATAAATAAAGGAGTTGAAAAGGTTGAAGGGATTTATTATCTGAAATTCAATGATTTCCAATCATTAACTAATACCTATCTGAATAAAACTGTAATCTCAAGGGAAAGTTTAAATTCCGACATCATTTCAATAAAAATTGAAGGTGAAAATGTACAGAAAGATGCAGATTTTATAAATGAGTTAAACAATGTTTTTATCAATTATGGAATTAATGATAAAAATAGAAATTCCGACAATTCGATGGAATTTATTGATTCTCAACTTGAAAAAATTAAAGGTTCATTATCAACAGCTCAAAATAATTTTAGCAGTTATCGTAAAAACAACCAGGTTATGGATTTGGGTCAGGAAGCTCAGCAAGTTTCTGCAAGATTGGAAGAAATTGATAATGAAAAGTACTTAACTGAATTACAAATCAAATATTATAAAGAATTACAGCAATATCTTGACGATGCCAAGAAATTAAAACAAATGGTCAATCCATCAGTAAAAGGAATAACTGATGAGAATTTAAATTCAATGCTTGCAAAACTAATGGATTCATATAGAAGGCGCGAAGTTTTAGCCTATAGTGTACAAAGTAATAATCCTAGCATGATTCTTATTGAAAATGAAATAAAACTGACTCGTGATGCACTTGATGAAACCTTGAAAAATCAATTGAATTTAACAGAATCAACAATGGAAAGTATTGAGTCCCGTTATACTGAAATTGAAAGCAGATTAAAAAAATTACCAGAAACAGAAAAGCAACTGATCGGTATCAAGAGGGAATTCGATTTAAATAATGAGTTGTACACTTTTTTAATGCAGAAAAAGGCGGAAGCTGACATTACCAAAGCCTCAATAGTTCCGGAAGTAGAGGTTATTGATGCAGCTTTTCCGGAAACTTCTTCCTACTTAGGGCCAAACCTAATTATAAACGCTTTTGGAGGAATGGTTGGTGGATTTATGATCCCTTTTATTTTTATAACATTATTTAATTTCTTTAATAACAAAATTGAATCAAGAGAGGAAATTGAAAGAAATAGTAAATTGCCTGTATTTGAGGGTATTATTCGCCACAAATATAAGGAATTGTTGCCTGTGGTGAATCATCCCAGATCCGGAATTGCTGAGTCCTTCAGAGGATTAAAATCCGAATTAAAAACTTTAATAGAACAGCCAGGATCAAAAGTGATTTCTTTAAATTCATTAATTCCCGGTGAAGGAAAATCCTTTATTTCTTCTAATTTTTCAGCAATTATTGCAAAAACCAATAAAAAAGTTTTGCTTATAGGAGCCGATCTTCATAAACCAACACTTCATAAATATTTTGATATTAAAGAAACATTTGGACTTAGTAACTATTTCCTAAACGAAAAAAGTTTTGAGGAAATTATTGCAGCTACCTTTATTCCTAATTTACATATTATACAAGCCGGGCCAATACCAAATAATCCATCGGAACTACTTGATAACTCAAAATTTGAAGATTTGGTCGAAAAAGCCAGAAAATTATTCGATTTTATTATTATCGATAATGCACCAATACTGTTAATCCCGGATTCCGTTCTGGTGAGCAATTTTTCTGATGTTAATCTGTTTGTTTTGAGAATAAACCATAGTCACAAGGATCAAATTAAGCAAATCGGGAAAATTGTGGATTTATATAAAATTAAGAATACAGCAATTGTAATAAATGAAACTCAAGACCGTGGATATGGTTATGGGAAAAAATATTGGAAAAAAGGGTATGGAGAGTATAAAGAACAAAAAGTTTAAAAAGAAAATTTTGAAAGTTAAACTTCTTGTGTTCGATAAACAAAATTTTATGTACTCCACACTGAAGGATAAAATAGATCTAATTTTGGAATAATAATTAAAATTCACAATGAAAATACTTCCTCTAACAATTTCTTCAATGGGATTTTCTGTTTTGTCTGCTAATCTAAGTGAGATTGAATTAGATAATTCAAAAGCTAAATTGTTGAATACGATCAGTCCAAATTCTTATGGAATTACAACAAAAGATAAATTATTTAGAGAGTCATTGAAAAATAGTGATTACTTAGTTTTAGATGGTGTTTATTTTGCATTATCCTCAATCTTACTTCAAGGTAAGAATATAAAGAAAAATCAAGGGCCGGATGTTTTTTTCCACTTCATGAATAGAATTAACAATCAAAATGGGAAAGTTTTTTTTTTAGGAGCAGCACAAAATACTCTCGATAAAATAAAGGCCAGAGCAAAAGTTGAATTTCCTAATTTATCTGTTGGTGTTTATTCTCCACCCTATAAAGCTGAGTTTTCGGATGATGATAATAAGAAAATGATTGAAATGATTAATGACTTTAACCCTGACGTATTATTTGTAGGAATGACTTGTCCCAAACAGGAGAAATGGGCATATCAGAATATGAATATACTAAATACTAAATTAATTTGTTGTGTTGGTGCAGTCTTCGACTGGTATGCCGGTAATCAAAAAGAAATTCATCCTCTTTGGTGGAAACTCAGATTAGCTTGGTTGAAAAGAACAATTGATCGTCCGGAAATATTAAAGCGATATCCAAATATAGGTGTGTTTTTTATACATTTATTTTTAGCAATTATCGGAATAAAAAAATATAAATATGGCAAATTCTAAAATTAATCTTGCAATAATCGGGGTTGGAAGAATGGGAATAACACATTACTCCATTATAAATAGTCACCCTAGTGTAGAAATAAAAGCGATTGTTGAAACTTCCTCATTAGTTGTAAATCTGATTAAAAAATATTTAGATGATATAAAAACTTATCAAGATTATAATGATCTTTTTGAACAAGAAAATTTGGATTCAGTTATAATTTGTACTCCACCTGCGTTACATTATCAAATTGCATTAAAGGCAGCCGAAAAAGGGATCCATGTTTTTTGTGAAAAGCCATTTACCACAGATATGAATAGAGCCAAAGAGCTTTCACATATCTTTTCAGAAAAGAAGCTTATTAATCAAGTTGGTTATGTTAACCGATTTAACGATATTTTTAGAACTGTAAAACAATTTTTAGAAAATGGATTGATAGGAAATGTAATACGTTTTAAATCTGAAATGTATAGCAGGACTATAACGAAACCCGAAGAAGGAAAAACATGGAGAGATTCGAGGGAAAGTGGTGGAGGGGCGGTTTATGAAGTAGCATCTCATGCGATAGATCTTGTTAATTTTTTGATTGGTAAGCCCGATAAAGTAACGGGTTCGAGTTTAAGTTCCATTTATTCAAAAAATGTAGAAGATGCGGTTAATGCTACTTTCCTTTATAAAAATAGAATATCAGGTACATTAAATGTTAATTGGAGCGATGAAAGTTTTCGAAAACCTACTAATAAGATTGAAATTTTTGGTTCTCAGGGAAAAATATTAGCCGATCAACACGGAATTAAGATTTTTTTGAAACAGAAATCTTTAGAACATGGTTTTAGAGAAGGCTGGAATACAATATATATTACGGATGTATTTAAACCAGTGCCATTTTATGTAAGGGGAAACGAATTTACAGCACAACTGTATCATTTTATCGAATGTATTCAAGGAAGAGAATTGAAAAACAATTGTACTTTCAGCGATGCCAAAGATACATTGGAAATCATAGATGCTATTTTTAAAGATTATGAACTAAATGGTAAATTGTAATTATGGAAACTATCGATAAAATTATATTTGGCGACAACCAATTTTTTGGGATTAACCATATGTCGCAAGAAAAAGCTCAACAGTTGGCTGAACAGTTTTATGATGATTCTGCCATTTTCAAGGTTTATCAGATTGCTTTTGAGAGCGGGATTAGGGCGATTATGTTGAATAGTAATGACAGAGCTAAGAATATATGTGATTATTTTTTAACAAATAAAAGCAAATACTCTGATGTTGCTTGGTATCCATCAATTCCATACCCACATAAATATGCCAACCTAATTAGTGAAAAAGGGATTATGCCAACAATTAATGAAATACTTTTTAAGGATAATTCAGCAATGGGTATTCTTGGGATGATTTCTAAAGGAAGTGCCGCTGTTCTTGGAAAAGATGCTGTCAAAATGATGCAAATGCTTGTAGATGTCGAAATGAAAATGTTTAAAGGCTTGAATGTGAAAGTTATTTTTCTACAGAATATTATAACAGATCTTTTACTAGGTTATGGAATTAAGGAAATTTTCTATGAATATTGTATTTATATTAAAAAGAAATACAATGCATTACCGGGATTGATTACTCAAAACATGCCAATTTTATTGGGAAAGTTAAAGGAGTGGGGTATCGAAGAAGTTGTAATTTGTACATCGTTCAACAAAATAGGTTATTTGATGTCCCCGAACTTAGACGCATATATTTCTGTGGCAGATAACAATGATTCTTCAAAGTACCAATTAATGGCAATGTCAACTTTAGCTTCTGGTGCTATTCCCGCAACAGAAGCTTACAAATTTATTAATCAGCAAAACATTCAATCTGTTGTATTTGGTGCATCATCAAAAAAACATATCGAAGAAACAGTCTCTCTAATAGATTTATAACTGATTTTTTAAAAATAAAATGAAGGTTTTAATTACCGGCGCCTTTGGCTTTGTTGGGACCAATCTTTCCGCTTCTATACATAATTCAAGCAATTCGGAAATTATTGCAGTAGATATAAATGAACCTGATAATCATTTATATAATAGATTTGTTAATTGGAATGAACTCGGAAAATTATCAAACATCCAATTGGATGCGATTATTCATTTGGCTGGTAAGGCGCATGATACAAAAAACACAACAAAAGAAAAAGATTATTTTGATATTAACCTTGGATTGACAAAGCAAATATTTGAACTCTATTTAAAATCGACTGCTAAGAAATTTATCTTTTTTAGTTCGGTTAAGGCAGTTGCTGATAAAATCTCAGGAAAACAACTAACTGAAGATGAATTGCCCAATCCACAAACGGCTTACGGTAAATCTAAGTTAGCTGCAGAAAATTACATATTAGATCAAATATTGCCTGAGGGAAAAAAAGTATTCATCCTGCGACCATGTATGATTCATGGTCCGGGAAATAAAGGCAACCTAAACCTACTTTTTAAAATTGTTCAAACTGGTATTCCATGGCCTCTTGGTAATTTTGATAACGAAAGGTCCTTTACTTCAATAGACAATCTGTCCTTTGTTGTAAACCAGATTTTAGAAAAAGAAATAAAACCAGGTGTTTATAACGTTGCAGATGATGAGGTAATTTCTACAGTTAAGCTGATTGAATTAATCGCAAAATCCCAAAATAAGAAACCTCGAATTTGGAAAGTAAATAAAAAATTGATTGACAACCTTGCAAAATTAGGAAACAAAATACCTTTTCCCTTGAATAGTGAAAGATTGGAAAAGCTGACAGAGTCATACATTGTTTCCAACAAAAAATTGAAAAATGCCCTTGGGATTGAATATATGCCGGTTAGGGCAGAAGAAGGCATGAATAAAACATTGGTTTCATTTTAATAAAAGCTTTATAAATGCTGCTTTATTTTGTTGTTTTTGTCATTCTCGTATTTATGTTAAAGGGCTATTTTATTTTAGCCGATCGTTATAATATTATTGATAAACCAAATGAACGTAGCTCCCACTCACATTTGACAATTAGAGGAGGGGGTATTCTATTCGCAGCAGCAGGTGTTATTTGGTTTTTGTTTTATGGCTTCAACAACCCTTGGATTATAATTGCTGTGATACTTATGGCAACCATAAGTTTTCTGGATGACATATTAACGCTTTCTTCAGGAATAAGAATTTTAACTCATTTTATTGCAGTTACTATATTGTTTTGGCAATTACATGTTTTTGGACTACCATGGTTTATTATTGTTTTGGCCTACCTTTTTACAATTGGATGGATCAATGCTTTTAATTTTATGGATGGAATTAATGGCATAACCGTCTTCTACAGCTTAGTGACATTAAGTTCATTCGCATGGATTAACATGTCATTGGATTTCGTCCCAAACCAGTTGTTAATAATACTAATGTTTTCTGCATTGATTTTTTCTTTTTATAATGCTCGGGTTAGAGCAATTACTTTTGCAGGTGATGTGGGAAGTGTGACTATGGCATTTTTACTTGCTTGGTTTATGATTTCGTTAATTGTAAAAACCGGCCATATTGAGTACATCCTTTTTTTTGTGGTTTATGGTATAGATTCAGTTTTTACAATATTCTTTCGTCTCTTAAGGCGCGAGAATATTTTTAAAGCTCATCGTACTCATCTTTTTCAATACTTAAGCAATGAAAAAAAGTGGCCTCAAATATTGGTATCTGGTATTTATGGCTTATTCCAGTTGATTATCAATATAATAGCTATTTTTCTATTAGAAAATAATGCAATGACTTTGTCAATTTTTGCTTTGATTCTGATTATGTTGAGTGCATTTTATATGATTGTTAGATATAAAACATTAAAATCAATTTAACCCGATAATTGATAAAGACAAATATTGGTTTTTTTGCAATAATGTAATTGTTTTCACTCCAACATTAATCTCATAAAATATTGAAATATGGTGTAATAGATTAGTCCAATTATTTTATAATAATAAAATTTTAGAAATTTCAATTAAATCAATTAGCTTGATAGGGATAAATGTCCCATTATGGAACTATTATTTTATATCTTTATGTTTATAATATGTTAATAT
Source organism: Draconibacterium sp. (assembly GCA_041739985.1). Taxonomy (GTDB): domain Bacteria; phylum Bacteroidota; class Bacteroidia; order Bacteroidales; family Prolixibacteraceae; genus Draconibacterium. Next base: position 8,403 of record JBGSMW010000095.1, on the reverse strand, counting down.
TCAGTTATTTGTGTTGTTGGGTATAATAATTGTTAATCAATTTGAAACTTTAAAAATATAAAGTAACATGAATACAAACCGCGTGATGAATAATTTGTTTTTTAATTGATTAAGCCATAATTTGCATTAAAATATATGGTTAACTTGAAATTTTAAGGCGCTGAAAAAAAATGAAGTATTTTAAAAAAATACAGTAATCTGTTTAAGTAAAATATAAACTGGATATAAAATTTATTCGAATAATTTAACAATACAAAAATATGAAACACTTTACATACTATTTTTCAAAAAATTACATGCCAAGATGGTTGGTTTTGCTCTTTGATTTAGGCATGGTATTTTTTTCATGGTATACCGCGATTCTGCTCAGATTGAATTTTGACCTTTCCGGGATGGAAGAATTTATAAATTCAATGCATTTAATGGTTGTTTTTCCAGTAATGTTTTTATGTTTTTGGAGATCAAAATCCTATTCTGGAATACTGCGACATAGTACCAGTCAGGATATCTTACGCATAATACTTGCAACTATATGTGGAGGAGCGATGCTAACCATAACTTCGTTGACGGCAAGATATATTAATGATTCTTCGTTCATGAACATGCCTATTTCTGTTATTGTAATATTTGCCATGTTGCTATCGACATTATTAATTTTATCAAGACTTTTTGCAAAAATGGTTTTTCAGTATTGGTTTGTTCCTAAAAAGGATGTTAAAAATTTAATGATCTTTGGGGCGGGAACTTTGGGGCAAGCTACTTTAAACGCTCTGCTTTCAGACACATCAGTGAACATTAAAATTATCGGGTTTATTGATGATAATGCTTCTCTTCACAAAAAATATTTATTAGGCGTGCCAATTTTTTCTGTCGATAGCGCCTTTGATAAAATCATACCGGAAAATAAGGTTGCTGAAATTATTTTTGCTATTGATAATTCTGAAATATCGCGTAAAAGAAAAAGAGAGATAACAGACAAATGTTTGGAGTTGCATCTTGTATTAAAAGAAGTACCGCCAGTTAAAAACTGGATAAAAGGAGAACTTCAGGCAAAGACCATTAGACCAATTAAAATAGAAGACTTGCTGGGAAGGAACTCAATTCAATTGGATAGAAAAAGAATTGAACATGGGTTAAAGGAATCTGTGGTATTTGTTACAGGAGCAGCTGGTTCTATAGGTTCTGAAATTGTGCGGCAATTGATTAATTTTAAAGTTAAAAAAATAATTTTGCTTGATAAAGCAGAATCTGATCTATACGATTTACAGCAGGAAATTCTTGCAAACAACGAGAATACTAATTTTGAGGTAATTGTAGGCGATGTAACCAACAAATCAAAATTGAGAAAAATTTTCGCAGAATATTCACCTACGATTGTGTTTAATGCAGCAGCTTATAAGCATGTACCTCTTATGGAAGAGTTCCCAAGTGAAGCACTGCGTGTAAATGTTGGTGGAAATAAAATAATGGCCGATTTATCCATTGAATTTGGAGTGGAGAAATTTGTTTTTATTTCATCTGATAAAGCAGTTAATCCAACAAATGTTATGGGTACAACAAAACGGATTAGTGAAATGTACATTCAGTCACTTGCTCAATCAGGTAAATTTTCTACACAGTTTATTATAACACGGTTTGGAAATGTTTTAGGTTCAAATGGTTCGGTTGTACCATTATTTAAAAAACAAATCGAGAAAGGTGGTCCGGTAACTATCACTCATAAAGATATTACCCGTTATTTTATGACTATTCCAGAAGCTTGTCAGTTGGTTCTTGAGGCAGGATTTATGGGAAAAGGAGGAGAAATATTTGTTTTTGACATGGGAGAACCGGTTAAAATATATGACCTCGCAGCTAAAATGATTTCACTGTCGGGATTTGTCCCGAATCAGGATATTGAAATAAAGATAACAGGACTTAGGCCAGGTGAGAAACTTTATGAGGAGCTCCTTGACAATAAAGAAGAGGTATTAAAAAATACCCTCAACGAAAAAATTATGATTGGGAAGGATCGAAAGCATGATTTTGAAGATATGAATGATAAAATTATCGACTTACTCACAGGCATGGATAGCTTGACACGGAATAAACTTGTTGAAAAAATGATGTACATAGTACCTGAATTTATATCAATGAATTCATATTATGGTAATGCAAAAATTGTAAAATCGGTGAATAAACTCAATTTCACTGAGCCTATATTAAATACACACTCAACAAAAGAAAGGGAAATAGATTCGATTAATAAAGAAGTTAACGAACAGGAACTGCACCTTAAATAGTAAATTTCAGTTGTTTTAACCAACTTGTCAAATATGAAAATTTACCTCTAAATTAAAGTATTGGTACAAATTAATTTATCTTTTCAAATTTCAATCAGAAAATATTTGGATTTTTTAAAAACCAAAATATTGTCTGATTATTTAACAATCGCAGTTTTTTATTGTTAATAAAACAGTTAAAGAATCGTAATGATTTTTTGAAAAAATGGAATTGTTTTAATGCAGATTATTATATCAAACAAAATATATGATTATTGCTGTTGATTTCGATGGGACTATTGTAAAGCACAAATTCCCTGCAATAGGGAAGGAGATACCATATGCCATTAAGACATTAAAGCTTATTCAACAAAAGGGACACAAACTTATACTTTGGACTTACCGCTCAGGAAAAGAACTTGAAGAAGCAGTAAAGTTTTGCGAAAAAAGGGGTCTGTTTTTTCATGCAGTGAACAATGATTTTGATGGCGAAGAATTTGATAATACTTATAGCAGGAAAATATATGCTGATATGTATATTGATGATCGAAATATATTAGGTATTCCTGATTGGGAGACAATTTATGAAATGATAACGCAAAAGGAGAAGGAATAAATCTATTTTAAAATAATTGACGCTTGAAATAAAAATATTGAAATGACAAAAAAAATAGCACTTATTACTGGAATTACGGGACAGGATGGAGCCTATTTGGCTGAATACCTGATTAAAAAGGATTATATCGTACACGGCATTAAACGAAGAGCTTCGATGTTTAACACAGAAAGGATAGATCATATATATCAGGATCCTCATGTGGACAATCGGAACCTGATTTTACACTATGGTGATATGACGGATAGTATGAATCTCACCAGGATTATACAGGAAGCACAACCTGACGAAATTTATAACCTTGCGGCTATGAGCCATGTAAAAGTAAGTTTCGATACACCTGAATATACGGCAAACGCAGATGGAATTGGAACCCTGCGTATTTTAGAAGCTATCCGTTTGCTGGGATTAATCAATAAAACCCGTATTTATCAGGCTTCTACTTCTGAGTTATATGGACTTGTTCAGCAGGTACCACAAACTGAAAATACTCCTTTTTATCCACGTTCTCCGTATGGTGTTGCAAAACTATATGCTTATTGGATAACAGTGAACTATCGCGAAGCATATAAAATGCACGCATCGAACGGCATTTTGTTTAACCATGAATCACCTATAAGAGGTGAAACATTCGTTACCCGAAAAATTACACGAGCATTAGCTAGAATTGTTTTAGGGATGCAGCAAACACTTTTTCTTGGAAATTTATCTTCACGTAGGGATTGGGGTCACGCAAAAGATTATATCAGAGCAATGCATTTGGTTCTTCAGCAAGAAATTCCTGATGACTATGTTATTGCGACCGGTATTACCACCTCAATAAGGGATTTTATTATTATGGCAGGAGAAGAATTAGGATTGGAGATTACTTTTGTTGGAGAAGATTCCAACGAAAAGGGGTATCTCACTGCAATAGATGAAAAGGTTTTTTTATCAAAAGTTGGTGAACAATATTTAGAACAATTTAAAAGTCGTATTCAAAACAGTATTTCTTCAAAATTTACCGGTGATCCAATTGTCTCAGTTGATCCACAGTATTTTCGTCCAACAGAAGTTGAATTGTTAATTGGCGATGCTACAAAAGCAAGGGAAAAACTCGGATGGGAACCAAAGTATGACTTGAAAGGTTTGGTTATTGACATGATTCGTTCGGATATTGACCTAATGAAAAAAGACGCATATTTGCGAGATGGTGGATATAGAACGTTGAATTATTTTGAATAGTTTAACTCATAAGTCTTTAAAATGTCTTTTACTTAAATTTTAAAAACCATAAGGTGAATTAAGAAATATAACCATGAATAAAAATTCTAAAATCTATATTGCAGGTCATACTGGACTTGTGGGTTCAGCTATATGGAAAAACCTTAAAAATAAAGGGTTCAATAATCTTGTTGGCAAAACGATAAGTGAACTTAATTTATTGGACAGTTCAGCAGTTGAGGATTTTTTTTATTCTGAAAAACCTGAATTTGTTTTTCTTGCAGCGGCAAAGGTAGGAGGTATTGTAGCAAATAATACTTATCGTGGACAGTTTATTTATGAAAATCTAATGATTCAGAACAATATAATTCATAGTTCATATAAATATGGAGTTAAAAAATTATTGTTTCTGGGTAGTACATGTATTTATCCTGGTAATGCACCGCAGCCAATGCCTGAGGATTGTTTATTGACAAGCCCATTGGAATATACAAATGAACCTTATGCTATTGCCAAAATAGCGGGCATTAAAATGTGCGAGAGTTACAATATTCAATATGGAACAAATTTTATTTCGGTTATGCCCACTAATCTTTATGGGCCAAATGATAACTATGATTTAGAAAAATCTCACGTGCTTCCAGCTTTAATGCGTAAAATTTATTTGGGAAAATGTATGGAGGATAGCAATTGGGAAGCAATCAGAAAGGATTTTGAAAAAAGACCTGTAGAAGGTGTTGATGGAGTTGCTGATATTGCTCAAATTCATGCAATTCTTACTAAATATGGGATTAATTTTCAGAAAAATAATTTTGAAGGAAAAGTAGAGGATAGAGGTTACGAAGCAAATGTCTCAGTTGAAATCTGGGGAAGTGGAAGTCCGATGCGGGAGTTTCTTTGGAGTGAAGAACTGGCTGATGCCTGCGTTTTTATAGTTGAGAATGTCAATTTTCGAGATTTAGCAGATTTCGACCAAAAGGAAATAAGAAATACGCATATCAACATAGGTACCGGTAAGGAAATAAGCATAAAAGATCTTGCATTTCTGATAAAGGGAAAAATTGGATTTAAAGGTGACCTGGTATTTAATACATCCAGGCCTGATGGCACAATGCGCAAACTGACGGATGTCTCAAAGCTGCATTCGTTGGGATGGCATCATAAGATTGAAATACAAGAAGGCATTGAAAAAATGTACAATTGGTACTTAGGCTGATTGAATAACTATTTGATCTAAAAAGAGGCTACTTGATTAACAGGTAGCCTCTTTTCATTTACACACTTACTTGAAACAGTGATGATTTACTTTTTAATCAACTTTTGAATTCGGTAATTGCTCAGTAATTCAGTTTTAATAAAATACATACCAACTGGTAAGTCTTGAATATTTAAGGTTTCATGGGTATTTTGAACCAAACTATTAAATACTTCATTCCCCAAAATATCCATTAGAATTATTTTTGTCCCTTCAGATGGTAGTGATGAAAACCTAATTGTAACATTATTGCTTGCCGGATTAGGATACATGTCGATTTTAAGATTGTCGAAAATATCTGTTGCACTGGTTGTCTGACTTTTTAATGAGATAAACACACTGGCTTGTTTGTTAAATATCATTTCACCTTCAATAACTTCAGGCTGAAGCTTGCTTTCCTGTCCGTTTTCATTTTTCCATACTTTTAGTTCTATTGTATTTCCTTCCTTAAAACCAATGGTTTCATTTAGTTCTGATGCTGAAACTGTCATGCCGACTGTATTATTGGCTAAATCAAATTCGGTTATTTTTATTGCACCCACGCAAACTTCTCCATCATATGCAGCAATTTCATCCCCTACCTGAAAATCGGCTTCATTTAATTCAAGCAAATTTATATTCATATGATTGATTCCGTTACCTTCAAAACACACCTTGAAATAAGAAGTTTCTGATCTTTCGGCAAAATTAAAACTTGATTTTGAGGATAAATCATTCATAGTTAAAACACCACTTTTATTCGCTTGCAAAATATATCCTTCACCAGCATTGAAATTTCCTATGCCATTTTTCCATCCTAAGCTTCGCCAGTTTTCAATAGAATAGCCCCTTTCATCTTGAATTTTATATAGAACTCCGGCATCTATTAGCGGTTGAACAACTTTCATAGCATCTATTGAGCCATCAATTGGGAAGGAAATTATATTCCACCCTCTTTTTATTTCAATATTAAAAGGCAATTGAATTTGTTTTCCGGTTACTTCTAAAGCGCAATCAGATTCAACTTTGATTATATAGCCTTCGGATTGCCTCAAATTACCTATATTATTTATCCAATTATATGTAACTGGACATTTTTCATAAGTGTTGCTGACCTTATCCTGGACAATATTCAAATTATTGTTCAATTGAAGCATTTCCATAACTGAATCCATACTTTCATTTGCAGGTTCAACGTATGTTGAAAAAATGTTCCAGCCTTTTTTCAATTCAATAGATTGCTTAACAAATTGCTCTACCGGTATTTCATCATCATTGGGAAGAGAAATGACAACCTCTCTGCCAACTTTTGTCGATACATTTCCTGCAGCATCTTTAGCCCATGCATAAAGGGTTTTAGTCCCTTCAGTGGTGAAATTAAACGAACTTGGTGCAGTGACGTTCCAGCCGGAATCACCTGCAAGGGGAGCAGTGGCAGATTCGGTCAGTTTATAACCTGTTACTGCTGAATTATCGGTAGCCGTAAAACTGCTAACAGCAACATTAAGTGAAGTTGAAGATTCAGGAATAATAAAAGAAGTAATAGTCGGTATTGTGATATCAGTTGTAATGCTTGGTGTATATGTGCAATAAATCGAATATATATAATCAGCAAAGCCTGAAGAGCCAAAATTTGCAGGCATACCCGCAGACCAAGTTTGTGATGAGGAAGCCCTTCCGGGTGTTCCATTTGTCCATCTTATACCGGGATTGGTTTGAAATACCCATGCCAGCCATACAGTCTGTCCGGAATTTACTGTTACAGGACTTGAAAGAGGAATTGTTTGCCATCCGGCATTTGGATTGACTGTAGTAGAAGCCGTAATTCCCAGTCTGGAAGAAGGCGAACCTGACAGGTCCGAATAAACAGCCAGGAACATGCTGCCAGAACCCCCGTTGTGATAAACAGAAATACTGTTTACAGAACCAGCTTCACTGAAAGAAACCGGCATAGCCCTTCTGCTGGCATCTGTTGAATTTAAACTAAATACTTCAGTAAATCCCAAAGTTGATTCAGTTTTGTTTAAGTTAATTATAACCTGTTTACTAACGCTTGTTGAAATATTACCTGCAGCATCTTTAACCCATGCGTAAATCGTTTTAGTTCCTTCAGAAGTAAATGTATATGAAGTGGGAGCTGTAGCTTTCCATCCTGCATTTTCGGGGTTTGGCGATGACGACGTTTCGGTGAGCATAAATCCTGTAACAGCTATATTGTCAGTGGCGTTAAAACTGCTAACATTAATATTTAATAAAGTAGAATTTGTAGGAACAGAAAATACAAGTATGACAGGTTTCTCATTGTCGGGTAAAGTAATCACTACTGTTGAACTTTTACTTGAAGAAACATTTCCGGCAGCATCCTTAGCCCATGCATAAAGCGTTTTGGTTCCTTCAGATGAAAATGTATATGAAGTGGGAGCACTTATATTCCAACTTTTATCGTCAGCTTCGGGAACTGAAGAAGATTCTGTCAGTAAATATCCTGTAACAGCGGTATTATCAGAAGCTTCAAAATTTGATAAATTAACAGTAAGTGAATAGGATGTTGTTGGAAGGGAAAAAGAAGTGATAAAAGGAATCTCAACATCAGGCAACAAAATCAAAATATCGTCAGTTTCTGCTGTTGAAATATTACCAGCTGCATCTTTCGTCCATGCATAAAGGGTTTTTGTAGTTTCAATAATATATTTGGTGGAGATTTGTGTCCCGGATTTTAAACCAACTTCATTAATTTTCATTGCTGAAGATTGAACATTAAGAAAGTCTTCGCTGGAAAATGTGTAGGTAGTTGGAGCTGAAATTGTCCAACAACTATTACCAACTAATGGACACGTTTCTGTTTCGGTAAGCATATAGCCAGTAACTTCCTTATCATCAATAGCATCAAATGAAGTTATCGGAATCGTTAAAAATTCGGTAGTATCAGGGATAGAGAAAGATATAATAACAGGTTTTGTAACATCGGGCAAAGCAATTACTACTGATGCACTTTTGCTAGCAGAAACATTTCCGGCAGCATCTTTTGTCCATGCATAAAGGGTTTTTGTTCCTTCGGTGGAAAAAGAGTAAGAAGTTGGTGCGGTTGT
>JBGSMW010000082.1:0-65159 GCA_041739985.1 Draconibacterium sp. | reverse complement strand
GCCCAACATGACGTTTTTCTTCATCTTTTTGACAACAAAAAAAGTTAATTGAAACGTATTTCAATTAACTTCCTCCTTTTGGTTCAAAACACTGGCATCCCAGAGCTTTTTACCAACTATTTTTGTCTATTATATCTAAATGAACCTGATCGTGTAATATGGGAATTTGCGAAAACAAATGGTTACACAATTGTGTCGCAAGATGCTGATTTTAATGATTTATGTTTACTCAATGGGTTCCCTCCCAAAATTATTTGGATCAGAACAGGTAATCTTTCAACAAAAACAATTTTATTTTTATTGAAACAGCATTTAAATGATCTTACACAATTTATAGTTGATAATGATCATGGGTGTTTTGAAATTTTGAAAATGAAAATGCGATAAATAAAAAACTTCTTATTTAAGGAATTGTTGAGAGTGAGGGCTTCACTTCGGGTGAAACCCTCACTTCAACTTTAAAATCCTACTGTTTCACAATTTTTATCGTTTTGCTGGTTTTTGCTGTTTTGAAAACTAGCAGGTAAATACCCGGTTTTAAAGCAGATCCGTTTTGTGTTTGACCGTTCCAGGAAATTGTTTTTTTACTTCCCGAATTGATTGAGTTTTTATCGAATTTGAAAATCAAAGCTCCTTTTAAATCGTAAACCGATAAATCACGGATTTCGCTTGATTCTGTTAGTTGAACTTCGATATTTAAAAACTCTTTAAATGGGTTTGGATATACAGAAACTGTATCAGCAAGTTTGCCAAAATCTTCCGCATCTGTCAGCACAGGAACATCCTTCCAATCATTTCGGAATTCATCTGGCAAACAAGTAAGGCACCATTTGCTTGTATCTTCCAGACAAAGGAAAGAAGTGTACAATGACAGGATTCTGTTCTTTAAGCTTTCGTCAATTATTTCTGCAACAATATCATTCGAAGAATAATCTTTTTCCATCGACTTAATAAAAGTGCCAGCCCATATTTTTTTGATTACAGAATCATTTCCCAATGCCTGATTTTCTGCAATTTCAATTTTTTCCGAGAAAATTTCATTGTTGTATTCTCCCGAAAAATCGATTTCGAAAGGCATTGAACCTTTGAATTTCCCCACCTGCAAAATCATTTCATTCAAATAAGCAACATTTTCGTCTTTGTTCAAATAATAGCGGCTAAAGCAAAATCCGTTTTGGGTTGTGGTATGAAAGTCGAATGAATTAATCGACCCCTGTAAATATTTAAATGCTGAACCAAAAAGCTCTGAAACCGATTTTCCGTTTTCCAGACTTTGGTACGAACCGGCGGTAAGTTTAGCCAGGTTTGCATAAAAATAACTGTTTCCGTAATATTGAAATTGGTCGGTATAATAATACCTGTAATTCAATGTTTGATAATCGGTTATGTGTATTGGGATTTTTGTTGTCATCATTACTAAAAGATCATCGATTAGTTTGTTTGCAACCTGATAATCATAATACTGGCTCGAATTTGAGACAAGCAAAATCTTCGCGTCATTTCCATTTTCGTTTATAAATTCGATACCGTTGGCAAGAAGTGCGGCCAAATTACTGTAATCGCTCAATTCGTTGTCAAGGATTTGAAATGCCGATTCAATGTTTTCCTGTGTTGCCTGCACCCATTTTTCACTGTGACGCAAAATATTCAGGTTCGAAAAAATGAGGTTGAACGAATCTTTTGAATTCAAATTATTTTGCATTTCTACTTTCAAAATATCCAAAACTTCAGTGTTTTTTAGTTCTGTATTCGATGCATCAAAATCAACAAGTACTGCCACTTTTTTTGTTGCAGTTGAGTTTAAAAAACTTGCCGGCGACAAAGCTAATTGGTAATATCCTTCGTCAGCCGATTGAAATTTTGAAAAGTAGAAGCCATTTTTAAGTGGTGTATCAAATGCAATTTTCAAGCTGTTGCCGAATTTTGAAGAGGGAATTTCCACCATTTTACATTCGCCGTAATTTTCATCGGTAATTTTTTGGAACTGGAGGTTTTCATCGTTTGTAATTACGGGGTTTTTCCCTTGCTCATTTTCCCAGGTGTAAACGGTTAATTCAGAAGGTAATGTTGCCGAGGTTTTCAGAATTGAAATTGGCAATTCCGCCGAAATATTTGTTTTGTTCCAGGAAACAGGAACCAGGTAGGTAATTTTTACTTTCCGGGTTTCGTTGCCTGCCATCGGGAAAACACGTAATTCGTATTGAGTTGCCGATTGTTTGTACAAAACTGATGGATCGCGCCTGCGGTTTACAATGCTTTCGTAAATCGATGATGCTGTCCATCGATCGAGGATTACGGCTTTTATGGTGTCCTCGCCAAACCATAACCACGAATCGGTAATCATTGCATTTTCAGGTAAATCAAAGTTGAGTGTTACCTCCAAAGTATCGAGTACATTGGTCCATTTAGTCCCTTTCGATGAAAATTCAAGGGTTAATCCGTACTCCATAAATAGTCCTTTTGGGGCAATGGTCAAACTGGCTTCTTCGATGGTTCCCTGGTAGGTTTCCCACGAATTTCGTGGATCACCAATCCGCAGGCCAAAATTTCCAAAAACACTTGTGATACTTAAAAACAGGATGGTAAAAAGTAAAGTTGTTTTCATGGTGTATTAGTTAATTATTCGATAATCTGTAACTGAACTACTGATTGCTTTTGTAAAATGCAAGATACAAAAACATGGACATTTAGTTTTACATTTGTTTAAAAACATTTGACGATAATAAATAAAAAAAGGTTGCGTCAATGTTTTGAAATGCAGTTGTTTTGCATATTGTCTGCCTGTCTGTTAGGTTTTGGTTCTTTTAATTTGAATTCAGTAATGTAATTAAATGCTAACTCAGAATTTTTACCGGTAATATCGAAAAAAATAAACCCGTAAAAGTTATGATTCTGTAAATCGTTTTATATCATCGATTTTTCCCGCAACCACTAAAATGTCTTTATCTGTCAGAAGTCTTTCCATCGCAACATTATAGTCAATCGAATAAAACATATCTAGTTGACTGGCGTTTTTATTTTTGGCTGCCGCTACTTTAACCGCTATTAATTTTAGTTTAAACCGCGCTGAAATATTTACACTTTCGGGAGAATGACCAATGTATTTCTCGGGTACTGATAATTCAGCCACAGCATTTTCGTTGTTAAGTTCCAAAACCTTTTTGGCATATTTTATTTGAAGAATTGAAGAAACCATTAAAGCGGTTTCCTCTTCGGGCTGGATAATTTCTTTAATGCCAAGCTGCCTGAGAATGTTCCGGTGGATTGGGGTAATTGCCCGTCCGATAATCCTGTTAACATTCGAATTTTTCAGTAATGAAAGGATAAGCACCGACGAACCAATATCTTCGCCAATAGCAACAATTACCGCATCCACATCATGAAGTGGTAACGACTTCAATGCATGCGGGTTTGTGGCGTCCATTTCCATAACCACTGAAATTAATTCCTTGTATTCTTCAATTTTTTCATTGCGGTTATCAATGCCAATAACCTCGTGCCCCTGACTTGTAAGGTTCGATGCCAGAGTACTTCCAAAATAGCCTAATCCTATAACGATATACTTCATTTTTGATTTTTTTTAATTGATTATGATATCCTGCACAGGGTATTTATAATATTGTTTTCGTTGCGAAATAAAAATACCGGTCAACAGAGTTATCGGCCCAACCCTGCCGATAAACATCATTAAAATGATTACCCATTTACTGTTTATGTTTAAAGTAGCCGTGTTTACAAGGCTGAGTCCAACAGTACAAAATGCCGAAAAACTTTCGAACAACAGGTGTACCGGATTCCTTCCAGGTTCAAAAATTAATAGCGCCAAAAAACCTGAAAATATGATAACGATAGAAAGGATAATAACTACCATTACACGGAGGATTGTACCTGCTCCGATTTCACGATGCCGGATTTCGAGGTTATTTCTGCCCCTTACAAAATTGTATGCAGCCCTTAATGCAACTGCAAACGTAGCGGTTTTTATCCCACCTCCGGTTGAACCGGGCGATGCGCCTACCCACATCAGAAAAATCATGACAAATACAGTTGGATAACTCCACAACGATATATCAACAATGTTAAAACCGGCAGTTCGGGCGCTCACACTCCCGAAAAATGCTGTAACCATCTGCTGGTATGTGGACAACCCTGACAGACTTGTACTTTTTTCGAGCAGGTAATAAATTATTGTACCGGCAAATAAAAGAATAGTTGTAGTGGTTAAAACTATCGAAGTATTTAAATCGCGACTGCCATAATACAGTTTATTTTTACGCTGAATTCTGCGAATTAAGGCAATAATAAGCCTTGTGAAATTTTTGTAAAAACTAAGTAATACAGGAAAACCGATTCCTCCCAGTATAATTAAAAATGCAGCAACAAAATGAATATTGTAGTTATAATGTACAATATCGGTGGATAAACCTTGCGGCAGGGTTGAAAAACCTGCGTTACAGAAAGCCGAAATAGAATGAAAAACAGAAAAAAGCATTTTGTCGGTTACTTCGCCGGGTGTATTTAGATAAATAATTACTGCACCAATTAATTCAATTAAAAATGTGATCAAAAAGATTTTTATCAAAACCCGAAACAGGCTTCCCAGGTTTTCAGCAGAGAGTATATCTTTTAGCATCATCCTATCGCTTATTGAGGCTGTTCCTGTAAAAATATAGGCTAAAAAACCTGTAAAAGTCATAATTCCCAAACCCCCAATTTGTATTAAAAACAAAATTATAATTTGCCCGGTGGTGGTGAATGCGTTAGAGGTGTCAAGAACGATAAGTCCGGTTACGCAAACCGCGCTGGTGGAAGTAAACAAGGCATCGAGATAGGTAATGGGCTCGTTATGCGCATTGGGGAGCATTAACAAACCCGAACCAATGAGTATGATTATTAAAAAACTCAGCACAAATAAAAGGGCTGGCGGAATTTTAAATAGACTGATTCCCGAAAAGATCTTATCAGCTTCCGAAAGAATCAATACAAATGAAATCAGAATCAATGAAACCTTGCCGCCAAAGAAAATTTTCATGGATTGGGTTTCAAACCAGAATGAGGACGGAACAGCCAAAATACCCAAGCCAAACAAGAAAATCAGCAAATCAAAAACAAGCAAATAAAGTTTCCGGTTTTTTAAGTTTAAAACAACATAGGTGAATTTTGTGAGAAACAAAACATTGAAAACCAAATTGTAGTTGTTTCCAAGATCAATGGAATGTATTTCGGAGTTAAAAAATCCAATATGAAAAAAGAAAAGAAGAATAAAAAGTATTGCAGAAACAGAGAATACAAAAAGACTTATCCCCGATAGCCATGAAGCAAACTGCTTCAGATAATCCGTGGCAATAAAAAACTGTTTGAATATTTTTTCCCGGAAATTGTTTTTTTTCTGCTGCATAAAGTTCAACAAATTATTGTGGACTAATCTTTAAAGTTAGAAAACTGCAACAATAAATCTAACAGTTGAATTAAATATTTGGTTTCAGGAAATTATCGATGGGCTGCATTTTTATAATTCAATTACCACACCGCTAACAGGACCAATCACAATTCCGATCAACAGCAGTAAAAGCACATTGGGGATTATTGTTTTCTCATAAAAGTGAAATTCCTTTATAAAGTCTTTATGCCCCCTCAGTCAATCTTTATAAAACCTTTATAAAATACCATGCAATTTTGTAGTGGCAGTTGATTGGAAAAGATGGGGCTTTAAAATAACTCTCCACTTTCTTCAATGAACTGAATTTTTACGTTGGGATTAACTGCAATTGTTTAAGCTGAATACTTTTAATATTCTTTATTATGCGCAATAATATTTTGCTCGCCACTTCGGTAATTCTGCTTTTTGAAGGCCTGTCGTTGTTTTTGTGCGTTCCTTTTGCAGTTTATCACAGCGAGCCGCTTTTACCCTTCTTTATTCCGGCGCTTATTTCAATGGCAACTGGTTTTTTACTGTATTTTGTTTCAAATAGAAAATTTAGCGCAATAACAAGTAATAAGGAAAGCGTTTTTTTAATTACAGTTTCGTGGTTCATAATGGTTTTGACCGGAACCCTTCCATATTTTATTGGTAAAGCAATTCCATCAGGTTTGGATATTTTTTTTGAAACGATTTCAGGATTCACGACTACCGGAACTACCATATTGCCAAACATTGAGCAATTGCCAAAATCCATGCTTTTCTGGCGTAGTATTACACATTGGGTTGGAGGTATAACAACAATTATAATGGTAATCACACTTATGCCATCGTTAAACATTGGCGGAATCCGCCTTCTTTCCAAGGGAACATTTCCTGCTGAAAAAACAGCTGACTATCTCCGACCTGTAATCATTCGTGTATTTATGATTTATTTATTGTTGACCGTTGCACAGGTACTTTTTCTTTATGTAGGAGGAATGAATCTTTTCAGGAGTTTGTGTTATAGTTTTGGAACTGTTTCAACCGGAAGTTTCTCTCCTGAAAATAATGGCATTGCTGACAGTTCATCCTACATTCAATACATTATTGCGTTTTTTATGTTTTTGTCGGGTATCAGTTACCTGATTTATTACCTGGTAATTAGCGGTAAAAAAAAGGTCTTTAAAAAGAATGATGAAATCAGGATTTATATTTTTACTATTTTGATTGTTACGGTATTAATTACCGCAATACTTCATTTTGAAACTGGCAAAGGAATTGGGATTGCTTTCAGGGAAGGTATTTTCCAGGTGGTTTCCTTTGTTTCCACATCCGGATATTCAAATACTGAATATTTATCATGGCCTGATTTTGCTCTGCCCCTTTTATATCTGCTGCTTATTATTGGAGGATGCGTTGGCTCTGCCAGTGGTGGTATTAAAATGTCACGGTTTCTGGTGCTTTTAAGAAATTTGGGGCTGCAATTCAAAAATCCGGCAAATTCTGAAACGAACATCTCAAATGTAAAATACAATGGACAAAGTATTGATGAAGAAACAAATCTTTCAATTCTGACATTTATTTCTGTTTTTGGGATTGTATTTGTACTTGGCACAATTGCTATTTCCTTTTTTGTGCCCGATCTTAAAAAATCTGTGTTTTTAGCTATTTCAGCATTGTCAAATTTTGGATATCACCAGAATCTGTCTGGTTTTCCAATTGCCGGGAAGGTGATTTTAAGCTTGCTGATGCTTATTGGCAAACTGGAAATTTTCCCTGTGCTACTCTTATTTTCTCCCAAATTTTACAAAAAAGTTAAATAGAATATTAAAAATGAAAATGAAATTTAAAAGTACAACATACAAAACAGTTTTAAAACAGGTAGGTATCTTACTTATTCTACTTGGCATTATACAAATTATACCACTTCTTGTTTCCTTAATTTATAGTGAGTGGTATTCGGCTTCAGGATTTTTGGTATCGGGAATAATCATAGCAGGTACAGGCTTTGGTGTTTATAAAATTTTTTATCAGGCAGAAGAACCACAGTTTAACCATTCACTGATTATTGCAGCCACTGGGTGGTTAGGAATAACTCTTTTGGGAGGACTACCTTTTTTTGTCATTTCGTATATCACACCTGTTGAAATCATGAACGGGTTTATCCCGAAAGATGCAGCATATACTTTTTCGAGCCTGATGTATTTCAGAAACCCGCTGCATTGTTTTTTTGAGAGTATGAGTGCATATACTACGACAGGACTTTCCATGGTTGTTCATGAACCTTCAGTTGGAAAAGGCGTACTTTTTTATCGTTCTTTTGCGCAATGGGTTGGCGGTGCAGGGTTTATTGTAATGGTACTGGCAGTTTTTAAACAGACTTCGGGGAAAAGCGCAATCCTTTTATATGGCTCAGAATCAAGCGGCGAAAAGCTTAGACCAAGAGTTATAGATACTGCAAGGGCAATTTGGAAAGTATATTTAATTGTAACAGTTTTTTCAGCAGTTTATTTAATTATAGGGACACACTTCATTTTACCTGATTATCCGTTCACCGAAAACATTTTCGATTCAGTTAATCACGCAATGGCTGGCCAGTCAACCGGTGGGTTCAGTACTTTAGACGATAGCATTGCAACTTACAATTCCCCGTATATGGATATGCTTTACCTTTTACCCATGATACTTGGTTCGTTTTCAATTCCCTTTTTTTATAAAGTTATTTTTAAAAAAAAATTCAGTGAGATTTGGAAGGATATTCAAACCCGCGCATTAATTATCGCATTTATTATTGGAAGCGGAATTCAGTCTTTTTTACTGTTCAGGGCTGATGATGTACCAAATCCTGTTCGTGAAGGTGTTTTCCAATTTATAAGCGGTATGTCAACAACCGGCTGGCAGACTTCCAATATTGGAGGCTGGGACTGGGTCTCCGTTTTATTTATTTTATCCACTGCCATGTTTGTAGGTGGCGCCTCGGGCGCTACGGTAGGAGGTATTAAAATGATAAGGGCTCTGCTCATTGGAAAAGTACTTCGTTGGCAAATCATTAAAGGATTCCTATCAGAACATACGGTGAAAGCCATAAATTTTAACCGAAAATCGATGCGTTCTGAAGATCTGAATGAAGAATTTACAAAGGCTGCTTCATTTGCCATTATGTTCTTTTTGCTAATTATCGGTTCTGCAATCATAACTAATTTTTTTACTGGAAATAACTTTGATTTTGCTGATGCCCTTTTTGAATCAACATCTGCACAGGCTACTGTTGGGTTATCATCTGGAATTACCGACCCTTCAATGTCGCCGGTTTTGGAACTTTTGTATGTTTTTCAGATGTGGACTGGAAGATTGGAGGTTTTGCCGGTACTTGCATTATTAAGGGCTATTTTTTGGGGCACATCCCCAAAAACCTTATAAATTTATACATCCAATTGAAAGGACATGATAAATAATTTTAATCATATAAAATGGCTAATAAGGAAATAATAAAACCTGTATCATTCCCTGTGCTTTCATCAAGGATTAACCATTATGTGCTTTCGGTTATAATTGTTGGTGTTACTGCGTTGCTTTGCATTCCGCTTTCAAATACCGAGAGTTACCATGTAGTATCTTATATACTGCTCTTTGTAGTATCCGTTCTTGCAACTTTTATGGGAATTGGCCCGGTATTACTTGTTGCTACCTTAAGTGCTCTGGTGTGGAACTTTTTTTTTATTCCGCCCCATTACACCTTTCATATCGATAAAACAGAAGACATACTTATGTTTGGTATGTTTTTTATTATTGCGCTGGTAAACGGCGTATTAACAACAAGGGTTCGCAGACAGGAGCAACTGGCCAGGGAAAGGGAAGAACGCACAAATGCATTGTTCCAGTTAACCAAGGGTTTGTCAAAGGCGGCAGATATTGATGAAGTTCTGTCCGTTGCTTTTGAAGCCATTAAGGTTTATTTTACCATCGACTCCTTTTTTGTTCTGCAGGACGGTGACAACATTCTAAACCCAACAGGACGGTTGCAGAAAGAAAAACGGCTTACTCAAAAGGAATATGAGATTGCGGATTTGGTATTTAGAAATACCCGGAAGGCGGGTAAATTCACAGATATTTCACCAGACGAAGCATATACATTTTACCCTTTGCCCGGAACTAGGTTGAGTCCCGGTGTTGTTGCCGTTAAACTTGATGAAGCATTTTCGGGAGATAAAGAAGCGCTTTGGGATACTTTCCTGACACAAATTGCAAATGCCCTTGAAAGGGAATTTCTTGGAGAACTGGCACAGAAGGCGCGTTTTTTAAATGAATCGGATAAACTGTATAAAACCCTCTTCAACTCCATTTCTCACGAGCTAAGAATACCAGTGGCAACGATTCTCGGTTCTGCTGATACCCTGTTATCAACCCAACATCCCGAAAACATCAGGTCAGCTCTGTATGAAGAAATATTTACTGCATCGCTGCGTTTAAACCGCCTGATTGAAAATCTGCTGAATATGTCGAGATTGGAAAGTGGCAGAATTTCGGTGCGGCTGGATTGGTACGATATGAATGACCTTGTCAACAAAGTTTCAGATGACTTAAAAGATGATTTGAAAAACTTTAACTTTTCAGTATCAATTCCTGACGATATGCCCATGGTTAAATTTGATTTTGGACTTATGGAGCAGGTGTTGTATAACCTGTTGTTCAATGCATGCGAATATGCCCCTGCATTTACAAATATCAGGTTGAATATTCAATATGAAAATAATGAAATGATTATCGGAATTATGGATAGAGGGCCGGGATTTCCGAAGGAAGCGCTAAAAAATGTATTTAAAAAATTCTTCAGGGTTGATGGGAGTAAACCTGGGGGACTGGGATTGGGATTATCTATTGTAAAAGGGTTCATCGATGCGCATAAAGGTTTAATAACCGTTGAAAACAGGAAGAATGGTGGAGCAAAATTTACCATCAGAATACCAGCGGGCGATGATAAAATAGAAACTATTCAATTTGAAAAGGCATGAATGAAAATGAACCCATATTGATAATTGATGACGAAGTTCAGATACGTCGCCTGCTTGAAATAACACTTTCGGCAAACGGGTACAAAGTTATTCATGCCGCAAACGGAAAAGACGGATTAATTGATGCCGCAACCCATCATCCTGCATTAATTATCCTTGACCTTGGATTACCGGATATTGACGGGCACGAAGTTTTAAAAAAGCTAAGGGAATGGTTTTTTAAACCTGTGATTATTCTGTCAGTGCGCAGTTCGGAAGAAAATATTATCATGGCGTTGGATAACGGGGCAAACGATTATCTTACCAAACCTTTCAGAAGCGGGGAATTGCTTGCCAGGATACGCGCAGCAATAAGATTGGGAGAGAATAAAACAAACGCAGAAATTTTGGAATTCAATTCGTTAAGCATTGACATGATTAACCATGTCGCCAGAAAAAACAATGAAATTTTAAAACTTACTTCCACCGAATTTTCACTGTTGAGCCTGCTTGCCAAAAACCAGGGGCGAGTACTTACCCATCAGTACATACTTAAAGAAGTGTGGGGGTATGGTTACGTTGAACAAACACAGTATCTCAGGGTTTTTGTTGCTCAGCTTCGAAAAAAAATTGAGGATAATCCCTCCAAGCCAAATTTATTGGTAACTGAATCCGGAATTGGATATCGGTTTGGGGAGTAGTATCATTTTTTCCAAAAATGTGGAGTGAAAATCATTAATACTGTATAAATTTCCAATCTACCCACAAGCATTAAAAATGTCAGGATTGATTTGGCAGCTGCGGGCAAGTGAGCAAAATTTCCAGCCGGTCCAACCGATCCGATTCCGGGGCCGATTCCGGCCATACAAGTGGCTACCGAACTGGAAGCGGTTTGAGCATCAACACCCAGAAATAACAGCATAACAGAACCCACAACAAATACAAGGAAATAAATAAAAATAAAAGCCAGAATTGAATTGTTTGTAGCATCATTAATAAAATTTCCATTTAAACGCAGAGAAAATATTGCTCTTGGCGATACCAATTGTCTGATATTCCTTTGAAGATTTTTAATAAAAACAAGGTGTCGGGCCATTTTAATACCTCCCGCTGTTGAGCCGGTACTGCCACCCAAAAACATTGTAAAGAAAATTATTACCCAGGCAATTACCGGCCATTGCAAATAATCAGCAGATGCAAACCCCGTACATGTTATTATCGAAATGACCTGAAAAAACGACTCCCTGAATGACGTTTCAAGAGGTTTACCCATGTTAAAGTACAGTATCGCGGTTATGATTAGTCCAATAATCAGAACAACTACCAGATAAAATCTCAACTCTTCATTTTCTTTTACTCTTTTAAACTCTCTTTTTAAAACGTAATAATGGATTACAAAATTTACTCCTGCCAAAAGCATAAACACCGTAATTACATATTGTATGTATGGCGAATAACCGGCAATACTCGTGTTTTTTGGGGAAAAGCCGCCGGTAGCAACTGTACCAAAGGCATGACAAACACTTTCGTACAAATTCATGTTACCCAAAAGTAAAAACACCACTTCAGCAAAGGTTAATAGAATATAAATAAGCAAAAGCCGGTAACCAACCGATTTGATTTTCGGTTTTATTTTTTCCTGCAGCGAAGACTCGAGGGTAAACAAGTTGTACCCCCCAATTTGCAGGGTAGGCATAATAATAATAACAAGAACTATAATCCCGATTCCTCCAATCCAGTGGGTGAGACTGCGCCAAAAAAGTATTGATTTTGGCAAAATCTCAATATCGGTGAGAATGGATGCCCCCGTGGTAGTAAAACCGGATACCGATTCGAACAATGCATTTGTAAAAGTAGGAATGGCGTGTGAAAACAAATAGGGAAAACTTCCGATAATACCAATAACTGTCCATGAAAGAGTAACAGCAAAATAAGCATCTTTTTTGTCCAGAACTTCATCCTCATCATTTGTGTGGGTAAATTGCAACAACAGAAATGCAATAGTCAAAGCAATCAATGAGGTCCATACAAATGGCATGATCGGCTCTGAATAGATAAAAGCCACTACCACACAACTTAACATGGCTGCTGTAACAATAAATAAATTCCGGCTTAATATTTGGAAAACAATTGCATAGTTGATAATGCCTTTCATAAAAATCTATTCTGAATTCTTTTTCCCAGTTTGTTTACCAATACTAATTTCTCAAAAATATCTGCCGGCTTTTCAGGTTCAGTCATTCCGGAATATGCTTTGCGAAGCTGGTCTTTATTAACAAATCCGGGGTTTTTGATTTTTGCCAGATTTGTAAATTAAAATTCAAAATTAGTAAAGGATTTTGTTTTCATGTACCAGCCAATCTCAATTCTGTAAATCATCGTCTAATTCTTAATGTAATTTTATAATACACCCCTAAATGGTGCTGCATGGCAAATCGTTTTTATGTATCAGGCGTTTAACAGCTACATATAAATATGAGGCTAAAGATTCTATCCTAAAACCCAAATTTATTTGCATGCTCTTTCTAATTTTACATTAGCGGAATGTGGAGATTATGCTTTACATTTACGGATGTTAATCTTTCTTAAAATGATTTTGGACATAATCTTCTTTGTTTTTCCATAAAGTATAAATCCAGCAAAGTAATTTGCGTTTTATCGTAACATATCCTTGTCCTTTCCGACATCAGAAGAAAATGAATATTTCAAACATTTTTTTTTGTATTTTTTTGCTAGCCCTTTTTCATTATTCGTTGTTCCTGGTAATTCTTAATTACATTGGTTAAACACAATATTAAATACTATTCTGAATCGTAAAAAGGGCAATAATTAAAGTTTGACTTTAGCATTGAATCGTAAATAATATTTTCTTTACCAGATTGTCCTGTTTCTTTCACTATGCCTTTTTTCAAATATCATAAAATATTGCTTAATTTATTGATTCAAAGACTTGAGACTTTCTTTCAAAAGTATCACTTGATAACCCGACGTAAAAGTTAAGTTTAGTCAAATGAAAAAAGAAAAAATAATATTATGATACAAACCAAATCAAAATCATTTTATCCCTGGGTAGTTGTTGGCTTGTTGTGGGTAGTTGCGCTGCTTAATTACATGGACCGGCAAATGCTTTCGACAATGAAAGTATCGATGATGGTTGATATTCACGAGCTGGAAACAGCAGAAAACTTTGGCCGTTTAATGGCCATTTTCCTTTGGATTTACGGTTTAATGAGCCCTGTTGCCGGGTTAATTGCCGACCGAATTAACAGAAAATGGCTGATTGTTGGCAGTTTGGCGGTTTGGTCGGGAGTTACATTAGCAATGGGATACGCTACAAATTTTCATGTTTTGTATGTTTTGCGCGCAATGATGGGCGTGAGTGAAGCACTTTATATTCCGGCGGCTTTGGCATTAATTGCAGATTATCACAAAGAAGGTACACGTTCGCTGGCAATTGGAATCCATATGACCGGGTTGTATTTTGGCCAGGCAATTGGAGGTTTTGGAGCTACAGTTGCAAGTAGTTTTTCATGGCAAACTGCCTTTCATTCTTTTGGTTTGATTGGAATTGTTTACAGTTTAATTTTAATCGTATTTCTGCGTGAAGGTACTGACCGTGAGATTTCAAAAAAGGCGGTAGAAAATGTGCAAAACAAACTCAGTGGTTTTCATTCCATAAAGAATAGTCTGGGGATGTTGCTTGGGACGATTAGTTTCTGGGTAATACTGTTTTATTTTGCCGCGCCGAGTTTTCCGGGTTGGGCAACTAAAAATTGGTTACCAACACTTTTTTCCGAAAGTCTAGGAATTAACATGGCAAAAGCCGGCCCCATGGCAACAATAACCATTGCAGTTTCATCTTTTATCGGGGTAATTTTTGGAGGAATTCTGGCCGATCGCTGGATTCAAAAAAACCTTCGTGGACGTATTTTTACAGGTGCAATCGGTTTGAGTTTACTGATTCCTGCTCTCATTCTTTTAGGTTTTGGAACCGGAATCATTGGAATTATTGGCGGTGGAGTTTTGTTCGGTATTGGTTTTGGAATGTTTGATGCCAACAATATGCCCATTTTATGTCAGTTTGTTTCGCCGCGACATCGCGCTGCCGGTTATGGACTAATGAATTTAACAGGTGTTTTTGCAGGTGCAGCTGTAACTGAATTTCTTGGTAAATCAACTGATTCGGGGAATCTGGGACATGATATGGCTTTGCTGGCAATTCCGGTTGCTGCAGCTGTTTTGTTGCAATTAACCATGTTAAGACCTAAATTTGCGGATAAAATAGAAGATTAATATTCAATAATTAAAATCTGATGAAACAAAAAGCAAAATTACTTTTACTGGCTATTTTTATTGGAATTTCGGCATTTGCTCAAAGTGAAAAATTTGGAACGTATTACAACCAGCGACGCACGTTGTTTGAAATGTTACCAGATACAAAAAAAGAAATCGTTTTCCTTGGAAACAGCATTACCGATGGAGGCGAGTGGATTGAATTGTTCAACAACAAACATTGTAAAAACCGTGGAATCAGCGGCGATGTTACTGAAGGTGTACTTTTTAGACTTGATGAAGTTACCCGATCGAAACCTGCAAAAGTGTTTTTGCTGATTGGTATAAACGATCTTGCACGAGGTATTTCAAAGGATTCAGTTTTTGCTGGCATTTGTAAAATCGCTGAAAATATCCGTTCTGCTTCGCCAAAAACCAAAGTTTATATTCAGAGTATTTTTCCTGTAAATGCTTCATTCGGAAAGTTCGAAAACCATGTGAACAAAAGGAAGGAGGTAGTTTTTATCAATGCACAATTAATTAAGTGGAGTAGTGATAATGGCTTTTACTATGTCGATTTGTACAGCCAATTGGTAACTCCCGGAACAGATTTACTTAATCCCGAATTTACCAATGATGGGTTACATTTATTGGGTGCAGGGTATTTAAAATGGGCAGAAATTGTTAAACCTTTGTTGAAATAGTATAATTAATCATTCCTGATTTTCCTCACATAAACATAAAATCCAACCAAAGCAGCTAACGTAACAAACGCACCAACAGAATATGAAATCTCTTTTGAGAGTGAAAATCCTTCGGGTGCAAAAAGAAGGTATGTTGAAGTTACGGCAGTCATTAAAAGTGCCGGCAATAAAGTAATCCAGTAAAACTTGCGCTGTTGAACCAGGTAGATTGTGATGGTCCATAATACAATCATCGCCAGTGTTTGGTTCGACCATGCAAAATAACGCCAGATAACACTGAAATCCATTTGGGTAAGCAAAAGACCAATTGCAAATAATGGGATGCTTACAAATAAGCGGTTTTTAATTGGACCTTGTCCGTATTTCAAAAAATCGGCAACAATTAACCGGGCACTTCTAAAAGCTGTATCTCCTGACGTGATTGGTGCTGCAACAACGCCAAGCAAAGCAAGTAATCCTCCAAATTTACCAAGCAATGAATTTGAAATTTCGTTAACAATAAATGCTGCATTACCGCTATGTTCTGTCATCACAACATTTAATTGCTGCACACCGCCGTAAAAACTCATACCGATAGCTGCCCAAATCAAAGCCACAACACCCTCTGAAACCATTGCACCGTAAAACACCCGGCGACCTAGTTTTTCATTTGTCAGGCAGCGTGCCATTAGCGGCGATTGTGTGGCATGAAATCCTGAAATCGCGCCACATGCAATTGTTATAAAAAGCATAGGAAATATGGGGAACATATCTGCATTTTGATGGTAGTTGTGGATGCTTGAAATATTCAATTCCGGTATATGGTAACCTTTTACAAACAAAGCTATTATCAATCCAACGGCCATAAATAAAAGGGCAAAACCAAAAACTGGATAAACACGACCAATAATTTTGTCGATAGGGAGCATGGTTGCCAAAACATAATAGCCAAAAACCACCCAAACCCAGAATGTCATTGTTGCCCAACCGGGAGTTAATCCGGCCAGGATTTTCGCAGGGCCCATAATAAAAACTGCACCCACCAGAATCATGAGTAAAACCGTGAAACCGCGCATAAATTGTTTCGTGCCGTTTCCCATATAAATACCTACAATTTCAGTAATGCTCAAGCCATTGTGTTTTATTGAAAGCATTCCCGAGAAATAATCATGGACAGCCCCTGCGAAAACAGTACCTAAAACTATCCACAAAAAAGCCACAGGCCCCCACATGGCGCCGGCAACTGCTCCGAAAATTGGTCCAAGTCCGGCTATATTTAAAAACTGAATCAGGAAAATTCTCCACCAGGGCATGGGTACATAATCAACACCGTCTTTCATCGAAAAAGCTGGAGTAATGCGCGTTCCATCAACTTCGGCAAAACGTTCGATAAAACGAGAGTAAAAAATGTAACCCAAAATCAAGATAGAAAGGCCCGAAAAAAATGTTATCATAACTGCAATATTCTTATGTTTTATTTGCTGTAACTAAAAATATGTGACCTATCACCGGCTGATCAGGTCTCGCAAATCTGTCTTGCTTTGTAAAATTAGAAATTTTAACCGATTGGTCAAGGCAAGAATTACTACCCCCATCTTAACAATAGAGGAATAGGAGTGTTACTAAATGGTCGTGTTAAATCGTTTCTATAAATTGTTTGGAAGTCAAAACCGGTAATTTTGAATTTTTGAAATCCCTTAGATTTCGGGTTATAATCAAATCTTGTCCATTTTCCAATGCAGTAAAATATTGTAGTCCATCCTCAAAATCTGAGAAGTTTTCATCATTCAATGCCAATCCAATTATTTTATCATCCAACGATAATATTTTTACTATCATTCGAAGCTTTCTGAGAATTAATTTTGCCTTATTTGAGTCCATTTGTCTTAATAGAATATAACATGTATTGGCAATTGTTAAAGAAGAAACGGTCAATTCAATTTCCTTTTTATCAGCTAAGGAAAAAAGAGTTGCCGCCTCATCATAAAATGGTTCTCTTCTGGATAATAGGTCAATTACAATATTAGTATCAATAAATAGTTTTTTCATTTATACTTTTCTGCTAAAAAATCACGATAATCCTTTTTATAATCAAAATCATCAGGCAAATCAATAACTCCGCTTAAACTCTCAACAAGTGGGGTAATTGAAGTTTTTTTCTCTACATTTTGTTTTGTCACACTATCCAGGTACGATTCAATCAATTTGGAAAGACTGACTTTATGATTGCGGGCATATATTTTAGCTCTCTCAATCACGTTATCGTTTAATCTCAATGTCAATTTTGTTTCCATATTCAATCATTAGTTTTACGTACAAATATAATGTCTCAGTACGTCATTTGCAAATATCCATTTACAAACTCAGCAAATAACGACTGCTAACTTTTTGATACTTCGGGCTTGGAAACAAGGGATGCTGTGTTAAAGAAACAGGTGAGGTTATGGTATTAATTTGTAAATAGTTAGCATTTTGTAGATTCGAGGTAGTTTTAATAAAAGTATTTTCAAGCATTTTTATTGGTTAATTTTTATTTTTCATTATTACCATTTTAGTTTTATTTATTGAATCTATCATTTCACTATCGTGCTTAACTATTCTACTGGCCATTCGGTTTCTATACCCTGCGAACGGATAAAATCCTGAAAATCTTTCAGTTTGTTATTGTTTGTCCTAATTTCGTGTGGTGTTGTGTTTTTCTGTAAAGCAAAACAAACTACCGAACCTACTGCTTCGCCAATGCTCCATTCAACAGGATGTAGGCGGTAGCACCCGTTTGTTATATGAGTTGTTCCTATGTTTTTGTTTGCAGGTAAAAGATTCTTTATACGAATGGGTAACAGAGCGCCTAACGGTATTTGAAAACGGAGGGAGGGAAAATCAACATAATTCACTTTTCCACAGGTAGGATGCAGGTCAATGTGATAATAACCAATTCCAACACTATCATAAAAAGATGCGGCTATTTTGTTGGTTTTGCCGGAAACCTTGTCATAATTTTCCTGTCCAACATGTTCTTCCAAAATGGTAAACATTGCCTTAATTCGGCGTGATTCACGTACATAAGGGTATTTTGCCAAACCATCTTCAGTGCCCATAATATCATTTCTGAGTCGCAATCCGGGCCAGCCTTTTCCTCCATCAGACCTCGGTACTTCGGTTTGAAGCCAATATAAAAGTGAAAGGCTCAATTGTTTTGAAGCCTCAAAATGTTTGTTGAAATCTTTTTCTGTGCCAATTAGATTACCAAGCATATAATCATTTTGAGGCCAGTTCACAACTGTAATATCTCCGGAATATGTGCCGTCTTGAAAGTTGTTTTTATTTATTATTTTTCGATAGTTCCAAAGATTAAGTGTCCCTTCGGTTGCAGCTCCGGTTGGGTCAAAACCCAGCATTTTTGGTTGAAGTGTGCTGGGATGTGTGTATTGCAGCGACAATAATTTTCCCGGCCACGGTGGGTTTAAATCAGGTACATGATTTTTCCAAAAATCATAATCTGCGGGTTTTTTAATGGTGTGGTTTTCTCCAGGAACATAGTCCATTGCAAAACAGGTAGTAAACGACTGAACATTATTTGGGTTGGCTAATTCAGGGGCATGGATTTCGCCGGTTTCGCTTTTTGATTCTGTTCCGGTCACAAATTCAGCACCAGTCAATGGCAGTAAATCACCCAGCTCAGTTGCATCAACAAAATAGGTTGCTGATAGTTTTTTTTGTTTTTTATTTTGAAGATCTGCTACTGTTAGGGACTTTACAAAATCGCCATTCATATCAGCAGATAAAACTTTGTGATGTAAAAGAAGAACAAGTTTCCTTGAACTGATATACGAAGCGAGCATATTATTCAGCACAGCCAAAGCAACTTTGGGCTCATGGCATAATTTTGAAACAGAACCATCGCCGGGATTTAATAATGGATTTATTTGTGCTTCATCAGTGAGTGGATAATACTTTCTGTAATAGTCCCGGATTGCATTTCTAAAATCACGATAGGTTTGGGTTGAACCGGTGCTTTCTATCCATGAATTTTCATCGGGTGGAACTCCCTGCTGAGTCAACTGGCCTCCAATCCAATCGGTTTCTTCGGTGAGAATAACTTTTTTGTTATTTCTGAGTAAAGAGAAAGCTGCAGCAAATCCACCTAGTCCGCCACCAATTACAATGGCGTCGGCTTGTAATTGTTGATCGAAATCCAGTTTTTGATCTTTTATCTGTGTTTCAAAATTGTTTCCAAAACCCGAAATTGGCGCTGATATTATTGCAGTTCCTCCGGCGGTAAGTGTTCCAATAAAATTTCTTCGTTTCATTTGATGTTCGATTTGCTGAATTGACCTAAACCGTTTGCAATATCAGAAAATGAAATTAAAAAATTTTATTTTTAGGATAATTTACCCTGTTGTTCCCATTGCATTTGCAATTGCATTTACTGAAATAAGCAGTTTTTTTAAAAGTTTGTCTTTTTCAGCCGGGTCGGTCAATTCGGGGTTGCGCCAGAGTTTTAGGTTTTTTATTTGGTTTTTATGCAAAATATCAAGTGCTTCGGCCCGTAATCCGGTTGAGTAAAAGTGGTTTTTCCGCCGTTCATGCATCGGTCTTCCCAAAAGCTCCTGCATTAAGTGTTGTGTTTTTTCAAGTTCAGTAAGCAGGATTTGTAAAACAGATTCCCTGACTTTTTTGTCAGTTACAAGTTCAGCATACATTTTCATTATTTCAACATCGGTGGTAGCTAAACTTGTATCAATGTTGGTTAAAACATAACGCACAAATTGACTTGTAGGAATTAGTTTTTTAAGCGTGATGTATTTTTCCGGAAATTCATTTTGCATTTTTTCAAGTGTGGAACCGACACCATACCAGCTCGTAATGTGAAACCGTGATTGTCCCCAACTGAAAACCCAGGGAATTGCGCGCAAATCAGCAAATGTTCTTTTTCCGGTTCTTCTGGCAGGTCTCGAACCGATTTTGCTTTGTTCAATCACATCAATTGGAGTGGCTTGCTGGTAAAATTCAAGGAAATTTTCGTTTTGCAACAATTCAGAATAGAATTTTTTGCTTTGCATTCCCATGTATTCAAGTATTTCAGCGGCTTCGTTTTGTACTTCAGGTTCTCTTTTGTGGAGAAGCGAATTCAGGGTTGTACCTGCTAACATAAGTTCTAAATTGTATGCCGCATTTATTTTGTTGGCGAATTTCTTTTCGATTGTTTCACCCTGTTCTGTTATTTTTAATTGTCCTGTTAGTGTTCCGTATGGCAGAGAACGCAAAAACCAATGTACAGGTCCTGCACCGCGGCTTATAGAACCCCCTTTTCCGTGGAAAAACTTTATTTGAACACCATGACTTTTTGCAACTTCGGTAATCTCTTTTTGCGCTTTATACAAATACCAGGAGCTTGCCAAAATTCCGCCATCTTTGTTGCTGTCACTGTAACCGATCATTATTTCCTGTGTTTTGTAAGGCAGGCTTTTTTCTAAGCGTTGAAATTCGAGACTGTTTTGAACTTCCTGGAACCGGAAATATTCGTCCATAATTTTTGGACTGGCAATTAAATCGTCAATGGTTTCGAAAAGCGGGACAACCTGCAATTTTAAAACAAGTGTTTTATCGAAAAATGTAAGTCCGGCTTCGCGGGCAAGAATGTAAACCATCATCATGTCGTTAACATTGCGGGTCATACTTATGATGAGTGAACCGATTGATTTACCGGAAAAATTAATGATATGATTTTGCAAAACCCTAAAACAGTCGAGTACATTTTTTGCTTCTTCCGGCAGATTCTTCCAGTCGCGCACAAAAGGACGATTGGTTTGAAGTTCGGTTTTAATGATTTCATCTTTTAATTCTTCAGAAAAGGCCTCTGAAATTTTAACTCCTGGGTTCGACTCGCTAACTATTTGAAAAAGGGCTTTTTCATAATAATTGCTGTTTTGCCTGATATCCAACTCTGCTAAATGAAAACCAAAAGTTTTGATAAAATGGATGGTTTGGTTTACTTCATGATTGGCCAAAATGGAAACTCCCTGTTTTTTCAAACCTTCTTTCAAACATTTTAAATCGCTGACGAGTTGATGCGATTCAAAATAATTACCACGTTTTTCAACCAGTTCAAATGTTTGTTCCAATCCCATTTTTATGGGTAGCTTTTCGATAAGCAAAAGCACAAAAAGTTTGAAAGCTTCGTTTCGGTTTGCTGTTACAATTGGTTTTGTTTCGCTACCTATTTCTGAAATTATTTCCTTAAATCTTTCCGAAAGTGGGGTTGGTAAATCTTGAATATCGCAATAAAAACTGAGGTTTTCCGACAATCTAATCAGCTCTTTTTTTAGTATCAGAAAAGCATTTAACCGAAGTGTAAGTAAGGTTTTTTCAGTAACCTCAGCTGTTACAAACGGGTGTCCGTCACGATCTCCACCAATCCAGGTGCCAAATTTCAGCACAGGAAAATTATTGTTTTCTACCAGACTGTCAGCATTGAATCCTGAAAACTCCCAGGCCTGCAAAAGTCTTCTGTTTAAAAGATTTGCGATTTCAGGGAAAACATTTACAAAATAATGGATCACATTATCCAGCTCAGTTTCCACTTTGGGTTTTTCCATATAATATTCATCAATATACCAGATTGAAGTAATTACCCGCTTAATTTCATTGCGGGTTTCTTCAAGTTCGTATGAATTGTACATGGAATTCAAACGTTGAACCAGCAACAGATATAGCTCGCGGTATTTTCTTAAAATTACAGGTCGTTTTGATTCGGTGGGGTGGGCTGTTAAAACGGGTTGAACTTCAATTTCGCTAAATATATCAGAGATTTGCTTTTCGTTAAACCCTCTCTTTTTAAGAATCTCAAAACTGTTGGCCCATAAACCATTTATCGAACTCAAACCGTTTTTGTCCTCTTCTTTCCGCCGTGTTTGCACTGCGCCATTTGTTTCCGCCAAATTGAGCAATTGAAAACAAATGGAATACATGTGAAAATGTTTGTCGTTGAAATTAACATCCACAAAGCTCTCGTTTTTTGAAATCCATGGAATGTGTTCAGCAAGTTCAAACTCGTTATTTTCAATGAGAACTTCTTTAAAACAAATTAGCAGAAATTCAAGATCGAAATAAGGTTTTCCGAGTTGTTTTTTAAGCGTATCTAATTGTGGCATACTTCAGTTTTTTATTGAAACAAAAAAAAAGATGCAAAGTTTTCCACGGGAGCAGCGGTTTGCAAATCGCGGCCTAATTAGTTGTAAACAAAGGAATTCCATCCGACCCCAACTGTGTAGATACGGATGGAATCCAAATCATTACTTAAACTTCTCAATCCTTTCAAATACCAGTTTAGAACTGATGATTGCCATTGGAAGTCCCGCGCCCGGTGCAGTGGATGCGCCTACATAAAACACATTTTTGTATTTTTCATCGAAATTGGCTGGTCTCAATGCACCAATCTGGTTCATGTTGTGCGACAATCCTAAACCGCTGCCTCTGTGCAGGTTAAATTGGTCGCGCCATTCAATCGGTGTGTAAATGGTAAGCGACACAATTTCGGGTTGAATATCTTTTCCTATCCGCTCCGAAAAGTCAGCGATAATGCTGTTTACTATTTCATTTTTATCGTCCCAGTTTTCTTTATAATAAAGGTTTGGAACCGGGCAAACAAAAAACAGGCTTTCGCAACCTTCAGGTGCACAATCTTCATTGTGTTTCGAAACCACGTTTACATAGTAATAAGGCTTTTGCAACGAATCAGGATTTTTCATTACATTGTTTGCATAAGCTTCGTAGTTCGTTCCAAGATAGTAGTTGTGGTGGTTCACTTGTGGAAGTTTGCATTTCAATCCCACATAAAAAGTGAGGTAACCCATTGTCCAGCTCATTTTGTCCAGTTTCTTTTCAGCATATTTTTTACGTTTAAAAATATTTCCGCGAAACCAGGCTGCATCTGAATTCACAAGGAAAATATCAGATTTCCAGGTTTTTCCATTTTGATCGGTAAAACTTTCAAGTTTTCCGTTTTTTTCCTCATAATCAACAATTTCGGTATTGTAATGGAATTTAACATTTTCCTTTTCAAGTTCTTTTACCAAACCTTCCACAATTTTATACATGCCGCCTTTCACATTGAAATAGCCGTCGTGTTTGAATTCAGTATATGAAAGCAAGCTGTAAATGGCCATTGTATCAAAGGGCGTTCTGCCCAGAAAAAAGGCAACAAGTGAAATAATTTGCCGTGCTTCAGGCGATGAAAAATGTTGTTTTACATGGTCGTAAAAACTTTTGAAAAGCACGGGCAAATGAACCGGATTAACGCGCATTAAGGTAAAAACATACCCTGCCAGTGAATCAAAATTATTTTTGATTACAAGATCAACCGTGTCGTGGAAAAGCGCCCCCGATTTTTTAATGTATTTTTCAAACTTTTCTTTAAAATCCGGTTCAACTTCCGCAAATTGTTCGGCAAGTTTATCAATGTTTTTGTAGAGTTGGTAAGTTTTTGAACTGCCACTGAAATTAACTGAATAAAGTGGATCGAGTTCAACATATTCAAACGGGAGTTTAATGTTGCATGCTTTGGCAAACTCCTCGAATTCGTATGACATACTAAAAAAACTTGGACCTGTGTCAAACGTAAATCCGTCTTTTTTTAATTGGTTTAACCGGCCTCCGGCCTGTTTGTTTTTTTCGAGGATTTCAACTTCAAAACCTTTTTTTGCCAAACGCAAACCTGTCGCCAATCCGCCCAATCCGGCGCCAATGATGAGGACTTTTTTGTTGGTAGAATTTAATGTCATTTTATAATTATTTTTGTTTTTTCATTAATTTAGGTAATAGATCTAATTTCACCAATAAAAAATCAGGTTCAACTTTCAATGCTTTTTCAAAATAGATTCTTGCATTTTTGTAGTCTTCCATTGCAAAATACGATTGCCCGATTAATGCCAGTACACTCAGGTAATTCCAGTCGTTTTCAATTTTTAGTTTATCTTTTTGCATCAAATTTTCTGCTTTTATAAAATGTTCAACTGCCTCTTTTTTTGAGCCACCAAAAACGGGCGGCATGTAAAACTGACTGTTTCCGTATTGAATATAACCCATGGGATTTTGAGGATTTTGTTCCATTGAAAGTTGTGAATATTTAATGCTTTTGGGGCCGATAAATGGAGCTTTCAATTTATTTATCCCAATCTCGTAACCATAAAATGCTGATTTGTAGGCGCTAATTTGCGATGATTCGACGCCAGATTTTTCCAACTGCAACAAATTTTTCACAGCCAAATCGAGGTATTTTTCGGCTTCAACCATATTTTCGGAGCCAATGCAAAAACCAATATAACCATATTGAAAATTAACCAGTTCCATTAAAAAACCTGTGTCTTTTCTTTTTAAGTTTTCCATTTCATCGATAATTATTTTCCACTTTGGCATGTTGTTGCTGATGTAGGCATCATAAATTCTGTTTTTATATGATGAAGCCCAAACCGGAGAAATTACTGCGAAAGCAAGAATTACAATTAAGCTGATATATTTCTGCCTTTCCATGAATACTGTTTTTTGTAAGTGTTGACTATGGCCTGAATAATAATAATTCCCATTATAATTTGCTGTGGTACAGCAAGAATTAAATTTCGAAAAACTGATTGTTTGCTAACAATCGAAATAAAAATACGCGTTAAAATAATGCCCGATATATACAATAGAAATATATAAGTTGAAAAAGAAAATAAAATTGCAATGAAACCAAAACCTGTAACCAGCCAAAACAAAACTGCCGTAAAAAATGAACCTCCAAAAAACTGAATTATGTTTTTAGAAAAGCCGTAAACTGCCTCAGAAAAACCGCTGTACATGCGGCAGGTTATTGATGAATTCCCAAGCAAACAAGCAACTTTGATTTTGTTTTGCTTGTAATAACGGGCAATTTCTATGTCTTCAACTTTGCTGTTTTTCATTTTTTCATGAGGTTGAATATTCCGGTAAATATCTGATTGGAATAGCATAAATTGCCCGTTGGCAGCAGCAAGTGAGGAAAAATTTGTTTTTCGAACCAAAACCAGCGGAAGCAATGCGAGAAGAATAAAGTTCATAATAGGAACAGTGGTTTCTTCGCCCAGTGTTTTCATTATCTGCATCGGGAAAATGGAAAGCAAACCCAACTTGTGTTTTTCTGAAAATAAAATTGTTTGTTGAATAATATGGTTCCCGATTTTTACGTCTGCATCTAGAAAAAGAATATAATTTCCGTTGGCTTGTTTAGCAAGCGAAAAACAAGCATGGTTTTTACCTAACCAACCATCCGGCAATCCGTTAGAATCGATGAGTTTAATCCGCTTGTCGATTTCGGCAAAACCTTTTACAATATTGGCTGTATTGTCGGTTGACTGGTCGTTGAAAACAACAATTTCTATGTTTTTATAGTCCTGAATTTGAAGTCCTGTCAATAAATTTTTAATATTTTTTTCTTCGTTTCGGGCCGGAATTAAAACAGAAACCAGCTGATTTGTTTTTTGATTGATTTTTGGAAACCGTTGCGAAAAAATTAGATTAGCAGCAGCAACCAGAAATTGCACAAGGGTAAAAATTAATATAAACCAGGCGAGATAGTTCATTTTTAACCTTTCATTTTTATTTGATTGGCAATACAATTTTTGTAGAAAAGGTTGTAAGCTTCCTGAATTTCCGAAGTTTCAAAACTGCCTGTATAATCGCTTAACCAGGCGTGCAAACTGGGTTTTACATTTGAGTGATAATCAATTAAATTGGCCACAAAAATAACCTGCATTTCGTTTTTTGTCCGTTGTAAAATCTTACTGATTCCTTTTTCAAAAACAAAATTTGTGTCGTGCATACTTCCAATTTCGCCTTGCGGAAAAATGAGTACCATGTTTTGCTTGTCGGCAAGTAATTCTGCCGTGTAATTTAGCGATTCAATTATCGATTTTGAATTTTTAAGGATCGAAAAACCGCCTGTATATTTGAAAAACCAGTTTTTTTGAAGCTGTTCTTCAAGCATCATAAAATGATATTTTCGATGAAAAAGTTGCTTGTTGATTTTCAAAGTCCAAATTCCGTCCCACCAGCTTATGTGGTTGCATATCAGTAAAATAGGCAGATTTTTATCTTCAACGATCTTTTCTATTATAAAAGAATGAAAAGATTTTTTTATTTTCCTGATTAAATAAAACCTGAAAAACGAAACGAAAAAGTAATTATGTTTTGCCTTTATAATCAATGCAGTAGTTTAAAATAAATGAGTAAAATCAAGAAAAACAGCACCTGACAAACAAGTATTACAGGGGCAAGTTTATTTTTTGTTTTGATATCAAATGCCTGAATTGCAATATGAAACATGAGTGCAAGAAAAAACCATGCAAGGTAATTCTTTAACGGAACCATTTTATTTTGCCAATTCCACATATCTAAAAGAGGCGCAATTTGTTCAATAATCAAATCGTAACCAAGCATAAAGGAAGCCGAAAGGATAACTTTTACAGGAGCGGGTAAATTGAATTTCTCAATCACAGATGCAGTGATATACACCAGCAAGAGCCAATTCAAACCTATGATCAATGGAGTGTTAAATGCTTTTATGCCAAGGCTTTCGCCGTATGAATATTCTCCGAAAATCAATCCTGTATTTACTCCAACAACTTCTACGAAAAAACCAATTAAATAAATTGAAATAAAAACAGCCCAGGTTTTTGTGTTGAAAGTTCTGTGAAAAAAAACAAGTGCAACCGAACTCAACAACAAGGCAATGGGTATGAGTTTTACAAATAGCGGAAATGAAAACGGAAGTAACATTCCGGCAATTCCAACCACATAAAAGATCACAAAAAATCCGGCGGTTTTGCTGAAATTCGTTTCAAGGAAATTTCTTATGTTACTCAAAGCAGTCATTATTTATTTGTTGGATTGCGTTTAAGTCCATTAATCAACAGCAAATTAAACAAGATTAAACTAAAACCATAACCAAAATCTTCAATTGGAATTGTAAATAGACGGATTCCCAGATTTTCCTCATTGTTGTACCAAACCACCTCACTTTCTATAAAACTTCCGGTCAGAATGCCATTTACAATTAAAAATGGTATCAAAATCACAAGAAACGTAATGTAAAATGAAGAGATTGTCTGTGTTTTGTCGAAGTATGCAAATGCCAAAGCAACAGCCGTTGTGAGCGAAATATAAGCTGTGTACATTTTATCGTGATACAGAAAAACCAGTGAAATTGAAAGCACAAACAGCAAAATGGTAATTATTCTTGTCCATTTTTCACTGACTTTTGCCTGCGGAAAATACTCAATTATTGAGAAGTGCAAAAATAAGCTGGCATAGCCTATTATTATAAAAAATAGCCATTCCTCCAGGGGCAAATGAAAAAGAAAAATACCTGACAAATAACGTGGATTAAATCCCCAAACGCCCAGTTTTGTAAGGTAAATATCAAAAGCAATGTAAACTGCCGCGACAATAAAAATGGAAGGCAAAACATATTTCCATTTTTTGTAGAACTGCAATCTTTTGTCGAAGCTCAACAAAAAAGGTACGGCAACCGATAGTAAGAGAAGTAGGAAATATAACGACATAAATTATTTTTTTAAAAACCGGCGTTGAAAAATCAGAAGTCCGTAATTGTCGAAATCGTGGATATTTTTTCCACAGTGGTGAGCCAAATGTGCCCGAATAATGGACTGGATATATTGGTTTTTAATGTTCATCAAAAACGGAATTTTCAAACGCTGGTGAATCATGATATCGTGGATTACAAAATAAGTTGTTCCATAGATTGAAATTCCAATTCCGGCAGCAATTAAAGGTAGAATGTTGGAATAGAAACCTGCAAGTAACAGCATGATGGCAGGAATTGCATAAACCAAAAAGAAATAGTCGTTTTTTTCAAATCCCGGTTTGTAGAGTTCAGTTTGCGATTTGCTTTTTTTGTTGTCGTTTATGTGGTGGTCAGCATGCCATTTCCACAAAAAACCGTGCATAACAAATTTATTATTCGACCAGGCGATAAATTCCATAAAAAGAAAAGCAGCAAATGCAATTAAAACGTTTATCATCGGAAAGATTATTTGTTTAGTAGTGCATATTCATTTACCCGATTAAAAATCTTCAAAAACCATACAGTGTAATTTTCAGGATTCATTATGACATCTGCCTGTAATTCGTTGAAAGGGATATATTTCCAGTCATACACTTCATCTGCATTAATTATAGGTTTGTCATCGGTAATACCAAAAAATACGTGGTCGAGTTCGTATTCTGTAAGTTTGTTGTCAAGTGGTTCTTTGTAAGTGAAACTAAAAATTTCAACAAGATCGGCCGTTAACCCCATTTCTTCAAACAAACGTCTGTTTGCCGCATCCAAACTCGATTCACCGGGAAAAGGGTGGCTGCAACTGGTGTTGGTCCATAAACCATTTGAATGGTATTTATGCAAAGCGCGTCGTTGCAAAAGCCAATCACCGTTTGAATTGCAAACGAAAACCGAAATCGCCCTGTGAAGCAGTGCTTTTTGATGCGCTTCCATTTTTTGCATCGCTCCAATTTCGTTGTCATTTTCATCAACCAAAATCACGAAATCCTTTTTGTTTTGCTTCATATCATGTTCAATTTACATAAAACTTTAGCTTTAATAAGTAAACTAATTTTTCTGAAATCCGAAATTCGAACCCGGGAAACCAATATTCCATTTGCCGGTATATTTTTAATTTTAAAAAGGAGTTCAAGATAATAATAATAAGCTGATAGCACTGCAACTCTGCTACTTTTGGGCAATTGCTTAATCCCCAGGAATGCCTCCTTGAAGTCCTCTTCAATATCATTAATAATTTTTATTTTAGTTTCCTCATTAAATTCTCCGTTAACAAGATTTGGAAAATAAGTTCGTCCCAATTCTTCGGTGTCATTTTTCAGATCACGTAAAAAGTTAACTTTCTGAAAGGCAGATCCCAGTTTCATGGCCGGTTTTTTCAATTCATTAAAATGCACTTCGTTACCATCAGTAAAAACCCTAAGACACATTAAACCAACAACGTCAGCAGAGCCATAAATATAGGAGTCAGCCTCCAATTTGTTTTCATAAAGTTTTTTATTTAGATCGTTCTTCATACTAGTTAAAAATGCATCAATGTATTGGTACGGAATTCCGTATTCCTTTACAACCATTTGGAAAGAATGAAGAATTGGATTCAAACTAATACCTTGATTCAGTGAATCTTTTAAATCAGATTCAAACTTATCAAGCAATTCCTTTTTATTGAATTCATGAAAAGTATCCACAATTTCATCGGCAAACCTGACAAAACCGTAAATGGAGTAGATTGCATCACGGTGCTTTTTGTCCAGCATTTCTGTGGCCATAGAAAACGATGTGCTGTAACTTGTGGTTACTACCTTTGAAATTTTTAATGAAATGTTGTCATATTCTTGCATGGGTAATTAGCTTATTTTGTTATTTCTGTTCATTTAAAATTTTTAATGAATGTTCAATATGACCTGAAATATTCGTCTGCGAATTGAAAATATATATCACTTTGCCCGTTTTCTCTATTACATAGGTAACCCGCCCGGGTAATAGCCCCAAAAAACTGGTTGGTACACCAAATTGCTTTCTGATTTTATTTCCTTCATCACTCAACAAAGTAAAAGTTAGCTGATGTTTTTGGGCAAATGCTTTGTGGCTTTCAACGGATTGACCGCTAATACCGATTACCACTGCATTTGCATCGGTAAAATCTTCAAACTGGTCGCGAAAGGAACAAGCCTGGGCTGTGCAACCCGGTGTGTCGTCTTTTGGGTAGAAGTACAAAACCACGTTTTTTCCCGCAGTTTCCTTTTTTAAATCGAATAATTCACCGTTTTGATTGCGTAAAACAATGTCGGGAATGGTACTGCCAATTTTAATTTCCATACTGTTTTCTTTGATTAATGTGTTTCCAAAACTGATAAATGCTGTAAAAAGAATAAAATATGCAAGCAGGTAAATGCGATAAAAATTTCTCATTCGTATATATTTCTTGTCGTATGGAAAAATGTTTCCAAATATTGCTTTTAATTCTTTCCAAAAAACCGGTTTAATATTTATTGTCCATGAATTAGTTCTGTAAACCAGTTTTCTAAATTTGCTTCGGTAAAACGTCAATGGTAATCCCCATAAAAATAGTAAAATGAGTAATATATTTTCCATTCTTATCATTTAGTTTATTGTTTTTGGAAACCACGGTATAAATGCACTTGTTTGTTTTACATATTTTTCGAATCCGGGTTTAGTATTTATTAAAGTCTTTTCAAGCATTGTAACACCCGAAACTTTAAGTAAAAGCCAACTCATCAATACTGCGCTTATAACAGGTATAAAAGAACCTGCTGCAATACTGAACATGGCAAAACCCCACCAAACTGCGGCATCACCAAAATAATTGGGGTGACGAGTGTATTTCCAAAAACCGGTTTGCAAAAGTTTGCCTTTATTGGACGGATTGGCTTTAAAACGTGCCAATTGCCAGTCGCCACCAACTTCAAATATAAATCCGATGATCCAAATTGCCATTCCCAAAAAATCAAAAATGTTCAGTCCATTTAAGGTTCCAAAGTATTTAACAGACAGTACTGGAGCAGAAATCAACCAAATAAGCGCGCCCTGAAGCAAAAATACCTGAAAGTAACTAAACCACCAATATCTCTCCTTACCATAATGTTTTCTGAATTCATGATAGCGGTAATCTTCAGGTTTTCCAAGGTTTCTAATGAAAATATGTATTGATAGCCGTATTCCCCAAATTGAAATAAGGGAAAGAACAATTATCTGGCGGGAATTATTTTCGATTGAAACATTAAAATAGAACGCTGAAACCAACACAAATCCCAGTCCCCAGAAAATATCAACTATGCTTGCGTTTTTGAGATATACGCTTAACAACCACACTGAA
This sequence comes from Draconibacterium sp., assembly GCA_041739985.1. Classification (GTDB taxonomy): domain Bacteria; phylum Bacteroidota; class Bacteroidia; order Bacteroidales; family Prolixibacteraceae; genus Draconibacterium. The sequence continues at coordinate 33,883 of JBGSMW010000082.1, read as the reverse complement.
GTAACATATACCCAAATGATTAAAAGTCCTGAAAAATATGCCTCAAAAAATGTCATTAATAATGTTTAATTATTGTATCAATACTTTAAACAAATGAAAATCAATTTTGATTGATGACAGGAGTTTTTTTTTTACGGAAGTCCGAATAAAGCCGTGTTTTTAAAATTGAAACCGTTCTTTTTTACTTAGTTTCACCAATTCTTAGTATTTTTCGTTATTGTAATTTTGCTAACTAAAAACTATTCAAAAATGAAATCACTGCTACGATTATCCAAAACCATTCTCATTATTCTGATTCAATTGGCATTTGTGTCGGGAATTGTGGCTCAAAACACACAGTTAAATCAATCCATTGAGAAAAGCAGAAAGGGAGATATTATTGTTAAAGCCAAATCTGGTTCCACAGTAAATATAGAACAGTTAAAACATGAGTTCTGGTTTGGATGTGCCATTCCCAATGGACTTTTTGATGGCTCAATGTCGGAAGTGGACAAGCAGATTTTCAAAAAGAAATTTTTGGAAAATTTTAATTCAGCAGTAACTGAAAATGCTGTAAAGTGGGGAACAATGGAGCGTAAAAAGGGAGAAGTTGATTATACAATAATTGATTCTATTTTAAACTGGACTGAAGAAAATGATATACCAATTCGTGGTCACAATATTTTTTGGGGCATACCTAAGTTTGTGCAACCCTGGGTGAAAGAATTATCGGATAACGAATTACAACTGACCCTGAAAAATCGTGCTGAAACTCTAACTGCCCGTTACAAGGGAAGATTTGTAGAGTATGATTTGAACAATGAAATGATTCATGGAAATTATTATGAGGACCGGCTTGGACCTGATATCACGAAAAAAATGGCGGATTGGTGTCAAAAGGGAGACCCAAAAATTAAACTCTATTTAAATGATTATGATATTCTGACAGGAAGAATGTTACCTGAATATATGAAACAAATTCGTTTGTTGTTAAATCAGGGAGTACCAATTGCCGGAATTGGTGTTCAGGGGCATTTGCATGCTGAAACATTTGACCGTGCAGAATTAAAAAATGCCCTCGACTCGCTGGCACAGTTTAATTTACCCATTCGCATAACCGAGTTTAATATTCCGGGGCAGCGCTCTAAATATTATCAGGATCGAAAATTGAAAATGACTCCTGAAGAAGAGGAATTGAAAGCAAAAGAACTGGTTGATTATTACCGGATTTGTTTTGCCCACCCTGCAGTGGAAGGCATTATTATGTGGGGATTTTGGGAAGGAGCCAACTGGATTCCTGTTTCATCTTTATACAAACGCGACTGGTCGCCAACACCTGCGGCAACAGCATATAAAAACCTGATTTATAACGAATGGTGGACAAAAACAAGTGGTAAAACCAATGCAAACGGAAAATTTTCGACACCTGCGTTTTATGGACAATATAATGTAACTGTTGATGGCAAAACAAAAACAGTTGATTTAACAAAAACTGCCGGAAAAGTTGAGGTTGAGTTTTAAACTTTGTTTGTTGTTGATATTAAAAAACATTAAAATGAAAAATCTATCTTTTAAGTCTGTTATCACAGCAATTTTGGTTGTGTTTTCAATGAATGTAAATTCTCAGTTGCCTCTGGAGCCGGGCGACCCGGCTAAAAATTCAAATATTCCTGATTTTTACAAATCAAAACTTTCAGATGTTGAGGAAGAAATAGCCCATGTAAAAACCGGTAATGTCGAAGTGTTGGCTATTTCTCCAGGTGGGTTGCCGGTGTACGGGGTTTTTTATGGCGAAAAGGAGGACTTTCAAACACAGGCAAATTATAATTCGGCAGTTGCTGCAAGAAATACATCGTATTTTGCAAAAAAAGGCGCCGGCACAAACCCCGTTGTTTATTTTATTGGACCCGTTCACGGGCAGGAAGTAGAAGGTGTTGCAGGAATGGTTAACCTGATTCACATTGCTGAAACAGGCAAAGACTATCGGGGGAGGGAGTGGCCGTTATTAAGCGAATATTTTAACCGGTGCAGGGTTATTATTATACCATTGGCAAATCCTGACGGGCGTAAAAGATGTCCTTATGATAGTTTTGTTGGGTTACCCACAAAAACCATGACTAAATATGGTCAGGGTACTAAAAAAGATGATACACTTTGGGGTTGGCCGGATGCCAAATCAGTGCATCCCATGAAAGGAGATGTTAAAATATTGGGGGCTTATTTTAACAATAACGGCGTTAATATGATGCACGATGAATTTTTTTCTCCCATGGCTGAAGAAACAAAAGCCATTATGAAAATCGCAATTGAAGAAGTACCCGATATAACTGTTTCGTTGCACTCGTGTGAATGTAACCCGTTTATCATTCAAAACAGTCTTGCTCCGGTTTTTATGCAAAAAAGGATTGCTGAACTGGCTAAGCAACTTAACAAACGCTACATAAATTTGAAGTTACCGCACATGGCTGAGGGTTGGACTTTGAGTGTTTCAGATAAAGATACAATTCCGCCAGCAACAGAATCTTTCAATTTGGTTAGTGCATTGCATTATGCCTCCGGTACAATGTCATTTACTTTCGAAAGTCCGCACGGAACTATTGAAGATGGAGCAACACACGACGAAATTCTTGATATTCAACTCGGTCTGTATGAAGAAATTTTTAATTATATCCTTCACAACAGATTGCTTTGGGAATAAGAATTGTATAAAACCGGAAGGCAGAAATTATACAATCAATAGTTTTTCTTATTCAAACTGCACTTTTCCAAAATACTGCGGACAGTGATAATCCGGGTTTTTGGTTCCGATCGGATTCCAGGATACATAATGGGGTTCCGAAGTTTCATCACCACATTTATAAAAATTGGCAGTTGCCTTTAAGCCGTTAAGTGTCCTTATTTTATCGAACGCAAAACTTTCAACAGGAATTCGAATCATCATTTCCCATTCAAAATTACCTGTTTTCTCTTCAAAAGGTTTGTTCCCAAGTGATGATTCAATTTCAATCTTTTTGATTATTTCAGGATCAACAAATTTGCGGTTGCCTCGCCCCGGTCCATGAGCAAGATGAGTTATGCCAATACAGTTAAATTCAAAATTATAGTAATTTTCACCATCCACCGAAATAAAAAACTCAACAGTACTGTCCTTATAAACTTCTCCATTGATGCGGGTTTCCCGTGCCAGAATATTTTTTTCGGTTACATAATATTTCAACCAGATTTCTTTTCCAATGTGACCTATCCTGAAACTTAATTTTGGTTTATAACCGTAAGCCAGCCAGTTAATGGTATCAATTTGGTTTGTAACTGTCTGTGTTTCCAGTAAATGTCCGGCTTCTTTCAGCTTAACTGATTTGTCAGGGTTAATACGTTTTATAAAAAGTTCTTTCATTATGTTTCGTTTTTTGTAAATGTAATCAGTTGGCAGGATAATTCAAAACCGATGATTATTTTGCGGCAGCCGGACTTTCCTTAATAAATTTCAAAGCTTCAGTTTCGTAAATCTCTCCAGTCCTTTCACCAAGAGAAGTACGCGAAATATAGCTGTACCGGTCAAAGCTATTGAAATCTTCTTTGGTGAGTATGTAACCAAAAGCATCGTTTGTGAGCCCAAAAAGGAAAGGTTGATCGGTTTTCATGTGGCGTTTTATATAGAATCCTATATTTGGAAGCGCTTCCCCCGGTATTGTAATTACCTGTGCTTTGCCAATGTTCAGTAAATTAATACGGGTTGATATTTTAGTGAAATCACCATTTCTGTCTTCCGTGGAAACAAGCGGCGAATTTTTCAAAACAAACTGCATGATCTCCGATTCGATGGGGAATTCGATGGTTTTTGAAGCGCAGAACAGTTCAGGATTTTCCTGAGTCAGTGCGGGCTCAATAATCCGCAAAGCTTCGTCGGCCATGAGGTTTCCAATGCGGATACATTCATTCCAGTCATTGGCTTCCTTTCCGTTTTCAAGGCGTGTATCAGCAGTAACCATTCCTCCCTGCGCACTATTCATAAACAGCGCTACACCGCCACCTTTGGCTTCAATCCGGTCGTAAAGCGGGCCACACAGATCAGGACTCAAAAGTTTTCGGGAAGTACCCAGAATTTCGGGATGAGTGGCATAATTTATAAGTGTCGCGATTGGCTTGCCGTCGTTTTTACCGGAAGTTGCAATCACCTGAATAACCCCCATGCGCGGATCATATAAATCAGGTGCATAATAGTTGTAGGCTATTTTACCTTTTGCTTCGCCAACTGCTGTTTTTAGAGATACAGATTCAAGTTTCGAAACTGCATCATTCACAGCATCGGCAACTTGTTTTACACACCAGTCGAGATACTCCAAATCAGCGGCGGTGTTTCCTTTTTCATCCGGAAAAGCGTAAGCATCGGGCGCGCTGTGGGTGTGTGTGACGCCAATCAATACATTTTCGGGAGCGATACCTTTTATCAGTTCTCTTGAGCGGTCGCCCAGATAGGCAGGCCAGCCCAGGTTGTCGATACTGACGATTGCCACACGGGTTTTGCCTTTTTCCAAAACCAGGGCGCGGGCAAATAAATCACCTTTTTTTCTTGTAGGTATTTCCGGGGTTCCCATGCCACCCGATATGGGGATTAACTCCTCAGGTGTAATTTTTCGAACCGCAACTCCTGCTTTAAAGGTTTGGGAATTAGCTTGAATGAAAAAGAAGAAAAGGAAGATAAATAGGGTGAGTTTTGTTTTCATTGTATTACTTTCTTTTGATGACATCTAATCTCAATATTTCATTTTTTGTAAATATAGATTCCTTAACGGAACTCTGCAATCATTTTAACCGAGCATAGTTTTATTTTCTGAGTCTTAAAGTACTGCCCGAAAAGTTCCCGGGTGAATGCGATGGTTGAGAGTGAAGTTTTCGCAAGTTGGATGCTGTGAGAACATTACTGTCAGCTTTTACTGATGGAGTGGGGTTACTCAATATTTGATATATTGATACCATCGAAGATAATTGATGTTGGGTTTTTAATATGTTAATTTTGACTTAAATCAGGTTACTTCCCTTTGTATTTCAGAAGATAAAGCTGTATTATGATTCCGTTTTTAAATTTACTATCAGTTACAGTATCTGTTTTTATGAGTTCTGATTCTGACAGAACAAGGTCGAGATTTTGTTTGTTTAATTCCAGATTGTGAAATCTGACAGCACAAAATTCTTCTCCGGGTTGTAAAAATTCTTCGGGTTTATTGTATTGATGAACTTCAGTAAATGCATCAACATTCGACATTTCTGCCTTTAGCCAGTAATGACTAAATCCCGAATTGCCACTGTATTCAACCAATGGCCCGGCAGTAACTTCTGTAATGTGCAGTATTTTCCTGATTTCAGGATATCTGGCTGAAATATAATCGATGGTTTGTTTATAAGGTCCGTATGAAAAACTAAAGTTGGAAATGGAAACCTTAACACCCAGTACCAGGATAACGGAAAGTAAAATCATTCTCAGCCATTTTATTTTCAAGCTGATAATAAGAATAGTTGGCGGAACAACGAGCATTGTAACAATTGCCATAACATATCTTGTAGATAAAATAGATTGTGAAATCAGTGAAATAATCGTGACAACAAATAGTGTCCCCAAAAAAACAGACACTGACAGCCACAAGACCAAACGATGCTTTGAAAACGATTTTGTAAAACTCATGAAAAGGGTAACTACAATAAGGCTATACATTAAAACAGTTAATGAAATGGAATAATTGCTTGTCCAGTATTGTTCGGTAAATGGAATTGTAAAACATGAAAAAATGCCTTTGAAACTAACTTCGGGAGCCCAAAAAGCATGTTGTACTTTTTTAATCTGAACAATAAACATAAAGATCCACGGGAGAAACAGGATGGCTGCCACAAGTAAGGATGACAAATGCGGAAGCCATTTTTTATTTTTAGTCAGCAGGAAGTACAGAGAAACAAACACATTTGCTACAAACGCAGCGGCCATACTATAGTAATGGATATACATGGCTATTACAGTGAAAACAAAAAGAAGGACCAAATCGCGGTTTTTCCTGGTTGCCATAATCAGGTAGGAATATATAAATACTCCTGTTACTGAAAATGCAGCCCATGTGTACATTCGGGCCTGGTGCGAGTAAGCTGCCAACATTGGAATTGAAATCAACAACAGGCAAAAATACAGCGCACCTTGTTTTCCAAAAATCCGTTGACCGGCAAAATACCCCAGTAATATTGAAGCCAAAACCCCTGCAACTGAGAACAATCGCAAAGTTACAGCGTTTAAACCGAACAAATCAGTAAAAAATCTTAATCCCAAATAATACAGTGGTGGGTGTAAATCGTTTTTAAAACTTGCAAAAAAGTCAGGCAGGGAGCCATCCAGCATTGATTTGGTATAAACCTCATCGCTCCATAAATCACTGAATCCAAGTCTGAGCAAGTAGAAAACAGTAGCAAATACAAAGATTGGTATGAAGATTAACAAATAGTTCCCTTTTAGCTTCGGCAAAATATTTTTCATAATATCTGGTATAAAAGGTGAATACTTTTTCCCCGGCCGGTTATTATAGTTTAAAGCATTGTGGCTATTTAAACTTTTGTAAACAGCAGTCTTTCCATAACCCAATCAATGCCGTTTATTTTTTTATTAAATGTAGCCGTTTTACGCTTTTGTTCAAAATTATCAGCTTCATTTTTATTTCTCCTGAGCAGGAATGTATTCAATAAAAGCAACCGGTTTGAAAAACGTAGTTTTTCGATTCTTGTATAAAGGCTTGGTGCGTGAGGACAACCGCGTAGTGGTTGGATTTCGGAATAGTCAATACCTGAAGAACCGGGAAGTCCAACGCCTTGGTGTTGCAGGAAAGTGCGATGTAGTTTTTTTACAATAATCCAATGCCGTGGCGTTACATTCTCCGATGACACAATTCTGATATACATCGGGATACAATTTGTGTAGTGCCAATCATAGGAAAATAATATTTTGTTTTTGCAAAGCTATACAACGGGTAGCTGGCCTGTTGGTGGAATGGAATTGTCTATTTTTTATTCTTTGTTTTCCAATCCTTACGTTAAGCTCACGGATTGGAAATCAGTATAAGTGGAGCTTAACAGATTATTAATTTAAATGAGTTACCAGCTTTTTTCTCTTCTCACAATTTTTACAATACGCTTATAAAAGATTTTGGCTAAAGACCAGTTGTATCCGTCAAAGTTTGTCGTATTATTAAATTGAATAACAACTGTATCTATGTCTTTGTAGTATTTTGCAATACTCTGATAGCCAGGGAGCAGACCTGTATGTTCGTACACGTAAATGGAGGAATAGATTTCCTTTTCGCCTTCTTTAAACACTGAACCATCATTTAACGCCCGTAGAAATTTACCGACGTCTTCTGCGGTTGCTAACATTAAACCTGTATCTACAGTCTTAAAATCCTGCTCAGAGCCAACATAATAGCCACTCATTACACTATCTATATTCACTTCACTAAGCGAACCGAAAGTGTTTTTCAGCCCAAGTGGAATCAAAATTTCCTCCTTAATATAATGCTGATGACTATATCCCACCGTTTTATCAATGAGGTCCTCAATCAACATATAATTGGTATTTGAATAGCCATAATCTTCATCCGGTTTAAAATCAGCCGGTAGATCCAGTGCGTATTCAAGTGTTTCTTGTCTGTTTTTTGGCGGGTTTTTCCAATAATCAGGATGGTCAACAAAATTGGGAATGCCACTTCGATGTTGCAGCATCATTCTCAAGGTTATCTTGTCTGAATATTCAATTCTTCCGGCTAATTCCGGAAAGTAACCAGCGAGCGTTTTATCCAAAGACAAACGTCCTGTCTTGACTAATTTTGCAGTAGCAACAGCTATATATAGTTTGGTAATACTGGCAATTTTGAACAAGGCATCGGGGTCTGCCGGTATCTTTTTCTCCCTGTCTTTCCAACCGGCGGCGTAAAAAGCTGGTTCATTTCCTCCCTGGTCCACATAAACAATCATTCCATCAAATCCATAAGTTATGGCTTCATCAACCTGTTCCTTAACAGTATCAGGAAGTGGCATAATCAAGGCTTTTACTAAAATCCATGGCACGAAAAACATAGAAGTTATGGTTCCGACGAGTAACACAATTCTGAATATTTGTTTTGTTTGCTTTTTAGTCATAATGTCAAATTTTTTCAGGATGATGAAATTAAGTAAGTTTTTTCGGTAATCTGCCATAAATCAAAAATCACTATAATGCACCAGCGAATTACCACCACGTTGTTTTGCATTTAAAACTGGAATAGTTATTTTTTTAACACGTTACATTTTGTTTTGTTCTCAATTTCTGATTTGGGAGAAGCAATTATTATTGCAGCAATATTGCAATTATGGGGTGTGCAGTTTCAATTTCGTTTAAATCAAGTTCTAAACCAATTGGCTCTAATTGTTTCTTTATCGATTCATAAACGATGGTGTAATCTTACTCAACCCGAATACCTTTATTTTAATTTTTGTATTTCAAACCTTTCGTGTTGCTCAAGAATTGGAATTCGGTAGGAGCGGGGTTATTAATAAAGTGCATAATTCAACCGAATAAAAATCAGCGGTTTGTAAGCAAGCGGTTTGAAAAACGTAGTTTTTCGATTATTGTATAAAGTCTTGTGCGAGAGAACAACCGCGTAGTGGTTGGGTTTCGGAATAGTCAATTGTTGATGAACCGGGAAGTCCAACGCCGTGGCGTTATCTCCCCACTGTATATTTTGCTTTCACAAAGCAAAACAAGGGCAGCAGACTTGCCATAAGAAGGGGAATACCTGTATTTCATTTTTTGTTTTTCAATCGTTTGAATGCGATAGTTATTGGATTGAAAAGCGACTGCAAATTAACGCGAGCGCAGGAGTACATTTATTTCACATTTATTTCTTTTGTCCAGCTAGGTTCAATCTCATTATTTTCATAAACATAGATCTTAATTTTAAGAGGTAAAGTGTCTGCCCGCAATTCGATTTCGAGGTCTATTTGACCTGTCTTTTTTGCAGTAAATGTTCTGGAATTGTCTTCGATGTCCCAATTTGATTTTATCCAACCCGACCAATCCTGAGAAACAGAGTAATACCAACCCTCACCTTGAATTTTTACTTTTAACTCTGTTCCTTCAGCCAGAACGGCACATAAGGAATAGTTACCCTGCAAATAATCAGTTTTATTTTTGAATAATAAATTTGAACCATGACTACCATTTTCAGGATACTCAATTAATTCAGGAAGTTTAAAATCTGTATTTTCGATAAATTGATTTATATATTTTTCAAAATCTGGAAATTCGATATCTCCACTCATATACAAATATTTATTTTCAAGATTTTTCCTGATTTCTTCAGTTTTTAAGGTTTTGGCATTTTTAATTAAAATACTTCCAATTGCTTCCGTATTAATTTCTCCGTCTTCTCTTATGTCAGTGCCAATATTTGCAAGCAGTTCAGATAATTCCCCAACAGAAAGATATCCTTGTAAAATTGCTGAGATTGCCAATAAAATTTCATTTCCTTCTCCTGTTTTTGTTATATCAAGATTTTCTGACTCGGCAATACCAGAATTATTGATTTCAAAAATCTTTAATATTTCCGATTGAGCTTGTTTTTTTGCGTCTTTAAAAGCAGAGCCATTTGAAATTAAATATTCCACTCTGCCTTTCTCTAAATTAGATAAAACATTGACATTTAAAGTACTTGTATTTGTTATGTCGGCTAAAGCAAAAAGTGTTAGTTGAGCGGATGAGTTTTCATTTTTAATTTCATTAAAGTAGAATCCATCAGCTTTAAGTTCAACAAAATTTGATGATAATTCAATATTCTTTATTTCAAAATTCCCTTTATTATCAACAATCTGTGTGGTGAAATTTTTTCCGGTTTGAGATAAGTCTGCATTTAATTCTGAAATTGTAATAGAAGTACCATTTGTAAATGGTCCTTTTTGCACAAAACCATTTATATCTTTAATCATTGGTTCCTGATCCAAATTATTACAAGAAAACATGTACAAGGTCAACATTAAAATGGGGGAGAAAAGATTTTTTTTCATGCTTTAATCATTTTGAGATTTTTGGTTTTGTAATCGCACATAACGGCAGTCTTTCTATAAACCAATTTCTACCGTTAAATTTTGGATTAAATGTAGCCGTTTTACGCTTATGTTCGAAATTTTCATCTTCATTTTTAAATCTATTTAGCAAAATTGAATTCAATAAAATTAAGCGGTTTGAAAAACGTAGTTTTTCGATTATTGTATAAAGGCTTGTTGTGAGAGGACAACCGCGTAGTGGTTGGATTTCGGAATAGTCAACACCTGTATTTTATTCTTTATTTTTCAATCCTACCTACCTGATAGCTGGCGGATGCACAATCTTACATTAAATTTCAAAACACTTAATCGTTAAAAAATGCCATTCATCACCTTAAATCGGTATTCATCAGGTTTTTGTGTATTTAGTTATTTCATGAGAATACATTTGTTATATTAACTTTTATAAATTCAGATATGAAAAATCAAATTTTATTTTCGCTATTTATGTTTTTAGGTTTAGCGTTGCAGGCTCAGGATATTACGGGCGATTGGTTCGGAATATTGGATCCAGAGGGAGTGCAACTGAATGTTGTATTTCATATTTCACACGAAGGTGATTCGCTAAAAGCCAAAATGGACAGCCCCGACCAAAAGGCCTTTGGATTACAGATTGATGAAGTTACATTTGCGAACAATGAATTATTGCTTAAAGCATACGCATTGGGCGTAACTTATAAAGGCGTTTTAAACAATACCAACGATACAGTGAATGGCACTTTCGAACAGGGAGGAGCAAAATTAAATGTAGTGCTTACAAGAAGTCAGCCTGAAAAAAAGGAAGTAAGCAGGCCGCAAGATCCCAAAGAGTTTCCCTATTACACTGAAGAAGTTACAATAAATAACAGTAAAGCAAATATTGAACTTGCCGGTACATTAACACTTCCACCCGATAAAAAAGTGGATAAAATAGCAATTCTGATATCGGGTTCGGGACCACAAAACCGCAACGAGGAAGTATTCAATCATCGTCCATTTTTAGTTTTGTCTGACTGGCTGACAAAACAGGGAATTGGAGTTTTGAGATACGATGACAGGGGTGTTGGAAAATCAACAGGTAATTTTGGCGAAGCCAGTTCGGTTGATTTTGCTGAAGATACAGAAGCCGCGGTTAACTATCTGTTGGCAAGAAGCGATTTAAAGGATGTATCAGTTGGATTGATTGGACATAGTGAAGGTGGTATGATTGCACCAATGGTAGCCTCCCTGAATCCAAATGTGGCTTTTATTGTTTTGCTTGCGGGGCCGGGAGTTCCCATCGATCAATTACTTATCCGTCAAACACGTGATATTTCGACATTAGAGAAGGTTCCTGAAAAATTAACAGATTTAAATGTTGAAACATTTGGGAAAACACTCTCTTTTCTGAATCAGAATAAAAATATGGACGATGAACAAATGGTGGAAGGTTTAACAAAAATTTTAAAAGTACAATACGAAAAGTATCCCGAAGATTCTCGTGAAAAAACATCTACAGAGGAGCAGATTAAAACCGAAGCAAAACAACAATCCAGTAAATGGTTCCGGTATTTTGCATCATACGAACCTGCAAAATATTTGGAAAAAGTTACTTGTCCGGTTTTAGCTGTTAACGGCACTCTCGATTGTCAGGTCGAGTATTCTGGTAATCTGGAAGCCATTAGACTGGCATTGGCGAAAGCGAATAACAAAAACGCTGAGATATTACCTTTGGAAGGCCTGAACCATATATTTCAAAAGGCTAACACAGGAAGCGTTTCGGAATATGCACAGATTGATGAAACAATGGATCCTGTTGCGTTAACTAAAGTATCGGATTGGATTAAAAACCTGAAATAAAGTGAAGTGCCTGGAAAAAATATCCGGTTATTCCATTTCACAATTTGGGGGCAAGCAGGGGTTTTGAATAAAAGTATTCAGTTTTTTGAAAGAGGATTACCTGTTTCAGCGCTTAGACTGGATTTATAATACTTGCCCTGTTGGAAAAGCAAAAAACTATAGTGGTAAAAACAAATTTTAGTTCCGCAGTTTTATTGAGTGGTTGAAACTAAAAGTCTCTGCTGCCGCATAATTGTTTATTATGGCATTGTGTTTTTGTTAACCATGCCGGTACAATATTGCGGTAGCAGGATATTGCCGACCCGATTTGAAAAACGTAGTTTTTCGATTATTGTATAAAGGTTTGGTGTGTGAGTACAACTGAGTAGTGGTTGGATATCGGAACTATCAATACATTTTGATCAGGATAGTCCAACGCCGAAGCGTTGCAGGAAAGCGTGCCGCAGTTTTTTATACAATAATCAAACGCCGTGGCGTTTTCTCCTCCGCTTTAATTTCTTTTAAACTGTTTCCCCATGTTTTTATTTACCTTCTTGCAATAAGTTGCAACAATTCCGCTAATGATTTGAAAAACGTAGTTTTTCGATTATTGTATAAAGGTTTGGTGTGTGAGTACAACCGCGTAGTGGTTGGATTTTGGAACAATCAATACTTTTTGTTCAGGATAGTCCAACACCGTGGCGTTGCAGGAGAGTATGCCACAGTTTTTTATACAATAATCAAACGCCGTGGCGTTACTCCTCAATACCAAATCCGGTTATTTGATTCTGCAAACAATGCAATGATTTCGTGTAGGAGCGTGGATGCAACCGACAGAAAGCTTATTGCATGTCAGGCAGAGGAAGTGTAGGTTAAACATAATTCTACCGAATAAAAGTCTGTGGATATTTGGCAAGCAGTTTGAAAAACGTAGTTTTTCGATTATTGTATAAAGGTCTGGTGTGAGCTTACAACCGCGTAGTGGTTGGATTTTGAAACAATCAATACTTTTTGTTCAGGATAGTCCAACGCCGTGCCTTTGCAGGAAAGCGTGCCACAGTTTTTTATACAATAAACCAACGCCGTGGCGTTACTCCTCCGTAACAGAAAGTGCAATTTATTCTTTGTTTTTCTATCCTGCAGATCTTTTAGCTATTGGATTAACAGCGGTTTGAAATCGGTGGGAGCGGGGTCTCCAAATGTTGGTGCAAGCGACTGACTGCTTACTGCTCGTCAGGCAGGGGAAGGGCCAGTTTGGACCCCGCCCTGCAATAAGTACTGTGTTACCGTGTCGTTTTTTATCTTTATTGATACTTTTCTGTATCTCGTTCCAGTACTTTTATTATTTTCTTTAATCGACTAATTTCAATACCGCTTAATACAAAACTTGCCATAAAACCAAAATATAGAATTTGATTTCCGTTAGGGTAATGTTGTAGTTTAAATAATGCACCAAGAAGTATTGCGAATGATGCAATTCCTAAAAGTACATTCATCAATTTGTCAATTTGTTTTTTAGTCATGGTTTAAAATTTTAAAGGTTAAGATAAAAGTCAATTTATTTAAAGTCGTTTTTATTTTAAAATCACAAAACCCTTTTTCCCAGTTACAATCAAAACAGGGCAGTCTTTGCATAAAAGCACCAACAAAATTCAACTGATTTTTAAAAATTCCGCAAGTCTGCCCGATTGTTTTTTTGCTGTCTTGTCAATTTGTTTTTAAATCCAAAAAAACGCTTTGTCCGGATTGCAAAACTTTATTTTGTAATAGTCACGCACCATTTAAAAGAACTCATTTTTCGATTGTCGCAATTTACTTCAATCCTTTTTTATACTTTACAACCTCTTTTAAGTCTTTAATCTGTTTTTGCTGGTTAATATCAATAATCAATGGTATAAGTTTTCCAATTGGTTTTGCCACCTCAAATACCTCTTTTATTTTATTGTCAATATCTAATTCTAAAACCCCTATTCCTGTTTTTTCCGTGAAATAAAAACCCGTTTTTATATAGTTCTCCCAGATAGAAAGCCAAAGAATAGTTTTTTTCTTATAAACTACTTTACACAACCATGCATTTCCATCTTTGTAAAACTGCCATTGAGGTTCCAAACTAAATTCATCAGCAAAAATTTTAATTATTTCCTGATAAATATTGAATAGTTCTTTACTAAGGACGTTTCCCAAAACTTCATTTGTAGGTTCTATTTCTTTCTCTCGTAAAAGTATTCTTTCATTGTCTGATTTCATAATATCTTAATTTTCATTGTATTAATTTTCAGTCGTTTAATATGCACGGCAACGTTTATCGGTATGGCTAGTTGCCGATTGCGTGGCACCTTCCTGTCAAGTTACACGAAAGTTGAAGCGGGCTACAACCCTTGAATTTAATACTATCTTGGCTATTATTTTTATACATTTTTATGCCCAGTTTTTCTTATTCTTCCCATAGTTCAGAGTTCACAATTGTCCACTTACCGTCATTTTTTTTAAGCATATAACTTGCAGTAAGTCCTTCTCCTACATAAGAAAGTTGCATTCTAACGGAGTTTTGTCCACAAACCCAGTCACCAAGCACAAAATAATATTTTAAGATTTGATTCTTAATTTCTTGTTCAGTCAAAATTATTACTTGTCTGCCGAATTTACTTACTCCATTCAGGTTATTGTGTTTAGCGTCACCAAAGTATTGAATAATAATCTGTTTTCTTGATGTGTCTGTATCAACATGGAAGTATTGTTGAAGTTGTGGAAGGTCGAGTGCAAGTTGGAAAATTTCTTTAAAGTCTGTTGGGGTTAATTCTTTTGTTTTGTCTCCATTGAAATATTCCCATAAGTCTCCAAACTTAATTTTACCTTGATTTTCACTTACTGCACCTATTGCAATTTTCTTCTCCATATCTGCTGTCAACCAATAATCTCCGCAATTAGAAATCGAGTAGTCAGTTTTCTTTTCTTCCTTGTTTGCATTTATTTCTGTTATGTCCGAACCTTGTTCAAATGCAATTATGTAATAACTGTCTACATTAAAAGTATTTAAATACGGTCTGCATAAAGCACCGTTATCGCCCCAAACTGCTACCGTTTTTCTTGATTCTTGTCCGTGATAAACTTGAATAATTTCAACTTCCATTGACATTGGAGTCGGCTTGTTATAAATATTTTTGTGTGTCAAGTATAGGTTGACTTTTACAAGAGCAACAAGTTTTGATTTCGGTGCAACTGTCAAAAAATGTCCTTGTGAATCACAGTCACATGCGAAAGTCAAATTTGTCTGTGTCAGAAAAATCAAAGTCAATATTATTGTCAGTTGTTTCATTGTTGTCGTTCTAAAATTGGGCATAACATCTGTATACCCGCAAATTGCTGGTATTTCCTTAATACGCGCAACAGTTTTTTATTTGTTTTAACTTGTTTTTTCTGAGAAGTGGGTTTTCGCGCCGGGATATTTTCTTCATGTAGTTTGGTATAAGAATGATTATGTTTCCAAATGTAAAAAAATATTTCCTTTAAAAGTGCAGGCTTTCAAAATATTAGGTTTGCAGGGTGGGATATTTAGGAGGAGAAGGTTTTAGAACGGATAACCAATGGCAATGTTAAACTTGAAGTTTGAGAACATGTCGCCGGCTGTGTTTATCCAGTTGCCGTTGCCGTCATTGTATGGGTAACGGAGCGGGAAACCAAAGTCGGTTCGGAGAACAAAGAAATCGAAATCAAACCGCAGTCCCAAACCTGTGCCAACTGCAAGCTGGTGTGCAAAACTGTTGATCCCGAACTGTGCTCCCGGCCGGTTTTCGTCGGCATTGAGGAGCCACACGTTTCCCGATTCGAGGAAGAGGCCGCCATCGATAAAGTTGTTGAGCGGGAAACGGTATTCGGCGTTCATTTCAAGTTTTATATCTCCGGTTTGGTCGATTATGCCATTGAATTCTTCAGGTTTGTAACTTCCGGGCCCGAGGGGAGCGGGCAGTAAAACCGCGCCCCCGCTGGCGCACTCCGATAATTATTGGGATGCAATTTGTGCTTTACCCATCAGTGGCAAAAAATATTTTGCTTTTACAAAACAAGACACGGGTCACAGACCCGCGCCAGCGGGGGGAGGAGGGAAAAAGCCAGAGCGAGTTAATGGCTTCAAAATAACCGCCAAACCCGCTCTGACATTAACAAAACGTTTAAACACCGTGGTTTAATTTTTTATGATTTTATATGTTCCAACCTCAAAGCCACTTATTTTGATAAAATATATTCCATTTGCAATATTTTGTAAATCAATCTCTTTTCTTGGTGATTGATTACTTAAAATATTTAAATATTCTTTACCAAATACATCACAAAGTGTTATAATTACTTGTTGATCAGTTGGAATATTTTCAATAATAACAACATTATTAGTTGGATTCGGATATATTTTTAAGTCAGAAAACGGGACATCTTTTGAAGATGTTAACCATAAAGTAATGGTTTCAGATTGTTCTGAATTGCATCCTTGCTCATTTGTTACGACAACAAAATAATCCCCACTTTTATCTGCATATAACTTGTTATTAGTTTCTCCTGTTAAAAGTTCACCGTTAAAATACCATTGGTTTCCTGTTTCCGCATCAGAAAATAAGGTATCCATAACTTGAGTTATAACAGGCTTAATGAGCACTGGATTTACTGTCAAATTGGTGGTTACAATACTATCGCACCCATATAAAGAAGTCAAATTTCGAACATACTCTCCAGATACCATCCAGCCATTATAATCATCCCCTCCACAGATATTGATTTCCTCACTGATTTCAAAAACGTAATTTTTAAATACGTGAATGGTATCGGTTGAAATAGTATCAAATTCATTATAAATTATGCAATAATAACCTCCTTCATCTTCTTCTGTAAAATCATTAATATGTAATATTGAATCGTTATAATTCTCCAAAAGTGAAGTATCGTGATACCACCTATAGATAACACTCGATGAATCTTTCAACTGTACTTCTATTACTAAATTCGATTGAGAACATAAAAGTATTGGATTTGTATCAGGAATTATAGATCCAATTCTAATTGACTTTTCAACAACAAAGTCTTTTTCAATTGGCCCATAGATTTTATTGTCAACCTCAACGTATGCCCTTGCGCTATAATTTCCAAGTTTAAGTTCTATTGTTTTCCAGTTCCAAATAAAATTGCCAGTTGAGTCTGATTCAATATTTAATGATTGCTTAATTAAATTAGCAATATTTTTATTCGATTCATCATATATTTCAATATAACCAGATGAAGAAACTAATTCTGTTTCATAATTCATAAATTCAATTCCAATTTCAGAATAGTTATTTCTTATTATTGTATCCGGGAAATTGAAATTCTCTATCTTCCCGCTTAAAACATTTATGTAGATTGTAGCATTTCCAATAATATTTTGTTCTGTGTCGTAAATTTTTAGAATTACATCATAATATCCTTCAGAAAGTAGTTCAGTCCATTGAATTGTAAATGATGATTCAATATTATTTGTAACAGTTTGGTTTACTGTATTGCTTTCAACACCCGAAATCGTAATACTTGCCTGAATGTCGTGGTTCGTAGTATCATTATTCAATAATGTTACATTAAAATCGATTGGCTCTCCAATTCCAAATTTAGTTTTAGTTGAAGAAAAATTCTTAATTATAATGTTACTTGAAAATTCAGCTTCCACAGCAATTTTAGTTTCTGTATAAAGAGTAACTTCCTTTGTATTACCATCAATACTAACAGGGATATAATAAATTACAAGTTCATCATGATCTTCAAATTCATTTTTTTCATATATTATTCTTTGTTCAGGATAAACTTCAAATTCATAATCAGTATTGTATTGTATTTCATCTTCCATATTGGAGGAGACTGTCTGTGGAATTTGATGCACACCCAGATTCAATGCTGTTTCATCTAATATTTCAACACCTGAGATATTTGTATTTTTTGGCAACCATACAGTTTTCGAAAAATATGGCACGATTGGCCTTAATTCCTCGTTTAAATATTCACAATCCGGAATTGTCAATAATTCAAATTCTTCATATCCTTCAAATTCTTCAAATAAATATTCTTCAACTTTGTAATTTAAAGTATCAATACTTACAACTAATTCCTGTAATTCTGCAGATTTTAATTCTTTTTTTGATTCAATGGTAGTCCAGGGTAAGCCATAATAAGCAAACTCAAGCAAAGTTTTTTTATCCGTCTTCCTTCCTAACGTTAGTCCTATATCGTATCTTTTTTTTGCATTAATGAGTGAAAGCCCCAGTTTGTTGCTTACATTTCCACTTCCCCACATACCTTTATAAAAGAGATTTATCAGTTCTTCACCATATTGACTAGAGAATGAAAATGGTGCATAATATGCAATACTTGTTGGTGCCAAAAATCCACTTACTCCTAGTTGTGCCATTTTATATGGGAAACAGCCATCCTCTTCGTTTATATTTTGATTACTTCTTTCCATAATTACTCCAGAATTGCATGCCATTAAGCTTACAAAAGGATTATTACTTTCAAAATTCATTAATTCGTCTTTTTTCAAATCCCATGTATTAAGCTCTCCCCCTTGGGGACCTGTTACCAATGTCAAAGTATTAGGATTTGCATGTGCCATATAATTAAAGACTTGAAAATCCTTTTGTAATTCTGTATATAATTCATTTGCTGTCCAATTGTCATTTCCTATTAAGTCTGGTTTTGATTTGCCAAGTATATTGGCTCCTTGATCTTCAAGAGCGTCGATAACTTCATCAACATTCATATTATTAAGCGGCCCAAATGACGTAACTAAAGCTGTTTCTAATAACTCCGGTCCTTTACTGGCATTTTCAAGGAATTTTTGCATTGTTTTAGCTGAATGACCAATTATTCTTCCAACAGCCATTTCTAATTCGCCTTTTTCTGCATCACTAAAACTGTTGTCAGTGTCAGCATAGGTGTTATCGGTTAAAAAATAGTTGTTTTTGTAAACATCATTATAGTCTGTTCCAGAATCTGAACAATAATCTGAGTTATTAACTCTGTAGAATGGAATAATTTCATCACCACCAATAATGGCCAAATATCCGGGAGCTACTCCTACAGGTAAGGGCAACAACGTCTTTTTCTGGTGATTATACCAAATCTCAATCTGTTTATCAATATCATTCGCTACTTTATTTATTTCATTTATACTTTGAGTGTAATCTACATCTTGTTCCCAATTTTCAGCAAGATCAGAATATCTTTCAACGTAATATACTACACCTGGAAATTCATTATTTCCAAACTCTGATATTTCATAAATTTTCGCCAATAAACTATTTACTTCATTGTCGTCATATTTTTCGTACAATAATTTTCGGTTAGTAACTATTAAAGCCGGGCCTCGTTCCAATATTCTAATAGATGCTTTGTTAGATTGCTTCTGAACGATATTTGATTTTAGTTCCGCATTTAAATCAATATCCAAAATATCAATGCTTATACTTTTATCTGGTATAGCATCTTCTTTAATTTTAAACCTAAAAACAAATTCTAAACCAGAAGTTTTAGCAGGGATAGAACCAATTAATGGATTTAAAACATCATTAACATCTTCATCCAAAGTAAGATCAGATTGTCCATCGCGTTTATATACTTTAATTTCGTCATAGAATTCATCATTGTTAACGGTTAAAATTAACTGGCTGTTTTCAATTAATTCATTACTGTTATTTGATATTTTAGCAATTACATCTACAAAAGTGCCCTCAATTTTATTAACCATAATATTCGGGTTTGCATCCTCAACTCTTAGTTCTACATCCACATCTGAACTAATAGGACTATATCCCTCCGAAAACATATAAAGAAAAACATCGTCAAGGGCTTTTCTTGAGAACTCCCTGCTATCATCATAATATGAATATGCATGTTCCCAAGTTAAGGTGGAAGCTATAACTTTCCCTCTTCCAATTTTATATTCGATTAAAGTTGGATAATTGTGACTTTCAACTAAAATAATATCGGTATTTTGTGGATATGATTTAAAATAACCATGACTACAATAATAATTGTATAAATCATAATTTATTAATGCTGCATTATCAGATAAAATGCCTGTTACAATTGGATGCTGGCTATTTTTAATAAAATTGTTATATTCATAATGTGGAGTTATAACTTCAACATTACCCGGAAGGTTCGCATTTAAAGTTCCTTTAGCCCAACCATCGCTGGCAGCGAAAAATAATAATGATCCACCATTTCTAACATATTCTTCAAAATCAGATTTTTGGTCAGCATATTGATTATAAAATGTTTGAGTCTGATCATTCACAATTAAAATTACTGGATAATCGAACAGATTTGTATTATCGATATTTGACATGTCTACAATATTATAAGTATAGCCCAACTGATTTAATACCTTTGTATTTGCATACGAATCCCATGGGAGGGACGTTTGAACCAGTAAAATATCAGCATCAGCTGAGAAACTTTTCAATTGTGTAAAATTCGGTTGGTAATTTGGAGGAGCCTCAGATGTTGAATAATTTTTCTGTGAAAAAACTAGGGAAAATGACAAAAGAATCAGGATAAAAGTAAATAAGGTTTTCATAATAATTGATTTTTTAGTTTATAATTGAATTAATTCTTTTCCATAGTGAATAAAATCTGTATAACTGCATTTTGCGGGTATTTCGTTATTAAGCGTATGTTTTATTTGTTTGTTTTAAACTGCTTTTTTTGAAAAGTATGATTCTTGTATGAGATATTTTTGTTCATTCAGTTTGGTTTAATATTGATTATGTTTCCAAAAGTAAAAAATATATCATTCAAAAGTACAGGCTTTCAAAATATTAGGTTTGCGGGGTGGAATTTTAATTTGGCTAAAAGTTTAGAACGGGTAACCAATGGCAATGTTAAACTTGAAGTTTGAGAACATGTCGCCGGCTGTGTTTATCCAGTTGCCGTTGCCGTCGTTGTAAGGGTATCGCAGTGGGAAACCAAAGTCGGTGCGGAGTACAAAGAAATCGAAATCAAACCGCAGTCCCAAACCTGTACCCACTGCAAGCTGGTGTGCAAAATTGTTGATCCCGAACTGTGCTCCCGGACGGTTTTCGTCACCATTGAGCAGCCACACATTTCCCGATTCGAGGAAGAGGCCGCCATCGATAAAGTTGTTGAGCGGGAAACGGTATTCGGCGTTCATTTCAAGTTTTATATCGCCGGTTTGGTCGATTATGCCGTTGAATTCCTCGGGTTTGTAACTTCCGGGCCCGAGGGAGCGGGCAGTAAAACCGCGCAAACTGTTTGAGCCGCCGCTGTAATATTGTTCAACATAAGGCATCACTGATGAGTTTCCGTAGGAGACCCCTGTGCCGGCGTACAAACGCACTACCCAGCCTTTTTTTATTGTGTTTGTGTAGTACCTGAAATCGAGTGTTGTTTTTATAAACTGCGAATACACGGCGCCCAGCATTTTGTGTGGCCGCTCGCTGTTTCCCAGCTTATAGATCATATCGATTGCGTTGCCCGAGGTACTTATTTCGCCCTGGAAATAAATACCATTGTTCTTTCGCGATGAATTGTCGTACGTAAAATCATATTTGGGGCCGATGATTGTTTGTTCTTCAAAACTCTTTTTTACATAAGGGTTGCTCCCCACAATGGAGTCGAAGGCTGCAGTTGTTTGTTTCAGCGAAACCATATTTATGCGGAGGGGGATAAACTGGTGCGCTATTTTTTTGCCTTTGTTCCACTGGTAACCAAAACTCGCGTTTACCGAGTTCATGCGGTAATACTTCACGCTGTTTATAAACTCGAACCCAAGCGTTCCCACCGATTTTGCGATAAGTGTTTTGTTTTCGCGTATCGATTTAAAGGGCAAAAGCATTCGTGGTAAAACAAATGATGAGTTGATTCCCGCGTTGTATGAATTTGATCCCAGGTCGTTTTTGCCACCTTTTCCCCATTGCCATTCAAAACCGCCAAAAGTTCTTAATTGCAGCCGGTTTGCAGCTTTTGCAATATTGCTGTGTGTGAGTGTTATTTCGGTAGTGGGGCCTGCAAATCCTGTGGATTTTGACTGTACGGCGCCTTCAAAACTTAGGCTTACATTGTCTTTGGGTTGCAATTCAACCAACATGTTTAATTTGTGCTGCGTGCTGTCGGCAACTGTAAACTGCATTTTTACCGATTGGAAAACCCCGTAGTTATTTAACAAAGGTATAGTTCCGAGGTGTTTTGTTTCGGCATACAGATCGCCTTCGCGGAACAAAATACTCCTGCAGATTACGTCAGGTTTCAGGTATCCGGTTTGGCCTGTAATGTAAACGCCTTCGAAAATCACCGTGTCAGTTGAGAGGTTTGAAACTGTTTCAATAAATGGCTGTTTTACCCTTACTTCAACCCTGTTTATTGTATATTTCTGATAAATGTATGGTTCAGCCTGTGGTTTTTTCCGTACAAGCAGGTTCATTTCAAATGGCGTGTCGCTTGTGTCGGCAACAACTTCAATGTTTTCGGGACTGATAAAATAGTATCCTTTTTCATTGAGCATCGACGCCAGTTTTCGTTTTTCGTTTTTAATAGTTTCGAGGTTGAAAATATCGCCGGTTTTCAGGTTTAAATCAGGTGTGTTTCTATTGATAAGTGCATCAATTGAATCGCGTGCGGGCTGGTTGAGTATTTCATTAATCGAAAAGGGCTTGTCGACTTTTATGAAATAGGAAAGCTTTGCTTTTCGCCTGTCACTTTTTGCAGTGTCGATTTCAAAGCTTGCATCGGCATTAAAATATCCGTTTGCAAAAAGTTCCGATTCAATTTTCAGGGTTCGCTGTTCGGGATTTACATGCGACACCAAAACCGGTTCCTGTTTTAATTTTCGATATAAAAAACCTCCCTTTTTACCTTCTTCGGGTTTGCGGTAGTTGTAATACCATAAACCAATGGGAGGCAAAACGCGTTTCCCCATCAAGGCATTGTTGGGTTGAAATAAAGTAACTTCGTCGGCAATCTCTTCAACAGGTTTTGTAACTTTTCCTTTTTCATCGCTGATCACCTCTATTTTTTTACGGCCTGTATAAATCATTTCATCGTCAGTTAGAAACTTTGTATTGGAGCACGAACCCAACAGCAGCGCTGAAATTACTGCTATTAAAAGTGATATTTTGAGTTGGTTTCGCATGATTATTTTAAATCCAGTTTACCCCTAAATCCATCAGACATAAATCCTGTTAAGACCCCTAAATCTGTTAATACCCCTCCTGTAAATACCCCTAAATCCCCTAAAGGGGACTTTGAAAGAGCTATTGTATATACCCCTAAATCCTCTAAAGGGGACTTTGAAACCTCAAGGGACTTTGGAACTACTATTATACTCAGGACGATAGCCCCCTTCAGGGGGTTGGGGGTAGGGGTGTTGGTGTTTTTTAATTTATGAATTTGACAATATTTTATCTTCATTTCTTATTTCTCCTTTTCCACTTGTTGTTTCTTTTGGCGTTGCCATATATCTTTCAGGGTTTTGTAGCTTTTACGGTACAGAAAACCAAATCCATATTTCACTACTTCGCCTTCGAGCATGTCTTCGTAATCGCGTTTCTGGTACAGTTTCAGGTTAATCGTGTTGAGTGAATCAAGCGCATATTCGAAAATAAAATTCTCGAAAAGACTGTTGGTCTGGTAGGCTCCTTCGTTGTAATCGTTTAGTTTGCCCGATATTTTTACAGTTGCGCGGTCGTTCAGGAACTTGCGTTCCATCTGGTACGTAAAACTTGTTTTTTCCTGCTGGTTGCCTGCCGGGTTTGCCTCGTTGTAGGTGTCGATACCAAAGGAAAGCTGGGTTTTGTTGAGCGTGGTTTTTGAAAGCGAATTGATCTGCGACTCCCAGAAACTTGTGATTTGTGATGAAATGTAGTTGCTCGATTTTTCGATGCCCGGTAAATCAATGGTTTCGAAAAGCAAAAGGTTTACTGCCTGACGCATTTTTTCATCGGGAGAAAGTGAACTTATCACACTTGACATGTATTGGTCGGCACTTTTGATATCGAATAATATACCCAGTTCCGTAAGCTTGTTTTTTATTTGCATGGAGACGACAAAATCCACAACCCGTCTTTTATTATCGATTGGATTTATATAGGCGCCTTTTACTTTTGTTGTGGCTTCAAGGTCAAGTTCAGGGTTTTCGATACTGCCATTCCATCTGAACGAACTGCCGGGAGTTATGTCGAAGGTTTTTAGCGGCCAGCCTGTTATTTTCAGTTCACATTCGCCCGATCTTATTTCGTAAACTCCGTTCAGACTCATTGTATTGTTGGGCATCATGTTGTAATTGAGCAGCCCGCTTCCGGCAATTGTAATATCAAAATTGTAGATATCATCAATTTTTACATTAAAAATGCTTTTGGGATTTATGTTGATCGTTGTTTCTACCATTGGCATTTTTGTTGAATTTGCCGCCATTTCGTTTTCCGGATAAATTACCTTTAAACTGTCGGTTATTGTGGCAAACACAACATCATTCTGCGAAGCTCCAACCGATAAATCCTGGATTAACTGGTAAGTGAGGTTTGTGCCGCTTTCGAGTTCAACATCACCTTTTATTGTGGGACTGTAAATTGAACCGCCAATTGTGAGGCCCGAATTCACAATGATTTTACCATATAAAGGCGCATTTTTCGACACCTTTGTATTCATCAGTTGTATTTTATTGGCTTTTACATTCAAATCCAACTGAATATCGTCGGTAGTTTTGTAGTTGATATTTCCGTTCACAGTTAATGGCTGCCCCAAACTGTCGATCACAACAAAATCGTTAAAAAGGAACTTGTTTTCACTGATCTGGATTTTATTGTCGGGGATTGAAAGTTTGGTTTCGAGCGGGATAATCTTTAAGCCAAAATCATGAAACCTGACTTCGCCATTGAGCGACATTTTGCTGTTTTTACTGCCAATTGTGATTTCTCCGCTTGAAGTTCCGTGTAAATTATTGGCATATTCTGCAATAAAAGGTTCAACCAGTTGAAATTGCAGTTTGTTGAATTTACTTTTTATAAGAAATTCATCGTTTATTGTGTTTGATTCCATTTGAGCCGAAAATGAAAGTGAATCGTCGGCAGAAATTATAAGTTCGCTGTCATTTATTCCTGTAGAATCAGACTTTAAAAAACCGTTGGCTGTGAGCTTTTTAAAAGAAATGCCACTCCATTTCAAATCACGCATTTCCAGGTCAAGTTCTACTGAAGACTTTTCATTTTTGCTGTATTTTATATTGCCGCTTAAGATTCCCTGCGGCACATAATCTGCAATAACAGGAATTGCCAGATAGGACATATCGACATTTTCAAGTTCAAGTTTAAGCGTGTCGGTGCTTTGTCCGTTTAGCGAAATATGGCCTTCATTTGAATTCATTTCCAGATTGGCAATCAGGTTTTTCTCAGGTATATTGTAGGTGAGGAATTGCGGTGGAGTTAAGGTCCATTGCATTTTATTGATCAGCCAAAACTGTGTTGATGTTTGAAATAAAACCTTGTCTCTTTCGCGTTTGGCTTCGAGCCCGATTTGGTGAATGATGCTGTCGTTCTTTCCCGCAACCTTGATCTCTGCAACAATTGAAGCCGGGAAAACTTCAAAATTAACATCCGATTTGCCAAAAAATAATTCGTTAACCAATAGGCTGTCGTTGTGTGCTCTTGCAATCAATCGGTTGTTTTCGATATGCACAAGCAAATTTGGATTGTAAAATTGTAAATGATCGTATTTTACTGACTTTGTTGACAGAGTTGCTTCAACCCTGCTTTCCCTGTCTTTTTTGATGATCTCAAGGTTTATATCGTTAAAACCCAGTACCGAATCGGGGTAAAAAAGATTAAAAACTTTATCATGTTTTACTGTCGCACTGAGGTTAAACCCGGGCAGTTTTGAAATTGCATCGAGATTTGTAAAGTTTGCAGAATCGATGCTTACGATTGATTCAATTTGTGTTTTATCAATGGCATTTTTAAAGTCGGCAAACGAGGCTTTACTATCAAAATTTGCTGTTATAAAATCCGATTCAATGTGCGAGTCGATGCCGTTGTCGTTGCTGTTGAGTACAAAGTTTGTTTTTTCGAGGATTACTTTTGTTTTATTATTCTGAATTACAAAATCAATCAAATTGAGCGATGCGTTGATTTCTTTGGGCGAATAGGTGAAGTTGCTTTCAATACTTCCTTTTCCGGTGAAAGGTTCTTTTATCAGTTTTAATCCAAACAAATCGATATCAAATAAGCCTTTTAAATTTCCTGAGTAAGAATTCTTTTCGGGCATTTCAAAATTGCCATTTAAATCAAGGTGCAGCGCGCTGTCGTTTGATTGAACCTTTACTTTAGCTTCGTCATTCAAAACCTCTGCAAACATTGAAATATCATGTGTTGTATTGTTTTTGTAGCGAACCGAATCAATTTGAATATTTGCATTTCCTTCGGGCATGTTTTTGTTGTTTAATCCGCCATCCATTTTGATATTTCCGGTAATTATTTCAGGATATATCTCACCCAGCACTTCGCCCAGCATAATTTCGGTAAACGAAGCATCCAGTTTCCCTTTTGTTTTTTCGATATCAAAGTTCCCTGTTGCTGTAATTTTGCCCGATTCGCTGTTGATTTTCACATCAAAAAACGGGTTGTAGAGCGTGTTTTTTACAATCCCTGAAATTGAAACCGGTTTAAAACCGGGTAACTCAGTTTGCGGACTGAAATTACTAAGAACGGGAAGAATCATTTCGCGGGAAACTGCGCCTGAAGCAAACTGCAAATCACACGCTGAATAGGGCATTTGTAAAGGATTTTCTATCGTTCCGTCAAGGTTGAATTTTAATCCGGTTGTTGAAGAAATATCAAATTCACTGATTTTTAAAGCCGAAGTGTTTCCTTCTATTTTTGTTGAAAAATCAAGAGTTTGATTTTTTGCAAAAAGCCCTTTTGTTTGGTTTAGCAATGCTGAAAGATGAATTTCCAATCCCATATTTTGAAGTGAATCGGAAAAGAAATGTAAGTCACCGGATTCAATACTGAGTGTATTTGACAACGCAAAAGAGATCTTTTCGAGGTTGAGTTTGTAACTGTTTGGCGTAATCAGTGTATTTTCAAAAGAAGCGTTTAATCCCTGCACGGGCAGCCATTTTCCGAGCGCTTCATTTTGTGTTTTATCTGAAGTTTTGTAAGCAAACATTCCATTGTTTATACTGAACTCATCAACAGCAATTTTCCATGGAATAACGGGGATTGAAAACGTTACAGAATCTGTGTTTACAGTTGTTTCGGTGTTAGCTGTGCTGTCTGTTTCAAAAGTAATATTTGGCTCGGTTAAATTTATTTTGCCAATTGCAATCTCACTTGTGGCAAGGTTCAATTTATCAAGCGAAATATTGCCGTCTTTCAAATCAATATAAACATGCTGACCGGTTTCGGGCTGGTGCAATGTGAAATTCAGATCGGCAATTTCAAGGTTTTTTACAGCGAATTTCCAGTCGGGTGTCGCAGTCGAGTCTTCCTGCTGTGTTTTGGTTCCCTGCCAGATTGCAAATGTTCCTGCCGATTTTTCAATTGAAATCTTTCCGGCTTCAATCCTCTTTTCTGTCAAAGAGAAAGTATCAAAATCAATTTCAGCTTTTTCAAGTTTTTCTGTTACTGAAATACCACTAACCGGGTCGTTGTAGCTTACACGTATATTTTTTAAAAGGATTGAATTTGCTTTAAAATCCCAGGGGTTTTCGCTGTCTGCGGCTTCCGTATCAGGTTCGGGAGTTGTTGTTCCGGCGGGATTGAAAACCGAAATTATATTCATATCTCCGGTTACTGTATCGGTTTCAATGTTTGCTACCACATCGTTTAATATCAGTTGTCTGATCACTATTTTTTTTGAAAGCAGCGGCAGGATTCCCAAATTAACCCTTACTTTCCCTGCATAAATTACAGTGTCGTTGGATGGGGTGATAATTGAAAGTTCGTTTATCCCGATTTTGCCATTCAGCAATAAGGTGATTTTACCAATGTGCACAGGAATGTTTTTCTCTGATAAAATTATGTTGGCTTTTTTTGTGAGAGCTTTATGAACAAATGGAAGATTTATCGCCCCAATCAATAAGAAAAAAAGCAGCACCAACGATAGAAGCAGGTACTTAAAAATTTGAATTGCTTTTTTTATTCCTGGCGACACATTACTTAATTTTTACTTTGTTTGGCTAAAAATACAACTAATTCCTAAAGATATAAATTGTAACATACAGGTATAAAATTTTGTTTTTATTAAAAAGTTTTGGTGTCAGGTAAAACTATGTTTCAATAGTTTGAATTTTGTTTATTTAGTCAGTGATTATCCGCAATTATACCTGCAATAATAAGTAATTGAAATTACTGACTAAAAATGAATTGTATCAAATTTTTCACTCACCCTGATTCGTCTGCCGCCGAATCGTCCCTCTCTACGCGCAGAGAGGGAGAAGAGGGAGAGTCAATGTACGAACGAAAAAATTACTGGTATAATAACGGATGAGCAATATTTATTTTTCAATAGATGTATCTGGCTTCAAATTTCACATTCAACAATTGCTGTTTGAATCATTAAAGCAAAGTCCGCAATAATATTTTATCTTTGCAACAATGTTGCATTTGATTTGTTGATGCATATATGAAAGCGGAGGATATTTTACACAAACATAATTTGGTGCGCACAAGCTGCCGGCAAAGTATAATTGATACGATTGTCAATTCAGGTTTTGCCATTTCTGAGGAAGAAATAAAACTCAGAATAGAAGGTACTTACGACAGAACTACTTTTTACCGTTCATTTAAAACGTTAATCGAAAACGGGATCATTCATAAAATAGTAGTTGACAATCAACTTGTAAAATATGCCATATCCGAGAACAGGCCAATCAGCAAAAATCATGTCCATTTTTATTGCAACCAATGCGGGATTGTTGAGTGTTTGCCCGGTGCTGAGATAAAATCACCTGAACTTCCAACCGGCTATCAGCAGGTTGAAACCGAATTGATTATAAAAGGTTTTTGCATAAAATGCAACAATCACGATTTAAATAAATTAAAGGAATAAAATTTCAAAACGTATAAATAGTAAATCAGAATGGGAAATGTTTGGATAGGTGCCGTTGGCAGCACTTTGTTGGTTAGTTTGTTGTCATTTTCGGGGGTTTTATTTCTTTCAATGCGGCCTAAGCAGCTGAAACGTATCATTTTTATCCTTGTTAGTTTTGCCGTGGGCGCTCTTTTTGGCAATACCTTTTTTATGTTGATTCCCGAATCTTTTGCTTTGATTGAAAATGTTCAAATGATTGGATTACTGATTGTTTCAGGACTTGTGGTAATGTTTGTTCTTGAAAAATTTATCCACTGGCACCATTGCCACAATGTATCGCACGAACATGATGCTGCGCCGCT
The DNA here is from genome assembly GCA_041739985.1 of Draconibacterium sp. Classification (GTDB taxonomy): domain Bacteria; phylum Bacteroidota; class Bacteroidia; order Bacteroidales; family Prolixibacteraceae; genus Draconibacterium. The sequence goes on along the minus strand of JBGSMW010000082.1, from coordinate 4,580 downwards.
GGGCTATATCAGTCTTGTTACGGATAGTCTGCATAATTTTACCGATGGCGTGTTAATTGCCGCCGCCTGGATGGCTTCGCCCGAAGTGGGAATTGCAACAACTCTTGCAGTAGTTGTTCATGAAATACCGCAGGAAATCAGCGATTTTGGGGTTTTGCTCCACGCGGGGTTTTCAAAACGGAAAGCGCTTTTTTTGAATTTTTTTGCGGCTTGTACAGCAATTCTTGGCGCAGTAATTACAATTTTGCTTGGTACAGTTACCGAAGAACTTATCAAGTTTATCCTTCCTTTTGCTGCAGGAGGTTTTATTTACTTGGCCGGCAGCGATCTGATTCCTGAATTGCACCGTGAATCATCGGTTCGGAAAAGCCTGATTCAGTTAACTGCAATTTTAGCCGGAATTGCCCTGATATTTTATATCAGTCTTCATCATGAACATTCTCACAACGAAAAACATGTTGATGAAACTGAAATACACGAACACGACCACGCGCATTAGAATTAAATTGGAATCAACCCTGCATATTTAATGTAAAGTGAAAATCCAGTTCAACAGGGTAATAAACCCAGCCGATCTCGATTCAATCAGTGAACTTTATCAGGATTCATTTCCTCCTGAAGAACGCAGGGATTTTTTTGAACTAAAGCAGTTGATTTCTGAAGATGAACTTTTCATCAATCAAATCATAATTGAAAATAAAAAGGTTGCAGGGTTATGTATATTTTGGGTTTTTAGCGAATTTGTGTTTATTGAACATTTGGCTGTAAACCCTGAATTACGGGGCATTGGAATAGGAGAGGGGACACTTTCGGTTTTACGGGATAAATTCAAAGTACTGATTCTTGAAACCGAACTTCCTTTTGATGAAATGAGCAAACGTCGCATAAAATTTTACGAACGAAATGGTTTCGGTTTACTTGAACAGCAATATTTCCAACCTTCTTATGGCAATAATAAACCTGAAGTTGAACTAAAAATCATGTGTACAAATAAAAATATCAGCAACGAAAAGCTTGATGAATATTTATTTCAAATCTGGAAAAAAGTTTATCGTAAAATTTTCTGAAAAGAATTTTGGTGTTATCATCAAAGTAGCGGTATGATCCTGTCATTTCTTCGGGATTTTTAAAAGATATTATTAATTCCTTCTATAATAATTGCATACCTTCGGCATTTTAATCCTCATTATTTTAATTTGTATTTATTGGGTAATAATCAAGAAATTAACTCATATTGGCATGATCAGATTAACCGAAGGATCTGTAACACTCAGGGAGTTTACAGGCGATGACAAATACCGTCTTGTTGAATTGGCTAATAATCCTAAAATAAGCATTAATCTGCGGGATGGATTTCCAAATCCCTACACAATTTCGGATGCGGTGAGTTTTCTTGGAAAATATGCAAAGCTCGATTCATCCCAGATTTTAGCCATTGAATACAACGGTGTTTATGCCGGAAATATAGGATTACACAAGGGAAACGATGTTTACCGCAAATCGGCTGAATTAGGTTATTTTCTGGGCGAACCTTTTTGGAATCTCGGTATTATGACAAAAGCAGTGAACCTAATTTGTGATTTTGGGTTTACATCAATGGATATTATCCGTATCCATGCCGGAATTTTTGAATACAATCCAGCTTCCATGCGGGTTTTGGAGAAATGTGGATTTAAAAAAGAAGGTATTTTTGAAAAGTCGGTTATTAAAAATGGCGCCTTTTTCGACGAAGTTAGATACGCTAAGATTAAACATGAATAAAACGAACAAAGTCGATTGCCCAATAATTCTTAGTAATAAACCTGTTTATTAAAAAATCAGGATTAATTTTACCAGACTCAAATTTTCAAAATCTAATATGAAAAAATTATTCCCCGTCTTAATATTTTTTGCGTTACTTTTTTTTATAATCTCCTGTATTCAAATACCTCAAAAACCAAAACCTGTTATCAATTCCGATTTGCAGGGAAGCATAAACCGTTATAGTATAGCCACTTTCGACAGCCTTGCGATTGAAACATTTGTTAAATCATTTCCCGAACTTGATAAATATGAAAACGATGTGAGAAAAATTTACCGGGGATATAATTTTCACCACATTTGGTTCGATGAAAAAGGTGTACTCGAATATGCCAACTCCTTGTATGGCAAAGTGAAAGGGATTGCAAAAGAAGGAGTTTACAATGTTTTTCCATACCCCGAAAAAATAGAAGGAATTTTTGAATCAGAACTGGAAAATACATTGTCGGATGCAGAAACGGAAATAATGATTACTACAATGTTTTTGTTTTATGCCGAAAATGTGTACAAGGGAATCGACGATAAAACAGCAACAGCAATTGACTGGTTACTCCCGAAAAAACAGGTGTCGTATGAAAATCTGCTTGATTCAGTTTTAGCAAACGGTGAAGTTGCCAGTTTCAATGATTCGGTTTTGATCCGTCAGTATTTCAAATTGCGTGATGTTTTAAAGGAATACCGTGATATTCAAAAAAACGGTGGTTGGGATTCAATTTTTATAGACGCAAAATTGAAATCATTTAAACCCGGCGATACAGCGAGTGCGATTGTTCAAATCCGCCATCGCCTTTTTATTTCAGGTGATATTACTGAAAACGATAGTAGTAATTTATATGACGAAACACTTTTAGTGGCTGTTAACAAGTACCAGAAACGCAACGGGAAAAAAGTGCAGTCTGCCATTAACCGCGATTTGGTTGACAGGATGAATGTGCCGGTTGGCGAGCACATAAAAAAAATAGTTGTAAACATGGAGCGCTGGCGCTGGGTTTCTCCTGAAATTGCCAATGCCCGCGAATATATTTTTGTGAATATTCCTTCATATATGCTGCAGTTCAACCGCAACGGTGCAACTGTTTTGGAATCGCCTGTTGTTGTCGGTAAAAGCATGTCGAAAACAGTGATTTTTAGCGGGAATATGAGTTATGTGGTTTTTAGTCCGTACTGGGTTCTGCCCACAAGTATCATCAACAATGAAGTAAAACCGGGGATTAAGAAGGACAAAAACTATCTCGCAAAACACAACATGGAATGGAATAACGGACAGGTTCGCCAAAAACCCGGAAAAAATAATTCACTTGGACTTGTAAAGTTTCTGTTTCCTAATTCAAATAATATTTACCTGCACGATTCGCCTTCGAAAAGTCTGTATCGCAAAGACAGCCGGGCATTTAGTCATGGTTGCGTTAGAGTAGGAAAACCAGGGGATTTAGCAATTGAAGTTCTAAAAAATGATACTGCATGGACACCTGAAGAAATTGATGCAGCCATGAAAGCCGGAACTGAAAAATGGGTTCAGTTAAAAGACAAAATACCTGTTTATATTGGCTATTTTACCTGCATGGTTGACCAGAACGATGAATTCAATTTTTATGAGGATATTTATGAAATGGATGATCGTTTATATGATATTTTAATTGGTTATGAAAATGATGATCAGTGATTTAGTTGACTTTTTTACCCCTGCTATTTAAGGTTTGTTTGCAATCATTAACAGAAGGTTAAGTCAAAACAGGGTTTTAATTAGATTATAAACCCTACTTTTGCGCGATGAAAAAAATCTTTCTGGTCATCCTTCTCTTAATATTTTATCCGGTCCTCAACATTGCAGTTTCTGAGGAACCTGATATAGCAGATGTCAAATCAGATGTTTATTCTTTTTTAAATTTATCGCAATTGGGTTTGTCGAAAGAGGCGTACCAATTTGCAGTAAAGGGATTTTACAAGTTAAAGGAACAAGGTCAACTTCTCAACTCGTCTGTCCTGACAATTATCGATTTCTCTCAATCGAGCAACAATAAACGCATGTATGTGATAGATTTATACAAAAGGGCATTACTTTTTAATACTTATGTTGCCCACGGGAAAAACACGGGAAATGAATTTGCTGAAAAATTCTCGAATATTCCGGGTACATTTCAAAGCAGCCTTGGTTTTTATATTACTGAAAATATGGCAATTGGCTCAAAAGTTGGTTTGTCGCTTATTCTAAAGGGGATCGAGAAAGGGATCAACGATAAAGCGCGCGAACGTGAAATAATTATTCATGGAGCCGATTACGCCACAGAAGATTTTATTAAGAAAAATGGCCGGCTTGGACGAAGTTTTGGTTGCCCCTCATTACCACCCGATTTAATAAAACCTGTTGCTGAATCGATAAAAGACGGAACCTGTCTGTTTATCTATAAACATGACGATAATTATATCCGCAAATCAACCGTGCTGAACTAAGAGGGTGGAGTTCAGAGTTAAGGGTTCAGTGTTCAGAGTTCAGAGTTCGGAATTCGGAATTCAGTGTTCAGAGTTCAGAGTTCAGAGTTCGGAATTCAGTGCTCAGAGAAGGAAGTAAAAAGCAGAAGGTAATAAATATCCAATAAACAAGAATCAAGTATCAAGAATAAGAATTAAGAATTAAGAAAGACGCTGTTCGAATAAGTGTGTCAAATTAAGGATTTATAAATTTTTTAATTTGGCAAAATGAAAAGAGAAACAAGTTTTGATTTTGAAGAATTCGAGAAAGATGCAGTCGAGCGACTCAAAGGAGGAGCGCCGTTATCAGG
>JBGSMW010000086.1:0-4251 GCA_041739985.1 Draconibacterium sp. | reverse complement strand
GCTTCCCTTGATGTATGGCTATTCCCAGGCACCCGATATGCAGTTTGCTCATTAATAGGAATTACCTTGTACTTCGACCAGTTGGGGTTTCCCAATTCTTTATGAACCCAATCGAAAATTGATTTGCAGTGTTGTTTCCAGTCTTTATCCAATTGTGGGTTCTCGAGTAAAAACATGGCAAAAGTTACTGCATTAATCTGTGTATCAGACCAACCGGTAATATCTTCAAAAAATGGACCCCACTTGTTTGTTTTCAGTGGGTGAGCAATTAACCAATTAAAAGCGATATCGAATGCTTTCTTATATTCCGGAGAATTCTCTTTTTTCAGACTAATTAATTCTGAGAACAAGTTTAAAGCACCAGTCCAGTTTGTTGTATAGACCGATTTTTGAGTTGGTGGCTGTTTGTTGTCATCATTTTCAGGTTTGCCCTGATAATCAAAACTTTCCTCCCTTAAAATTCCCGGTTCACCAGTTTTTGCATTAACCTTAAAAGGCCAGGGTGAATTATTAATATCACCGGGTTTAACATTTTCAGCCAAGGTATTTGCAATTTTTGTTGCAGCTTCCAAATACTTCACGTTTCCCGTTTTTTTGTAGAGTTTCACCAACTCAAATCCAAAGGAACCAGCTTTATCTGGCTGCAAATAACCTTTGCCTAACCTCATATCGCCATCGTATTTGCCCGAATACAGTTTCGTATTGTACGGATATGGAAGGTTGGCCCATTTACAGTCGGGCGTTGAAAGTGAATTATTTAAATAATAATCGGCTATATAAACCATATTATCAATAACCGATTCATCGCCTGAATAATTGTAATATAAATCCCATGATGAAAGCGCCATCATAAGCTGGTCGCCACCCAGTCCTCTCTTGTCACCGGGTTTATACACCTGATGATTCATGTAATGTTTTTGCCCCGTTGAATCAACAGGAATATTCTTCCAATAATTCCACACAAGGTTTAAAACATGGTTGAAACTAATGGCTGGATCGTTGTTGAACCATGGCACAATACCTCCACCTTTATCCGCTTTTATGACATGAAAAACTAAGGTATCAGAGGAAGTGCTTTGACTTTTGGACTGGGCATAGTTTGGATTTGCTAAACAAAAAATAAGAAAGACCAGTGCAATAATTTTCATTTTCAATAATTTAATTGGTTATTTGCAAAAATATACTGAATTATTAATCATTTTAAAGCTCCTGTAAAACGAGCCGTTGAAGGGTCGGTCGCACCAAAAGCCATTTTTTCTTTCTGATCATAATAAATAATCGCCGGATGGCCGATGAATACTTTGTTTTGGTCCAAAACAATTGTATGTCCCAGTTTCTGCAAACTCAACCAATCTTGTATACTAAGACCTTCTCTGATAGAAAGAAAACGTTTTTCGGGCAACGCTTCATTTCTGTTATTTGATGGATTAAATGAGCCCTGATATAGATTTGTATTAAATCTTGGGATTGTAACCGCATCGTATGGATGAATTCCAAATTCAGTGATTGCAAGAAAAAAATTAAGCTGATTTTGTTCCTGAGTGTCTCCTCCCTCACAACTCATTGCCAGTACCGGTTTGCCGTCTTTTAGTACAATAGTTGGTGTGAGGGTAACGCGAGGCCGTTTTCCGGGCTCAATACAATTAGGATGCCCTTCTAATGTATTCAAACTTTTTAATCTTGTGCCGTGCGTCACACCTGTACTTCCGCCAGTTCCTGCATTGCTTCCCCACCCGCTGGGAGAAGCAGCAACCATGTTGCCCCATTTGTCCATTACACTGCAAACGGTGGTACCTCCGGTAACTTTCAAATAATCACCGTGGTCAAGCAAGGCTTTCATATTAACTGGATCTCCTGGCCTGCATTCGTCTGAGGCCTTGTTAAGATCAATAAGTGGGTAACGGAGATTTGTATATTCATCGGAAAGAAGGTTTTCCAAGGGAACATCAACAAAAAGTGGATCGCCGTAATATGTATCCCTGTCGGCAAGCGCCAACTTCAATGCCTCCGTAACTACGTGGATATATCTCGGTGAAAGGTACCCCATTAAATCGAAGTTTTCTATCAGGCGCAGTGCCTGCAACATTGCCGGTCCCTGTGTCCAGGTATTTGTTTTATAGACCGAATATCCTTTGTAATCGACTTTAACCGGAGCTTCCTCTTCAGTTACATGCATGGCAAGATCTTCTTTCGTGAAAAAGCCCCCTTTCCTCTGATACCAGGCAACCAGAGAATCAGCAATATCACCGCGATAGAAACGATCTGCCACAGCCTGCAATTTTTCTTCCCTGCTTCCATCATATTTTTGTTCTGCCTCAATCAACTTTCTGAATGTTGCAGCAAGATCAGAATACCAACTTGTGTCGGCTGAAACTTCCGACAAGGAATATTTAATAGCCGACGACACAATTCTACCACTTTCCAACAAGTCCAATGTTGGAGTAACGGCTTGTTCAAAACTAAGATTTCCGTAAAGTTTCAATGCCGTCACGCACAAATCGACAACAGAAGGAACCAACGCTGCTTTTATATCACTTGAGGGTATTCCGTTCTCCATGTACCAATCAATTGCTTCTTGGCTCCGTGGTGCTTCCCCAATTCCTGAGAGTACTTTTACCTTTTCTGATTTTGCATCATAAAACATGAATGTTACCTCTCCACCAATATTAAAACGAGGAAAGTCAACAACTGTTTCGGCTAGAATAACTGCTGTTGCTGCATCAGCCGCATTTCCACCCATCTCCAACATTTTGAGTCCCGCCTTAACAGGATCTTTTTCACTAGCTGCGACTATACCATTCTTTCCTTGACTGTGATAGCCAAGCTCCTGAGCAAACAATGTAAATGGGATTATCCCGAAAATAAATAATGCTATTTTTTTTACCATGTTTAAATATTTATAAATTTAAATCAATTATGATTATAAATCCTCATTGATTTAAATTAAGAAAATGACTAAAAATAACTTTTTTTAGCTGAAACAAAGGCTGTCCTGTACTTTTTTTGGACAGCCTTTTTCTTCCTAATCTAACTAAAACTATTAATAACCCGGATTTTGAACAAGTAAGTCATTTTTATTTTTCTCATCTCTCATAATCGGGAAAAAATGGGCCTTATCGAGCCAGGATCTTTCCTGAATTACAATGGGTGTAACAATAGGAATTGTAGCAGTAGTATGATCAGATAAAAGTTTATACCTTACATCTACACCTGTCGCATCTATATTATATGCCTCGGGTCCTATTGCCCAACGGCGTACATCGTAAAAGCGGTTATCCTCCATGGCTAATTCAATCCGCCTTTCATGCCGATAAGCGTCTTGAAGAGCTTCTCCTGAGGCGGTTATATTGGACAGACCAGCCCTTCCCCGTATTTGATTCAGGTATGTTAGGGCTTCATTTTCTTCTCCCAATTCAATACATGCTTCGATATAATTCATTACAATCTCTCCATATCTAAAAATCCGCCATGGAGTATCTGCTCCTGTAAATCGTCCATCAATTGTTGGATCCATAAATTTACGAAGGTAATAACCTGTATAGCCTCCATTCCAAGGTTCAATTGGACCGTTGCGGGTATCAAGCCCCCAAACTTCCTCCATTTGATTTGTAGTACTGTTCCATACCTCCCTGACACCGGTCTGAATAATCCCGATCGGATCAATTGCAATACCATCTGTATTTCGCGCAATCCATTTTGCTCCATCGTAAAGAACTGAAGCATAAAAACGCGGTTCACGATTTTTGTAAGGTTCTGCTGCATGAACAGGATTCGACCAGTCGAATTTACTTCCATCAGCCATTAGATAGTCGTCAACCAGGTTGCCTATTGGGGCATTTTGTCCCCACAAATGATAGCCATTAGGACCGCTAACAAGAACCAGGTTATTTTCCCAGGGTACCCACATAGAGAATCCACCGTATTTTTGATTGTAATGCCTTACGAAAATATCTTCTTCAGTCTCGTCTGCGATGAAAATGTCAGAATAATTTTGAACTATATCATCACCAGGAGCTGGATTTGCCATGTACAGACCATATAAATTAAGATCCATCACCGCTTTTGCTGCATTTTTTGCAGCCAACCACCGGCTCTGTGCATTACCACTTGTATAACCTAACCTGGACAAGCCAGAACCAAAAAGGAAAAACGCGTAACTTTACTGGATGGAACTACTTACAGAAAAATACAAAAGGGATATATCCTGTGTGCTTTCATGTTACGACAGGATAATTATCAGCGGCACAATGC
>JBGSMW010000070.1:0-31942 GCA_041739985.1 Draconibacterium sp. | reverse complement strand
GCCGGGCCCATTTCCATTTTTACCTATGTCAGTTACAAAATTTCCATTATAATCGAATACTTTTAACGATTGAGGATTACGGTTTTTAACAAATATGAGGTTGTCTGTAATTCGTATTTTGGCAGGGTCGCTTATTAAACTTTCAGATTTGGTTTCTAAAGGAATATAATGGATATCACTTGCAAGTTGGCTTAATGGAATATTTTGTAAGTTACTAATCCCTTTTTCAAAGTCAATTTTTATTATTTCATTTTGTGAAAAAGCGATAATATTTTGCCACAGAAAAAATACAAGAAGAAAGGTAATTTTGTTTTTCATTCGAAAAAAAGTTTTTATTTTATAAATAATCTTTCAGTTTCACCAACATCAAAACCGGGTTATCGTTTTCAGTTAAGCTGTTTGCCAGTTTTTCAAGTTCTTTTTTCTTTTCGGGGTGTAAGGGGGTGGAGTTTTTAAATTCTTCAGAAGCCACATAAGTCTTTAAGTCGAAGGCATTAATCCAGGAAACCATGTATTCAGTTCCATCGACAATTACGGTATTTTGTATTTTAAAATTTGGGCCATTATCCAGATCATTAACCAGACCTGTCTCGTTATCGATTAAATATTGAGTCCCATTTGATTTGTTTTTAATAAAGCAGTTGTATCTTTTTTCCCAATTGTACTGATAAAAAAGATGGTTTTTTGATTCAAAGAAATTTTTTTGAATAATAAATTCTACGAGTTTCGTAGAATTACTTTTTTCCCTCAAATCAGTTGTATATTTCGCTTCACCCTGTTTTAAAATGTATTTGGGTATAAAAGTGCCTTTATCAAAAGAAAAAATAGTATCGGAATTAAGTTCCTTACAATGCAAAATTCCGTTGTACTGATAAAATATACACTCAGGTTGGAAATAAATAGCACCTGTTGAAATATTAAATTTATACTTGTTTTTATACTTATTTGTAATCTGACCGTTTGCATCGATTAGAACAAAGCTATACTCGTTTTGACCTTCTGCATTTTCGACGAACCCAAGAATCTGATTGTTGGTATAAGCTATCGAAGACACCTCCTTCCCGTTGTATTCAATAGTTGTATTTTTTTTCCATGTTCCATCCAATGAGAATTCCTTGATGTCGTTAGGGAAAAAAATATCTATTGCATTGTTGTTTTTATTGTACAAAAAATCATAAATGAATATGTATTCCGAAGGCCCTCCTCCTTGTCGACCTATTTGGCAAATAAATTCTCCGTTTTTTGAGAACCGGTATAGAGACCTTGTTGGCATCATTGGAGGTGGTGGGGGAGCGCCCTTTTCAGGGGTTACTTTGTTTTCGTTTGTTGATCTTAAATAATAAGCCCCGCCTTCATAAATCAACTTGTCAATTTGTTGTATTATGCAATTTGCATTTGTTTCGAGCTGGATGTACGTTATCTCTGATCCCAGTTCTGATAAATTGGTTGAGTTGGGTTCAGTGATTAAGGTAAGATCAACAATATTATCTACTTCCTTTTTTTGTGTGCAGGAAAATAAGACAATAATAAGTGTGAGCAAAATGGATAGTTTTTTCATTTCATTAATGATTTAAGTTAATTTTTTATTTTTTTAAAGGAGTCAAATCATTCTGTTTATTAAAAGCATTATCTATTAAACGTTTGAATTGGCTTATTTAACGGTATTTATCTGCTTGTTTTTATTCTTTTAGTTTCACCAACATCAAAACCGGGTTGTCGTTTTCATTTAAACTGTTGGCCAGTTTTTCAAGTTCTTTTTTCTTTTCGGGGAATTTTGGGGTGGAGGTTTTGAATTCATCGGAATCAACAAAAGCTTTAACCTGATACGCATCTGGCCAACTCACTAAATATTCAATTTCTTCATTTATAAAATATGCATTTGGCACGAAATTAATACCTCCATCCAAATCATTGAACATGCCAGATAAATCGGCTTCCCCCCTTGTTCTATTTTCGACCAGAGTTGATTCTCTACTTTGCTTATCTACAATTATTAAGTTGTTTTTAGGTCGTTTATATTCTTCAATCCAAAGAAAGTTTTTTGATTCCAGAATGTTTTTAATTGTAAAAAATTCATTGAAATCGATAGTGTTATTAAGCGGCAAACGGTGTTTCCCTTGCGCAAATAAATATCGTGCTGTATGTTTCCCATTCTCAATTCGAAAAATGGTATCATTATATTGATTCCAAAAGCCAATTCCCTGCTCGAACTGATACACAGGATTAATCATCATTGTAGCCATTGTTTCAATGGGAGTAACCGAATTTGTTTTAGTAGATATAAGTTTGCCTTCTGTGCTGATTTCAACCCAGTTGTAATTCGCATTTCCTGCAATAATTATTTCGAACAAATACAATTTTCCATAGTTGTATGCAATTTTTTGAAAGACACCATTTAGCATATTGTTGCTAAATTCATATTTAAACTCACCGTCTAATGAATACACTATAACTTTAGCTTGTCTGCCCGCATCCAAAATATAAATAAGTTGGTTTTTTTGGTCTATTGAAAAAGAATTTACTGAATAATATTCTCCCGGACCTTTCCCTCTTTTTCCAATTTGTTTATTAAAACTTCCATCTTTATTAAAGACTAAAAGTCCTTCAGATACTGCTCCGATAAAAATCAGGTTGTCAAAAAAATCAAAGGCTCTTATGTTACGAATTGGAATTTTTGTTGAAAGAGGGATATAATTAATATCATTAACAAAATCTGACAACAATGCCGGGCTCTTTATAAAATTATCCGGGGTTATAACAATTTGATTTTGTTGCTTTTTTGTACAAGAAAAGAAGACATTTGTTAAGATTATTAAAATAAATGTTGATGTTTTCATATAGCAGATTTTATAAGATTTCCTCAATTGTTATACTGCCTTATTAATCCGTTTAATCTTTCAATTTCACTAACATCAAAACCGGGTTATCATTTTCGTTTAGGCTGTTTGCCAGTTTTTCAAGGGCTTTTTTCTTTTCGGGGTATTTTGGGGTGGAGTTTTTAAACGCCTCGGTTCTTACAAACTTTTTTAATTCGTATGGAAGAAATGACATTAACAAAGTTGAGTCATTTATCCTTGCCTCCGGGAAAAAGTTCAGTCCGCCATCCCAATCATTACCTATCCCGTTAGGATTAACACTATCATCAATTTCAGGAGGCTGAACAATAAATGCTTCACCTGTTTTTTTCTCATAAACTCCCAAAACAGGTGCCCAACCAAAGCGTGACTCACCTTCAATAAGGTATTCTTTTTTCGTCTTAAACGGATAATGAGAACCAAAATAAAACTTGAAAAAGAAAAATTGTTCTGTTTCAAAAAGATTTGTAATCCAGATATAATCATTGATCTTTCCCATGTATTCAGCACTTGGCAAACTTCTTAATTGATAAGGCATTTTGAATTTACCCAAATTAAATGTAAAGACGGGTTCCATTAATTTCTTATTATTTAGCCGAAACAAGGTATCATCTGTATATTCTTTATAAAACAGTTCGTTTCTGAAAAAATAAAACTCTGCTCTCCCATCGTCAGTGCGAGATGAGTTTTTAATCCTGTTAAATTTTATATGATTTGGAAATAATTGAACAGTATCTGAATTTCTGTTAAATATAATTGCTTTGTTCTCTTCCTGACCCATAACATTCCTTATCTGGCAGATAAAAAGAGAATCAGATATAGGTATCCAGTTTTTGTTAAAAGGTGTATTATCGAAGTTTACGGGATTTTTTACTCTTTCAATAAATTCTCCTGATTTATTGTATATAAATAAATCTCTGTACGAAGGAATAAAAAATGAATTCTCACCGATTTTAACCACGCCAGGGTATAAATACTCACCTGGACCTTTTCCTTTTTTTCCGATTTGTGAAATAAATTTCCCTTTTGCATCAAATAACAGACACTCACCATAATGGGATATAAAAATAAATTCCCGGTTAATATCAATATTACGAATTAAACTGATTAAACAGTTCTGATTTGTTTCCAAAGGAATATAATTGACCTCTTCCGCAATTTCACTCAAATTAACCTGTTTATAATTTGAAATGTTTTTTTCTAAATCAATAACAATCAATTCATTGTTTTTCTTTTCTTTAGTACAACCAACAAAAACAAAGATTAATACAAATATCAAAGCGGTTTTGAGTTTCATATTTTCAAGTTTATTCTTTTAGTTTAACCAACATTAAAACCGGGTTATCGTTTTCGTTTAAGCTGTTTGCCAAGTTTTCGAGTTCTTTTTTCTTTTCGGGGTATTTGGGGGTGGAGTTTTTGAATTCATCCAATTCTACATAAGCTTTTAATTCGAAGGCATTAATCCAACTAAAAAGTGTATTGTCGTCTCTGTTCATTTTTAACTGAATATTTGGTCCACCGTCCCAATCATTTTTAATTCCTTCTTTTTCATTAATCTCTACTTGATTGCCAGTTGATTTGTCATATATCATAAACCTACCCTTTTTATCATATGCATATGAATAGAAAAGGAAATTGCTGGTTTCAAACAGATTGTTTTGAATCAAACTTTTGATCCAACGTTCACTTGTGCTTCTCGGATCCAAGCTTATTTCTTCGATTATTTTTGTCCGTACTTCGGGAGTAAATCTTCTATCGCCAGTGTTTAATATTAATTTTGGTATTCTATTCTTCCCATCCAGAAAAAATATGGTGTCAGAAAATATTTCTTTAAAATGTAATTTCCCATCAAGGGAATACATTAAACATTCACCATTAAATCCTATTACTGCTTTGCCTCGTTCAAATTTATATTGGTTTGAATAACTTTTAATAATGTTACCTTCCATATCGAGCAATTCCATATTTTCTTCATTGTGTTGTGCTCCATCGAGGTAAAACAAAAAAAGATTGTCGTCAATTATTCCTATGGAAGTTGCATATTTTTTTGAAATATTTAATGATTTCAGGAATTTCCCTTCAGCCGAAAAAACCATTATTTGATCCGGCTTTCCACCAATAATAAATATATTTCCTGTTTTGGGGTCGATAACAAAATCGCTGGCATGGTTGTATTCCCCCGGCCCTCGTCCGCGGTTTCCAATCTTGTTGATTAATTCACCCTTTTCATTAAATCGCAGAAATTTCGATTTGTTGTCTTTTACAAAATAGTTGTTGTTAATGTATTCCACTTTCATGATGTATGCTAAAATGGAATCGTTTGCCAGTGGAATATATTCAATATCATCAGCAATCTCACTGATGTTAATTTCCGATTCATCATTTTCCAGAATGTTGATGGTTTTTAGCTTATTTTCCGGTTTTGAGCACGAAAAAAAAGAGAGAAAAATAAAAATGCCAAAAACAAATTGTTTAAAAATTGTAGGGTTGGATTTTAGGAAATTCAGGTTTTTCATGGTTACAATTTTTAGTTTTTTAAAAGGTTAAAAATTATTCTGAATATTGAAAACATTATTTATTAAACGGTTGATTTGACTTATTTAACGGTAATTATCAATTTGTTTTTATTCTTTTTTGCGCTATTTCGTGTTTTTGTGTTTTCGTGTTTTCGTGGCAGTTCTATTTTTTTTATATTCTAAACTCAATTTTCACTCTGCATAATTTCAGCTTATTAATATCTTTTATGTTATCATTATTCATTATTTGGAGTATCAGACCATCTTTTATTAAGAAATAGTTGCTCACATACAAGTTTCGGTCAATTTCAAATTCTCCCAGCTTTTTAAAATCTGAATCAAAAACACACATATAAATATCAATGATTTTTATACCATCTCGTTCAATTGGCACACCATTGTGAATTCTGTAATAAATGTTACGGTAAGGATCATAAACAACTTTATTAAAAAAAGTTCCTGACATAAAATGATCACCCTCTATTGTCGTCCTCTCCCTTTGAGATATACTGGAATTTATCTTTTTGGGTAGTGGTTTGCACGTATTATCGGTAAAACTACTTTGAACATCAAATTCGTCTAACTTTTGAGTGCTAAGATTAAGTCTGAATATTTTAGAGGAGAAAGAAAAATTATAAATCAAGTAGTTATCCACAAGCAAGGTAAATGGATTTAAAAGTTGTCCAAATTGATTCTCAGACGATGCTTCCGAAGGATAATTCGTTTTTAGGTAATTTATATCTCCGTTATCAATATTTATTGAAGCTAAAAATGGTTTCGCGTAAAAGGAATCGTCCCAGTAAAAATATTCGCGGGGCAAAATGTGTGTAAATAACCTGCCATTTTTATATGTAATGTTATTGGCGGGGGAAGCCAGGGTTATTCCTCCTCTCCGAAATAAGTACTCAGAATCTTCAATATAATTAAATAGATCTATTCTTTCAACAACTTTACCTTGCCCATTCATTATAAAAAATCGATCCTGATTTCGGTAAATTATAGTATCACCGGTTAAAAACTTAAAAGAACCATTTAAGGGAACTCCATCTGGGCCTTGTTCTTCAAGTTCAATCTTTTTAACCAATTTCTTATCAACAATATCAAAATGATCAAAACTATGCATGTAGTGATTATAACCAATAAAAATAGGATGATTTGTTATGCTGTCAATATATCCATCGACTGCGTAATAATAAGGTTGTTCTTTTGCCGAAATATTGACAACAACTGTATCCATTTGGATACTTAATTCCTGTTTTAATTTTTGTGTTTCGTTTGAACAAGAAATTATTGAGGAAATAAATGCGAGGTAAAAATAGAATTGCTTATTTTTCATGTTATGTAGTTTTCTTTTTCAACAAATAATATATCAGCGGAATAAAAAACAAACTCACTAAAGTTCCGATAAACATCCCGCCTATGATGGCGAGTGACATTGGTTTTTGTAAATCGGCGCCCAAGCCCTTTTGGAACATTAACGGCGCCATGGCTAAAATGGTGGTGAGGCTGGTCATAAGAATGGGTTTTAACCGTCTGCGACCCGCCTCGAAAATAGAACGAATCAAGGAATTTCCGGCATCCATAAGTTTATTAATAGTGTCTATTTTCAGGATGGAATCGTTGATTACAATACCCGTCATTACAACTATCCCAATGGCCGACATGATGTTGATTCCAGCGCCGAAAAGTTTCAGAAAAAGGAAAACGCCAAATAAATCAATAGGCACTTCAATCAATAAAATCAAGGGTAACACAAACGACTCGAACTGGGCAGCCAAAATAAAATAGAGCAGCAATAGGCTCACACCGACAATCAGCAGCAATTCGAGCAACATACCGCGGTTCGACAAGATTGATCCACCAAAAGAGACATCGTAATTTTGGTTATTGCCGATGATGGTTTTTATTTCCTGTGTGGTTTTTTTATAGGCACTGGGTTCTATTTCAAACAACACGGGGAAATATTCGCTCTCACGTCCGGCAACAATGGTTTTCAGGTCGCTGCCCGAACTAATTTTTACAAGTCCCGAAAGCGGAATCCGTTCGTTGTTTTTATTCCGGATGGTGATGTTTTGGATGATTTCGTAAACCGAAGCGTAATCGTTTCCCACACTCACCGGAACGTACAAGTTGTTGTCGTTAATAGTAAATACAGTGTTTACATTGAATGCGCTTTTTATTTCGCGGTACAAATCGGTATTGTCAACCTGGTAATACAACAGTTTTTCGGGGTCGGTTTCCAAAAGAATGAGGTTGCGGGTAATGATTCGCGAGGTGATTTTTTCGCCAAACTTTTGCTCCAGCTCTTTTTGCAGTTCAGCAAGTTCGGTAAGATAATTTTCGCCACCGGGATTAAAATGGGTTACCCGTGCAATAAGCGGCGCATCCGATTTTCCAAAAGCGAGGTTAAAAAGGTTTTCGGTTTCGCTAAAACTGAAATCGGCATGTGGATACGATTTTTGTATCAAACCGGTAACATCAGATGTTAATTCTTTAAGTTTTTGTGGGGAAGCGCATTTAATAAACAAATTATTTTCTGAAGTTCCCGCCTCACCAATACTGTTCAAGAAATATTGCTGCCTTCCGGCCTCTTCAATAATGTATTCGGGCTTTGCTGAAATTCTCAGTATTAATTCGGTAATCCGGGCGTTATTTTCCTCCAGCGTCACCGGCTCATTCCAGTCGATTTTCAAAATGGTTTCGTCCAGACTCATCTTCGGGAACCTCGAAACAGGCAACCATTTCCACATAAATACCAAAAGTACCAACATGATCAGCACGCTGAACACCGTTAAAAACTGGTGGCGGAACACAAACTTTAAACCCGACTCGTACCAATGAAAATAAATGGGAAGTTTCGTTTTTCGCGCTTTGTCGTTTGAGTTTTTACGGTAGATAAGCCGATAAAGCGTGGGCAGCAGCGTAATGGAAACAATAAGCGACACGGTTAACCCGATTGTAACCGCAACCGCCTGATCGAAAAATAGCGCTCCGGCCATCCCTTTCATAAAAATTAGTGGGATAAAAACAGCGCAGGTGGTCAGCACCGAACTGATTAAAGGACTTATTATTTCGTTGGTACCATCTTCGCAGGATTTTGAAAGAAGCTCGGAAGTTTGAAGGTTTGAGGGTTTGAGTGTTTGATTGTTTGAAGGTTGGAGGGTTTCGCTTGTTTCTATTGTTCTTGTTGTTTTTTGGGATGTATGAATTTGTGAATTTCGTTCGCGATGTTGTGTAATATTGTCGATTACGATGATGGAGTTATCAATCATCATTCCGACGCCAAGAATTAAACCCGAAAGGGAAATAATATTGATGGATAGCCCTGTGAGGTAAAATAAGAGGAGTGAAATAATTAAGGAAACCGGAATGCTAATGCCAATTAACCAGGGCGCTTTTCGTTCGCGAAGGAATACAAACAAGGTAAGAAATGCCAGCAATCCACCAGTAATAAGGCTTTGCCCCAGGTTACTGATGGAATATTTCAGGAGTTTCGACTGGTCGCGGGTAACAGAAAATTCCAAATTGGGGTAATCTTCGCGGAACCTTGAAATCAGGAAATCCAATTCCTGTTCGAGGTCTGCCATTTTTGCATCCGATTGCTTGATGACCGCCAGACTGATTGCGGGATTGGAATTGAAATTTACGTTTCCATGTGGTTTTTGTGATTGTAGATTAATTTCTGCCAGCTCCTTCAATTTAACCACTTTTCCGTTGAGGTTTACCGGAACATTTTCGATGTCGGAAACATCGCGCAAACGAGTGTTAAAGCGGATGTTGTATTGATATTGCCCGTCGCGGATGAGCAGGTTTCCCAGGTCGATGTTGTTGTTTTGCAAAGCCTCTTCCAATTGAGCAACCGAAAAAGATCCGTTTTGCAGAAAAGTCTTATTGGGCGTAATTTTAATTTCGGGGTGTTGCAGGCCGCTCATGTCAACCAGTGCCACTTCAGGCAATTGTTCAAGACGTTTGCGGATGACTTGTGAGGAGAAATTGGAGAGGGAAAGGAGAGATCCAGCCCCCCTCTGGTCCCCCCGAAGGGGGGAAGTTGAAGAAGAATTTTTTTGAGATTCTGCAGGAGTTGGGGAGTTGCGTGACCCCCCTGACCCCCCGAAGGGGGGAGTTGAAGAAGGAGAGGAAAGCTGTTTTTGGTTGATCATGAGGTAGAAAATGGGAATGTCGGAGGCGCTGGCTCGGATGACTTCAGGGCGTTTCATTTCGCGGGGAAGGAAATTCATGGCTTTATCCACTTTTTCGTTTACTTCCACCGATGCCAAATCAATGGGTGTTCCGTGGCGGAAACGGAGTTCTATCCAGGCCGAACCGTCGCGGGTTTCGCTTTTTAGTTCTTCCACATGGTTCACCTCTTTTAATAAATTTCGTACTGTTTTAACCACTGTATTTTCCAGTTGCCTGGCTGGCAATTCACTTGACGAAATACGGATGGAAACCACGGGAATATCGATATCGGGCATTAACGAAACCGGTAGGTTTGTAGTTGTGGCAATGCCAATCAGCAATAACGCAAGAAATGCCATTGTTACTGCTACCGGGCGATGGATAAGGAATTTTACCATTTCTTTAACTTTATGTTGTTTTTGTGGTTTCTGTTGTTTCCATTGCAATTGTTTCTATTGTTTTTTTCTACGACTGCGTACCGCTATTCTCATTAAAAATTAAAGTTGAATTTTACAATTATCGGATTATCTGAAATATCAATATTTGAAATGTTATGTTTTTTAAGTATATCATCATAAATACCATCTTTATTATACATTGAAAACATTAATGGTTGAATATGTGAATAGAACGAATTATTGCATATTCCTTCAGGGAAAATCATTGGAAAAGGTCTTGTTTTTCCAACATTAATGATTTTGAACTCTCCACTTTTTTTGTTTTGAACTGCCAGTTTTCTGTTTCGTCCGCTGGTAAAAGAGAAACTTATATAAGTTTCGTTTTCAAATGGGTTTAGTATCAATCCTTTGTAGTCATTTTTCCAAATTTTGTCAAACAATACAGCCCGATCACCCATCATTTCTTTTTCAGTAATTCTTTTATTCAGAAAATCGACAAATAGGGCTGGTTTTATGTCGTTTTCAGAAACCGAGTAGATAGTGTCATTGCCGTACGAATGCGAATAATATGTTGCATTTCCAGACCTGTAAAACGACTGATGTCCGGTTAATACAGAAGTAAGCGGAAAAAATTCACTTATAATTTCGTCGTTTCTGTTGATGCAGTAAATGGTACTCTCTTTTCCTGGTTCTATGAGGTGCAAACCAAAAGATCCCATATAAATAAAAGTATGATTTTTTGTTTGAAAGAAGCGAATCGGATTTAAATCACGCCCAGTTCTACTTGTAATGTTGAATTTTCTTTTTCCTATGAATTCCAAAGTTGAATCATAAGTTAAAAATGCTTTGTAGGAAAGGATAGTTATTAAACCATCGTCATCAACAGAAAAATCACGCATTTCCTGATACTCTTTTGGTCCTCTGCCGCGCTTGTCAAGTTTGGCAATGAAATTTCCCTTTGAATCGAAAATATATAACACCTGATTATGATCGTGCAAATAAAATCTATCATTACGATATTCAATTTTAACAATATCAGACATTATCGAATTCTCACTGGTTTCAAGTGGAATTAATTCAATTGAATTTATGATATTTGAATAATCAGTTTCATCATTAATAAAGTCTTCTGAAATAATAATCTTTCCTAATTGCTTGTCATTCATTTTTTGCTTGAATTGGCAAGAAGCTGAAATAATTAAAACAAAAAACACCATTGTTACTGCTGCGGGACGGTGGATTAGGAATTTTAACATGGTTTTAAGTTTATGTTTTTTTTGGTTTCTGTTGTTTCCACTGCAATTGTTTCTAATGTTCGTTTTGTTACTGTTGTTTTTTTCTGCGACTCCTTACTGCGACTTTCCTTTTAGCAACCAAACGCTGTCAAGTTCTGCGAACGTTGACAGGTTTTAAAATCCCATCAATCTCCTTCAATCTCCACTTTTGTTAACGGTTCTGGCTTTATTTATTTCTTATACTTCATCACCATGATAACAGGATTTGATCCTTCATTCAATTGAGATGCAAATTCTTTCAGTTTGCCTTTCAATTCATCCTTTTTATATGCCTCAACAAGCTGGTAGGCTTCTATATTTTGGAAGGTCGCAATTTCACTATTTACCGGGTGCGAAGTCATATCCACAGTTTTTCTTTTTACAAAGTCGCCATTGATTACAGTATGATCGTATATCGCTTTTTCCTGCCTGTCGTAAATCAAATCAGAAATCGGAAATCCTCTGCCTTTCGTAAAGTCAAATTCTTTTTTCATGGTTATAAAGAAATAGTAGCGGTCAGTAAGTGTCCCCATCGTAAGAAATATTTCAGGATTTGACGTGGGAGACTTTACCAGAAACGGAGTTAATTTATTTTCTTTGGGAAAATAGTTGTAAACTGTATCAGAGGATGTCTCAACAAGTAGCCAGGTATTTTGATATGGAATTATTGGCGAAACAAATGTTGAAACAGTCCTCTCCCCGTCTTTCAAAAAAGGCGTTGTAATTATATCAAAAGGGATTGAAATATTCAGGGTAATACTCCCATCTTGTTTCGATATAATCGTATGGTAAGATTCGCTCCCTCTCTTCTCCCCATCTTTGTATAACACTAACTCATTGTAACAAATCAGATTGTCCGCATCATAGTTGAATACATTTGTATATCTGGCGCCTTCGGTATGGTTAAAACTTCTTTTGAAGTTGCCAAACAAGTCATACACCAATATCTTTTTCGATACAATACAATTGATAAATAGTTCATTGTTCTGCTCATCCAGGACAATATCAGTTAAATGACTATATTCTTCCGGACCTTTTCCCATTTTGTTTATCTTTCTTAATGCTTTACCGGTTTTTCTGTCAAAAACATTGATATCCCCTTCTTTTGTCCTGTTTTTTACGATTATGTATTTGTTGCCAATTGCCATTACAACACCTTGGGTAACAAATTCATCATTTGTTTCCAACGGAATGTATTCTACATCCATAAAGTCCTGTAGAATCAGCTCCTTCTCTGGATAACTTGCCATTACGTCAATTGTAATAAGAGCATCGTTTGTGCCTGATTGCTTGCATCCTGTTATTCCTGCCGTAATAAACAGGATGATTGCTAAATTTGAAATTTCTTTTTTCATGTTGATATTTATTTAGTGATGACCTGCACGGAATTTGAATCTAAAACAAAACGGAAGCCTCCATATTCATTAGTGTATTATCTTTTCCAGCTTGACCGCTAACAAGTTATTTATTCCACAATTATCAAAAACAGATTCGCATCATATCTCACATTCATCTTCCTGCCGTCAATTTCAATTTCTTTCGTTTCTTCTTTTAGGTTCTCATCAAAAAAATCATGTCCCCAACCTTTTAAAACAACTTAAACTTTCTTCAAACAATAGAAACAACAGAAACCTTCTTCAAACTTCTCATTTCATCTCTACTTCCGACTCATGCGCCAGGTTTAAATTATTGGAAATAATAACCGTGTCGCCCAGTTCCAGCGTAGCACCCTCGGCTGCAACAACAGAATACTGGTGTTCGTTTTCATCGAGTACGTTGATGTAAGTCCAGTAGGCAATCCCCCCGGTGTAACGGAAAAGGACTTCCCGATTTTGGCGCAACACTACGGCTTGCTTGGGAACCACCAGTTGTCCGGAGATTGCCCTTTTTATACTTACTTTAACGTTCATACCCTCTAAATATCCTCCTGGATTAGTTACTTCAGCTTTAACCCATACCAGTCCGTTTTCATCGATACGTGGATTGATTTCGGTAATACTTCCTTCGGATTGTTTTGCTCCGGCAATGGGGGTAACTGTTACTTTTTGTCCTGTATTTATTTCACTGAATTCGGTTTCCAGTAGCGGAAATTCGATTGTAAAACGGTTGTCGTTAATGAGTGTGCAAAATGGTTTTGAGAGATCGGCTTTTTCGAACGACTTTTGTATTAGGCCTTCCACTTTCCCTGAAAAAGGCGCTATTAATACAATATTTTCCAATTGCTGGGTTGCTTCTGCCATTTGTATTTTTGCCTGGTTGTATCCCGAACGGATATCGGCAATTTTCCGGTGTTCCGGCGAAATGTTTTCTGCCCCGGTTTTGTATCCCATGCTCAATAAAGCATCAATGCGGTCGATTTCTGCTTTCTCCATATTTACTTGTGCTTTTTCCACGTTAAACCGATAATCGTCGTTTTGCAAATGGGCAAGTTCAGTATTTACCGAAACGATTTCCCCATTCCCAACCTTTATGGTTTCAATTATTCCAGGATTTTTAAAATACAATTCGGCTTTTTGGATGGCAGCCAGTTTGCCGTTGCTGATGATTTCGCGGGTGAAATCCTGTTTTTCAAGAATAACTGTTTCAACGATATTTTTTTCTTCAGGGAGCGACTCGTTGCCGGTTTCGTTTTGAGCATCGGTTTTTGTTTTGCATGATGTATAACACACAACGATAAAAACGAATAACATCAAAATGAAAAAATGCCTGTTTATTTTTAGTTTGAACTGGTTTGAAATCATTGGTTCTTGTTTTACTTTAAGAGCCTGAATATAACAATAATTATACCTTTATTTATATTTTTTGATTTAACACACACGTCCCCTTTTCTGTTTTAATTGACTGGTACAAAATTCAGGATTTTCCAAAAGCCAACGATTAAAAAATTCCTGTTCATCGCGCCGGTAGTTATCATCAAGCACAACAGCAGTATTTTATGAAAGAACTTTTTCAGCAATGGAAAGGCTGGATATCGTGATTTTTTTTGCAAAAATCCTGGTGGACAATCAACCAATATGATATCAATTTGGTCGAAGAAATTATTAAAACATATAAGTCGTACCATTGCTATTATTCATTGTAAATTTGTATTCGTTTTAAAGGGGCATTTCTTCAAAAAACCAGTTGTTCAAGGTGCCAGAGATTATATAAAATTGTTTTTCTGGTTTCCATGCAATACTTAGTTGAATTTGGTTATTTCGACTACAGGGTTATCATCTATTTTAAGGTTGGCTGCTACTTCTTTTAATTTTCCTTGTAATAATCCCAGTTTCAAACGTTCGACTAAACGGTATGCACTAATCAACTCTATATGCATATCCTTTGGAATATCGATTTTATTTGCTACATATTTCCACTTTTTATTTTTAAAAAACTGGCCAGCCTCTAAATCATAAATTAAAAATCTGACTCCTCCATCTGAAGGTCTATTATCTCCACTTTCCAGTTTTCTCTTAGATTCCTTTAAATTATATGGATAAACCGAGAAAGCTATAATATTGTCTGTTTTCATGACAACTCCAGTGATTGTTGGTGGGTCAGAAAAAACTGTAGGATATTGTACAAATAAAGGAGTCAATGTTTTATCCTGTTTTAGAATATAAATAGTGTCAGAAGATCTATTGGCAAGAATAAATTCTTGACCAAACTTACAATTCCCTGAAGCAGTATTTCCCATTCGAAACCAATTATTACCAGAGATAAGATAAGTTGGATTTGCTTTATCTAAGTTAATATTTAAACGGGAAAGAATACTTCCATCTTTTTTCGATAAAAACATGTAGGGTTGCCTCTGTTCAATTGGCCCATATAAGTGTTCATGGTATGCCAGTAAGGAATTTTTATCAAAGTTGTGTATTTGGGTTATATTCATATTACCTAACAAATGAAGGGTCCGCTTAAAAGTGCCTTCTTCAGTGAAAACAACTATTTTTTTACTCTGTTCATCCAGAATAAATACTTCTTTGTTGTTCTCATCGTAAATTGCATAGTTAATATAAATATATCCTTTTCCTCCCTTTTGATTGAAATGGGATACTGCTTTCCCGTTCATGTCGAAAATAAAAACGTCACCTCTACTCGAATTTGTAATAAGCATCCGTTTGTCAGAAACATAATAAATGTGAGCACCTTGGTCTAAAATTATGTCTTTTCTGGTTTCCAATGGGATATAGCTAACCTCGGCCTCTATGTTAAACGTTTTTTCCGGGTATGACTTGTCTTTATTGATAATTGGAAGGATTTTCTGAACTTTCCATTCAGTTGTTCTTAATTTGTTTTTTTGACTTATCCCTAAACAAAAAAATATCGGAAAAATGATTGCTAAATAAAATCTCATCATATCAATATTGTTTATTTATTTTGAACAAAAGCACTTAAATAGAATATTCAGAATTATTTCATTTTTGAAGTTCTTAAATAAATAGTACCTGTGATACTTATATTCGTACCCTCCTCTTAACTTCACCAACTACTCATTTTTTATTACCTTTTCAGGGTTAATCGATAATTTTCCTAAATTTTTCATAACCAATAAATTTAATTTTTTAAATTAGATAATATCGATTGTTTCAAAGCTACTTTTATCTTATGAAGTTATTTCAGTAAGCTGTTTTTACTCATAATATTAACTAATAAAAGACAGAAATAAAACAGGACTTTTAGTCAATTATTATTCAGTCGTTTTTTTGTTTCGAAGCTGTTTATTGATTTAGCAATGTTCTCCCGTTTTGAGCTGATAATTAGGGAAATGATATTGAAACTCTGTCAGGTTTTTTAAACACTATTTAATTAAAAATGTGAAGCCGTTGAATTAATCGAAGATTTACGAAGGAAATACTTTAAGAATTTGCGATAAAATAGTCCAAATAGCAGGACTTTTAGCCAACCCGATTTGTATAAAAAATCGTGTTTTTCCCGATTTGATGCAAAAACAATTCAAGTATTTATTAAGTATTTGATGCAATGATTAGAAAAAATAACATTTTAAGGATTAACATTTTTACACAACTTTGTTCTTGGATCACGTTTTTTATATTCATTTTTATCAAACTTTTGCAGTTATTTGTGAAATAAACCGGTAAAAAAGAAATGTTGATTTTAATATAATTCATTATGGATTTTGCTATTTCTGATTTTTTTGAGCCAATCAGTGCAACCAGGTACATAGGAAGTGAAAATTATACAAAAGTTGAAGGTTATTTGAAAGCACTAAAGGCTGTTTCAAAAATCTGCGATCTGAGTTATTATATTGTTGACTACTATCGTAAGAATTTCTTTTATGTTTCTCCAAATCCGCTTCTTTTAAGCGGATATTCCCGGGAGGAAGTTTTGAAAATGGGATTTGATTTTTACGTGAATTGTGTTCCCCCTGAAGATTTAAAGCTTTTGTTTGAACTGAATGTAGCAGGATTTAAATTCTTTTATGATTTACCGGTTGAAATTCGCGAACACGCCACCATTTCGTATGATTTCAGGCTGAAGAACAAAGATTTGGGAAGCCTTATAATGATAAATCATAAACTTGCTCCACTGCTTTTAACTGAGGATGGAAATATATGGATGGCAATTTGCATGGTTACGCTATGTTCAAGAAAAGAGTCAGGTGATGTTCATATTATTATGCAGAATGATAACTCAAGATTTAATTTCAATATTGAAAACAAGACTTTTGAAGCTGCTCAAAACACGGTTCTTACCAAAAGGGAAAAAGAGATATTGAAATTTATTGCTATCGGAGACCGGATTGAAGTGATTTCCCAAAAACTAAAAATATCTGAATCAACAATCAAGAATCATAAAACACAGATATTCAAAAAGCTACATGTTAGTAATAATGCAGAAGCCGTGTTTTATGCCAGTAAACAAAATATTATATGATTGTGTCAAATTAAGCGGTACTTCTATTCATAATTTAAGAATTTTGATTTGTAATGGAAAACATTACGCAAGCAATGATAAAAGAAAATCTACCTATTTCTTTTAAATAAGTTATTTCGGATTCTAGTTGCATTGAAATTTTTGAATATTAAATCCTACAATAACAGGATAACTTATAAATAAGCTGGTATAAAAATCACAATCGCGGCTCCACATAAGTTCCTGAAACCCTTGCATAAAGCGTTTTTCCATATTTCGTCCAAATCCTTTTATCGGCAGCATCCGAAAAGTGGGTAGCCTCTTCCGGAAGAATCTTTTTGCTTCTTTCCGAATTCTTATCCTTATCGAATTTCCCATTGCGTTCAATAACTTTGGTGTTATTCATTGAAATCAAAGTGTATTTACAATTCTTTCCGTTGAAAATCACTTTAGGAAACCGGGGATCTTCAGCTTTTAGAATATTCATCCAGAGCAGGTATTTATCATGTTGCGGTGGTTCCATTCCGCTGTGTGACTTTGGACTGACTGCCCATCCTTTTGTTTTGAATTGAGCGATAGCCTGGTTGTTGTATGAAAGAGAATTTTTGACGTTGGGCTGCCGGTGGTCGCCGTATTTGTCGCGGAAGTAGATAACCTGTTTTGTGGGGTGATTTTTATAGTATTCACAAAATTGATCCACCAGGTCGGTAATCATTACTTTGTTAATTTCCTGTGGCTTGTTAAAGAATTCATTGATAAAGCAATCACAGGGTTCCACAATTTTTGTGGCAAAGTTGAAGTTTCGTTCCTGACCCACGGAAAACAGGTTCAGATTTGAGCCCCAGTCAGGAACCACTTCCAATGCCCGGGAAGGATCGCAGTCAAGGTCGAATTGGCAGTTGGCCGGGTTCATTGTGGATATATCATATTCAGAATCGGTTGCAAGGGTGCGGATATAATCATCATCATAAGCATCGTAATAAATGTGTTTTTGTGAATCGATGTGGTAATAGCAATCTTCCACTTTGTCGATAATCCAGTTCAGGATTTCGATAAGGAAGGTAAGCATGGATTGCTTTTCGTATTCGCGAAGGATATAACTAAAACCGAGATTTTGAAGATTGTCGAAAGCGTTTGCCAGCACAAAGAGAACACCGGATTGGGAAACAAATGGTGTGATTTGCTTTTTCAGTCGAACTATTTCATTCCAGATATCTTTGAACAGTTTTCCGTCGTCAGCATGTTTGGCCTGAATTAACTGGATTTGCAGCTTAACAATGCGGTTCCATATGTCGAAAAGGAAAATGCCCGCTTCCTGCTGGTAGTAATTGCCATATTCAAGGAGCCATTTCTGGTCCTGGGCGTAAGGCATGGATGAAACATAGCGAAAGCCGTGATGCTGCGGAACCGGGTTTTTGCTCAATTTTCCAAAATGCTCCTCGTTGCCTCGGTTTGCCGGCGAAACTTCCTGGTCGTATCGTTCCTTGTGCAGTGTGATGGCTTCATCCACAATTTCGCGGTCGATGTTTGGGCCACGGGCTGAACCTTCGCGCTCCTGGGAAAGCAGCAGGAACCCTGTGCCGTTTGAAAATGAAATGAAATTATCGTATTTGGTGATAGTTTCATACGGTTTTATCCATTGCGACGGCGGTTTTACGCCAATCTTATAATCCTTATCCTTCTGAAATCCGAGAATCTCAAGGAATTTGAGCGAGGATGGAAGCGTTCGTGTATATATCTGGCCAAAGGTGCGGCCTGTAATTGCTGTTACGGACCGTGGCATGGTTCTGACGATTTGGTTTATCTCCCAGCCGATTTTATACGATTTTCCGGTTCCCCTGCCTTCGATATTAACTTCATTGGGCGTGTTGTGAAAAACAGAGCGCAATTGCGGTCTGTTCAGCATTACCTTGTTTTCTATCATGAGTTCATAATTTCAGCAGCGCCCTGTTCGTCAATTTCATGTTCAGCGAGAAGCGCCCTTGTTAATTCCTTGACTGTGCTTAATGGCAGTTTGTGGAGTGTGTTTAAATCAAGCTTGACATTTTGATTACCCACATTAACCATGATATAGAAGTTGTGTTTTTCATTGCGCAGCGGATCGATTGGCTCCTCAGGACGTTTGCCGATTATCCGGGAAAGGTTGGCATGTTCCATGGCAATGATTTTGCGGTCGGAAGAAAGGCCGGTGCTTCTGCATTTTTCGATGTTGGCTGTGATGTCATTGAGTGACCATGAAAGCCAGAAATCATATTCGAAATCCTGGTAATTATTAAACAGTTCCCGGGCAAGTTTCAAATCCCTGTAAGCAGTGACCTCAGAGATTTCGGGATAAAGAGTGCGGTGGAATTTGATTGCGTTTCTTGCAATGGGATGTTTATCGAGCAGTTTTGTGAGAGAAACGGCACGGTTAAGTTTTTCCTGGTACCGAACCGGTAACGGTGAGTTTTCGGGATCCAGAATGTGTGCCTTGATTATTTCGGCAGGTCTTTCTTCCAGTCGGATGTCGCTCATATTTTGGATTGGTTTAAATAGTGGAGCATTGCGGTCTGAGCAGGGTTACTGCCGTTGAGTGCAGCCATTTTAATGGCTGTGCGAAGTTCGATATCGGCTGTAAGCCTGCCTCGGTGGTAAGCTTTAAAAGCCGGGTGCGAATTGTTGTATTGTATTATGTCCCTGAAATCTTCCTGGTGGATTGGTTCAATTTCAAGTGCAATCACAACATCATCGACACTATAAAAAAGTGAAGCCATTGATTCAATTTCTTCAAGCTGTTCCTCTGAGAAATTCATTTTCGAGTGCGTTTTTATCGAAGTTAAAAGTTTCAATGTCTGTAAAGATGGTACCCCTTTCCATTTTCGGGTTATCGGTAGCGTTCTGGCTGGTAACAATTGAAATATTCCAGTTATCGTTCCAGATTAAAGCTACTTTGGCATGAATTGAAGTACATCTGTAATCAAAGGCTGTTGAAAGCATTTGAAATGGTATCGGGCTCATGGTTTTTACGCGGTTATCGACAATAACCCGGAATGAGGTGATTAATCCTTTCTGGCGGTAATTCAGAAGTTGCTCGATGCTCGTTTGTGAAAACGAGTAAGAGGTCATAAAGATGTTGGCCGGGCCGGTTTGTTTCAAGAGGTGGGCCAGCAGCCTGACCAGGTTAAAGTTTCCGTAGCTGTAATAGTGCGTTGTTTTCCCGTTCTGTAGCTGGCCGATGGATTTAATCAGTGTTTTGCTTTTGTCATCGGCAAATTGTCCCGGGACCTGTCCGGAAACATTGACTTCGGGTTGTTGGTTATTGTCGTTGCAGACTTCTGCTGCTGCAGCAACCTTGCCCATAATGTGTCGCGAGTTAACCAGCATTTTCGAGTTGGGCAATTAATGTACTTGTTTCGGCAAGTTTGATTTCCCTGAGTTTCATTCTCAGTTCGATCACATCTCTTTTGGCGCTTTTGGGCATTGGATTTTCCTTTGCTCCTTTGGTTCGTTGTTGATAAAGCAGGCGAAAGCCATCCTTATAATTTTCTCTCCGGAGTGATCCCATCAGTTTTTTCAGTTCCGGCAGCGACAGCGGTGCTTCAGGTTCCTTTACTTTTTCAGGTGGCCAGACTTCGGCTTCATCGGGAACAATGCCATTGTTTTCGAAGTTTTCAATGAAACCGTAAAAATAAACAAGCTTGTTGGTCAACACCTTGATTTCAGCAAGCATTTCAGAGCGCCGTTTATTGTTGGCTTCTGTGTTGGTTTGCTCAACTTTTTGCATGGAATTGTGAAGTTGGCTTCTTTTGTTGTAAAGTTCTGAGTACTCGTATTTCAATTTGCGGATAACTCTGGGATATTGGCATGTATCATCAATAATTTTTTTCTCTTGCGGCTCCAGAGAAATATCCGCATGAATGTTCTTTTCCTCTTCCTGGTTTTCTGCGGGAGGAATGTCTGTAAGACTTTCCTTTCCATCCTGTTTGGCAGTTAAAATATCAGCAGGCATGTGCAGCCAATCGAGCTGAACTGCTTTGGTGACTTCGTAATGCAGTTTTTTAACTGATGTCGGGAATTTTTCTTTCCCGTGTTTTGAAAGCGTGTTAATGATCGTTTTGTTTTTGCAGTAGCGTGAAAGCAGTTCAGCACCGGTACGGTAATCCCTGCGTCCATACCACCATTCAATAATTTCGAGTTGTTTATTAGTCATAACTGATGAGTTATTTGCATTAATTTATAATTGAGTTTTGTTTTTAGGTGTTCGGTTTCCCGGTCTTCGAACATTTCTGCAAGGTGTTTATGTTTGAAATATTTTTTAAAAATAGCAGTGCCTTCCTGGTACGGTTTGTCTTTTTTGATCCAGAAATAAACATCGAAAATTCTGTCTTGCGGTTGATCGACTTCGTATTTGCATATATTGGGGAAGCGTTCGATAATCCACCATTTGAGAGAATCGTTTAATCCCTGGTCATTGTAACCAACAAAGTTGATATTTAATGTTTTGGAGTTGATTTCATCAAGGGTATAGAATTTAAAAACTGATACTTTTTGATTCAATACAGGGATAGCAGGAAGTTCAAGGCTATTTCCGTAAAGGCTGCGGAAGGTGTAACCGATGTCGCTGGCAAAATCAAACTGTTCCATGACCGTGATAAAGCTGTGTTTGTTCAACAGCATTGGGGCGTGATAATCATATTGAATGGTTGTCATTCCCCGGGCTTTCAGTTCATCTAAAGTTCTTTTGAGCCGGTGCCGGTAAAACTGCGATGTCCAGTATGAAGGTGGTTGGTTCGCCATATCTCCCTTTTGCAACCATTTGATATCGTTGGCAACTATGGGCTGGTTGATGATAAAATCATCATTCATAAAAAGAAAGTTTTCAGATAAATCCTTGCGGTTGCACACTGTAAGTAATTTGTGTGTCATGTTTCCATCGGCGTTGATGGCCGGGTCAAAGATATCGGCACAGGGAAGATGAATGCAGTTTTTAACGAAATCCGGAATCTGACCAACGATAAATATCTTGCCCACGTTTTTAAGGTTTTTTGAAACGCTTCTGAGGCTGAAACGGATTTCGTTATCCTGCCACCTGCTTCCTTTCCCCAGCACATATACCAGGTCAACCAAATTCTTTTTCATTAATCTTCGGATTTGATTCCGGCAAACCGGATATCGGTTTTGAAATAAGAAATGGTATACCAGTTGAATTTTGTCAAATCAAGGCCCTGCAGCAGCATTGAAACATTGACATTGCGGTAATAATCCCGTGTCATCGGGCTATCTTCCGGTTTCATTTCGAAAGTTCCGTGTTCTTCCCTGCCATGGCCGGCAGCGGTAATCATCAGCAAACCGCCAGGTTTGGTGCAATTAAACATGGTGTTCAGGCTGGCAGTAAAGTATTCGTCATGCTCCAGCATTTCGGTGGAGATTACACAATCGTACTGGAAATCAGTTTTGAAATCATGTATCCTGGACACGATATCCACATTTTTTCCCTCGACGATATCGATGCCCATATAATTACAATCATCGAAAAGGTACCGGTTGTTTCCGTTGATATCGAGTGAACCGCAATCCAGAACATCGGTATTTTTAAAATACTGTGGATGTTCTTTTTTAACAGACATACAGAAACGCTTAACTTCTTTGTGCATGATATTCAGAGTAAAATTGATTTATCGTTTTCACCGTTTTTCATCCGGTAGTAGTGAAGCAGGTACATTCCTTTCATCAGGTAGGTTTTCATACCGGCTTTCCGGATTGCCTTACTGATTCGGGTGTCAACTCCAAGTATGTTTTTATCGGTGGTCCATTCCTTTACTTGATCGCGAATAAGCAGCCAAGTTGATTTGCGCAGGAGCATGAGATAACCCAGTGCATTTAAGTCGAGCAGGTCAACCACTTTTCCGTGATGGGCAGCATAAATCTGTTCTGCTTTTGTGCGGTGGTAAATCAGCGAGGGGTTTGTCATATCGGCCCCTGGCCATTTTAGTTCAGGCCTGCTTGTGCGGCTTGCATAGCAGGTAAACAATCCGGTATCCGAATATTTGTTGATATACTCCTGCATCTGGTGACCAAAATCGGAAAGAAGAAAAAGTGTATCGCCATCCATCATACAAACCCAGTCATCGGGATTTCTGACCAAATCCATATAATCATCCCAGGCATCGAAAAGTTTTTTCGAAAAGGAGTATGGTATAAAATAATAAATCATTGGTGTCATTTATTGGTGCAAAATAACTGCACCACCATTTACACCAAAGGACAAATGAAAACAAAGCAGTTTTGCAGGTCAATAGCGAGTTTCAGGCGCGAAGCGGGTTCCTGAAACGTACCTTCCGGTGCCGAAAAAAACGGTCAAAATTCGACTGGTAATAGAATTTTGGCCGTTTTTTTCGGAACAAAACCGGAAGGGCGCGGAGTTTTTTTTGGTGCACTTTTTTTTTACAAAAAAAAAGCGGTTTTCAGCAAAAATCCGATTGTCACGGATTATTGCGTAAAGCACATTTAACCAGTGTCTTAACTGGTTAAATTGTGACGGCGAAGCCGTAAAAAGTGATAACATCCCGACCCGCCCCACTGAATCAGCACCACGAACCCGAAAAAAACAATTGATATATGACAGCCACCACAGTGCACCACAGAGCGACTTTTGAATACTACAGCCACCACAGCGCACACCATTCATCCCAAACTCCACAGCGTACCACATATCATGCACCACAGCGCACCACACAAAATTCATATTTACCACAGCCACCACAGCGCACGGGATATTCATCCCACATCTGACAGTCACCACAGCGCACCAACCACACACTCCACATAGCACCACACCAAAGCAGTCCTAACCCTGCAATGCCAAACGCCCCTGGCATTGCAGTCCTTATCATAAAGAAGCGGCAGCGCCTGTGCTGTTAACAGTTGCAGCAAAGCTGCAAGCCAGACAATAACATACCATCTGGCTGTTGGCTGTTAATTTGCCCTTTTCATATTTCATTGTTCTGTACGCTGTTACAAAAACTTGTTTGTGTATAGCTGCTTATTCTGTAATTGTACAAATGAATGAACGTTGGCCAATGCAGTATCTTGTCGATGCTCATTTTACTGTTGCTTATTGTATGTGCGAGACCTGGATAATGATTGATTGATTGAATGATTGATTGACCCAGTCCGGAATGTTGACAGTTGAGTGGGCGAAACTGTAATAAACAAATAATCCCGGTGCATTGGGCTGTTGATGGCGGCGTGCCCGGCGTGGTTGGGCTTTTATCACTTCTTTATGATAAAAGGGCAGGCACCGCCGCCATCCTAAATTTTCCCTAAGACCCGAAGAGCTGATTTTTGATTTTGATTTAGAAATGTACAGACATAAAAAGAGCCTGCTCGCGCAGGCTCTTCAACTTTCTGTATTTATCAGGTTATCCTTTCCTGGATTTGACTGTCTTCGTTTTAATCAGAGGTTTGTCTTTGACAGTCGTACCATAAAGAAAATCTCTGCCTTCTGCTGTAATGGCGAGATACGGAAAATCATGTTCAAATAAATCACGGCACACTTCCACCGAAATGTTGTCTTTACTGAAATCTATCTTACCATATCCCGGAACCACAACTTCCCCGGGAACTATCTTAATGACTTTAAAATACTTTTTCCACATAGCCTTTCAGGTTAAACGCTGGTTGCCTCGGTAAGTGGAACCGTTCCGGTGTAAACATGAACGTTTCCTGTTTTGTAGGTAAACTCACAGCTCATTCCCTTGCGGGCTGCTGTCTCTTTTCCTGTTCCGCCACCGTCAGGTGCGCCCTGGTAAACGGCTGGCCGCATTGCATCGCCCATCAGGTATTGTTGTCCTTCAGCATCGGTCACTACAAAAACGAGGTTGTCATTCTTGGCGGCATTGATAAAGCCCAGGATTTTCTTTTGCATCCCGGGATGAAAGAAACTCAGGTGGAGCACAAAGGATTTTCCATCCACTTCACCAACTGATTCTACTTTGAATTCGCCTGTATCATCGGTGATGTACATTTCGAACATCCGTTTGCCTGTTTTCATCACGATGTTTCCCGTCAGGGAAGCATTGTCTTCCAGGGTGGCCGGGTTGACCGGTTTTGTGGGGAAGGTTTCCACGTCGGCCCAGAAACCAAAGTTGATTTTCTGAACGATTCCACCCATGTTCTCGCCATTCGGCAGGTTCTTGTCAATATTTGTAAATTCCATCTTTTTTTACTTTTTAAAGAGAGTTAAAACTGCCAGACTGCATTGGCAGTCTGGCATTGATGTTATAAAGAACCCGAACCGGCTTTCCGGATATTGGTCCATACAGCCTGGTTGATACCGAAACCTAGTCCTTCTGTCCAGTCGGCCATAACTGCCACGGAACGCTTGGCTTCTTCCAATTTGAAGTTGTTTTTGGTAATAGTAGCTGGGGCAACATGAAGGAAGTTCTCTGTTGGAGTACAAAAGATATCATTGGTATAAACCATTGATGAGAGAGGAACTACGTTAAGAGGGGTGAAGTCGATACCACTATCTATATCCTTGTCGGAAGATCTCTGGTAGAATCCCTGTACACGTTTATCCTGCATGTATTTTTTGAACCAGTAACGGCTTAAAAACACATTCATTTTAATACCCTGATAAACTTCGCTGATTTGTTCCGTAAAAGCTTCGATTTGATCGAAGATGTTAGAAGCATTTAATTCATCCATTGGAACTGTGTTAATAGTTCCGAGTTCAACTCCAGCTTTCAATAACGACTGTACTCCGTTCATCCCTGTACCGTCGATTCCCGCAACACCTGCCTGCGGATTGGCATAAACGCCTTTGTAATACTCATTCAGTTCCATGTCCTGATCGATCTGTTTTTTATAATACTCTTCGATGAGCCATTTTACAAAGGGCCATTCTTTGCGGTCAACCTGACGTGCGGTAAGAAACCCCAGCCAGGTTGCATACAATTCATCAGGTAAAAATTCATCATCGATTTTGAATCTGAACTGGCGAATTTCGTTTGGTACGATTTCAACACCACCCTTTTGGGTAAAAGCTTTCTGGAACGGCTGCACTAAAGTACGAAAGGTGGCGTTAGCCAGACGGAAGATGGTATCATCCGTTTTAATCGGGGTTGCGTATTTTACAATTTCGATTCCCTGGGAGAGCATGGTCAGAATCCTTTTCTTATTCTGTCCTGCGTCAATGTAATAAGCACCGTATTCCTGTACGATTGCTGTAGTGGTAATTGCCATAATTGATTTTATTTTTAAGAGTTTTTGTCAACTTCTTTGTTGTGTGGAAGGTTGTTGATGGCTTCCCAGTCTGTTTCGGTACTTTTTTTAGCAGAAGGATCGGTGATTTCAAGGTTGCCTTCTATTTTTACACCCGGTTTTGCAGCCAACAGGGTGCGGACAGCTTCGGCTTTTGCTTCTGGACTTTCTGCTGCAGCTATGGTTGGGTCGATTTCATCAAATGCAGCAACTGCATTTGCAAGTGAGGTATTGGCGGTGACAAGCGAAGCATTGGCAGCGTCCCTCTGGGTTTCTGCCTCAGTCCTTGCATTTGCAACCGCCTGGTCGTTCTGAAGTAAAGCGCTTTCAACAAGCTCAAGCTGCTCTTCGTTCATACTGACCGCTTCATCTACTGATTCGAGGGCGTCAAGCCCGAGAACAGCATTTAATTTTGCGAATTGTTTCATTGAACGTGTATTATTTAAATTGTGATTTGAATTTTCTACTTCGGGATTGGAGAGCTGGTAGGCACGGGTAACAGCATCGCCAAGGGTGCCGATTGAATTGACAAAAACTCCCATGACATCGCGGGCAAAAAATACCTTGCCTGTAAGGTGTTGGTCCTCACAGTCAGTGAATCTTTCTTTTATAACGTCCATGAATTTTTTGTCAATCGGGTCGAGCACTTCTTTGATGTAGGCATCGTAGTTACCTTCACGGAGTTCATCAAAAGCTTTATTTTTTTCGGGGCTGGTGCTTGCAGTGACAGTATGGAATTTTACTCCTTTTTTCTCCCAGTGAGGCTGCCAGTCGGCAAAACGCATGATTACGCCAACGCTGCCGATTTCGTCGGTATCGGTGCTGGCAATGATTTCATTGGCAGCAGAACCAATCCAAAGGGCGGCGCTGGCCATCAGTCCATCGACAAAAGCGACCACGGGTTTTTGTGTATTTCTGATAATGTTGGCCAGGGCTTCTGTTCCGTCAACGGTTCCCCCCGGGGAATCGATGTGAAGAACAATTGCTGATATGTTCGGGTTATTTTCAGCCTGCTGAATAATCCTTCCAAGGGTTGCGGTTCCGGCTGGACCGCAAACCATATCCTCTTTCATCAATACTCCTTTTACAGCGATTACTGCCACTGAATTTTGAGGTACGCCGGTAAAACCTTCATTACTGCTGTATTTTGCACCGTTAATATCTTTTGCATCCACTGCAAAAGCTGTTAACGGGTTTAATGTTTCCTGTTTAAATTCTGTTTGACGGTTAATAAAAGATGCGATTAAGGAGCCCTGGGCGAAAGCGAAGTTGGGCTCAATTAGCCAATTGCCTTTAAGAATTGCAGAAAGAAACTGTATTGAGTGCATAAAATTTGCTTTGTTTCAGGCAAATTAAAGGCACAAAAAAGGCGGTTTCAAGGACAGAAACCGCCGTATATAAGGTTATATGTGCTTTAAAATGATTAAAAAGGTTGATTTATAAATCTTGACCTTGATTTGGTTTTTCCTGAAAATTGAAATGAACAACCGGCCAGCGAAGCTGTGTCTTTGCCTGTGTTGATTTCTGCGGTAAATCTGAGCGGGTCAGTTTGGTTACCTGCGAGTTTGTAATTGCCATTGCCATCCATAAATATTACACCCCATTTCCGGGGTTCCATGTATGTTATGGCTTCCTGAAGTGTGTCATTATCCTGTGGAATAAATCCGCTGATGACTGTATTGAAATGAGTCCCGGCTGATGTTAGCTCGGAGGATTCTATAAATACCATAGAATCTGCGGAGCAGTAAAATTCCCAGATATTTGTGTGGCTTGATATGTTGAGGGTACTCCCGACAATTGTATAAACTCCAAAAGGTACTGCCCATATTTTTAAAAGACCTCCAAGGTTGTCACCGGGTTTGTTTAATAGTTTCATGATGTAAAATTGCTTGTGGAGTAATTGTCCCGAAATCAGACAAATTCCGCATAATTAAATATGTTATTTTGTTGTAAATCTCATTATCGAAATCAATGATGTTGTTATGTCCTCTCCTGTAATAATCCTTTTTAATTGTTTCATAAGACCAGATATCTTCTGTAAACTGAAATTGTTTTTGAAATCTCAAGATACTTTTATTAACAGGAAGTCCAATTGAAATCATGGTTCCCACTATTGAACGCATCATGAGTTTTGAATAATCTTCATAGCGGCTACCAAAAGCAACTATGTTGGTTTTGGTAAGCTCCCAACCATGTTTATAAAAATCATGTTCTGAAATAAAAATATCTACGGTTTCAGAATAAAGAAAGAATGTGTCAGGTATTTTTTTATCCTCTTTGTAACACGGTTTTCGAAGAAGCGAAAGAAATTTATCATTGTGCTTTGGATGATTTGTAAATTCAACGGGTAATCCGAAATTGATTTCAAGAAATCTTTTAACGTAAGGTTTTACAGGAACAGTAACAATGAATTTGTTTGATGTTGTTTTATTCATAGGTTTTCAAAAAGCTAAAAAACCGATACAGATACAGAAGTCACAAAAATAGAAAATATTACGATAAATGGAATATATTATGATTCTAATTATCGTTTTTATTGACTTACGAGATAAAAAAAAGGCCGAAGCCTTTTTCATTTTAATACACAATACGATAATCCGGAGGAAAGAACTGGTAGATATGTTCTTTAACAGCAGTAATTGTCTGGTAGTAAAATTCTCTGAAAGTCAGAAAACCCATATCGTACTCTGCATGGATATCGACAATTTCAGACTTTTTGACTTCTTCAAGGATGAAATCTCTTACAGTCCCGGAAGTATAGCAGATTTTGCCGGTAGCCAGGGAAATTATTCTGTGTTTAATATCCACAGCATAATCCACTTTGTTGAAATTCACAATTGGAACCTGATACAACCAGGTAAGTTTATCAACTTCCGGAGTACCGGAGAATTTAGTACCATCGGGGTTCATCAATTGTGCTTTTCCGAAGGAATTCACATGCCACAACAAGTATTTTTTACCCTTGTAACTCACTACACAACCCAAAGTTTTTGGAAACTCGTTTTCAAATTTAATATCCATAGAAATTTACCGCTGCCTACACGGATTCTTTTTGGTATCAGGCACACCAGTTATTATTTATAATTAAAAATTTATTTTTAAGTAAAATCAATACCCAATGACACGAAGTTTGATATTCATTGATTTTGCTGTATCGATCATGTGTTTTGTGCCCACTGATGCACCATCCCAGAAACATATACATGCATCAGCGGTTTTTGCCATTTCTTCATTTCTGATAAAACCAGCGCGGCTTCCATGTTGATTCCATAGTGCCGGGTAATAAGAAACAACCAATTTATTTTGATGTGCGTATTTTTCACCCAATGTATCAGCACCTTTTGCAAGTCCTGAAATAATGACCACATTTTCTTTATTTGAAAGCAGCACATCCAATTTTTCTTTAAGCAGGCTGTAATCGTGAAAATCCCTTCCGCCTGCAACGATCACTCTAAATTCATTCTGTTTCATTTTATTTAATTTTATATTATTTATAATTTCAAATTAAAAACTCAGCAAAAATCCCCTAATTACATCGCAATGACATCTCAGCGGAGCACAATAGCAAACCAGGTTCACTTCACTTTTTCTTGCTATTCTGTAAATTCTTCTCATCTCATTTAAAAACTCAGCATTTGTTTCCATCTGTGTTTTGAAATATTCTCTGTAAGCTTCCACCGCTTCATCACGGCTTTCCATTACAAACTTTGCACGCGTTCCTTCTTTATGTGAAAAAGGATTTCCAAGAACAGAACCTCTTCCGCAATAAACATCAACTTTACCAACTTCTGCAATGTGAGTTCTCTTGTTTTTCACATTCAAAATCATTTCTCTTTTCATAATTCTTAAATTAAAATTTTCATAAAAAAAACTGAATCTTCGGCTTCAGCATACCGTTTTTTTTGTAAGCGAGGGTATGGGATAGGGAGAAATAGTGTCAAGGGGTGCATGTCAGTTTTATACCAAAAAGCGAAGCGTATAGACAATAAATAAAACTGAACGCATCCGAAGGAAACTTTTCAAAAAAAAATACCATCAGGAGTTTTTGAAAAGTTCCCCTTTACATTTTTCGACGTGCCCATATCTTTGCTTACGGAACAAAGTGACGTTATGCCTGAAGTCGAAGTAAGTACATGAGTCCATTGAAATATAGGCGCTGTTGCCCACGGCTTCTTAAATAATTTTTATGCGGCGTTTCGGTTTCGACGCCTTAAAAATTATTTTCCGGGGGCAAGAGCTTTTGGGAGGGATAAAAATTCCGCTGGTTTTGAATTTTTATATTTCAATGGGCGAATACCATATTTCTTCAATTGGATTTCTGCCGGTAAGGAACGTCCGGCAGTTCTAAGCGATATGTGAGTAAAGGGAAAATCCTTTCGATTCCTACGAAAGATTTGGAATAACGCAACGGTTCCGCTTCCTGCGGAAATCGCCCAAAGTCTTCTTAAAAATAGACTAAATTTGAAATAAAAAATGTTTGAAATATTTAAAAAGGCAGTAAGAAATGACTTAGAACCGAGTGATTTTAAAAAAGGTATGATAGTTAAAATGAAACCAGGCTATTATATTAAAAAGCCATATT
Source organism: Draconibacterium sp. (assembly GCA_041739985.1). GTDB lineage: Bacteria > Bacteroidota > Bacteroidia > Bacteroidales > Prolixibacteraceae > Draconibacterium. The sequence continues at coordinate 1,039 of JBGSMW010000070.1, read as the reverse complement.
ATGTTCTGGTAAAGTCAGTGACAAAAACAGGAATAACAACTACAATACCAGGCGAACATGATCTTGAATTAGATAAATATAAAGATAGAACAACATGGGATCATCAGATATCAAGGATGACAATCATCGGTACTGAAGTAACCCACGGTCCTCTTTTATTCTCACAGAAACTAATTAGCGAAGGTCAGCTAAAACAGCTAATAAACCCGGGATTTCAGTCCGCGAAGCGGGCTGAAATGATTTAATGGATTTGGAGTGCGACAAAAAAAAATCCTGCTTTCGCAAGATTTCTTTTGGAAGTCGGCTTCCGTTAGAATGGAATGTCCTGGTCTGCTGTTTCCAATTCCAGTTCTGCTTTTTTTGCTTTTTTAGAAGCTAACTTTGAAGCTTTCTCAGCGGCTTTCCTTGCAGCTTTTTCAGCTTTTGTCAGCGGTTCAGCTTCTTCTTCTTTTTCAGCATCGCGAACAGATACATAAGCGGTGTGTGTCCGACCGTAATCGTCTTTGCTCTGCATTTTTGCAAGTTCGAACGTAAGGTACTCAACCCCGTTAAATTCGTGAGTAAGTTTAAGTAGTTCTTCCACTTTCAAATTAACTTTTACGATGTCCATGTTAGCAACCTGCGTGCCTTTTCCGATGTAAACTTTTGTGTACTTTTTCATGATAATTTTTATTTATATTAATAATATGCAGGTATAGATATTCCACAATAAATGGAAAATCCCTAAAAGTTTTTTGGATAAAATGAGTGCAAACGTGTGCGCGAAATTTTATTCCTTCTTAAAAAACTTTTTTTTCCGTTTAAGAAAGGGTTTTTGAGATTGACGAACAGAACTTCCTGTTTTGTTTGGCAGGCGCAAAAAGTTTCACACCCAAAAAATAAACGATTTGTGAAACACTTGGATAATCCGACGCAAACCCTGCCACCCATTCCGATGAAATGCTGCCACTGATTCCGGTCAAATGCTGCCACTTTTTTTATGGCTGTTTTTAATTTGGGCGGGCGGCGGCGCGAAACTATTCCGAAGTAAACACTGCCA
>JBGSMW010000021.1:0-1728 GCA_041739985.1 Draconibacterium sp. | reverse complement strand
TAACCCAAAGGTCACCACAACAAAGGTTAAACATTATTTTTTGTGCTTCTTTTTGATACTCTTAAGCAGTAACGAAATTGTAAAACTGACTACCGCTCCAACCATTGCTAAGATAACTGTTTTTGCAATATCTTCAGAATGAATATTCGGTACTATACTTAAAATTGTTCCTCCAGCAGTACCCACTAAAGTATGGTTATTCGCTGTCATTGGTTGTAGTCAACTGGCTCGTAGCGGTCAAAACACCACCAGCAATAGCCAAATATCCTCCAATGGTAGATACAATGGCAGGCAATGTAATTGGTGCCGCTATAATCGTTCCGCCTACTGCAGCCAAAGCCAATCCAATAGTTCGAAGCACTTTAAAAAACTTGGGGGTGGGAGCAGTTGCTCTATTTACTATTTTTTTCATAATTTAATTATTTTTATTCCCTTGTAGATGGGAATCTCTCCATCATGATGAGAATCTATTCAACAATCAATTCGACACTTTCATTATTCTCGATTGCTTTGTAAACTTTTTCTTTTAGTTTTTCGAAAGCCTTTCGAGACATTAATCCCAATCCTGGACCAGAAAGTTTTGTTACGGGAGCAATACAACCTTTCAATTCTCTTAGTGCATTATTAGCTGGGTGAAACAAAATAAAATTTCTGTTGGCTACATTTTCAACCTCCAAATGCCATTTGAATCTATTGCTGTACCGCTTTCTTATAAAATATTTCCCTTCCGGAATGCATGAAACCTTCGTTTCGTTATTCTTCCAAGGCAATTCAATCGTGTAACAAATGAATTCGCCCTCACATTCGAGTTTACCATTAGTTCCGTCAGGGAAATAAGTTCTTGTTAGTACAAGTTTCATAATCTTTAAGACTTTCGACTTTTAACTTTCGACTAAAGCCTAAACTCCACCATCAACTGCCACTATCGCCAACGGATTGTAAGCACCATTTTTCAAGGCATACATTTGTCCGTTAACCTGTTGGAAAAATTCAATTCCTAAAGCCAAAAACAACGGTTTGGTACTATCAGGTGTAACTGAATTTGAATGGTTAACAACTGCTGTTGGAACAGCATCCCACGGTAAAACCGCAGTTTCTGAATGCTCTTCAATAAAAGTTTCGGTTTCAAAATCTATTTCCGCACCTGCAGAAATAATTTTGTAATGAGTAGTTCCAGTTGGTGCAGCAATCATATTCGTCGGAATAAATGATGCCAGATCAACTCTCACTTCGCCATTCACACGGTCGATAACGCCAACAAAGGGAGCAAATAAACTCGTGCCCAATTTCCCTCTGATATTGAATTCAAAGCCTGAAAGCAATTCCGCCTCACCATCAATAACATTACGCAAGCCACGTTCACTTGTTGTGTCAGCCTGGATCACTTTTACCATTTTTTGAGTCAATCGGCTTACCATTCTACCATCAGCAGAATTCAAAAGCAATGCTCTCAATGCCGTTCTTAACACCTTCCCTGCTTTCCCTGCTCTTCCAAATTCAGAACCATTTTCACGTGTTCTTTGAAAGGCAGGATCATTTGCAATTCTACTCGCATCAATGCCTCCTTTCTCACGCGCCAAATGGCCGTCTTGGGTTTTGTAAAAAGTAATATCTCCAATAGTACCTTTCAACTTAATTATGCCTTTCTGTCTTGCCATAATTTCTAAAATTTAAATTATTAAATCATTTTTTTTCTCCTTCATTCCGAATACTCGTTGCAACTAAATC
>JBGSMW010000020.1:0-1728 GCA_041739985.1 Draconibacterium sp. | reverse complement strand
TAACCCAAAGGTCACCACAACAAAGGTTAAACATTATTTTTTGTGCTTCTTTTTGATACTCTTAAGCAGTAACGAAATTGTAAAACTGACTACCGCTCCAACCATTGCTAAGATAACTGTTTTTGCAATATCTTCAGAATGTATATTTGGTATAACACTTAAAAAGGTGCCACCTGCGGTGCCAACTAATGTATGATTATTCGCTGTCATTGGTTGTCGTCAACTGGCTTGTAGCAGTCAAAACACCACCAGCAATGGCCAAATAGCCACCAATGGTAGATACTATCGCTGGCAATGCAACAGGTGCTGCTATAATTGTTCCGCCTACAGCTGCCAAAGCCAATCCTACAGTTCGAAGCACTTTAAAAAACTTTGGGGTTTGAGCTATCGCTCTATTTACTATTTTTTTCATAATTTAATTATTTTTATTCCCTTGTAGATGGGAATCTCTCCATCATGATAGGAATCTATTCAACAATCAACACTACCCTTTCTTTACTCTCGATTACTTTATAAACTTTTTCTTTTAGTTTTTCAAAAGCCTTCCGAGACATCAGTCCTAATCCTGAACCAGAAAGTTTAGTTACGGGAGCAATACAACCTTTCAATTCTCGCAGCGCATTATTAGCTGGGTGAAACAAAATCAAATTTCTGTGAACTACATTTTCAACCTCCAAATGCCATTTAAATTTGTTGCTGTATCGCTTTCTTATAAAATATTTCCCTTCAGGAATGCAGGAAACCCTCGTTTCGTTATTCTTCCAAGGCAATTCAATCGTGTAACAAATGAATTCTCCCTCGCATTCGAGTTTACCATTAGTTCCATCAGGGAAATAAGTTCTTGTTAGTACAAGTTTCATAATCTTTAAGACTTTCGACTTTTAACTTTCGACTAAAGCCTAAACTCCACCATCAACTACCACTATCGCCAACGGGTTGTATGCGCCATTTTTCAAGGCATACATTTGTCCGTTAACTTCTTGGAAAAACTCAATTCCTAAAGCCAAAAACAAAGGTTTTGTACTATCAGGTGTAACTGAATTAGAATGGTTAACAACCGCTGTTGGAACAGCATCCCAAGGTAAAACCGCAGTTTCTGAATGCGCTTCAATAAAAGTTTCATTTTCAAAATCTATTTCTGCTCCCGCAGAAATAATTTTGTAATGCGTAGTTCCTGAAGGTGCAGCAATCATATTCGTCGGTATAAATGATACCAAATCAACTCTAACTTCACCATTCACACGGTCAATCACTCCTTCAAAAGGTGCAAACAAACTCGTGCCCAATTTACCTCTAATGTTGAATTCAAAGCCTGAAAGTAATTCTGCTTCTCCATCAATCACGTTACGTAATCCACGTTCACTGATTGTATCAGCTTGAATCACTTTAATCATTTGTTTTGTCAATCGGCTGACCATTCTGCCATCAGCAGAATTCAAAAGCAATGCTCTCAATGCCGTTCTCAAAACTTTTCCAGCCTTACCGGCTCTTCCAAACTCCGAACCATTTTCACGTGTTCTCTGAAACGCAGGATCATTTTTGATTCTGCTGGCATCAATGCCTCCCTTCTCACGCGCCAAATGGCCATCTTGGGTTTTGTAAAAAGTAATATCTCCAATAGTACCTTTCAACTTAATTATGCCTTTCTGTCTTGCCATAATTTCTAAAATTTAAATTATTAAATCATTTTTTTTCTCCTTCATTCCGAATACTCGTTGCAACTAAATC
>JBGSMW010000013.1:0-48967 GCA_041739985.1 Draconibacterium sp. | reverse complement strand
GCCGATGATAATAATACCTGGAATCATACATTCGACGGTCTGGCAGTTTTTAGTGCAACCGGTTTGTTTAAAGTTGTTGGTGTACATAGACCGTTTAAGGAATTGGCAATAGTTGCAGATACTTTCCATACCAAACCGCTGCGACAATATTTACAATCTCTTGACCATTATTATGTTTTGGGATTAACGCTTCGTGATATCCGTCTTTTTGAAGGCAATCGTCACTCACTTACTGAAGTTAAACTCACTGCTGATATTCCAAAAAACATAAATGAAGCACTTGGTGATGAATTGACAGACAAGCATACTACAGTTGCATCTTATGGTGGTTCCGGGGGAGAAAGTAATGCCATGCACCACGGTCATGGTGGTAAAAGTGATGAAACTGAGAAAGACGCAGAGAGATATTTCCGTGTGGTTGCGAATACAATTTATGAACACTTTTCGAAACCTTCAGGCTGGCCACTCATACTTGCTGCTTTGCCCGAACACCATAGTCTTTTTCAAAAAGTAAATAAAAATCCTCTTTTGCTTCCTAATGGTATTACAATAAATCCTTCGTCAGTTTCACCGGATCAACTTGCAAAAATGGCATGGGAAATAATGGAACCAGAGTATAACCTGAAACTTGAAACATTGGTTGAAAGGTTTGAGCAGGCAAAGGCAAACGGCAAAGGCAGCGACGACTACAAGGAAGTAGCTGTGGCGGCAGTTGAAGGCCGGGTTGATACGCTTCTTGTTGAAGCCGACCGGATTATTGCAGCCAGGGTTACAAATCTGGAGACAGGTAATACACAAAAAAAAGATTTGAATAATCCCAAAGTAGATGATCTGCTGGATGATATGGGAGAATTGGTAATAAAAATGGGGGGTCAGGTAATGGTGCTTCCAACCGATAAAATGCCTTCCGAAACCGGACTGGCAGCCATATTTCGTTATTAATAATATGATATTTATATGAAAGCAAAAGTTGTAGTAATTAATACAGGTGCCACAAGGGCAGAATATATTGAAGTTGAACCCAATGTGAACCTTCACATTTCAGATGGAGGCGAAGGCAGGCCAATCGTGCTGATTCACGGGTGGCCGTTGAGTGATGAAATGTTTGAATACCAGTACAACGATTTGATAAAAAATAATTTCCGCGTTATTGGAATTACATTAAGAGGTTTTGGGAAATCGGATAAACCCTACGGAAACTATAATTACGATGTTCATGCTTTGGATATCAAACGGGTTTTGGATATTCTGGAAATAAACAATGCAGTTTTGGTTGGCTTTTCAATGGGTGGGGCAATTGCTGTTCGTTATGTTTCGGTTTATGAAGGGGCTCATGTATCAAAATTGGTTTTGGCAGCTGCTGCAGTACCCAGTTGGACACAGCGCAAAGATTTTCCATACAATATCACCCAAAGTTCAGTTGACGATTTAATATTGTTAAACTATACCGACAGGCCAAAGCTTTTATCAAATTTTTCTAAAATATTTTCTTCAACCCAAACTTCTTTAAATAAAGGAATCCGCAGTTGGTTGAAAGAAATTGGTTTGAGCGCTTCCTCATACGCAACAGCGCATAGTTTAGTCGCTTTGCGCGACACTGATTTGAGAGCGGATATGGTGAAAATAAAAATGCCAACATTGATTGTGCATGGCAAAAAAGATAAAGTTTGTTCATTTGACCTTACGTTGCAAATGAATGCCGGGTTTGAAAACTCCCAACTTGTTGCATTTGAAAATTCAGGACATAGCCTGTTTTTGGAGGAAACTCAAAAGTTTAATGCGGAACTGATAAAGTTTGCAGAAAAATAACTACAAGCCAATTATTGGTAAATACACAGTGACTGTTTAAAACTTATTTTTTGCACATTGATAATGACATTTATCTGGGAAAGATATTTAAACAGATTCTTAATTTTTAAAATTATATAAAACAGAAAAACATGAAAACAAAAATTAACATTATCTATTTGTTGTTGGCATTTTCTATCCTTGTTTTTGCCGGATGTAAAGATAATGACGAGGACGACGGACTTGATACAAATGTTTACTATTCGGAATGGATTACCCCTTCGGCGTGGTTGGGCGAGTCTGGCGATTGGTATTTTAGTGTCGATGCTCCTGAATTAACAGCGGATATTGTAGAGAAGGGAGTAATTCTGGCCTATGCGGCGCTTGATGGCGATATATATGAAGCTGCGGTGAGACCTTTACCGGCATATGCCGTTGATGCAAACTGGGATTTCCTGATTCCTGATTATGAAATTATCGAGTTTACTTCGGATATGATTGCGCAACCCGTTACCGCGGGCAATAACTTTCGGTTCATTACAATTCCCGGAAACAGCACTATGTTTAAATCGGCTTCAATGGGAAAAATGACAGAAACAGAGCTAAAAAGTATGTCGTACAAAGACGTTTGCAAATTATTTAACATTCCTGAATAAGGCTTACCCGGCATACAGGTAATAAGGTTTTATTTTTATGTTGATTATTTCTACTAAGGTTAAGGTTGGAAAATAAGGTTTTAAGAATTATTTATTGAGAAATTGCTTGTTTAGCAAACAGTCTAATTCCCAAAAAACCTTATTCCTGTTTTTGAACCTTAGTAGAAAATATAAAAACACACAAACCTAAACCTTATTAATCTGCTCCGGAGCTTTAAAATATTTAACTTTCCAAAGCATCATAGAACCATAATAAACATTAAACATGTGGTTTACAAAATCAAATGAGGCAGTACTCAAAGAACTTGATGTTGATTTATTGCAGGGACTAACTGAAGAGGAAGCAAAAGTAAGGCTTGAAAAGTACGGCGCTAATCAGTTAGTTTCGAAAAAGAAAAAGAACATTCTCCAATTGTTTGTTGCCCAGCTTCAGGAGTGGCTTATTTACATTTTATTTGCGGCAGTTATCATCACCCTGTTTATGGGTGAATATATTGATGCTGTTATCATCACCCTCGTAATAATTACAAATGCTGTACTCGGCGTTATTCAGGAAGTAAAAGCAGGAAAGGCAATTGAAGCGCTTCAGAAAATGTCGTTACCAAAAACGCTTGTCCGCCGAAATGGTGAGGTAAAAGAGATAAATTCACATGAAGTCGTTCCCGGCGATATTCTTATTCTTGATACCGGACGATTTATCAGTGCCGATATCCGTTTAATTGAGTCAGTAAATCTGCAGATTGAGGAATCGGCGCTTACCGGCGAGTCTGTTCCATCCGATAAAGATGCATCGCAGGTATTAAGCGATCTTAAAACTCCTTTGGGCGACCGCGCGAATATTGCTTTTATGTCAACCCTTGTAACCCATGGAAGAGGGGTTGGCATTGTTGTAGAAACCGGCATGAATACCGAAGTAGGTAAAATTGCCAATCTTATCAATACCGAAAAAAAGGAGAAAACCCCTCTGGAAATCAGATTGGATAAGTTGGGTAAAACACTTGGTCTGTTTGCTATCGGAATTTGTGTAATCATTTTTGTAATTGCACTAATTCAAGGCCGCGATATAGCTGAAATGTTTATTTTATCGGTTTCTCTGGCAGTTGCGGCCATTCCCGAAGGACTGGCAGCCATTGTTGCGGTGGTACTTTCCATTGGTGTTACAAGCATGTCGAAGAAAAAAGCGGTTATCAAAAAACTTCCTGCAGTTGAAACATTGGGTTCGGTTAATATTATCTGTTCTGACAAAACAGGCACGCTAACCCAAAACAAAATGACGGTTAAAACCTATTTCAATTTGGAGGGCGAAATAGCTGTCGAACGCAATACAAAAAACAATGCTACCGAAGATGCAAAATTACTTGCCAAAGCCATGATTCTTTGCTCCGATGCAACATCCGAAAACGGAGAAAGCACGGGCGATCCAACTGAAATTGCATTGCTGTTACTGGGTGATGATTTGGGAATTGACAGAAAATCAATGAATGCCGAAGCCAGTCGTGCGGGTGAGTTTTCTTTCGATTCCGACCGGAAATTAATGTCAACACTCAACGAAGAAAACGGAAAATACATGGTTTATACAAAAGGGGCTCTTGGTAATCTCATCAAAATTTCAACCCATGTTTTGGAAAAAGGGAAAGTAATCCCGATTACAGAAGAGCACAAAGAAAAGTACCTTGCCGCAGCCGATAAAATGTCGGACAATGCGCTTCGAACGCTTGGTGTAGCTTACAAACCGGTGAATTCAATCATCGAAAGCGCTGAGATGGAGAATGACCTTATTCTAACAGGGCTCGTCGGAATGATTGACCCTCCCCGACCTGAAGTAAAAGAATCCATTCAAAAAGCAAAATTGGCTGGAATTACCACCATCATGATTACCGGCGACCATAAAAAAACAGCATTTGCCATTGCCAGCGAATTGGGTATGGCAGAAAATATGGAACAGGTAATTTCGGGAGAGGAACTGGATGATTTTTCGGACGAAGAGCTCACCGAAAAGATTGTTGGGTATCGCATATTTGCGCGTGTATCACCCGAACACAAGGTAAAAATTGTTCACGCCCTGAGGTCTCACGGGAATATTGTATCCATGACCGGCGACGGGGTAAACGACGCACCCTCGCTCAATGCCGCCGATATTGGCGTTGCAATGGGAATAACCGGCACCGATGTTGCCAAAGGAGCCTCTGATATGATTCTGATGGACGACAATTTCGCAACCATTGTTTCTGCAATAGAAGAAGGCCGGAATATTTACAGCAACATTAAAAAAGCAGTTATCTTTCTGCTTACCTGTAACCTTGGCGAAGTGGTTGCCATGTTTGTTACGCTGCTGATAGGTTTGGAAGCTCCTTTAATTGCGACACAATTGTTGTGGATCAACCTCATTACGGATTCTTTCCCCGCAATTGCATTGGGCATGGATCCCGGAAATCCCGATGTAATGAAGGAAAAACCACGCAATGCAAAAGAGAGTTTCTTTGCCGGAGGTGCAGGAATGCATCTAATTCTTGGCGGTGTTTTAATCGGCGCCTTAACAATCACAGCTTTCTGGTTCGGATATTACGAACACGGATATAGTCCATTCGACCATTCAGCTCCTGAAAACACGGTTGAATATGCCCGCACGATGGCTTTTATGGTTCTGGTGATGTGCCAGTTGTTTTTCTCTCTTGCTGTAAGAAACCATTCAAAATCAATATTTCAGATTGGTATTTTCTCCAATAAATATTTGGTTGGAGCGATTGTTTTGGGCGTACTGCTTCAGTTAATCTTAATTGGTATTCCGTTTATGCAAAGGGCATTTCATTTGCAAATGCTTGATTTGGGCGGCTGGATCATCGCAATTTCCTTAGGTTTGGTCCCGTTACTGGTTAACGAGATTGTGAAAATATTTATTCGGGTGAGGCTTAAGCGTGCAAATGTGTGAATAATGTAACTTTTTTAAAAAGTTTTGTAACGCAACCAAAAACTAAGTCATTTAACTTTACAAGTAATAAATTTTAATAAAAATGAATAAAGGAACAGTAAAATTTTACAATGACGCCAAGGGATTTGGATTCATTAAAGACGAAGTATCATCGAAAGAGTATTTTGTACATTCAACAGGAGTTAAAGAAAGTATCAGAGAAAATGATTCAGTAACTTTTGATTTGGAAGAAGGAAAAAAGGGATTAAATGCAGTTAATGTTAGACTTTCATAGGAAGAATGATAACCGATCAGAATTAAGTCCCGCCAATGGCGGGATTTTTTTTGTAATATGTTTTAAGGCGATTGCAGGATGAGTTTTAGAAACTCCCTCTGTCCCGGTAATGTGAATGGATAAATTATTTTAACCCGATTTCACCGGGACTCGTCCCCCTTGAAAGAAGAGGGGGACAAATGAAGAAGGTGGGACAAGAAGCTAAGAGCCAAGAGCAAGGGGCTAAGAGCAAGAAACCAGAATCCAGCATCAGGAATCCAGCATCTAAAATCCAAAATCCGTCATCCAGTGCGTGATTATGAATAATGAACTTTATCTTAATATTCATGTTAAGATTCAATGAGTACAATTCTGAAAAAGAATAATTTAGAATAAACGCTTTCAAAAAAATGAATAATATGAATACATACAAAAAGACCTCTGAAATACCTGATATGAAGGGGAGACTTTCAGCGCTATGGCTGTTTGCAATGCTCACATATACTTACGGTGATGTTGTAACATTAATGGATCCGGTAAAACATGGATCGATAGAATTGACGGAAGGTTTTTTGCTTGGAGGTGCCATATTCATGATGATTCCTTTAACCATGGTACTCTTGTCACGGATATTAAAGTATCGGGCAAGTCGCCTGGCAAGCATCATTGCCGGTGCGATAATGACAGCTGCTTTACCGGTAACGCTATTTGTTGCAGTGCCAACTTCATATTACGTGTTTTTCACGATTATAGAAATTGTAACTACTGCTCTTATTGTATGGTTTGCATGGAATTGGCGTGTCGTCGAAGTAGAATCTTATTCAGATGATAAACACAAAATTGAGAAGTTATGAAACGTGAAAAATTTATTCTGACATCTCTTGCCTTTTTTCCATTGACTGTTTTTGGCAAAATGAAATCTGATTTATTTCAGAGAACTAATAAAGGGTTTAAAACCAATGCAGGTGAAGGACGAATTCATGGTCATATTAAACTAAAAGGTGTAAACTCAAACATTCTGGATGTTAAAGTTTCAGGAAACGACACAGATGGGAGTCTGGCAATATTTGAACAGACTTCGCTTTCACAGGGAAAGGGAACCCCTTTGCATATTCATCATTCACAGGACGAAGTTTTCTATGTTATTGAGGGTTCGTATTATTTTCAGGTGGGTGATGAAAAATTTAAACTGGAAAAGGGAGATAGTATTTTTTTACCCCGTAAAGTTCCTCATGCCTGGACCCAGGTTTCGGATAGTGGAAAAATGACTGTTGTGCTGCAACCGGCAGGAAAGTTGGAAGAGTTTTTCGTTACAATGGCTGCTCTTGATCGTGAACCAACTCAAATAGAAGTAGAAAAGATTTTTGCTGATAATGAAATGCAAGTGGTTGGACCACCATTAAAAGTGGACTGATTTTTTCGGGATATCTATGCGCCAACCCTAAAAATTCACAAAAAAAGAAAATTTCAGCATCTCCCTCAAAATGTGTGAATCATGTAACTCTATTCAATAGTTATGTAATAATTTGTCGTATTCTTCTGGCTACCTTTATTCTATTATTAGGAATAACTGCACTCGTTGCATACTTCTACTTTACAGGCAATCAGGAATATGAATAAAGTGCAAATCACAATCATAAAAATAATAAAAGTCATCCTTTGGGTGGTTCTTATTTTTGTGCTTATAAGCGTAATTATTGCCGGGCTTGTTCAAATTCCTGCCGTTCAAAACAAGATAGTTGACGCGGCAACTTCCTTTGTCAGCAAAAAAACACAGCTCCTGCGCATTTGTATAACGTAGTTCAACAAAAGTTAGTTAAAGAATTTATTCCAATTTGGAGCATCACAATAACTTCCGGTTCTGCAATTTTATTGAGCGGGTAACCCGTAGTCACCCGCTCAATAATCTTACAAATAAACAGCTTACTGAAGCTCAATCATCACCACCGATTTGGCTGGAATTTTAACAACGGCGTTGGTTCCGTTTATTTTTACATCCTTAAATTCTTTCAAACTGATTTCTTCAGCTTTCCCAAAATCGTTGTACGAATTGATTTTTTGTCCGGTCACCACCTGCCCGCGAACAAACGAAATCTTATCAGCTCCGCGTAAATCGCAGGTTACTTCTTTTGCATTTGTTGGGTCGAGGTTTGATATGGTAACATGAATTTTGCCTGAATCATCTTTCGAAGCTGTTGCCGAAAGCGCCGGAACCGATTCATTTTCGCTTGAATAATTTTCACATATAATATTCGAAGGCAGCAAAGTTGCGTCATGATGTACCGTGTACATTTTAAACACATAAAACGAAGGTGTTTTTACAATCTTGTCATCTTTTGTGAGTATCATCGCCTGCAAAACATTTACAGTTTGTGCAATGTTTGCCATTTTCACGCGCCGTGCATGTTGGTTAAAAATATCGAGGTTAACCGAAGCAACCAAAGCATCACGCATTGTATTTTGCTGGTACAGAAAACCTGGATTTGTACCGGGTTCAACATCGTGCCAGTTTCCCCATTCGTCAACTACCAAACCAACCCGGTTTCGCGGATCATATTTATCCATAATAGCAATGTGCTTGTCGAGTAATTCGTTCATGTGCAGGGTTTTTTTCAGGGTAGTAAAATATTCCTTTTCGTCAAATTGAGTAGCGCTGCCTTTGTGATTCCAGTCGTGTGCAATTGTGTAATAATGCAAAGAAACACCCTGGAAATTTTGCCCCGGGTTTCCGTCTTTCATCAACGTTTCCATCCAATGATAGTCATCACTGTTTGGGCCGCCCGCAATTTTATACAAACGGTTGTTGCCATAGTTTTTTGTGAATGTTGAGTAGCGACGCATTTCATTTGTATAATATTCAGCTGTCATACTTCCACCGCAGCCCCAGTTTTCGTTGCCAACTCCCCAGTATTTTACTCCCCAGGGTTCTTCCCTTCCGTTGGATTTGCGTATGTCAGTCATCGGACTGATATTTGATGAATTCAGGTATTCCACCCACTGCGACATTTCCTGAACCGAACCGCTGCCAAGATTTCCACAGATAACAGGTTCGCAATCCAGTTGGTTGCACAATTCTAAAAATTCATGCGTACCAAAAGCGTTGTTTTCAGTCACCCCACCCCAATGTGTATTAATCATTGTCGGACGCTCATTTCTTGGGCCAATTCCATCCATCCAGTGGTATTCGTCGGCAAAACAACCGCCGGGCCAGCGCAAATTCGGAATGCCAATTTCTTTTAATGCATTTACAACATCATTCCTGATTCCGGCAGTATTTGGGATTTTCGAATCTTCGCCAACCCAGTATCCACCATAAATACAAGTTCCTAAATGTTCGGAAAAATGACCGTAAATGTGTTTGCTGATTTTTTCTTTACCCAAATCGGTATTGATAATGATTTTGTTTTGCGCTGCTGCAGAAATTGCAACAATTGCCAATAAAACGAATGGAATAATCTTTGCTTTCATTAGAGTTTTTGTTATTGATTGTCATTTAATATTATAAGTGCTAAACTAACACTTAAAATGCAAAAAACAATATTTATGGTATTATTGCAAACTATAAAACAAAAAACATGAAATTCAAATGTATCATTTTTGATTGCGATGGAGTGCTTGTTGACAGTGAAGCAATTTCGGCGAAAATATTTCAGGAAATGGCAGTCGAATTAGGTTTTAAACTTGATTTTGAATCTGTTTTGGAACAAATCACAGGCACTTCAATGACTGAAAATCTGAAGTTTTTCAGTGAAAATATAAATGGCGAATTACCCGAAGACTTTGAATCTGAATTCAGAAAACGTTCTTATGAGGCATTTAAAACCGACCTCAAACCCATAAATGGAATCCACGATTTACTCGAAAAAATAGGTATTCCGGTTGGTGTTGCTTCAAGCGGACCGGTGGAAAAAATTAAATTAAATCTTACCACAACCAATTTGATTGATTATTTCGATAACAATATATTTAGTTGTTACGAAATTGGAAGCTGGAAACCTGAACCCGAAATCTATTTATATGCAGCAAAAAAAATGGGATTTAAACCCGGGGAATGTGCTGTTATTGAAGACAGCCTGGCAGGTGTTCAATCAGCAAAAGCAGGTGGTTTTAACGTTTTTGGTTTTGCGAATGAAAAAAATAAAACCGCTTTTAAGGAACTTGGTGCAACAGTTTTTTCTGATATGGCAGAATTAGGTAAACTGCTGGATTTGGACTAATTTGGCATCCTTTTTACGTGGTGATTAATATATCTTTTTTGCTTCGAAATGAAAAAATCGCGAACTACAATTACTGAAATCGCCAAAGAACTAAATATTTCCCCGTCAACAGTTTCAAGGGCTTTAAACAACCACCCGGCCATCAGCTCAAAAACAAGGGAAGCTGTTATTGAACTGGCAAAAAAACGCAACTATTTACCCAATTTACTGGCATTAAATCTGCTAAAAAAACGAACAAATACAATTGGTGTAATTGTTCCTGAAATTACAAGTTACTTTTTTTCATCCATAATCAATGGAATACAGGATTTGTTAAATCCGCTGGGTGTGAATATGATTATCGGCCAATCCAAAGAATCGTTTGAAGAGGAAAAATCCCTTGTCCGCACATTTGCCTCAATCCGTGTCGATGGCTTTTTGATCTCGCCTTCGTCAAAAACAAAAAATTTTGACCACTTGAAAATACTGACCGAAAACAACATTCCACTTGTAATTTTCGACCGCGATTGTGAAGGAATTGAAGTTGATAAAGTTTTTGTTGATGAGTATAAAGGTGCTTTTCAGGCAGTGGAGCACCTGATAAAAACAGGATGCCGGAGAATTGCCCACATAACAGGACCTTCATCACTTTCGACGGCACGGCACCGATTGGACGGGTATAAAGAAGCACTAAAATTACATGGGTTACCTGTTATCAAAGAATACATTGTTGAAAGCAAGGGATTTACACCTAAACATGGCATAAGGCCAACAAAACAATTGCTGGCACTTTTAAACCCTCCAGATGCAATTTTTACAATAAATGACGGCGTCGCTATCGGTGCAATGTTTGTTTTAAAAGAAGCGGGGATTGTAATTCCCGACCAAATTTCGGTCATCGGTTTTGACGATGACCCACACTCTTCCTACTTTAAACCCTCGTTGTCAACCGTGTGGCAGCCAACCTACGAATTAGGGATGTTGTCAGCACGAATCCTGATGAAACGTGTAAATACAAACAACGATCTTTCAAAGATCAGGGTGGAAAAATTATTTCCCGAACTTATTATCCGTGGTTCTTCCCGCTAAACACTCCATACTTCAAATTCATTAATACCTCCTTTTCTTGTTCCTCCCCAAGGGGAGGTTAGGTGGGGCTTTCTTTGCCTAAGGAAAGTTGGGTTGGCTTTCTTTATGCAAAGGTTTGCATAAAATTTCCCTGCAATTATTTGGAATGCTTATAAACAAAGATGTAACTTTCACGGAATTTATTACACTAACTATTTGGTTTTCAACAAATGATTGTTTCTACCAATAAAATATTCAAAAACTGTTACGGGCGTTATGGAATTGCAGCCGTGAATGTTTGGCACATGGAACAGATACTTGGATTGTTTAGTGCTGCACAAAAAGCAAACGCTCCTTTTATTGTTCAAACTACCCCGGTTGCCAGATCTTATGCAAGTCCCGAAATGCTTTTAGCGATGATTTCGGCTGCATCAAAACTATATCCCAACACAGTTTTTGCAATTCACCTCGATCACGGGAACAGGGAACATGCGCTTCAAAGCATTGAATCGGGCGGTTACAATTCAGTCATGATAGATGCTTCCCACGAAACATTTGAGAAAAATATTTCGCTTACTAAGGAAATAGTTGAAAAAGCACATTCAAGTAATATTACAGTTGAAGCCGAACTTGGTGTTTTAAGTGGAATTGAAGACGATTTGAATATTGATGAAAAACACAAAAAATTTACACAGCCATCAGAAGTTGAGGAATTTGTAAAACAAACCGGGTGCGACAGTCTTGCAATTGCCGTTGGAACAAGCCACGGCGCTTATAAATTTTCGGGCGATCAGGGTTTGCAATTCGATATTTTAAAAGAAATTCAGCTTAGATTGCCCGGATTTCCGCTGGTTTTGCATGGTGGTTCGGCTGTAAATATGGATGAAATTGAGCGTATCAATTCAGCAGGTGGGCAACTTGGCACCGATGCAAAAGGAGTTTCAGATGCCGAACTTTTAAAAGCTATTGAACTGGGCGTGTGCAAAATAAATATTGCCACTGATGCCCGCCTCATCTGGACCCGGGTTCATCGTGAATTCTTTGAACTGTCACCGGCACAATTCGACCCGATTATCCCTGGTAAAACTTTTATAAATGAATTTGAAAAATTCAACCTTGAAAAATTTGAATTATTAAAGGCAACAGGAAAAGCTTCAGCAATAAAATAAAACAGACATGATAAGAGATAAAAAATATCAACTTTTAGCCAAACCCAGCTCTGAATGCGGCATTTATCAAAGCATTCTGAAAGAGGAAACAGGTTGGCAGTTCCTTAATTTTCAAGCCCGGTTAATGAAACATGGCGAAAAATGGAAAGGAAACACATGGGAAAATGAATACGCAATAATTTTGCTTGGCGGAAATTATTCAGTAAAAACCGACAAGGGAAACTTTGAAACCGTAAACGGACGAAAAGATGTTTTCAGCGGAATTGCCCATTCGTTGTATCTTCCTAGAGACACCGAATTTGAATTGACAGCCGAAAGTGAATTTCTTGATATTGCTTATGGTTGGTGCGAAACCGATGAAGATCACCCGATTTATTTTAAACGCCCTGAAGAAGCAGCCATTGAAATACGTGGCGGCGACAATGCAACACGGCAAATTAACAGCCTGCTGCAACCTGGTTTTGATTGTCACCGGCTGGTTTCTGTTGAAGTTTACACACCTTCAGGAAACTGGAGCTCTTTTCCGGCACACAAACACGATAAACGAAAAGTTGATGAAGACGGAATGGTTACGGAGGCTTGTCTGGAAGAAACTTATTTTTATAAAATTGACAAACCACAGGGTTTTGCCATTCAGCAAATTTATAATGACGACAGGAGTCTTGATGAAATAGCTGTTGCCAGAAACAACGATGTGGTTTTGGTTCCCGAAGGTTATCATCCGGTTGTTGCAGGGCATGGTTATAACGTTTACTATCTTAACTTTCTAACCGGCAGCGACCAGTCACTTGCAAACACAGATGACCCTGATCACAAATGGATTTACAACTCCTGGAAAGGTCGCGACCCACGGATTCCAATGGTAACGGCGGAAATGAATAACAAAAAGATATGAGATGCGAGATATGAGTATCAAGATTAGAGTAACAAGATGTGAGACTTTATAAGTAAAAACCTGTTGTTTTTGAATCTTGATATTAAATACTTGATACCTGACAATCTATACTTGATACTAAATAACAAAAATATGAACAACAACGAAAAATTATACGATGTAATAACTTACGGTAGATCGTCAATCGATTTGTACTCACAGGAAGTTGGCGCTCCGTTTGAAGAAATTCCCGGGTTTCATGCATTTGTGGGCGGTTCGCCTTTGAACATTGCAGTTGGTTGCAGCAGGCTCGGATTGAATGCTTCGCTGCTTTCAGGCGTTGGAAAAGACAAGGTAGGTGATTTCATCCTCAACTTCCTGAAAAACGAAAACGTTCGGACTGAAAATGTAAGGGTAATCCCGGGCACAAGAAGTTCAGCGGTACTTCTCGGAATTGAACCCCCCGATCGTTTCCCATTGGTTTATTACCGCGATAATTGCGCCGATTCTCAAATCAATATCGACCAGGTTTTAAAAGCCGGGATCGAAAAATCAAAGTTATTTGAGGTTTCAGGAACTGCTTTAAATATTGAACCAACCCGTAGCGCTGCTTTTCTGGCTGCCGAAATTGCACGTAAAAACGATGTTCCGGTTATGCTGGACCTAGATTTCCGCGCCGACCAGTGGCATGATATTCGGGCATTTGGCGTTACAGTGCGTGCTTTTATGCATAATGTAAATATAGTTTTAGGTACAGAAGAAGAAATCCTGGCTGCGTATCTTTCCGATGAATCGCAGCTAATTATCAGTCATCAGCAAATTTCTGCCCCCGAAATCAAAGGGAATATTGATGAAGCTATTCAGGGAATTTTACACCTCGGTGTTGATGCACTGATTATTAAAACCGGTTCGCGCGGTGCAGTTATTTATCTGCCCGATGGAACTATCCAAAAAGTACCCGGATTTCCGGTTGAAGTTGTAAATATTTTGGGTGCAGGCGATGCTTTTGGCGCCGGATTTATTTATGGTTTTCTGAAAGGTTGGGATTTGTATAAATGCTGCCGGATGGGAAATGCCTGCGGAGCGCATGTTGTAACCCAACTGGGCTGTGCAAATTTCACACCGTATGAAAAAGATATCCTGGAATTTATTGAATCAAAAGGAGGGTTTTAATTGAAAGACGATAAGTAATGAGAATCAGGACATAAGACAAAATGAATTATCGAAAACCAGATATTTCTAATTCTTAGTCTTGATACCTGATACTTGTTTCCTGAAGCTAAATAAAATAATATGAACACAAAAAAACTTACAGTTGCGCAGGCAACAATCGAATTCCTTAAAAACCAATTTTCAGAACGCGATGGAATTGAACAACCATTTTTTGCAGGTTGTTTTGGGATTTTTGGTCATGGAAATCTTGCCGGTTTTGGACAGGCGCTACAACAAAATCCCGATTTCAGGTATTTTTTGGTACGAAACGAGCAGGCCGCTGTTCACACTGCGGTTGGTTATGCAAAAATGAAAAACAGGCTTTCTACTTTTGTTTGTACTTCATCAATCGGGCCGGGTGCAACAAACATGATTACTGCAGCAGCCGGTGCAACTATTAACCGGATTCCTGTATTGTTGATGCCTGGCGATATTTTTGCCAAACGAATTGTAGCACCGGTTTTACAACAACTTGAGTCGGCAGTTTCACAGGATTTTTCGGTGAATGATTGTTTTAAACCAGTTTCAAAATACTGGGATCGCATTAATCGCCCGGAGCAACTAATTACTTCTCTGCCAGAAGTAATGCGGGTTTTAACTTCTCCTGCTGATACCGGGGCAGTTACGCTTTGTATTCCGCAGGATGTTCAGGCTGAAGCTTTTAATTTTCCGGTGGAAATGTTTGAAAAACGGGTTTGGCATATCGCCCGTCCACGTCCCGATATAAATGCTTTACAACGTGCTCTTGAATGGATTCGTTCGGCTAAAAAACCGATGATAATTGCCGGTGGTGGTGTAATATACAGTGAAGCAGAAAAAGCACTGGCAACTTTCGTTCATCAAACCGGAATTCCGGTTGGCGAAACTTTTGCCGGAAAAGGTTCGCTACCTTACAATGATCCGCATAATCTTGGTGCAACAGGGGCAACCGGAACCGAAGGCGCTAATGCAATCAGTACTGAAGCGGATTTGGTAATTGGAATTGGTACGCGTTACAGCGATTTTACAACAGCTTCGAAAACAGCGTTTCAGAATAAAAATGTACGGTTTATAAACATAAATATTACCGAATTTGATTCGCACAAACACAGTGCACTTGCTTTAACCGGCGATGCAAAAGTTATTTTGGAAGAGCTTACCGAAAACCTAAAATCATATGAAGTTGATGAAGCTTACAAAAAACGTGTTGCCGATTACAACAAAAGCTGGGATGAAAAAGTGGCATTGGCATACCAGGCTGAGAATAACGCCATTCCAAGTCAGGCTGAAGTTATTGGTGCAGTAAATACTTTTTCCGATGCAAATGATGTAGTTCTGTGTGCTTCGGGCAGTGCACCCGGTGATTTGCACAAACTTTGGCGTACACGAAATTCAAAAGGTTTTCATCTTGAATATGGTTATTCGTGCATGGGTTACGAAATTTCAGGCGGACTCGGCGCAAAAATGGCCTGTCCTGATCGCGAAATTTATATCATTCTGGGCGATGGCGGTTATTTAATGATGCCATCTGAAATTATTACTTCACTGCAGGAGCGGTATAAAATCACAATTATTCTAATTGATAACAACGGATTTGCAAGTATTGGCGGCCTGTCAAAATCAATAGGCAGCGAAGGTTGGGGAACAAAATATTCTTATCGAAACGAGGAAACCGGAAAACTCGAAGGAGAAAACTTACCTGTTGACTTAGCATTAAATGCACAAAGTTTAGGCGCGAAAGTTTATAAAACTACTGATATCGCATCATTTAATGAGGCGCTGAAAAACGCCAAAAAGGAGGTTCAAACCACTGTAATTTATATCGAAACAATTCCCGAAAGAAAAATGGCAGGTTACGGTCATGCGTGGTGGGATGTACCAATTGCAGAAGTTTCAGAATCTGATTCGGTAAAAAAAGCATTTGAAAATTATGCAGAACAAAAGAAAAAACAACGGTACTTTTTATAACCGACCCATAAAAAATAAATAACGAATGAAACTAATCACAATAAAACCATGCTGACAGTAATCACTTTTTTAGGATTTACGGCCTTTGTAGCTTTCTACACCTGGTTCCGGCTTCGAAACGACAAAATGGATTCTTCGGACGGTTATTTTCTGGGAGGTCGCAGCCTCACCGGAATAGTCATTGCAGGATCGATGATTATGACAAATATTTCAACCGAGCATTTAATCGGGATGAATGGTTCGTCCTATAAAAACGGTTTTATAATAATTGGTTGGGAAGTTACTTCTGCGCTGGCACTTGTTTTTGCTGCAATTGTTTTTATTCCGAGATATTTAAAACTGGGGTTAACAACAATTCCCGAATTCCTTGAAAAACGTTTCGATGGAATGACAAGGAGTTTGGTGGCTTTGTTTCTTGTAATCTCATTTGTAGTTACACTTTTACCAATAGTTTTATACACGGGAGCAATCAATCTCGAAAGTATTTTTAATGTTTCGGGAGTTTTGGGAATTTCAAAATCTGAAGGATTATGGCTGACAGTAGTTTGCATTGGTGTAATCGGTTCGGTATATGCCATTTTTGGCGGTTTAAAAGCAGTTGCTTTTTCAGATACGATAAATGGAATTGGGCTTTTGGCAGGTGGAATACTCGTACCTGTTATTGCTTTATTTAGTATTGGTGATGGAAACATGTTTGAAGGACTTTCAAAAGTTTTTGAAAATGCACCCGAGAAATTTAATGTAATTGGCGAAAAGGATTCGGTAATGCCGTTTGGCGTGCTGTTTACCGGGTTAATCATAAATCAGTTGTACTTCTGGGGAATGAATCAAACCATCATTCAAAGGGCGCTTGGTGCAAAAAACCTGAAGGAAGCGCAAAAAGGACTTTTATTTACCGGCGTTCTAAAGATATTGGTTCCCATTATTATTGTACTTCCGGGCGTAATTGGGTTTTATTATTTTGGTGATTCAATGTACGAAACGCAGGATCATATTTATCCTGCCCTGATAAAAAAAGTACTTCCCGTTTATCTCACCGGATTTTTTGCCGCAGTCGTAATGGGCGCAGTTTTAAGCACTTTCAATAGCGTGCTGAACAGTGCTGCAACTATTTTTAGTGTTGACGTTTATAAACGACTTATCAAAAAAGATGCGACAGAACAACGACTGGTCTGGATTGGCCGCTCGCTTTCTTCGGTTCTGGCAATTTCTGCTATAATAGCTGCGCCGCTTGTTGCCAAAGCACCCGAAGGATTATATCAACTTTTGCAACAATTAAACGGCATATTTTTTATCCCGATTGCATCTATCATGCTGGCTGGCTTTTTCATGGAAAAGATATCAGCAAAAGCGGCAAAATCAGCACTTATATTTGGGCTTATTTATTATATCGTAACCACTTTTATACTCAAAGTCGATATTCATTTTATCCACAACTGGGGGATTGAATTTGTGTTGAATGTAATTATCATGTACGCAGTTTCTTACTATTATCCCCGCAAAAACTTCAGTATCAAAACTGCACCGCTAAAAGTTGAAATGGTTCCATGGAAATACACTCCTCACCTTTCAATTGTTCTTGTTGTGATTACTATTACGATTTACATTTTACTCGGACAGAATTAAAACAAAAACTAATATTTCAAAAATATATGGAAATACTAAAAAACTATATTAACGGAAACTGGACACAGAGTTCAGAAAAAGAAACACTAAATGTTGTTAATCCTGCAAATCAGGAAGTTTTGGCAAAGGTACCTTTTGGAGATAAAACTGCAATTGATGTCGATTCTGCAGTTGCCGCAGCCGCCGAAGCTTTAAAGGAATGGCGCGAAACTCCTGTAATGCGCAGGGTTCAACCACTTTTCAAACTGAAATATTTGCTGGAAGAAAACATTGATGAAATTGCCCGGCTGATTACACTCGAATGTGGTAAAAGTTTTGCCGAATCAAAAGCCGAAATGCAGCGGGCCATCGAAAATGTGGAAACGGCTTGCGGAACACCGATGCTAATTCAAAGCGAATTTTCGGAAAATGTGGCGCCCGGAATCGATGAATTTATGATTCGTCAGGCTGTTGGGGTTTGTGTTTGTATTTCGCCCTTCAATTTCCCGGGAATGATCCCGTTCTGGTTTTTGCCATACGCAATTGCCTGCGGAAACAGTTTTATCATAAAACCTTCTGAAAAAGTACCGCTCACAATGATGAAGGTTTTTGAATTGATTGACAAGCTCGAACTTCCAAAAGGACTGATAAACCTTGTTCATGGCGGAAAGCAAAGTGTTGATGCACTGCTCGATCATCCTGAAGTAAAAGCAATCAGTTTTGTTGGATCAACAAATGTAGCCAGATATATATATCAGCGGGGTGCTGCCAACGGAAAACGGGTTCAGGCGCAGGGTGGAGCCAAAAACCCGGTTATTGTAATGCCCGATGCCGATATTGAAATGGCGGCCAGAATTGTTGCCGACAGTGTTTATGGTTGTGCAGGGCAGCGCTGTCTGGCTGCCTCTAATATTATTACAGTTGCCGATGATAAAGGATATATAAAAGAAGCACTTGTTGAAGCAGCAAAAAGCAAAACTACAGGTTTCGGACTTGAAGCCGGAATTGAAATGGGGCCTGTTATAACACCTGATAGTAAATCACGGGTTGAATACCTGATTTCAAAAGGTGTCAGCGAAGGTGCAAATTTATTGCTTGACGGACGAAATGCCAGTATTAGCGGTTATGAGAAGGGGAATTTTATCAAACCAACAATTCTGGAAAACGTGGCATTGGATGGCGAAGTTATTAAAACCGAGATTTTTGGCCCGGTAATGAGTTTGCTGCACATGAAAACTATAGATGATGCAATCGATTTTGTGAACAGCAACAATTACGGGAACATGGCTTGCATGTTTACTTCGAGCGGATTAAACGCGCGCACTTTCCGAAATCGTGCAAATGCCGGGAACATCGGAATCAATATTGGTGTTGCGGCGCCAATGGCGCAATTCCCTTTTAGTGGCTGGAACAACAGCTTTTTTGGCGATTTGCATGGACAAGGCCGCCACGCAATAGAATTTTTCACGCAAACAAAAGTGGTAATCGAACGCTGGCCAAAAGAGTGGACACGCAAATTTTAAATAAAAATACATGAAATCGATTTTAAATAATAACCATTAAAACCTTCAATTAAAAAATGATAAAAATAGCAAATGCACCCTGCTCGTGGGGAGCACTCGAATTTGAACTGGAAGGAAAATCGCTGGGTTACAAACAGGTACTTTCAGAAATGGTGGAAACCGGATATGCCGGTACTGAACTCGGTGATTGGGGATTCATGCCTTCAAACCCTGATGAACTTAAAAAAGTACTCGATGAGAAAAATCTGCAACTACTTGGAGCTTTTGTTCCAGTTGCCCTGGCAAATGAGGAAGCTCATGCTGCCGGAATTGAACTGGCCTTAAAAACAGCAGGTTTGATGTTTGATGCCGGATATAAAAACGCGTTTATTGTACTGGCAGACGAAAACGGCTCAGTGGAAATACGCACTAAAAATGCAGGAAGAATAACTCCTGAAATGGGCCTGTCGGAAAAACAATGGAAAACTTTTGCCGCCGGAGCCGAAAAAGTCGCCAAAGCAGTGAAAGATAAATATGATATGCGAACTGTTTTCCACCACCACTGCGGCGGGTTTGTTGAAACTCCTGAAGAAGTTGCAAAGCTAATGGAACTTACAAATCCTGAATTAATGGGGCTTTGTCTCGACATGGGTCATTTTGCCTTTGGTGGCGGCGATCCGGTTGTTGCGTTAAAGAAATATTACAATCGAATCTGGCATGTTCATTTTAAAGATTTCGACCCGAAAGTTGGACAGGATGCAAAAGAAAATAATTACGATTATTTCAAATCAGTAGAAGAAGGAGTTTTTTGCGAACTTGGAAAAGGAAGTGTTGATTTTGAATCAATAGTAAATATACTGAATGAAAAAGGATACGATGGCTGGATCGTTGTTGAACAGGATGTACTTCCGGGAATGGGTTCGCCAAAAAAATGTGCTGACCACAACCGAAAATACATTAAATCATTAGGTCTGTAGAAATCTAATGTGCTCTACTGTATCTATGTGGTTCAAAAAGTTTTAAAATAAAATAATAAAATCAAAATGAAAAAGATAAATGTTGCAGTTGCCGGTCTGGGCCGGATTGGTAAAATACACCTCAAAAATTTGTGCCGGAATTTTTCGGAAATTGAGGTGATTGCAGTTATGGATGTTTTTAACGAATCAAAATTAATTGCCGATGAATTTAATATACCCGTTTTTGTAAAAGATTTTGACGAATTACTGGCAGTGCCTGATCTGGATGTAGTTGTTATTTGCTCACCAACCGACACACACGCCGATTATGTAGTAAAAGCTGCGAAAGCCGGCAAACAGATTTTTTGCGAAAAACCGCTCGACCTTTCACTTGACCGGGTAAAAGAAGTGCTCGAAATTGTAAATGAATCTGGCGTAAAACTGATGTTGGGTTTCAACCGCCGTTTCGATCCTGAATTCAAAAAAATCAGGCAACTGGTTGTGAACGATGCTATTGGCGATCCTCTAATCATTAAAATCACCAGCCGAGATCCCGGGCCACCACCAGTATCATATATAAAAGTTTCGGGCGGAATGTTTCTGGATATGACAATTCATGATTTCGACATGGCACGCTACATTTCGGGCAAACAGGTAAAAGAAGTTTATGCTAAAGGCGCTGTAATGGTTGATCCTGAAATTGGTAAAGCCGGAGATATTGATACTGCTATTATAACACTTACTTTTGATGATGGAACAATGGCAGTTATCGACAACTGTAGGAAAGCAGTTTATGGTTACGACCAGCGGCTCGAAGTTTTTGGCAGCAAAGGAATGGCCCAGGCCGAAAACAATTTCCCCAACAACCACAAATTATACACTGCAACAGGCGTTTCAGGTGATTTGCCTTTGCACTTTTTCCTTGAAAGATACGATGCTTCCTACAATCAGGAAATCAGGGAATTTATAGATGCACTTGTTTCGGGCAGCAAAATGCCGGTTGATGGGAATGATGGATTGTTATCTATCGCGATTGGGTTGGCTGCAAAAAAATCGGTTACTGAAAACAGACCTGTAAACTTATCCGAAATTTTATAGAAACATTTAAATCCTCTTTATGCATTATTACACTAAATAATGCAAAACAGGATTCAATATGTTAAATAAAAAATTAGTTCTAACACTTAAAAAGAATCAATATGAAAAAATGGAAATGTAGCGCAGTTTACTGATTCGATTCTACTTTTAAAAAGCAGAAAATTAACTTGTTAACACACTCTAAATGAAACTTGATAAATGAATATGTTTTCTTTATTAACATTAATTTTAAAAATCATATGAAAAAATTAGTTCTAAGAAATCTCTTATTTTGGAAAGGTTATTATCCAGCTTTTCAAAAAATATATTTAACGATTTTGATTTCAATCTTTACAATATCCGGAGCCTGGGCAAATCTAAATCCAGCCGATTCCGGTAATTCTTCTGATAAATTAAACACTGCATCTGTTCAGCAACAAAAAAAGCAAATTTCAGGTACTGTTGTTGGACAGGATGGCAATCCTATTCCGGGCGTTTCAGTTGTGGTGCAAGGCACTACAACGGGAGCCACTACAAATATGGATGGTGAATTTAAACTTGAAATTCCTGCTGATGCACAAACACTTGTTTTTTCTTTTGTGGGAATGAAAACGCAGGAAATACCGGTTGCAGGCAAAACTGTATTTGTAATTACTCTTTTGGAAGAAACAATTGGCCTTGAAGAGGTTGTAGCAATTGGTTATGGAACACAAAGAAAGGCCGATTTAACAGGCGCTGTTTCAACTGTTGCTCCTGACAATTTAAAAGAAGGTATCAACCAATCAGTTAGCCATGCTTTGCAAGGACGTGTTGCAGGTGTAACAGCTATTCAAAATTCAGGCGAACCGGGTGGCGGAGTTGAAATCAGAATCAGGGGTGCCGGCTCAATAAACGATAACAGCCCACTTTATGTTGTTGATGGAATTATCGGAAGTATAGCAAATTTGAATCCTGCAGACATTGAAAGTATGACTGTACTGAAAGATGCTGCTTCTGCTGCTATTTACGGTTCACGCGGTGCAAATGGCGTTGTTATTGTTACAACAAAAAAGGGTAAAAAAGGACAAAAAACTTCAGTTTCCTTCAATACAAGTCAGGGTGTGCAGCAAGCCTGGAAAATGCCTGCTTCTTTAACGGCAGAAGAAAGAAATATCATTCATAAAGAAGCCCTGACGAATGATAATACACCAACTTCAGAATCAATCTGGAACTATTACAATGATCCAACAAATGCTGTTACAAGAACGGACTGGTTTTCCGAAATACTAAAACCAGCCTACATTTCAAACAGCGATTTAAGTTTCCAGGGAGGTTCTGAGAACTCTAATTTTTTATTTAGCCTTGGCTATCTCGACAACAACGGTATTTTAACCGGAACGAACTATAAAAAGTACAATATTCGGTTTAACAGTCAACATGAAATTGTTAAAAATTTAACCTTTGGTGAAAATATCTCACTCGTAATTACCGATCAGCAAATTGCGGATACCCGAGGTAGTTATGATGGCGTTTTAAGTGCAGCACTTTTTAATATGCGAAATACTCCTGTTTGGGAGGATCAGTCCAATCAAATTTATGGCGCTCCAACTGGTGATTTTCCAAATCCGGTTGCATCACTTAACAGCAGAGATATTACGCAAAAAAACAATGGCTTTGCAGGAAATTTATATCTTGAATATAAATTCCTTGAAATGTTCACTGTAAAAACAGACTTTGGCTATACATTAAACAATGGGAAAAACAAAAACTTCAAATCAATAGCAATAAATGGTGGCCGCGGACTTGACCAAAACGGATTAAGCGAAAGTTACGCAACAAACAAAACCTGGATTTGGAACAATACTGTAAATTTTGATAAAAGAATTGAAAGCCATCACATTGCAGCTCTTGCAGGTATGTCAATGGAATCGGGACTTTATGAATGGTTATCGTCAGGTACAGCCAAACAATTTAGCAATCAAGACCCGGCCTTGCGCTATTTTAACAATGCCGGAGCATTTCCGGAACATGTTTCAGGCAGTGCTGATGATTATGCTTTACAGAGTTATTTTGGCCGCATTTCGTATGAATATGCCGATAAATATTTATTCGCTGGCAATATTCGTGCTGATGGTTCGTCAAAATTCCCTTCAGACAAACGTTGGGGTGTATTCCCTTCGTTTTCAGCTGGGTGGAGAATATCAAACGAAGCATTTTTCAGCAGTTTAACCAATGTTGTTTCCGACCTTAAATTTCGTGGAAGCTGGGGACAATTAGGTAACGATAAAATTCCGAATTACCAGTATTATAGTACAGTTAGTACGGTTGGTTCACCAACTCTTGACGGAAATCAGTTTACAGCTGTAGCTCAAAACCGTTTTGCAAATACAAATATTCAATGGGAGGTTACTACCCAGACAGACATTGGTATTGATGCCGGTTTTCTGGAAAATAAAATTCAGTTGACTGCGGATTACTACGATAAAGAAACTACAGATATTTTGGTTCAGGTGCCATTAGTATCATCTTTAGGAGTTGGAATTGCCCCATTTCGCAACGCCGGAAAAGTTTCAAACAAAGGTTTTGATATAGGTATTAGTTACCGAAACCGCGATAATGAGTTTAAATATGAAATATCGGCTAATGCAGCATCAGTAAAAAACAAACTTGAAACCCTTGGTGTTGCCGGTGCTAAAGAGATTTTTACTTCCGACTATAAAAACGTTCTCGTAGGCAGAATTGCTGAAGGCGAGCCATTGGGTCATTTTTATGTACTTAATGCTTTGGGCATATTTCAAAGTACCGATGAAATTAATAGTTACACAAGTACCGGTGGTGGAAAAATTCAACCCAATGCAGTACCTGGTGATGTCAAATTTGAAGACAGAAACAATGACGGTGTAATTAGTGCAGACGACAGGTTTAACGCAGGAAACAGCTTTCCAACATTTACTTACTCTCTGACTTTTAACGGTGAATACAAAGGATTTGACGTTAATATGTTATGGATTGGAAGCCAGGGCAATGAGATTTTCAACGGTTTAAAACTGGGAGGCACATTTATGCAGGGAACCAGTTACAACAACAGTCCTGAAATTCTTGATCGATGGACACCCGAATCAAAAAGCAACACTGTTCCAAGGGTAACTGTTAAAGATTTAAACAACAACAAAACTTACAGCACACTCTATATAGAAGATGGAAGTTTTGCCCGTATGAAATACCTCACATTTGGTTATACATTTAAAGAAAGTATTTTGGGTAACAGCATAAGTAAACTTCGTTTATATATGACGTTCCAAAACTTACTTACCATAACCAAATATTCAGGTTACGACCCTGAAATAGGCGCTGAAGGAGGATTTAGCAATAATATGTATGGCGTTGACAAAGGAGTATATCCGCAGGCAAAAGCATATATACTTGGATTAAACATTAATTTCTAATTTTAATATAAATGAAGATTATGAAAAATTATATTATCTCAATATCAATGGTTTTCATGCTGATGTCATGCGGAGAACAATTTCTTGATAAACAACCGCATGAATTTACTGACGCAGTTTTCTGGAAATCTGCGGATCAGGCAGAATCAGCTTTAGCAGGTGTTTACAGTCCTCTTCAGGATGAAGAAGCGCTTGGGGGTGAAGAGTGGTGTGGAATGGAGTGCTTTAGTGATAACGCATATATGAATGACCCTTATGCTGACTTTGTTGCCATGTCAGAGTTCCGGGCAATCCAGAATACAGAAGGTGACCTCAGTTTAAACAGCTATAAATCATACTATAAAACAATAAAACGCGCGAGCGATGTTTTATACAATGTACCTAACATTGATATGGATGCTTCACAACAAAAGAGAATTCTGGGAGAAGCCAATTTTCTGCTTGCCTTTGCCTATTTCCAGCTTACAAATCGTTATGGAGGATTACCAATCTATGATTCTGAGGACGCTCAGGCTTCATTAACAAGAGCCAGCGAAGCTGAAACGTGGGAAAAAATAGAAGCCAGCCTGATAACTGCGACTGAGCAACTGGCTTGGGAACACCAGGAAGGTCGTCCCGGTTTGGGTGCGGCCTGGGGACTGCTTGCAAAAGTTTATGCCTATCAGAAAAAGTGGGATTTGGCAAAAACTGCAAGTGAAACAGTTATCAGTTCGGGCAAGCACAACATTTCACTTCCCTATAAAGATTTGTTTACGATTGAACACGAAAGCGATAGTGAAATCCTTTGGGGATTAGGTGCCAGATTGGATGAATATCCTATTACACCTGTTTTATTGTTGCCAAATAATGTTTGGGATGGAACTCATGATGAGCCAATGGGTGAAGGATGGAGATTAGTAAGTCCAACTCAGTATTTCTATGATTTATATAAAACAGGTGATTCGCGCAAAGCAGCTACTGTTGCCAAACGTGGTGTTGATGTGATTACTTACAACGGTTCTACTGATATTCTTCAGGCACCAAACAATCAGTCACCTGTAGTTTGCATCAAGTACATGTCGCCATATGCTGACAATTATGTTGGTTGGGCGGCAGGATTAAACGTTCCTGCGTTGAGATATGCCGACGTATTATTAATCCATGCCGAAGCAATTATGAACCTTGGCGGAGGTGGCCCATCAAACAGGACAGTTGGTGTTGCTGCCGCTGCTGCATCTTTTAATATTGTTCATCAGCGGGCTGGGTTAGACCCAATCGTAGCACCAACATTCAACGACCTGATGTATGAAAGACAAATGGAACTTGCTTTCGAAGGTGGAGATCGTCATTTCGACCTGGTACGCTGGGGACTTGCTGCAGAGGTTTACAACGCACTACCTGCCGAAGGAACTTACAAACCAAAACGTGTATTTATTCCGGCAACGCATCGTTTGCTACCATTTCCTCAAAGAGAAATTGACAACAGCAACGGCACAATTACCCAAAATACCGGGTATGCCGGTATGTAAATCAAATTAATAAAAAGTACAAATTAGGGGAAGTAAAGCACTTCCCCTAATTATAAATTGATATAAAAGTCCATGATCAGTTTTGTAAATTCAGGAGAAATAATTTCTGGTTTCAATAATGAAAGATGAACATTTCGAAATCATTCATATTAACATTGTTTGTGTTATCTTTTGCTTTTTCAATAAAAGGTAATGATAACCTGAAATATGTAAATCCTTTTATTGGTACGGCACCATCAAAAAATCCATCAAATTGGGAAGGACATGGACGCACATATCCGGGTGCAGTTGCACCTTTTGGATACATTCAGTTAACGCCCGAAACCCGATTATCTCCTTCTAAAGGATACGATTATCGCGATAACGATATCTATTTCTTTAGTTGTTTTCACCATTTGAGTGGTTATCCAAACGGCTCTTCCGGTCAAGGCAAGATTATGCCAATCGAAAATTGCAGTAATTTTCAGATTAATAATCACAAACGGCCCTTTTCACACCAAAATGAATATGCTGAACCCGGTTATTACAAAGTTAAATTCGATGATAACGGAACTACTGTTGAAGCATGCTCTTCAACCCGGTCAGGAATGTTTCGTTTTGATTTTAATAAAAATACTAATCCGAAGGTTTTTATAGGAGATATTGGAGATATTGAATTGGTAAACCCAGTAATAAAAGGATCAAAACGAAATACTTGGATTGAGTTTGAAACACCATGGCAAAGTGCTGAAAAATCAGGCGATGGCTATATTTTTACTTTCAGCAAAACAAACAAAAATTTACTATTGAAATTAAGTACCTCTTCAGTAAGTTTTCAAAATGCAAAAACAAACCTTGCCATA
This sequence comes from Draconibacterium sp., assembly GCA_041739985.1. Classification (GTDB taxonomy): domain Bacteria; phylum Bacteroidota; class Bacteroidia; order Bacteroidales; family Prolixibacteraceae; genus Draconibacterium. Next base: position 21,960 of record JBGSMW010000013.1, on the reverse strand, counting down.
GAAGTTCCGGACTGGGATTTTGATGCCCTAAAAAACAAAACTCAAAATGACTGGAAAAATGAGCTTTCGGTTATTGAAATACAGGATAGCTCAATTCAGAATAAAACAAAATTTTATACAGCTCTTTATCATTCTCAGCTTATTCCCTGGGTAATTTCCGATACAGATGGAACTTATTTGGGACTTGATGGCAAAATACAAAAATCAGAAGGAGAAAATCAATATGGCACTTTTTCTCCCTGGGATACTTTTCGATCCTTGCATCCACTGCTTTGTATTATTGCACCGCAACGACAAAATGATATGATAATTTCGATGCTAGATATTTATAAGCAAACCGGGCAATTACCTGTTGAACCAATGACGGGTTTTCATTCAATTCCCATAATTGTAGATTCCTATTTTAAAAATATTACCGATTTTGATAAAACACTTGCATTCGAAGCAATGAGAAAATTGCTTCTTTCAAAAGACAATAATAAAGACGATATGATATCTTATATTCATGATGGATTTGTATCGTCCAGTTATCCTGAATCAGTGACGCGGACCGTTGAATACGCATATAACGATTGGGTTTTATCACAATTCTCCGATAAAGTAATGAACCTGCATGATGACTATTCTTTGCTTGCGAAGAGAAGTTTAAATTATCAAAATCTGTTAGATCCTGCTCAGCTTTTTCTGGTTCCGCGAAGTGAAAAAGGTTTTATTCATTCTGAAGGAAACTTTGGTTACAAAGAAGGTGACAAATGGAATTATTCACTTTTTGTTCCACATAATATCAGAGATATAATTAATCTGAAAGGAGGAAACCAGGAATTTATAAGCCAATTGGACAGTGCCTTAAACAATGGGTTAATTATGTTCGACAATGAACCTAATTTTCATATTCTATATCTATATAATTATGCAAAATGTCCGGCAAAAACACAGGAGTGGGTTTCAAAAATCAGGGAAAAACAATTTACTGCAACTGCCGATGGACTTCCCGGAAACGATGATTTGGGGTCAATGTCGAGCTGGTTTGTGTTTAACGCAATGGGATTTTTACCGGTTTGCCCTGGCATACCCGAATACAATATTGGAACTCCATTATTTGAAAAAGTAATTATTCATAATCCCAACGAAAAAGATTTTATTATCAAAGCAATAAACTCTTCTCCAAAAAATAACTTCATACAATCAGCAACCTTAAATGGTAAAGATTTTAATCAATCATGGTTTAATCATACTGAGATTTTAAATGGTGGGGAATTAACTTTTTCACTTGCACCAAATCATACTGATTGGGCTGTTTCAAGCACTTCCGAACCATATTCAGTCACAAAAACAGAAGCCGTAATTTCTGTTGATTCAATATGGGTACTAAAATCTAATGTCGCTCCAAATGAGCGTTTCAAGGTAAATTTCAATTTGAAAAATTCGGGAAGCACAGGTGTTAAAATTGTACGATTGATTGCGGACAGTAAAGAAATTGCACGAAAAAATATTTATGTTGAGGAAGGAGAAATGATTTCAGATTCGGTGTTTTGCCAATTATATAACCCGGGAATTACAGAGTTATATTTTGAAGGAAACAAAAAAAACGTAAATGTTATTGTACACAAATCCAATGTGCGCAAGTTTGAAATTTCGAATTTTACTTTTATCCCTCTTTTGAAAGAGGATGAAATTCAACAAATAAGTTTTTGGGCAAAAAATATTGGTGGCTCATCTGATACAATACAAATTCCCATTTATCTCAACAATAATGTACTCAAAACTGCAACAATTGCAGCAACTCCGGGAGAAACTGTAGTTCAGAACCTTAAAATTTCTGACTGCAAAACGGGAATAAACACTTTGCAGATTGATAGTTTAAAAGGAATCTATAAAGTTTATACAAGCAATAAAAATGCAACATTGGTTGACCTTCAGTTTCAACAAAAGAACAGTGGAATTATCGAGGATGCATCAGGTTTATTTAATCACGGAATTGCTCAAACCAATAATGTTGGAAGTCCCGATTTTACAGGGTTTGATGAAAACACTTTTGTTGAAATAAAAAATAAACCGTCATTTTCTGTACTGAAAAATGATATTACAATGATGGCTTGGGTAAAAATTCCTGAACCAAAAAAATATCCTGTTTCAATTATAACACAGGGCGACCATAATGTGATTCAACTAAACAGAAACGAAATTGAATTTTTTGCCGCTGGATGGGGACGGGGTGCGTGTACAGTTAACATTTCCGGTAAATTATTGGATGGATGGCATCATTTGGCTGGTGTTGCTGAAGGATTGTCACTAAAATTTTATATTGATGGTGAACTAATGCAATCCGCGCAGTTAGATAACCTTGTCTCGTTGGTATCGAATGCAAACTGGAATTTGGGAAGAAACGAGGAGTTCCCCGGAAATAGGATTTTTATTGGTAAAATGGATGGAGTAAAGATTTTTGCTGCGGCACTTTCAAAGGAGGAAATCACTGAAATAATTAACAACGAAAAAAACAATAAATTCTAATTTCAAGATATCAACTCTATATAATTATTATCAAAACCAACAAAATGAACAAGAACATAACCAACCGACGAATTTTTTTAAAACGATATGGAACGGCAGCTTCAGGATTAATTCTGGTTCCAACAATTATTCCTGCCTGTGTCCATGGTAAAAATGGAAACGTGGCTCCTTCCGACCGGATAAATGTTGCATTTATTGGTGCCGGAAACCAGGCATTTAACGATGCACGTGATTTCATGGATGATGAAAGAGTTCAGATAACTACTGTTTGCGATGTAAACAAAGAAAGTTATGGTTATTGGGATGGCGTGATCGGTGGACGTGAACCCCTTATTGCGATGATTGAAAAAGGATATTCGAAGAAGTACGGGAAAAAGTTCTTCGGAATTAAAGGCTATGAAGATTTTCGGGATGTAATAGCATTAAAAGAAATTGATGCTGTTGAAGTTGTGGTTCCCGATCACTGGCATTCAATTCCGGTTCTGATGGCTGCTGCGGCCGGCAAAGACATTTATTGCCAAAAACCATTGTCATTGACAATTCCTGAAGGCCGGGCAATGAGTAATACATCGAAAAAATATAAAATTGTTTTTCAAACCGGCAGCCAGCAGCGGTCAAATTCAAACTTTTACCGTGTTTGTGAACTGGTACGCAATGGTAGAATTGGTGAATTGAAAACCATTCGATGCGGCTTACCAAGCGGAACTCCTGATTACGGAAAAACAGGAAACCAAACTGAAACTGTTCCCGTTCCTGAAGGTTTTAATTACGACATGTGGTTGGGGCCGGCTCCGGATGCACCATACTGTCCGGCTCGTACTCATGTAAATTTCAGATGGGTACTGGATTATTCAGGCGGGCAGTTAACCGACTGGGGCGGCCATCACCCTGATATTGCACAGTGGGGAATGAATACAGAGCAAACCGGACCGGTGAAAATTCAAAATGCAAAAGCAACCTGGGCTAAACACCCAATTTGGAACACTGCCACTGATTTCTATTTCGAAAGTATTTATGCCAATGGTTTAAAACTAATAATATCAAGCAATGAAGAAAAAGGAGGGGTTAAATTTGAAGGCACTGAAGGTTGGGTTTGGGCTGATCGTGGCGGACACGGAGCAAGCACTCCAACAATATTAAACAGTATTATTAAACCCGATGAAATTCAACTCTACAAAAGTGAAAACCATTTTCGCAACTTTATTGATTGTGTTTATTCCCGTGAAGAAACAATTGCACCTGCTGAAATTGCGCACCGTTCAATTACAATCGCACACTTGGGAAATATTGCAATGAAACTTAACCAGGATCTGGAATGGGATCCGGTAACTGAAAAAATTCTGAATAACGAAACAGCAAACAACATGTTGGCCCGACCAATGCGTGAACCATGGGCTTCAATCTTCAAAGAATATGTGGTTTGATTTTAATCTCTTTAAAAAAACTTGAATCAAAAAATAAAAAAACATGAATTCTTTTAAAGCTGTTAAAATTATTCTCCTGACTCTTTTTTTGCTTTCTGTTCATGAAATAAAGGCGCAAAATGACGAAAATAAAGACGGTGATAAACTGGATTTTACAATGGAAAATCCTTATCAAACTGTAAATGTTGCGCAAGTAAAAGGTAAAAAAGTAAAGAATGTTATTTTAATGATTGGCGATGGAATGGGACTCAATCAAATTTCAATGGCCTGGGTTGCCAACCATGGAAAATTGAACCTAGACAATTTTAAACAAACCGGTTTAACAAGAACATATGCAGCCAATAAATTGATTACCGATTCGGGTGCTGCCGGCACCGCAATGGCTACAGGTCAAAAAACTAATTACCATGCAATAGGCGTTGACATAAACGGAAATCCTTTACCCTCGTTGACCGATTTGGCCCATGATAAAGGACTTTCAACCGCTATTGTAGTTACATGTGGATTAACAGATGCAACACCTGCAACATTTTGCGCCAACAACACCGACCGCGATTTGGAAGAAGAAATTGCAGCTGATTTCCTTAATTGTAATGTAGATTATCTTTTTGGTGGTGGCCGCAACAAGTTCACACGACGAAAAGATGGCCGCAACTTAATGGAAGAAATGCAGCAAAAGGGTTACAAGTCAGTAAAAACCTGGGACGAAACCAAAAAGATTTCATCAGGAAAAGTTTTTGCCGTTGTTGAAGATGGACAACTGGCTAAGGCTGCAGAACGGGGAGATATTTGGCAACAAGCGTCAATGCAGGCTATTGATTTGGTAAGCAAAAATAAAAAAGGATTTTTTGCAATGCTCGAAGGCTCACGCATCGATGATTATGGACATTGGCATAACATTCCGGACTTAATGGGCGAAATTTTTGATTTCGACAAGACCATTGGCAAAGTAATTCAATGGGCTGAAAAAGATGGTCAAACATTGGTAATTGTCCTTGCCGATCATGAAACCGGGGGACTAACATTTTTAGATGGCGATATTCAAAAAGGCCAGGTCGAAGGACATTATTCAACCGGTGGACATTCAGGAATAATCATTCCGGTTTTTGCATATGGTCCTCAGTCGGAACAATTTGTTGGAGTTTACGAAAACACGGAAGTATTCTCAAAAATTGTCAAAATTTTAAAATTAAAATAAAATGAAGTTCAAAAATATTTTAAACATATTATTGATTCTTCCCCTTTCACGTCATAATCACAAAAAAATGATACTCAGCACTTTCGAGATTGTCACTTTGAAAAAAAGTGAATGATTATCCGCAATCAGAAATTTTTTATATTGAAGATTAAATTGAGAAGATATGCTGTACATTAAAAAGTAAGAATTTAAAAAAACAAAATAATGAAAACAAACCGACGCAATTTTTTAAAAACCGGAGCATTAGCCGGAACTTCAGCATTTGTTTCACCGGTTTTGGGAGCAAATGAAGTTCTTGAAGAAAAGAAATCTCCTTACAAGCTGCCGTATAAAAACACCTATGTAAAAAATTCTTTTGTAGCAGAAAATGAATTCAGAAGAATGAACTCTGAATTGTTGGATCCTCCTTCTTTTAAAAATGCAAAAGATGTTTTACCCAATCCTTTTTGGAAAGGAAATGATGATGCTATTGGGATGTACTGGAAAGCCTGGGAAATTGGCATTAGCCATGTTCGCAAACCTGCTCCCGGCTCCGGTTTTGTTTCAAGTTATCTTGACACGGCTTACAACGGAAATATTTTCATGTGGGATTCAGCTTTTATTACATTGTTTGCCCGCTATGGAAGTCGCTTTTTCCCGTTTCAGCAAACATTAAATAATTTTTATTCGCTCCAGCATTTGGATGGTTTTATTTGTCGTGAAATAATGGAATCGGGCGATGATTGTTTTCACCGATATGATCCTGTAAGTACTGGTCCCAATATAATTCCCTGGAGTGAGCTGGAATATTATAACCATTTTGGCGACTGGGATCGGGTGAACCAGATTTTTCCCGCTTTGGCTGCTTTCAGCCGGTGGTTGCGGCTAAACCGAACCTGGCGCGATGGCTCATACTGGACAAGTGGCTGGGGAACCGGAATGGACAACCAGCCACGTGTTCCGAAAGAATACAACATGATTTACAGTCATGGTCACATGGTTTGGCTCGATGCCTGTTTGCAGCAATTAATGGTAGATAAAATATTACTGAAATTTGGTTTTGTTTTGGAACGCTGGCAGGAAATTGAAGACATTGAAGATGAAATCGGATTGTTAACCAATTATATACGAGAACATTTGTGGGATGAGAAAACAGGCTTTCTGTACGACAGATTTGCCGACGGAAGCCAAAGCAGCTTAAAAAGTATTGGGGCATACTGGGCGTTACTAGCCGATGTACTCGATAAACCACAAATGGACAAGCTGGTAAACCATTTAAATGATCCGTCAACTTTTAATCGAAAATTCCCGGTTCCCTCTCTTTCAGCCGACAATGAAAAATACCAGGATGACGGGCGCTACTGGCAGGGTGGAATTTGGGCACCAACAAATTTCATGATAATCAAAGGACTTCAAAAGAATGGATACAAAAAAATGGCTTTTGATATTTCAAAAAGACATCACGATCATATTCTTCAGGTGTTTAAAAATACAGGTACATTCTGGGAATATTATGCTCCTGAAAGTGCGAATCCGGGGTTACTTGCCCGTCCCGATTTTATTGGCTGGACCGGATTGCCACCAATTGCAGTTTTAATTGAAGGAATTTTTGGAATTAATTGCAGTCTGCCCGAAAAAACAATCAATTGGGAAGTTAACCTTTTGGAAGAGCACGGAATTACCCGATATCCAATCGGAAAGGAAGGTTTGTTATCGTTCAAATGTTTTGAAAGACAATCGGAAACAGAACAGCCAAAAATTGAAATCGAATCGAACATGGATTTAAAATTGAATTTGGCCTGGGCTGGAGGAGAGAAACAACTGAATATTGTTGTTGGCAAAAATAAATGGTAAATTGAAGAATTCAGTTTTAAAACAACAGAACATTTAACCATCGCTTTGTTGCGATTATTAAAAAGACAAAATGAAAATAAAACTTTTATATCACTTTTACTTTTACCTGTCGTTTATGTTTAGTGGATTAACGACTCTGTATGCCCAGCAAAAAAATTTTGTTCTGCCTGCACACTCCCACAACGATTACAAACACAACCAGCCACTTTTCGATGCACTGGAATGTAATTTTAAAAGCATTGAAGCCGATGTTTATTCCGTTGGTGATTCGTTATTTGTTTCACACAATTTTGAAGATATCAAACCCGGCAGAACACTTCGCCAACTTTATCTTGAACCGCTCAAGAAACGCATTATTCAAAACAAAGGGTCAGTTTACGGAAATGGTGAAGAGTTGATATTGCTTATCGATATTAAAGATGACGGGTTAAAAACGTATCAAAACCTTCATCGAATCTTAACAGAATATGAAAGCCTTTTAACTTCTTTTGCACACGAAAAAAAGAAAAAGGGAAGTATTCTGGTGGTTGTTTCAGGAAGTCGTCCTTTTGAATATATGCAGTCGCAAACCATTCGTTATGCGGGTTTCGACGGACGGCTCGAAAATCTTGATTCTGAAATTTCTCCTGATTTAATGCCAATTGTGAGTGACAACTGGGTAAAATATTTTAAATGGGATGGTACCGGAAAAATCCCAGAAAATGAAAAACAAAAGTTGGTTGAATTATCAAAAAAAGCAAAACAAAAAGGATATATTCTTCGGTTTTGGGGAACGCCAAATCGAACAGCTCAACAAAGAATTGCTGTTTGGTCTGAACTGAAAAATGCAGGAGTAGGTTTAATTGGTGCAGACGAGCTTGTGGAATTGAAGGAATTTCTGATGAAGAATTTCAAAAATTAAATAATAAAAACAATGAAAAAATGTGGAAAGCAGTAAAACTAACATGAAATTCACTTTTAAAAGCTGATTTGGTAATTGTCCGTTACCGCTCTCAGACCATAAACCGGTCTGGGCGCTTTTAGAAGTAAAACACTGAAATTAAAAGAATTATTTAACCAAACGAATTCCGTCAGAATCAAATGTTATCAACCTTTTTTTATACAGATTTCCAACGGCTTTTTTAAAGTTCTTTTTGCTGATGCCAAACATTGCATTTATCATGTCGGGCGAAGTTTTATCTGAAACCGCCATAAAACCGCGGTTTACTTTTAATTCATCAAGTATCTTTTGCGAAATAGCATCCACTTTTTCATAACCCGGTTTTTCAAGAAGTAAATCAATTTTGTCGTCATCGCGCACTTTGTTGATATAACCGGTAATTTTCTGACCCTGCGAAAGGTGCTGGTACAACTGGTTTTTATAGAGCATTCCCCAGTGTTCGTTGTTTACAATGGCTTTGTAACCAAGGTCGGTTTCTTCAGCAATCAGTAGTTTTACTTCATCTCCATGTTCGTATTCAGGCGGGATGTTGTCTAAATATTTATCGATTTTTGCAGATGCAGCAATTCGTTTGGTTAACATATCAACAAAAACGTGAACAAGGTAACTCCTGTCCTCCACCATGTCGGCCTTTTGTTCACGAAAAGGTACAAGCAAATCTTTGGGCAACCCCCAGTCGAGAAAAGCGCCAAACTTACTCACAGAAACCACTTTCAAAAATGCAAAATCGCCAACCATCGCAAACGGTTTTTCAGTAGTTGCCACCAACCGGTCTTCTGAATCGGAATAAACAAAAACATCGGCCCAACCGGCACTTCTTACTTCCTCTGTAATAAATTTGTGTGGCATTAAGATTTCGCCTAATTCCCGCCCATCTAAATACAATCCATTATCAGTTTCACGAACGACTTCGAGCGTGTTTATTTTTCCGATTTCCACCATCTTATTAATAATTTGATTTGCCAAAAGTACGTTTATTTGTTCAATACTGCTTTTCTAAATTTTTCACAATTTGTTGTGAAACTTTAAAAACTGTACCATGCCTTGTACCTTCCGGAAAACTGATTTGTTCAGAAATATCTTCCCAGTTGATTAAATCTTTTGAACGCACAGCGCCCATTTTGTGATCAATGTATTTATCGAAATAGGCAATCCACCAGTCGCCAATTTTTATTGGTGTTGGACCTTCTGCCCAATAATTACCGGTAATTGGCAGGGTTGGTTTGCTGTATTTTCCGGTTAGCTGGCTGCTTGTTGCAATTCTTATATTTTTCTGTGGTGGAGTTTTGGTTTCATCTTTCAAAAACAAAATGTAATTCCCATTTTCCTTAATCAAAGTTCCGTCAATCACATTAAAACCCTGATCGTAAAAGAGTTTAGTTTCGCTAAAATTGATAAAATCTTTGGTTGTTATATAATACATCCGATGGTTATATTTGTCATCACCATATTTTTCGGTTTCGGGAAATCGACCAGGAATTGTTGTTGACCAAAAAATCAGGTATTGTTTTGAATCAACATCATAGAATATTTCAGGTGCCCAGCAATTTCGTGCTGTTGGTTCGTGAGCCATTACCGGAATAAATTTTTGTTCCGACCAGTGTATTAAATCTTCGCTTGATGCATAACCAATTCCTTTTTCTTTCCAGCTTACTGTCCATACCATGTGGAATTTCCCATCCGGACCCTTAATAATACATGGATCTCGCATCAGTTTATCATCACCAACGGCTGGAGTTAAATACGATTTGTTGTTGTTTAATGCTTCCCATTTCAATCCGTCATTACTTATGGCCAGATGAAGTCCATCTTCACCGTTTCCCATAAAGTAGGAAAACATATAAACCTCATTTTTATTTTGTGATAAGCAATTCAGGAATAAAACAGATAAAAAAATTGTGATAAGGATTTTGTGGTTTTTCATTTTGAATGATTTGATTTTGTGATTTCAAAATAAGTAAAGTTGCTCTTTTCTTTCCCCTCTCCCAAGGAGAGGGCTAGGGAGAGGCTTTATCCCCCCACTTTTTTAACCTTATATCCCTCTATTTTAAGAATTTCAATAATTTTATTGCAGAAATCCCCCTGTATTAAAATTTCACCATCTTTTACAGTTCCGCCAACACCACACTTCGATTTTAATGTTTTTCCAATAGTCTTTAAATCTTCTTCGGCACCAACAAAACCTGTAATTAATGTTACATTTTTCCCATTCCGTTTTTTTCGGTCGAGCTGTACTTTCAGATTTTGCTTTTGGGGAGGTAAAGTTTGTATTTCTTGGCCAACCTCTTTTTCAAAATTAAAATCGCGGTTAGTGGAAAAAACCACTCCCAGTCTGTCTTTCCAATCGTTTGTCATAAATTTAATTTTTTGGCCATATAACCAGCAAACTGCCTGTAAAATATACAATCAACCACCATCCATAGGCAATTTTGGAATATAACAGAATAGATTTTCTTATACCGGAATCCAATCCATTTCTGAGATAACACCGCCAAATTAAAGCAGTATCAATTAGTATTGTTATAGTTGCAGTATATCCTAAAATACCATGTAATGAAAATACGCCCTTGTTTGATCCGTAAATCATAAAAATAATGGCAGTGATATCAAGCAAAACACCAAGAGTTAGAAAAAACAAAATACCGCGTGATATATGCTTAAAATGTTGAATTGAAATACTTCCAATACCGTAAGAAAGAAGTGCAAGGGTAATAACAAACGCTCCGATTAATGATAATGGATTCATTTTCTGATTTTTTTCAACAACAAATATAGATTTCTAATTATTATCCTATCACACTTTCAAAAATTTCTTAACCCTTAGTTGACATACATTGTCCTCAAATACTTTTAAATCATACCAGTTACACTGCGCATCTAAAACAGTGGTATTACCATTTAACATCATCATTTTTCAATACGGCATATTTAGGTAAAGGGTTGGATTCTGAAAAAACTTTCATAGTTTCATAGGGTTCGATAACAATTCCTTCTTCACTTATTTCTCCGTTTTTATCTTGAATTGCGGCAAGATTCAGTTTTAAATTTTTTGCTAGAAACGGATAAACAGCCTTACGTTTTGATAATTCGTAACCATGTTTGTCGTATGGTAGATGAACATATTCAATATTACTTTTCGCACCCAACAAATTATAAATGTATTGAATATGAGGGAATTCAACTGTCGGTGTATTTTTTGTCCAGTCATCGCCATCGGATACTAGCAACATTGGGCGCGGTGCTGCTATTGCAGCAATTTCAACATTACTGGTTTGATGATGATCACTTTTATGAACAGGCATCCCACTTTCACAAACACAACCGCCAAAGAAATAGGAAGAAACCATTACAACAGGTACTGAAACTTTTATTCTTTCATCGATCGCTGTTAGCATAAAAGTTTGTGTTCCCCCACCCGATGCTCCTGTCATTGCAATCCGTTCGGGGTCAATATTTTCGAGCGACAACAAAAAATCCAGCGCACGAATGCTGTTCCACAATTGCTGTTTGAAAGCAAGCGGATGCTTATGTTCCCAGCCTGCATCCTTCATTTCGCCATAACCAACCATATCGTACGAAAAAACCACGGCTCCCATTCGGGCGAAACTTGCACAGCGGTTCTGTGCATCGGCCCTGTATCTGCCATAATCTTCAGGAGTAGACCAGTGTCCGTGAGCAGATAAAATACCCGCCATTTTTTCACTTCTTTTTTCAGGCAGATACAAACTTCCGGTTAAAAAAACACCTGGCAAACTTTCAATCGCCACATTTTTAACTGAATAACCGTTATATTTTCGCTCGCTTGTGTAAATAGGTTTCAGAGGTGTTTTTTCAGGAAACGGAACCAAATCAGCGCCTTCAAGAATTCCTTGCTTAATAATTTCCGAGCGTTCCAACCAAACATCTCTTGTTTTGTAACTTTCTTTAAGTTTTAAAAGATTTGCAGCGCCTTCAGCTTCTGTATAATAAGCCCCGACACAAAGATTATTTTTTTCATTATTTTGTGCTTTAGCAACATTTGCTACAATTAAAATAACAAGCAACATAACTGAAATTCTCATTTTCATCGTACTCGAGTTTAGTTTTACAATACCAGTTTCAAATATTTAAAGTTAGCAATTGAATTGAATTAGTTAAAATAACAACAGACTTTGTTACAAGTTACTATTTTTGAAAAAACTAAATCAAAATACAATGATTTCAAGAAGAGACACATTAAAAAGTCTGGCAATAATTACAGGAGGATTTTCGCTAACAAATAAACCTTCGCTTACAACGGAAAAATCACAAAGTAATCAGTTTTCGTACTGTCTGAATACAAGTACCATTTCCGGTCAGAAAGTTGGTTTTTTAAAAGAATTTGAAATCGTTTCAAAAGCAGGTTACGATGGAATTGAAATATGGATTCGTGATCTACAAAAATATTTGGATGAAGGTGGAAATTTAAAAGACTTGAAAAAGTATATTGAAGATTTGGGTTTACAGGTTGAAAACGCAATTGGTTTTGCACAGTGGATTGTTGATGATGAAACCATCAGAAAAGCCGGAATCGAACAATTGAAAATGGAGATGGATTTACTGGCCCAAATAGGTTGCAAACGAATTGCAGCTCCGCCAGCAGGAGCATACGATAAACCTTTTGCCGATTTGTTTGAAATTGGCAATCGCTACCGAAAAATACTCGAACTTGGCGATGAAACCGGAGTTACCCCAATTCTTGAATTTTGGGGTGCTTCAGCAACTTTATATCATATCTCGCAGGCGATGTTTGTAGCCACAGCAGCCAATCATCCCAAAGCGTGCATTTTACCCGATGTTTATCACATGTTTCGAGGTGGCAGCGGATTCGAAAGTTTAAAACAGATTTCGGGAAAAGCAATTGAACTTTTTCATTTTAATGATTTTGTTGCCGATATCCCGCGCGATAAGCAAAAAGACAGCGACAGAGTGTATCCAGGTGATGGCGCTGCACCATACAAACAAATTATTACGGATTTATATAATTCAGGAGGCGAAAAAGTTTTATCACTTGAATTGTTTAATGAAGACTATTGGAAAAAAGATGCGGTTGAAGTTGCAAATTCAGGGCTAATTAAAATGAAAAAATTGGTTGAGAATGCACTTTCCAGCGTTAAGAACTAATATGTTGACGTAAAATACTTTTTAATTCAGGAGCCTGATGTAAACCAACACCTTTCCATTGAACCTCTCCATTTTTAAAAATAATTACTGTTGGAATACTTCTGATTTTATATTCAGTAGCAATCATCGGGTTTTTATCCACATTAACTTTAATAATTCTAACACTGTCTTTTAACTCCGATTTAACGTCTTTCAAAATTGGTGGCATTTGTTTACATGGCTCGCACCAGTCCGCATAGAAATCAACCAAAACAGGTTTGTCTGAATTAATTACATTTAAAAATCTCTCATTCACTTTACTTCCCCCCCTTTATTTTTGCGTTTATTTATTATGTCGTTAATAAAATCACCAACCAAATAACCCATAACAGCTCCCCATAAAGTACTCCAGTACCATACCGACTTAATTGCACAGGTTCCGCTTAAACAACCAACAAAACGCCAGTAAAGGAAACCTCCAATTGCTCCGGCTACGAAAAACATCAATTGAATTCGATTTGATTTTAAATATTTGCTTACATCCATAATTAAAGTTGAAACAAAAAAGCACCCGCAAGGTTTCCTTTTTCTTCATTGAAAAAAATGATAAAGAATAGATTAAATTGAATAAGATTAATCTTTGGGTAACTAAATGAGCAGAAAATAAAATCAAAAAACTGAAAAAGTATCAGTATTTAAAAAATTAAACAAAGGTTACTTCCACAATTTCAAAGCAATAATATCGACAAATTCCGGCAGTTTAAGTTCATAAATACCTGATCTGTTTTGTTTGAAGAATCCTTTTTTTATTGTGTTCCCATTGTAAGGGGATATAAATTCAAAGTTGTATTTTCCCTTTGGTAAATTCAGTTTTACCCATTTTGTTGAATTCCCCGTAAAAATCATGGCATATTGGAATCCAGGTTGCGACAAGGCTTGTACTTCTGAACCGGGAGAATGGACAACAACTTGCAAATCAGGCTTCATTTCTACAAATTCAAGTGATTCAATAAAACTTCGGAGTATTGTTAATTGTTTTCTCAGGTTTGTACTTCCTCCGCCCGGCGCATTGTTTACGCCGGTTCCGTCTTCTTTTTCAACATAAAACGAATAATCGAGGTTGTTAAAAACAGCCCCTCCCGCCATCATAAATTGCCATGCCTGTCGCAAATAAGTAGAGTCTGAATTTCCGGCAAACCCAGATTCATCGAAACTTACTGGCCGATTCCAGCCATAATTCAACCAAACAGTTTCGGGCCATACATAATGAAAATTGAGAATTGAAATATTTGAATCAACCTTATCAAGAGAGCTTTTAAAGTTATTGAAATTCTGAGCTATCAAATGTTTGTTAGGTAAGCTGGCTTCAGTTTCGACTATTGTTTTAGAAATTACCTTTTGCCATTTTAACGAAGCTTCAGATGCCATTTCAGCCCACTGAAACCAACCTCCGTTTTTGGGATTTGGCGATAATGTACGCAAGGTTAACATTCCCTTTTGAGGATCATCTGCCCAGGGTTCGTTTTGTATTTCATAAAATACATTTTCGAAACTATTTAATTCTGTTACAATTTTCTCTGCGAGTTTCTGCTGAAATCCTGTTAATATGCCATTGTCAAGAGTGTTGGATTTTTTTCTTTCCAGATTAACCGGAATTCCGTTAATATTATTTCCGGGATTAAACGGGTGACGTTCCCAACTTTCATTACTATATGTGGAGCAAAACAAAGTAACCTCTACAACAATATCAAGTTTATTTGCCAACGATATAAATTCTTTCAAACGACCAAAATATTCAGGGTTCCACTGGTTGAGATCAAGTTTTTTTTCGCCCTTGTACAAACCAGTTTCGTCAACCTGTTTCCATGGTGTTATAAAACTTCCGGCAGCTGGAGCCAATGTATTTTTTTCAATACCAAAACTTCCCGGAATTTCGACATATGAACCCATAAATATGCGGGTATAATTCATCCCTTCGTCATGCATTGTTTGCAAATACTTTCTGAAATCAAAATCAGCATTTAATACAGATCCGTAATGTTCAGCCGAAGTAACAAGTACTGTAGGCTTTCCTTTGTAAATAAAGTAATGTGGATTTTTGGGATGAAGAGAAATTGGTTGGGCACCTGCATTTAATTGACAAATTGAAACCAATAAAAATATTATTACAAGCTTGTTCATGGTAATTTGCTTTACTAATTTAGCGAATAAAAATACTAAAAAAGGGATTGGAAATAGAGAATTATTGATTGGAAGGTTGCGGAATTCTGCGAAAAATTCAGCCTCTCTGATTAAAAAACCGCAACTCTGATCTCTGAACCTAAAACATTAAATTTACATGCAATGAATAAAATTGAACTTTTCGCCGGCGATATTACAACTCTAAAAGTTGATGCGATTGTAAATGCTGCCAACACAAGTTTACTGGGTGGTGGAGGTGTTGACGGCGCAATTCACCGTGCCGCCGGAAATGAGTTAATCGAAGAATGCCGCACATTGAACGGTTGTGAGACTGGAGATGCAAAAATTACAAAAGGGTACAAACTATCTGCCAGTTACGTAATACATACTGTTGGCCCGGTTTGGAAAGGTGGAAATTCTGATGAACCCAAAAAATTGGCCTCTTGCTACAGGCGCTGTCTTGAAATTGCTATGGAAAATGGGTTAAAAACCATCGCATTCCCAAATATAAGTACAGGAGTTTATGGATATCCAAAAAAGGATGCCGCGGAAATTGCATTTAAAACTGTGACTCAATTTTTAGAAAAGAATCACAATATTGAAAAAGTTATTTTTTGCTCTTTTGATTCCGAAAACCGGGAAATTTATCGTAAAATGGTTCTCTACTAAAAGTAGCACAGCTTTAACTGCGTACTATATCAAATTCATTTTCAGTTTTTTAACAATTACAATAACCCCGTCAAATAAAAATATTAAGTTAAATCTCGAAATATAACGCTATCTTTGTGCGCGTTTGAGATTTGAGAATTTGTGCTTTGTCTGCTGTTCCTTCCAGTTTATGGTTCATCGATGACCGTTTTTTTAAATCTAAATTTTGCTTCAGTACCTTTTTTAAGTAAAATCAAAACCAGAATTAAAAGTTTTTTTATTGGTTTTGAATTGATAATGATTTCTATATGAGACAGCTAAAAATTACACAACAAATAACACAGCGCAATGAACAATCCACTGTACGTTATTTTCAGGACATAAATAAATATTCACTTATAACCGCCGATGAAGAAGTTTCGCTCGCAATTCGCATTCGGAATGGAGATGATGTGGCATTGGAAAAATTAGTTGTTGCAAACCTCCGTTTTGTTGTTTCTGTAGCAAAACAATATCAAAATCAAGGATTATCGTTCCCCGATTTAATCAACCAGGGGAATTTGGGTTTGGTAAAAGCTGCTCAGAAATTCGATGAAACCAGAGGGTTTAAATTTATTTCGTATGCAGTTTGGTGGATCCGCCAATCGATAATTGAAGCTATTTCGGAACACACACGTATTGTGCGCCTTCCTTTAAACCGCATTTCATCTATAAACAAAATCGCTAAAGCTATTCCTTATTTGGAGCAGCAGTTGGAACGCGATCCTACAAATACCGAAATTGCCAATTACCTGGAACTTAGCGTAGAAGAAGTTGAAACAATAAATTCAATAAAAAAACGTCAGATTTCGTTTGATATGCCATTAACGCATGATGGTGAAAGCGATTTCAGTTTGTACGATATTGTCCAGAATGAAGATTTTCCTACTCCCGACAGTCATTTAATTGATGAGTCTGTCAGGACAAATATTCAACGCGCTTTAGGTAAACTGTCCGATCGTGAAGGCGGCGTTTTAACAATGTGCTATGGGTTGAACAATTCAAGGGCCTTATCGCTTTATGATATTGCAGTACAATATGGAACTTCAACGGAACGTATAAGACAAATAAAAAACAGTGCTTTAGTTAAATTGCGAAACCTTTTAACGCATAGTAACGAATACGCACAAGTAACGTTTTAAAAAAAAAATTAATCATTAATACTAAAATAATTTATGGGTAGATCGCAGGAATCTTTTAACAAAAAGGATGTTAGAAACAAAAAAGAGAAAAAAAGAAAAGAAAAAGCAGCAAAAAAATTAGCCAAAAGAGACGGAGAAAAATCAAGTTTCGATGACATGATCGCTTATGTTGACGAAAACGGCGTAATCACAAACGAACCAATTGATCCTTCAACCAAAACCGAAGTTAAACTTGAAGACATCGCAGTGAGTGTTCCCAAAGGAAGCGATGAGGATGTGGATCCAATCAGAAAAGGTACAATTACATTTTTTAATGAATCAAAAGGATTTGGTTTTATTAAAGATTTAGAAACCAAACAAGATGTTTTTGTACATGCAAACAATGTTATTGGCGAAATAAAAGAAGGCAATTTAGTTACTTACGAAGTTGAAATGGGGCAGCGTGGTCCAAATGCAGTGCGGGTGCAAATCAGCAAATAGTGAATTTTTAGTTCATTTTCGATTTATTATTTTTAATATATACAATGAAAAACTGCAAGTGATTTTGCGGTTTTTTGTGTAATTTGTATAATTCACTGAATGGATGAAAAGTATCAAATCCAGTCAATTGATTTTCTTTTTGAAAAGATAGGTTTAATAAAGTTATGTTACTTTGTGGTGGTTCTAATTTCTAAGTAAACCCTATTTTATTATAATTTCAACTTTTCGATTTGCAAATAACAAAACAAATCAAAATTGACAACCACGGTATTGCGAATTCATTAAAATTACGAAAAAACATATATCATGAATAAAAAACAATGCAAGTGTCTGGAAAGTAACCTCCAATCTCGAAAACTATTCCAGGAATTGCACCTCATTTCTTTTTGCAAATTTACCTGTAATTGCAATTGCATTTATGTTACCTGTTACCATAACCGAACCTGAATAGAAAATGGATAATAACGATATTTTACGGCGTACCCGATACGCACTCGATATAAACGACTCAACTATGATGGAAGTTTTTTCGCTGGGCGGAATTAAAGCTACCCGCGAAGAAATTAGTCAGTGGCTGAAAAAAGATATTGACCCCGATTATGTTGGATTATCAGGATTTCAACTTGCCACGTTTATGAATGGTTTAATTATCGAAAAACGCGGCAAAAAAGATGGGCCACAACCCATTCCCGAGAAACAACTCAACAATAATATTATTCTCAGAAAATTCAAAATCGCCCTTAATCTGAAAGATGAAGATATTTTGGATTTGTTGAAATTAGCCGGTTTGGAAATCAGCAAACACGAATTGAGTGCCTTTTTCCGCAAACCCGGACAAAGCCAGTACCGCGAATGTAAAGACCAGGTTTTGAGAAATTTTCTGAGCGGAATGGGGATGAAGTTTCGGGAAGGGAAAAGTAGTTCAGAGTTTAGAGTTTAAAGTATAAAGTTTAAAGTTTAAAGAAAGTTCAGTGTTCAGCGTTTAAAGTTCAAAGAATATTAAATGATTCAATTTCCGTGTTTTCGAGTTCAAGGTTTGTTTTTGTTGTCGGGTTCTCCGGTTATTAAACTTTTGAATAGTAGGATTTATTCATTTTAGGGTATTTTGTAATAACAATTAAAACATGACAACAACAACTTTTCCTACTTCGGTCTCGTGTCTTATAATTCCTGATACTCATTTCTAATAATCTCATATCTAAAAAAATGAAAACAATTGGTTTAATTGGCGGAATGAGCTGGGAATCTTCTGCAGTTTATTACAATTTAATAAACAGAAAAGTGAAGGAAAAACTTGGTGGGTTTCACTCATGTAAAAGTATTTTACTAACTGTTGATTTTGCCGAAATACAACAACTCCAGCACATTGAAGACTGGGAATCATTAAATTTATTAATGATACAATCAGCGAAACAACTTGAAGCCGCCGGTGCCGATTTAATTGTGCTTTGTACGAATACGATGCATTTATGCAGCCCGGCAATCATTAAAAACATTTCAATCCCGTTTTTGCATATTGCTGAGGCAACAGGCTCAAAAATAGCCGAAACCGGATTAAAAAAAGTGGCATTACTGGGCACTAAATTCACTATGGAAAAGGACTTTTACAAAAAGTATATTTTTGAAAATTTTGGCATTGAAGTTATAATTCCAACGGAAACTGAACGCGAATACATTCATCATGTAATTTATGACGAACTGGTTCAGGGCGAAATATTGGATGAATCGAGAAAAGGGTTTCAGCATATTATTAAAAACCTTGAAATATTAGGTACAGAAGGCGTAATTCTTGGATGTACAGAAATTCCGCTCCTGATTTCAGGTGCCGATGTAAATATTCCGGTTTTCGACACAACTGCAATTCACGCTGAAAAAGCTGTTGAGTGGGCTTTAAAATAGTTCGATTTTTCTTTTTGAAAGTGAAAACGAAACCCATACAATTGACAAAATTGTTAACTTGCTCACTTAAACCATAAAACTAAAATCCAATGCAAAAGAAAATTTTTGTAATCACTGTATTAGCCCTTTTTGTTTTGTCAGTTGGGGCAGTTTTGATGCCAAAAGAAAAAACCGGTGTGGGGACAAAAGCTCCAAAGTCCGCTGAAGTAATTTTCGACGGTTCACGAAAAATGCTTGATGAAAATTGGACGTATTGGGAAGGCCCGCGTTTTTCGTCGGAGTTGCCAATAAAATGGGAAATTGTAAATGACCCTGTTGACAAAGGAACAGTTGTAAACAGCAACGATCCAAATGCAGCTGGCGGTTTATATGGATCTGCTGATATTGTCACAAAAAAGGCATACCGCGATTTCCGGCTTCATGTTGAATTTTTAATTGAAAAACCAGGCGGAAACAGTGGGGTTTACCTGCAAAACCGATATGAAATTCAGGTTCTCGATGGAGATACAACAAAACATGGTTTGGGCGCTGTAATAAACGAAACACCATCACCTTATCATGCTTACAACGGTGTTGGCAAGTGGAATGCGTATGATATTAAGTTTCGTGCAGCTCGTTTCGAAAACGGAACGCGTTCTGAAAAAGCTTTGGTTTCAATGTATTTCAACGGTAAAAAAGTACATATAAACGTGCCAATCAACCAGGTTTGGGGTGGCCCAAATTCAGGAATCGATGGCGGAAATGATGGCGGAAAAGGGATTACCGACACTCCCGGCGGAATAAAATTGCAAGCTGAGGGACACGATGTTTTGTACAGGAATATTTGGATTGAGGAGTTGGATATTGCAAAAGCTGATACTGATTTTTAACAAATTAATTTCACTCAATTTATACCAATTTCCTTTTGAAATAAATCAGGCTTAAAATCTACTAATTGAACCTGAATTTCGTTTCTGCGGTTAACCGGCTGATAGGGAGAATTGTATCCCAAAAATTCGAAATTACCGGTGTGTTTTAGATTTAATTGAGTTAATACTTCATTTAGTTTCTTTTTGTATTTCAAAATTTCCGCATCGTTTGCATACCCCCCAAATTTCAAACTTGCTGTGTACCTGGGAATTGTTTTTTGCAATACAACATTTGGATCATTCGGGTGAGGCAATTTTTCAAAGTCTATTTCAGACGGCATTACAAAACTCATTGTGTTTGAATTATCCCCTGTTGACATACGAACCGGCGAAGTCATGGCAATCTGGCTGTTTTCTTCGTTGCCCCCAAAAATATATCCGGCTAAAACCTGAAATCCTGAATTTCGCGAATCATCATAACTTCCATTCATTTGAACGGTGGCCAAAATTGCTTCGGGATAAAATCTGATTTCGAAATTATCTTTTGAAAATATCACTTCGTATTTCTGTGTTTCAGTTTTTGCATTTGTCATGGCATAAATACCTGTTAAAATAATGATTATCAAAACAATTAATATTATTAAACTTATTTTCATGGCTAATTTTATACTTTATTTAAAACACCTGTCTATTAAAAAATTTAAGGTTGCCACTTGACGTGGCAACCTTTTTTAACAAGTACATCCAATTGGTCAGGAAAGATGCACTTCAGAAGGTAATTGTTCAAACTATTGTTGATTTCCAACAACACTAATTCTCAACTACAGCTAAACAAATAAATGAACAAAGCCTTATCTTACAATCAGTTTATTTGTGGAAACCGAATTTCCGTTTTTCATGGTAACAAGGTACATGCCCGATTTAAATCCGTTGAGGTCAATTCTTTCTGATGAACTTAAATTGTTCAATTGAGTTACAACCCGTCCTGCAATATCCCTGATTATTAAACTTTCAACCCCAATATTAGAACTGATGCGGATGTAATCAGTGGCAGGGTTTGGATAAATATCAAACGTTACTTCATCCAATCTTGAAATACTTGTGGTTGTTGGAAGCAATACTGCATCAATTACATGCACAACCCCGTTTTCTGCTTCCAAATCAGCAACAATTACCATCGCGTTGTTGATGTAAACCCCTTCAGCAGTGATTTTTACTGTTATATCTTTCCCAAGTACGGTTTCAATCATCTGGCCGTCACTTAAATCTGTGCTCATGGCTTTGCCTGAAACTACATGGTAGAGTAGAATATCTGTTAATGCTCCAGTTGGATCTTCCAATAAACTTTCAACTGTTCCGGCTGGAAGTGCTGCGAATGCTGCGTCTGTCGGTGCGAAAACTGTGAAGGGGCCTTCGCCCTGTAATGTTTCTACCAATCCGGCTGCAACTACTGCGGCTTCCAAAGTTTTGTGTGCGTCGCTGCAAACTATAATGTCAACTACTGTGGCTGGCAATGCTGATGGAATTAATACAGCATCGATAACATGAACAACTCCATTTGCAGCTTCCAAATCAGCAACTGTTACTTTGGCATTGTTGATGAATACACCGTCTTCATTGATGGTAACGGTTACTTCCTGACCTTGAACAGTAATAATTTTCTGTCCGTTGCTTAGGTCTGAACTCATTGCTTTTG
>JBGSMW010000101.1:0-45023 GCA_041739985.1 Draconibacterium sp. | reverse complement strand
AAATTATGTCCAAAAAATTGAATTTTGAGCCTCAAAATTGATGGAGTCCAAAACATAACTCAAAAACGAACCAATAAGCATAAAAAATCCCTTCTCGTATTTAACCAAAAGGGATATATTTTTTATTTAGCGAAAATGCCTTATTAGAAAGATTACGGTTCAGATACATTTGATAAGATGGTATTTTGAAATGGAGAAATTATTTCAGTTAACCATGTATTCTATATTCGGATTGAGTTTGTTGTGGGTTACATGTGTTTGATTGTTAGACGGTAGAATAAAATAGAATTTCGATCCATTTTCAGTGCTTTCTACACCTACCGATCCATTAAGTTTTTCAATTATCTTTTTTACAATCGAAAGTCCAAGTCCATAACCATCAGCTTTATTGGGATTGAGCCTGACAAAATTATTGAACAATTTTTTCTGCTCATCCTGGGTAAGTCCTATTCCGTTATCCTTAACACAGAACATAATATTCCCATTCATAAGTACTTCAGCACCAACTTCTATCTTTGGCGGTGTACCACCATATTTTATTGCGTTGCTTAAGTAATTCGACCAAACCTCCTCTATCCATGGTGCATATCCAACTGCTTGAGGCCATTCAGTAGGTTCTGTAATTTCGGCTTTTGAATTAGTGATTATATCAACAAGTTGATATTTGGCTTCCCCAAAAACTTTTGCCATATCCAACGGTTTTAATTCAACTTCTGTTTTGTCAGTTGTTGCCAAAAGTAAAAGTTCATGAGTAATTTGAATGGACTTATTTGCTGAGTGATTAATTAAGTTTGATAGCTCACATAAAAGATTCTTATCGTTTATTTTTATTATTTCTTCCATGATCTCGCTTGCTGAAAAAATGGAGCTCAACGAACTTCTTAAATCATGTGCAACTGTATGTGCAAATGCGTCAAGATCTTCAATGAGTTTTTCCCTTTTTTCGATCTCCAGGAGTAACTTTTTATTGGTGTTTTTGAGTTCCTCATCGGCTTTAATTATTGAAGTAATATCATGAAAAAGCAAAATATGACCCGAAAGATTTTTATCGTTGTAAATGGGCGATATTTTTATTTGATAATAATTTCTATTGTTTGCATGTTTAACCTCAAACTGAATAGAAGTCAAACTTTCCGATAATCCTTCAGTAATTTCGCTATAAGATTTGAATATTTCATCAAAAGGTTCATGAATAATTGATTTGTTTTGCCATTTGAAAATAGAGTAAACAACTGAATTACAGTCTTCAATAAATCCTTCAGCGTTTGTTACAATAACTCCGTCATTTAATATTTCAAAAAGTTTAGTTTTTGCTAAAGGAACTATGTTGAACATATTGAACCTAAAAATACCGAGTACTATAATTAACCCGGTTAAAACAAATGAAACCGGTGTCCAGTTGAATCCCGGATAAGGATTGATGCTGGTTACATGCATTAAATTTGCAATTACCGGAACAAGTGTGGCAATTATTAATGTACTACTTTGCTTTTTATAATACGCCTTAAATTTGAATATTGAACTTGCCAGGTTGTATAAACCCAAAAATAGCAAGATCCCTGTATAAGCATAGAAAATCCAAAATCCAATACCGTGATTATAAATAACAGTATTGTGAACAGCATTAAGTGTTACGGAAGTCCAAATCAAATGATGATTTTCATTTGTATAAACTAAAACAATTGTAATGATGGGCACAATTAATAAAAGTGCAACTTTTTTAGTTGAAATCAAGTTCCTCTTATGACTGAAAGCTGTTGCAAAAAGAAAAAAGCAAACAGGCAGGAATACAATACCAAAATAAGAAATCTGTGACCAATATATTTTTGTATTTAAACTTGTTGTTGCAAACTCAAATGAATAAGTAATTGCCCAAAAAGCCACTATAAACTCCAAATAAATTAAATACCTGACCTCAGGAGATTTTCTGAATCTCCAAAGCAAGGCAATAGTAAAATATGCAGCAAATGCTGTTAAAATGTGAATCAATGTGTTTATGGTAAATTGATAAATCATTACCAGGAATGTTACATTAGTTGAAAATTGGTTTTATAGCGCTTTCAAAAATAGTAAAATATTTTAATCTAATTGATTTAGCAACAGTTAATTGATTTCTAAGGTGATTTGACACTTAACGCACATTTGGTTTTTAAACTTATTCACTTAAAAAACTAAGTAATGTAAATTGTTAAAATTCAATTTTATGTTTATCTTAAATCACTTTATGCAACAATAAAAAGTTGAAATTATGTCAAATCATATGTTTACACGTCGTCAGGCAATTGCAACAGGCACAATTGGTGCAGTTGGCGCAATAACCAATATTTCTTTCACACAGATTAATTTTCGCCAAACAAAAAAGTTGGCTGTTCAAGGTGGTGAAAAAATCAGAGTTGCCCCTTGGCCTGATTGGCCAATGTGGGATCAGCGTAATGAATCAGAAGTCATCGGAATGCTGCGGAGTGGTCGTTGGTGGCGCGGAAGTGGAGAATCTGTTGCTGAATTTGAACAGAAATATGCTGAATTAATGGGAGCCAAAAGATGTTTGGCAACAGCGAGTGGAACTACTGCATTGCTAATTGCTCTTCATGTTTTAGGAGTTGATGCAGGCGATGAAGTTATTGTTTCGCCTTTCACTTTTATTGCAACTTACAACACAATTTTTATGAATAAGGCACTCCCAGTTTTTGTTGACACAAATCCTGAAACTTTCTTGATTGACCCATCGAAAATAGAAGCCAAAATTACTGACAGAACAACTGCAATTTTGCCTGTGCATATATATGGATTACCTGTTGATATGGATAAAGTGAATGAAATTGCAAAAAAATACAAATTGAAAGTAATCGAAGATGCTTGTCAGGCATGGTTAGGTGAATATAAAGGAAAAAAACTGGGCACGCTCGGCGATTTGGGATGTTTCAGCTTTCAAAATTCAAAAAATTTACCTGCCGGTGAGGGTGGGGCAGTTGTGGGCAATAACGATGAAATTATGGATCGTTGCCATTCATTTCACAATTGCGGAAGACCGTTTGGCAGTGTTGAACGAACTTCTGATTATCCTATGCGCGGAAGTAACCGCAGGATGCAGCAAATTCAGGCCATTACCTTGTTGTCGCAAATGCAGCGAATTGAAAATGATGCCGATATTCGGTTGAAAAATGCTAAATATTTGGATGGTAAACTAAATGAAATACCCGGAATTAAAACATATAAATTGGTTGAGGGGAATAATCGTTCTGCTTATCATATGTATCCGTTTCGAATAATATCAGAGGAGTTTGGAAATATTTCGAGGGAAAAATTTATGGAAGCTTTGCGTGCCGAAGGAGTTCCTTGTTCTTCGGGATATGGACAGCAAAATAAAGATGGTTTAATTGAGGAAGCTTTCAATTCGAGGGGTTACAAACGTTTGTTTACAGAACAAAGATTAAAAAGATGGCGCGAGGAAAATGTATTGCCGGGAAATGACCAGCTTGCGAAAGAAGCTGTTACTTTTTATCAAAGCATTTTGCTCGGAAGTAAATCGGACATGGACGACATTGTAAATGCAATTACAAAAATTTATGAAAACAGAGATTCCTTGCGGGGATAATTTAATCGCCTGTAATACGTTCTTTCCAGTAATCAGTAATCAATAATCAATTACCAAATGTACACTTATCAATATCCACGTGCTGCTGTTACCACCGATGCTTTAGTTTTTGTAAATGAAGGGAATGAGAAGTATATTCTGCTAATAGAACGCGGGAGCGAACCTTTTAAAAACAAGTGGGCGCTTCCTGGCGGTTTCATCGAAATGGATGAAACTCTTGAAGATGCCTGTAAGCGTGAGTTAGAGGAGGAAACAGGTTTGAAAGTAGATAAAATGGTTCAGTTTAAAACTTATGATGCAGTTGACCGTGACCCACGACACCGCACAATTTCAACTATCTTTTTTACCGAACTCGATAAAAAACAACAGGTTAAAGGAGGAGATGATGCCGCACGTGCTGAGTGGTTTCCGGTTTCCAGGTTACCCGAACTTGCCTTTGATCACGAGCAAATTATCAAAGAGTTTTTTAAATTGTAAACAAATTGTTTTTCCTTACTTTTTACTGATTTTGAAATTTTAAATCGAAAGTTTAATTCTGATAATTTATTTTTTCTGATTGCTTGTTAATTCTGTTTGTTTTATTTTACTTTGCAATTCAAAGTACTTTTAAAAATGGAACAAAAGGAACAATACGTAAATGAAATTAAAGCAATCAGGCAGATGATGGAACAATCAAGCCGATTTCTTTCACTGAGTGGGTTATCAGGAATTATGATTGGCTTTTATGCTATCACAGGTGCGATCATCGCAAAATATTTAATTCATGACTCTGACTTGCCAAATCGCGATTTGGTTTCGCAACTATTTTTTCTGGCAGTAATTATTTTGATGATATCACTTGTCACGGTTGTTGTTTTAACCTATCGAAAAACAATTCGCGATGGTAATAAAATCTGGAACAAAGGTACACGGATGCTGATTTTAAACCTGGCTGTACCGTTGGTAAGTGGCGGATTATTGATAAGTATTTTTATCACCCGTGGCTTATATGAAACAATTGCCCCGTCATTACTTGTTTTTTATGGCCTGGCTCTGGTAAATGCAGCAAAATTCACGCGACAGGAGATTTATTATATGGGTTTATGTCAGATTGCAACTGGAATTATTGCGGCCTTTTTACCTGATTACTCGCTGATTTTGTGGGCATTTGGATTTGGTGTGATTCATATTTTTTACGGCACAGTCATGCATTTTAGGTACGATCACATTTCTAAAACAAAAAAATCGTGAAAGAATTATTTCAACAGCTCAATAAGGCTTTTGATAATAAGATCCGGCTGGGAGTTATGTCAGTCATTTCGGTTAACAGAAGCGCAACTTTCAATGAATTGAAGGAGCTTCTGGATTTAACCGACGGAAATCTGGCAAGTCATATCAAAAAGTTGGAGGAGCTTGATTACATTACTGTTCACAAAAGTTTTTTTGGACGGAAACCAAATACAGTTTACGAAATTACTACGGAGGGTAGGGAAGCTTTTGACCTGCATTTAAAGGCGCTGGAGGCGATTTTAAATCAGCAGTAATTTTTTTGGGTTTTAACTTTGAAATACAAAGTACTTTTAAATATAATAAATTAAAAAGACATGGAAACAATTGATTTTATTCAGGAAAAAACTAAATCTGCAAATTGGCGGATTACAATTAAAGTGGTGGTAATTGGGTTTTTAACTCTTTTCCTTCTGATTCCAAAAGTGATGATAATGGAATTAATTGGTGAACGTGAAAAAACAGCTCTCTCGGTGAAAAATGAAGTAATGCAGCAATGGTCGATGCTGAACACCGTGCGGGGTCCGGTTTTAACAATACCTTATATTGAAAAGGTTTTCGATAATGACAAGAAAGTTTACAGTGAGGAAATCCGGCAAAGCCACTTTCTTCCAAAATCACTAAAAGTTGAAGGCGAAATATTTCCTGAACAACGTCACCGGAGTATTTATGAAGTTATGGTTTATGAATCGAAAGTGGCTATTTCAGGGTACTTTGTTGCGCCCGATTTTGAAGCTTTAAAAATTAATCCCGAACTGGTGTTGTGGGATAAGGCTGAACTATCTGTTGGAATAAATGATTTACGTGGTATCAGTGAATTGGCTGAGTTAAACTGGAACAACAGGAAATTCACGTTTTCGCCTGGAATTGAAAACTCGGTGCTGGGAAAAGATGGAATAACAATAAAATTACCGGCAGATATTGCAAATGCTTTTCCAGGGGAGTTTGCATGCAAATTTACGCTGAAAGGCGCTGAATCATTGGAGTTTGCACCACTTGGCGAGGTTACCGAAATTAAAATGAAATCAGCCTGGAATGACCCTGGATTTGTTGGCAATTTTCTTCCCGAAAAATCAGAAATTACAAAAGTAGGATTTACAGCCAATTGGAAGGTCTTGCATTTTAACCGCAATTTTCCTCAAGCATGGAAAGATAATTCATATTCTGTTACCGACAGTGATTTTGGAGTTAAGTTGGTTACTGTTGCCGATCATTATCAAAAAAACATGCGCAGTGCCAAATATGGTATTTTGGTAATTTTATTTACATTTCTTTCTTTTTTCCTAAATGAAATTATTACCAAACAGCGCATTCATCCATTTCAATATATTCTTGTAGGGATTTCAATATTAATTTTTTACCTCCTACTGCTTTCATTTTCAGAGCAACTTGGTTTTAATATTGGATATTTAATTTCCGCAGTTTCAGTAATTTTAATGGTTTTGCTTTATTCACGCACATTTCTTAAAAAATGGTCCAATTCATTTATTCTCACCTTAATACTGGCAACTTCGTTTGGATTTATTTTTATTTTACTTCAGTTGGAGTCGTTTGCATTACTTGCCGGAAGTATTGGTTTATTTGCAGTTCTGGCGCTGATCATGTTTTTTACACGAAAAATTAATTGGTATAATATGTAAGTGATAGAGAATATTTTGAATGGTGACAATTCTGATTTAACAGATTCATGCGGTTAATTCAGAATTGTCACTGTTCTTAAACTTTAAACTTTGAACTTTAAACTTTGAACTCTGAACTCTCTTTCCCTTATATTTGTTCCCTCAAAAATGACAGCTATGCACGAAATACTTTTCTTTATTATCATCGCGATAATTGTACTCGATTTTTTATTCGAAAAATACCTGGATTATCTGAATACAAAAACGATGAGCGATGTTTTGCCTGAAGAGGTTAAAGGAATTTACGACGAAGAGAAATACAAAAAACAACAAGCTTACCAACGTGAAAATAACTGGTTTGGATTGCTTTCAAGTAGTTTTAGTTTTGCTTTAACACTTGCAATGTTTCTGTTTTTTGGATTTGCATTTGTAGATTCGCTGGCCTGGGGAATTACAGCAAATGCTATTGTTGCAGCGTTGTTTTTCTTTGGTTTGATAATGTTCGCATCCGATATTTTAAGCATGCCATTTTCGGTTTACGATACTTTTGTTATTGAAGAGAAATACGGTTTTAACAAAACTACCCCCAAAACTTTTGTGCTCGATACAATAAAAGGCTGGTTAATAAGCGGTTTAATAGGTGGCGGATTGCTGGCAATCATTATATTGATTTACCAGAAAACTCAAAACATGTTTTGGATTTATGCCTGGATTCTGATTTCAGCATTTTCAATTTTCATGACCATGTTTTATTCCAACCTCATTGTTCCTCTTTTCAACAAACAAACCCCGCTGGAAGAAGGTGAATTGCGCAATGCAATTCAAAAGTTCTCAGATAAAGTGGGTTTTAAACTCGACAATATTTTTGTTATCAACGGCTCAAAACGATCAACAAAAGCCAATGCTTATTTTACGGGTTTTGGCGCAAAAAAACGAATTGTTTTGTATGACACGTTAATCAATGAAATGGAAACCAATGAAATTGTCGCTGTTTTGGCACACGAAATCGGGCATTACAAAAAGAAGCACGTAATTCAGGGTTTACTTATTGGTTTGGTTCAAACAGGAATTGTGTTATTTATTTTTTCGTTGCTGATCAACAATGAAAACCTTAGTCGGGCACTTGGAGTTAAAGTGCCAAATTTCCACATCGGGTTGGTTGCTTTTGGGGTTTTATATACGCCTGTTTCTTTTGTTCTGGGTATTTTCATGAATTTGCTTTCGCGAAAAAATGAATACCAGGCAGATGCGTTTGCAGCCCAAAACTTTAATCCTGAATCGTTGGCATCGGCACTGAAAAAACTGTCGGTAAAAAATCTGAGCAATTTAACACCCCACCCGAAATATGTGTTTTTCCACTATTCACACCCAACTTTGTTACAACGTTTAAACCACTTAAAAACCTTTGAAAAAGTTAATTAATTTCGGACTTCTGTCTCCGGACTTCCGACTTATTTTTCAACCATGAAAGCAGAAATAATTACAATTGGCGACGAAATCCTTATCGGACAAATAATCGATACAAATTCGGCCTGGATTGCCGAACAGTTTAATTTAAACGGTATTGAAATTTACCAGATTACATCGGTGCATGACGACCACAACCACATAATGGAAGCTTTAAAAAAAGCGGAAGAAAAGGTGGATTTGGTAGTGATGACCGGTGGCCTGGGACCTACGAAAGACGATATTACAAAACATACACTTTGTGAATATTTCAGTACAAAGTTAGTGGTTCATGAACCTACTTTTGAACATATTAAATCACGATTTACAAGTTTGAAAATCGATATGAACAAACTAAACCGCGATCAGGCGCTGGTTCCTGCAAATTGTACAGTTTTGCCAAACAAAGCCGGTACAGCTCCCGGTATGTGGTTCGAGCAAAACGACACAATTTTTGTGTCGATACCCGGAGTGCCATTCGAAATGAAATACCTGGTAGAAAACGAACTTATTCCGCGTTTACTTAACAATGGAAAAACAAAAGCGATTTACCACAAAACAGTATTAACGCAGGGTTTGCCGGAGTCGATGCTTGCCGAAAAAATTGAGAACTGGGAAAATGCACTTCCAAAAGATATAAAGCTGGCTTATTTGCCAAGTCCTTTGGCAGTTCGACTGCGACTTTCGGCAATGGGAAAATCAAAACCCGAACTTGAATCGCTTGTCGAAGATGAGATAAAAAAACTTTTGCAAATCATCCCCAACAATATTTTTGGTTACAACAATGAAACCATGGCAGAAGTAATTGGCAGGTTATTGATCTCAAAAAATCAAAAACTAGCTGTTGCCGAAAGTTGTACCGGAGGTTACATTTCACATTTAATAACTTCTGTACCCGGTTGTTCTGAATTTTTTAATGGCTCGGTTACTGCATATTCAAACCAGGTAAAAGAAAATATTTTGGGAGTATCTCATAAAACTTTGAATGAATTTGGCGCTGTGAGCGAGCAGGTTGCAAAAGAAATGGCTGTTGGTGCAAGAGAAGTTTTAAATGCTGATTTTGCAGTTGCAACAACCGGAATTGCAGGGCCGGATGGCGGAACCGAAGAAAAACCGGTCGGTACTATTTGGATTGCAATTGCAAGCGAAGTAAATGTAATTGCCTTAAAATTCGTTTTTGGCGACAACCGTGAGAGAAATATTTTACGTTCTTCACAAACCGCATTGCAGTTGCTGCGAAGGACGATTTTGAAGGAAATTTGAATCATGTAGTTTTCAGATTTTTAACTTATTTCTACCCATAAACCACTTTAAATTCGTTTAGTTTTACAAAAAATTTTAGTGATGAAAAAGGTTGTAATAATAATCATTATCGTATTAGTTGTAATTGTTGGGGCACTGGTCTCAATTCCAATTTTCTTCAAGCAAACTATTCTTGAAAAAACAAAAACAACAATCAATAAGCAAATAAATGGTAATGTTGAATTTGATGGTTTTAAACTTTCATTGTTCCGCAGTTTTCCAAAAGTTACAATTGAATTGCAAAATGTCAGTATTACCGGAGTAGGCGAATTTCAGGCAGATACATTACTCTACATTAAAACTGCTCAGGCAAAAATGCATTTAAAATCACTTTTCAAAAAATCGGAAAGGAGTATCGAAGAAATTACCCTGATTGAACCCAAAATGAATTTAGTTGTCGGAAAAACCGGAAATGCGAACTGGGATGTTGCAGTAAAAACCGAATCTAAACCGGAAATTGGTGCATCAAAAAATACAATTGAACCAGAGGAAGCATTTGAAATTCAACTTGATAAAATAGAAATTCAAAACGCAAAGGTATTTTATGTTGACAGGGAAATAAACATGTTACAGGTTTTCGATGGTGTGAATTTCCTGATTGACGGAAAAATGTATGGAACTTCCACCGAATTGAATGCGGTGGGAAAAGTTGAACGATATTCGGTGGATTATGACAGTGTGAGGTACATTTCAAATGTTTCGCTTGAAACAACAACACTGTTGAATGTCGATTACGAAAAAATGGATATAAGGATTATTGAAAACGAACTGCTTGTAAACCGTTTGC
This sequence comes from Draconibacterium sp., assembly GCA_041739985.1. Lineage (GTDB taxonomy): Bacteria > Bacteroidota > Bacteroidia > Bacteroidales > Prolixibacteraceae > Draconibacterium. The sequence continues at coordinate 35,008 of JBGSMW010000101.1, read as the reverse complement.
CCATGCAGTTTACAGGATTAATTCAGATGCCTTCAGACAGCATGTTTTTCGATTTAGCATTGAAGACGAAAGATTCAGGTTTCGATAATTTTCTGGCACTTATTCCACCCGGTTACGAAGATTACTTGAAAAAGGTAAAAACCAGCGGTTCTGCTGCGGTTTCAGGAACAGTAAATGGTTTATATTTCGATGAAAATTACCCGGCTTTCAATTTGAAAATTGATGTTGAAAATGGTAATTTGAAATATGTTGATTTGCCGGAAGAAATAAAAAATATACGGGCAGATATTTCCTTAGAAAAGCCACAAGGCGATTTGGATTTGACAGAAGTACGAATTAAAAACGCCCACTTCGAAATCAAAAACAATCCGGTGGATTTGACTCTTTTGCTAAAAAACCTTGTGTCTGATCCATATTTCGATGGAGCTTTGGTTGGGAAAGTAAATTTCGATCAGTTAAAAGATGCACTTCCACTTGATAGTGTGAATGTTTCGGGGACAATTGATGCCAACCTGTTTGCAAAAGGGGATTATTCATCTGTTGAAAAAGAAGAATACGATAAAATTAAATCGGATGGGGTTATTTTGCTTGACAACTTTATTTATGATTCGCCTGATCTCACTCAGAAAATTTTGGTTCCCAGCGGTAAACTCGATTTTTCGCCACAAAATGTAAATCTCTCTCAATTAAATATGAAAGTGGGGCAAAGCGATTTCAACCTGACAGGGAAAGTTTATAATTACCTGAATTACATTTTTAAAAACGGAACATTACAAGGCGATTTACAAATGGTTTCGTCGTTTGTAAATTTGAACGAAATTTTACGTTTGCAGAAAGCGAAAAGTACAGTTGCCGCAGATAATAGTATTGCTAAACAAAAGGTTGCTAACGAAGTTTCCAACAGCGGAAATTCTATTGTAAATGCAGAAGAGCTGGCTTTCGATATTCCTAAAAATATCGACTTCATTTTCCGTTCAGATATCGACAAAGCAATTTTCGATAAACTTCCAATTTCAAATATCAAAGGTTTGATTACTGCAAAAGGTGGTAAACTCATTATGAATGGGTTGAACATGAATATGTTGGATGGCGAATTAAAATTGACGGGTTCTTATGAAAATACGCCCCAAAATCAACCTTTTGTAGATTTTGGTTTGGATGCTGTAAGGTTTAACATACCTGATGCTTTTCAATCGCTGTCAGGGTTTCGGAAAATGGTGCCAATTGCCGGACAAAGTGAAGGCAAACTCAGCACTACATTGAAAATGAAAGGACAGTTGACACCCATGTTTAAATTTATTCCTTCTTCAATTAATGGCACAGGTGTTTTTAGTACTGAAAACCTCCGGATAATTGAATCTCCGCTTTTTAAAGAACTAAAAGGTATTTTGCTTCCCGAAAAACTGAAAAATGTTGATATAGATGATTTTAAAGCCAATTTTATTATTGAAAACGGAAATATCGATTTAAAACCATTCAATACAAAAATTGCCGGACAAGAGACATCAATTGTTGGAACTTTAAGTGCTGAAAATCTGCTAAATATGCGGATGGATTTTAAAGTGAACAGGAATGCTGTTGGGAGTGATATTCAAAATATTTTGAGTGTAATTCCCGGTAACGAAAAAATAACAGTTTTACCCGCAGGTGTTGCAATTAGCGGTCCGGTCGGTAAACCGGAAGTAAAAGTTGATTTATCGGAAACCAAAAAAACCGTTGCCAGCGCTGCAAAAGAGGGTATTAATGATTCACTTAAAAAACTGGGTAAAGGTCTCCAGCAACTTTTTGAAAAATAATCAATGCCTGCTACAAAACAGTTTTAATAGGTTTTAAACATTTAATTGGGTAATTTGCATTTCAAATCTTAATTACTAAAAGCACTTTTGGAATTTAATTTATTATGCAAAATAAGGTTGTTGTAATTACAGGAGCATCATCAGGAATTGGAAAAGCCCTGGCAGAAGAATATGCATCAAAAGGCTTTAATCTTGTGTTGGCTGCCCGACGGTTGGAGAGGTTAAAGGAACTTGAAGAGAAACTTTCGAATGTTGAAGTTCTATCGATAAAAACAGATGTTACAATTGAATCAGATTGTAAAAACCTGATCGACTCGGCAATTGAAAAATTTGGTAAAATTGATGTATTAATCAATAACGCCGGCATCTCGATGCGTGCGGCAACGGTTAACGTTGACATGAATGTACTTAGGAAAGTTATGGATGTAAATTTCTGGGGTACTGTTTATTGCACTAAATTCGCTTTGCCATATTTGCTTGCTTCAAAAGGTTCGCTGGTTGGGGTGATGTCAGTTGGCGGATACGTCGGATTACCTGCTCGTTCAGGTTACTCAGCCTCCAAATTTGCCATGCGCGGCTTCCTCGATTCGGTTCGGGTTGAGCACAGACGATCAGGATTGCATGTGCTTGTTGCAGCACCTGGTTTCACAACTTCCGAAATAAGGAAATCGGCATTGACTGCTAATGGAAAACAGCAAGGAGAAACTCCGCGCGATGAAAATAAAATGATGTCGGCTGAAGAGTGCGCACACCGCATATACAATGCTGTTAAAAGACGCAGACGTAAATTGATACTCACTTTTCTTGAAGGTAAGGCAACTGTACTTATGGCAAAATTGTGGGCTGATTTAGTTGACGGTTTTATTTACAGGACATTCGCCAAAGAACCCGACTCACCGTTGAAATAGAAAATAAAAATCAATATTTTTACGATCAAATTAACCAATAAAATTTTTTTGAAATGGAAGAATTATCAGTAGGATCAAGGGTTGATCATCCGCGTTATGGCGAAGGAATCATAAGTAAAAACAATTTAACTGCTTACGAAATATTTTTTGAGCACGGCGGTAAAATAGAAATTACCAAAAGGAATACTGATTTGACGGTGATCACAAAAAATGCAGACGCTCCAAAAACAGGAATTTCAATTAAAGAAATAGAAAAAGTAATGACTTATGTTCTGGACCAATACGCCTCGTTGAACGAAGTTGTTCCCCTTGGTGAAAAATGGATGGGCGGAACAATGTCGCTTCAACCGGCCAACCTGAGTTTACAACCCAAAGAAATCCCAATCGAGACTTTTTTCCATAAAATTGTAATGCTGCGAGACAGATTGCGTGTTCTGGAACAAAACATTAACAGTCACAGTGTTTTAACCGATGAAGAAAAGATTGATTTACAACAATATATTACAAGGATTTACGGCTCATTGACTACTTTCAATATTTTGTTTTCAGAAAAAGAACACTACTTTGTAGGTGCAAAATCTAAATAACTACAATCATGAAAAAATACAATTTAATATTCGTGTTTCTTTTAATTACAGTAGGAATATCAGCCCAGAATAAAACCCTGAAAGTATGGCCAAATGGTGCGCCAAACGATAACGGGATGAAAGAACCCGAAGAGAAATATGACGGTGTTCGGGTTCGCAATGTTTCCGAAGCTGAAATGTATGTTTATCTGCCTGAAAAGGATAAAAATGCCGGTGCAGCAGTTGTAATTTGTCCCGGAGGTGGTTATTGGATTGAAGCCATGGATCACGAAGGTTTTGATATGGCAAAGTGGTTGCAATCGAAAGGAATTGCAGGAATAGTTTTAAAATATCGGCTTCCGTATGGCCATCATGAAATTCCTTCAGGCGATGCACGACAAACCATGCGGATTGTTAGGGCGAATGCAAAAGAGTGGGGGATTGACCCCAATAAAATTGGAATTGCCGGATCGTCAGCCGGTGGCCATTTAGCGTCAACTGCCGGAACAGTGTTTGATTTGGGAAACAAACAAAGCGCCGACCCGATTGAAAAAATGAGTTGCCGTCCGGATTTTATGTTGCTGCTTTATCCGGTTATCAGTTTTAATGAGGCAGTTGGCCACATGGGATCACGCAAAAACCTGATTGGCGAAGGAAATGACTGGAAACTTGCCAGACAATATTCAAACGAATTGAATGTGACAAAAGATACGCCGCCAACTTTTTTGATTTTGGCCGACGACGATAAAACTGTTATTCCACAGAATTCGGTGGATTTTTACCTTGCCCTTAAAAAATTTGACATTCCTGCCGAAATGCATATTTTTCAGGAAGGCGGACATGGATTTGGGATGACCAAAAAGAATCTGCCCGTTGACCAGTGGCCCGATTTGTTTTACAATTGGCTGAAAGCACAAAAAATTATCAAATAAATGCAGAGAACTCATCCTCTTGAGGTACTGAAGTTTTGCCCAAAATGCGGTTCTTCAAAATTTGATATTTCAGGTGAAAGATCATTGAAATGCGGCGATTGCGGATTTCACTATTACATAAATGCTTCGGCAGCTGTAGCGGCCCTGGTAACCGACGGATATGGCAGTTTGATGCTGGTAACCCGCGGGATTGAACCTGATTACGGGAAACTGGACTTGCCCGGTGGTTTTGTCGATCACTATGAAACGCTTGAAACTGCCTTAAAAAGGGAATTGTTTGAAGAGCTGGGGATGAAAATAAAATCTCTCAAATACATGAGTTCCGCTCCAAATGAATATATCTTTTCCGATTTCTCAGTGTTTACAGTTGATATGGCATTCGAAGTAATCCCAGAGACTATTGAAAACTTAAAACCGATGGACGATATTCTTGAATATCGTTTTTATGCTGAAAATGAATTTGATTATGATGATATTCCGGCTCCTTCTATAAAACAATTTGTAATTGACTTTTTTAAAAAATGAACAACATTCGAAAGAGGATAGCAGCACTTCGAAATGAAATGAAAATTTTGGGTTTGGACGCCCTGTACATTTCGGGAACCGACCTACATTCAAGTGAATATTTACCTGAAATGTGGCAAACCAGATCGTTTATTTCAGGTTTTACAGGTTCATATGGAATTGTTGTTATTACTTCAAACGAAGCTGGATTGTGGACTGATACCCGTTATTTTATTCAGGCAGAAGAACAAATAATGGGGAGTGGAATTACGATGCATAAACTTCGTGTGCCTGATGCCGTTTCACCTGAAAACTGGCTGGCCGGAACGCTGGTTTCAGGAAACAAAGTTGGGATTGATACGCAAACTATTTCGGTTTCCGGTTTTAGGAATCTGCAAAAAACTTTGGCAAAAAAAGGTATCGAATTGGTTGCTGTACCTGACTTGTTTGAAATGATCTGGAAAAACCGCCCGCAATTTCCTCAGGATAAAATATTCAATTTTGACACAACTTTTGCCGGATATTCACGAAAAGATAAGCAAATTCAGATCGCTGAAAAACTCAATAGTTTAAATGCTGATTTTCATGTGATCACAATGCTCGATGAATTGGCCTGGCAGTTTAATTTACGCGGATCGGATATCAGTTACAATCCTGTTTTTATGGGGTTTGGATTAGTTGGAAATAATGAAAGTTATCTTTTTGTAGATCAGGCTAAAATTCCGGTTGAAATGATTGAATTGCTTGAAAATGAAGAAGTTTCTGTAAAGGATTACAATGAGTTTTATTTCTTTCTTTCAGAAATAAAAAACAGGAGAATTCTTTTGGATCCACTGACTGCCAATTATAAAGTGTTTCAGGCACTCAGTAAAAACAACGAAATAATTGAAGATACTTCTTTGATTTCGAAGTCAAAAGCATTGAAAAATGAAACTGAACTTAAAGGATTTCGCGCTGCCATGTTAAAAGATGGAATTGCACTTGTTGAATTTCTATTCTGGTTAAAATTGAATATCGGCAAAAGGATTGTAACCGAATACGAAATTGGACGAAAACTGAACGAGTTCCGTTCAAAACAAAGCAATTTTAAGGATGAAAGTTTTCCACCGATTGTTGGCTACAAACATCATGGTGCAATTGTGCATTTAAGTGTTGGCCCTGATGATGCCTTAAGCGTTGAACCTGAAGGGATTTTATTGTTCGATTCGGGCGGGCAGTATTTGGATGGAACCACCGATATCACGCGGACAGTAGCACTTGGGGAAGTTACTGAACAGCAAAAGAGAGATTATACACTGGTTTTAAAGGGGATGATTTCGCTTACAACGGCTAAATTCCCATTAGGTACAAAAGGCTGTCATTTGGATATCCTGGCTCGGCAACCACTGTGGGAAAATGGGTTGAATTATGGTCACGGAACAGGTCACGGTGTTGGGCATTTTCTGAGTGTGCACGAAGGTCCGATGGCAATACGCCAGGAATACAATGAACACCAAATTGAGCCGGGAATGGTAATGTCGAACGAACCCGCATTTTACCGCGAAGGAGAATATGGTATCAGAACTGAAAATATGATAGTTTGTGTTGAATTGGAGAAAACCCGGTTTGGCCAATTCCTTGGTTTTGAAACTTTGACTGTTTGCCCGATTGATACATCCTTGATTATTCCTGAACTTTTATCGGAGAGGGAAAAAAACTGGTTAAATGACTATCACAAAAAAGTATATGAATTGCTGAAACCGTTGCTTAAATCAGAGTTGCATGATTTTTTGCATGATCTTACGAAAAGGATTTGAATTATCCGCAAGGTAGAGTAAAAAAGAACTTGCTTCCAATTTCTTTCTCGGTTTCGAGCCAAATTTGTCCGCCATTTTTTTCCACAAAATCTTTGCTGATTATAAGACCTAACCCTTTGAAAGCACTTGTATTGCCATTCAATTTTTTCTGTTTCCCATGTTTGAAAAGTTCCAAAATATGTGGCTTGTCAATTCCCGCACCGTTATCTTCCACACAGAATGTGCAAAAATCATTTCCTTCAGATGCAGTTATACTGATTTTTCCTCCCGGTTGAATGTATTGAACAGCATTGGAAATAAGGTTTCTAAATACAGTTGCAATCATGTTTCTATCAGTTTTTACTTTCAACTCAACGTTTATTTTGTTTTCAATTTTAATCCCTTTGACCGAAGCATTATTTTTAGTTGTTTTCAATGTTGCATTCACCAAATTACAGATATTCACTTCCTGAACACAAACTTCAAGTTTTTCTTTTTGCAGTTTCGACCAATCCAGTAGAGTAACGAGTAATTTGTATGTATCATCCGAAGTTTTATGCAAATCGCCAATTAAATCAAGTTTTGTTTCGTCACTTAGGTTTTCCCATTCGTTGATAAGAATTTCAGAAATGCCGAGCAATGAAAAAAACGGACCTTTCAAATCATGCGCAATAATCGACATAAAGCTGTCTTTAGCCAGGTTGGCATCCATAAGTTTGAGGATGCGTTCTTCAAGTTTATCCGATTCTTTTTCTGTTGAAATGAGCAACTGTGATTCAGGGATTCCCGAAATAGGAAATTCTTTCATTGATTGTGAAGCAATATCAAGTGTGGATTTAAATTGATTTGAATCCCAGATATCATTTAAAAAATACAAAGTACTTATATTTTCAACTAATTTAATTTTGGCCTGTTGAGTTTTATCGGCAATAATCAGTATTGTAACTGGCAGAAAGTTGGTGTTTATTTTGTTTATGATTTGAATTATATCAGTATCAGGTTCGTTTAAGTCTAATACAAACAAATACCATTTTGGAGATTGTTTTTTATTCTTTTCAAGCCAGTCAATTAGTGCACTTTCTTCGTTGAAAACAGATTGGTTTACAATTGAGCAATAGTATTTAAATAATTCGCAAAAAATAAAATTTAAGTTTTCTTTTTTGTTTGAGTAACAGACTATTACAGGTTTGTTCATTTGGGTATGATTTCTGGTTTCAACGCAAAAATATAACTTTTTTTGAAATACCCAAAAGCAAATTATTAATGAACATATTTTTATTTCTTGCCGGAAGGAATAAAGAGAATTAAGGCGTTAATTATATAGGTTAATAATATGAGACAACTGCCTGCAAAATCATGATAAAAATCGTGTACTATTTTGCCTGTTAAAGCAAGAATTCCACCTGTTATAATTGCTGTTACAACTCTTTTTTTGTTCACTTTAAAATTTAACAATCCGGCTAAAGTTGGAACAACAAAAGCGCCTGAGAAAAAAGTCAGAGCAAATAACAAAGTTTGAATTATGGAGGTCATGAAAAGTGCAATTACGATGCTAAAAATACCGATTATGATAATAAAGTAATGTGTGTATTTCAATGCCTTTTTTTCATTTAAGTTTCCTGTGGACAATTCACTCAATATCATGGAGGAAGTAAGTAGTGTTGTGTCAGCTGAAGACATTACAGCTGAAAGCAGGGCGGCAATAAAAAGTCCGTAAGCCCAGCCGGGTAGCAAATGGCCTGCAAAACCAACTATACCTTCATGTAGATTATTTATCGAAAAAATACCTAACCAGGTTAATGCAAATGAAACAGGGATGAGGATAATTGCAACAAGTAGGATGCTTTGTGAAGCTGTTTTTTCATTCTTAGCACAGAAAACACGCGAATAAATGTCGGGACCAACAATAAAAGTTACTGAATAGGTGAGTATTAAAATCACCAAATCCAAAAATGAAAATGATTCATTAAAAAGTGAGCTTGGTTTTAAACTGTCGATGGGGCGGACAGTTCTTGTGCCAATTGAAAATACCAATAAAACAATAAGCCCTACAATAATTATTACCGACTGAATTGTGTCGGTTTTTAGGATGCTGATTTGACCACCTGCGACTGTGTATAGCATGAAAACTATTCCTGATGCGATGGCAGCCTGGTTATAACTTAAAAAACCGAGTCCGTTCAAAATTTTAGCTGCGGCAATAATTTGTGCTGCAACTATTCCAATCCATGCAATTGGGATTATCAAAGATGAAATGAGTTCTGCTTTTTTTCCATAAAACCTGCCAAGCAATTCAGGTAAAGTATAATTGCCAAATCTGCTTACATATTTCGAAAGCGGCACTAGAACAAATAAACCCAACGAAGCGCTGCACAAAAACCAAAGAGCAGCCCAGCCGATTTTCTGGCTTAATTCAATGGTGCCAAGAATTGCTGATCCGCCAAGTATTGTAGCGAGCAAACTACCTGAAACAGGAATTAGACCGGCCTTTTTCCCTGAAATGTAATAATCGGCCGGAGCTTTTATCTTGAAAAATGAGTACACACCAACAGCCAGTACAACCAGAAAATACAACCCTATTATAATTTTAACCTCCATAATTGGAGGACAAATATGGGAAATTCTGATTCAAAACAGTACTTTCGTTTATCATCGTTTTAAAATGAATTCGACTGCCTTTTGAAACCGATATATCTTCAAGTAAGTAAGACTTTATGGCACTGGCACAAAAAATAGTATTTTTCTTTTTCCTGATTTTATTATGCATAGTTTCGTGTAAAAAAGCAAAACTGCTTTTCATTAATATTTTCTGAATGGAACAAATTATAAAAGAACAATTTCAGTCTGTCGTAAATGAAAAAGAAAAAGAATCTCCTTTTTATATGAATGATTCTGTGTTTCAAATCAACCCATGAAAAGAGTTTTAGTAATATTGTTTCTTTGCGTGAGTCAGATACTTTTTGTTACTGCACAGCAACAAAATCCTCCCGAATTTACCTGGGGGAATGCTTCCTATTTCAATATTAATGTAGGAGAAAATATTCAATTTGGCGGTTTCGAAATTAAACTTCTGAAGCTTGAGAACCATTTCAATCAGTTCCAAATAGGGAAGGATACGGTTTGGCTAAAAGTCAGCCGCCGTTCGCTGCCTGAGCAAATCGGTAATCTACGCATTTTTGTTGCTGACAACAGAAATGTGAAGGCACTTTCTTCGAATAAACAAATACACGGATTATTAAAAAAAGATGCTTTGATTTGTTTGTCATTGGGCCATTTGCCGCTACTCGATCCCACTAATTTTTTGTTTCCTGTCAGTTTTAACGATGGATTTGCCTGGAGTATGGCAGAGGATCGCTATATGTTTTCGGTAATGAATAAGACTGAAGGAAAAACGCCAGGTTGTGATACAAATACCGGAGTTGATTTTGATTTGCAGGATGCACGTGGAATTGACAAACATTGGATTATTGCTATAGAAAATGGTACTGTTGTTTGGATTGAGGATAAAAATATTGACAAATCCGGCAAGGAAGCTATGGTTTTGTTGGAAAGTGAATCGCAGCCGGGGATTTATTATTTATACAAACATTTGCATAACAGAAATATTGAAGTTAAGGAAGGGCAAAAATTGATGAGGGGGGAACCAATAGGTACAATTTGGGGCGACGAAACCTGGGGACATCTCACATTTTCTGTAATCAAATCGGATTCAATCCCAACTTCCGAAAGCTGTGAGCGAAACGTTATCAACTGTTTTCCGCAAATATTTGAACTCTATTTTAAGCAGACAGGGGCTTTCTCGAAAAATTTTTCAAAAGGTAGAATTTTCTTTGGCAAAATCAGTTCGCAAAATGGAAATCAGAAAAATACAAGTGCGTTTGAAAACTATTCGGGCAAGGGTTGGATTTTAGGCAGATGGAATACTGCTGATAAAGTTGATTACGCACATAAAGGATTGGAAGGAAATGTACGGTTGAGTAAAAGGTTGTTTGAAGGAACTGCCGCCGAATGTTTAAACCCCAACAATTTTTACGAGTTTGAAATGAATGTGCAAAATGGAGTTTACCGGATTCGGGCAAAAATGGGCGATTTTAGTTTATCAACATGGCAAAAAATAGCTTTTGAAGATATTGAAGCGGGAATTATGTCAAACGAAAAAGGCTTTTTTAACTGGACTTCCGAAAAAGTTGTGAAAGTTAAAGACGGAAAACTAACAATCCGGATTTATGTTGATCCTACAAATGAAAAACCCGCTGGAATAAGTGAAATCGTATTCCAACGGGCTTATTAATAAAGGTATTTTTTTACTCTAAAAGTTCGTAATCGTGCATTTCTTTCATAAAGGCAACAAAATCATCTTTGCGATCCGAATCCATCCATTGCATTGCACTGCGGGGATGTTCATTTAATGCTCCTGTTATCAAATACGGAACGTGATATCCCCAATCAATTTTTTCCTGCCACGGTTTTATATGGTTTTGAATTGCAGCAAGCAGAGGAAGCAATCTGTATTTAGGGTTTTTCAGAAAGGCGATTAAAATTTCAATGGGGCAGTTTCCTGCACCGCGCCCCATTCCAAGCAAGGTTGCATCGAGTAAAGTTGCACCGTTGATTATCGATGTAATGGTATTTGACATGGCAAGCTGCATATTGTTGTGCGCATGAATTCCCAACTCTTTGCCCGGAAGAGCAGCTTTGTATTTTTTTACTAAATGTTCAATGCTTTCGCAGTAAAGACTACCAAAACTATCAACCACATAAATGGTGTGAACGCGGGACTTTGCAAGGTCGGCAAGTGCCTGATCCAAATCAATTTCGTTAACTTTCGAAACAGCCATCAGGTTGATTGTAACTTCGTAACCTTTGTCCATGCAGTGTTCTGCCAGCCAAACCGCCTTATCAACCTGATGTACATAGCAGGCAACCCGTATCATATCAATTAAACTTTCATTTGCAGGTGGAATATCGTCGGGGTGAATCCTGCCAATATCAGCCATTGCTGATATTTTCAGGTTTGTATTATTGTCACCCATAATCCGGCGTAAATCCTTTTCGTCGCAAAATTTCCAGGGGCCAACTTCTTTTCTCGAAAATGCAGATTCGCTACTTTTATAGCCAATTTCCATGTAGTCGATTCCGGCTTCAACACAGGCATCATAAACTCCACGTACAAATTCATCACTGAACTGCCATTTATTCATCAACCCACCGTCTCGCACGGTGCAGTCCATTACTTTAATTTCTTTGATGTACATTATTTCTTCTTTTTTATTTTTAATAATTCCATTTCATGTTCTATGTTGCTGTTTACCAATAATGTGTAAATTTTTTCAAAAGTATCAGCATTAAGTCCTTTTGATTCAGCCCAGTTTTTTCGTTGAAGGATTACCTGGTCTTTTCTTTCCTGGGCAATTATTGCATCTTTATCGTGTTTAAACCGAACAATTTCCTCAACATATTTATGCCTTTCAGAAAACAACGAAATAATGTGTTCGTCAATTTTATCAATCACACTTCTAATTTCTTCCAACGACTGACAATCTGCCGGAGTTTTAAATCCCATATTCTGATAAATTAAAACTTTATTATTTGACTTGATGTTTTTGGCAAATAAAACAATTATGGATGGATTTAAGTAATAATTTGTAAATAAACAGATACAGTTTGTGGGAATTTAAAATGAATATCAATAAAAAAATGATAATTCAGAACAGAAGATAAATCTGCTTTTTGAGAAAATCAAAATTCAAAAGTCATCCCTGTCTTTACCTGTTTAATATTGAATTCATTTGAAAATGCAAGCAAAGCAGGTAATTCAGTGCAATGTGAAGGGTAAAGTTTTTCAACATTATTGTATTTGAAATATTGAATTGTTTCGGAAGTTTGACGATTGTTTGTTTTTAAATGAAATCCTCCGATTACAGCGTTGATCTCAGTAATACCAGTCACTGTTTTTGCATGTTCGCAAATATTACAAATGCCTGAATGAGAACAGCCTGTGATAATAACCAGCTCGTTGTTTATTATGGCTGCAAGGGCTGAATCATCCAAAATAAAATCACTATCACCGTTTTCAAGTTTAAAAGTTGTTGTTTTACTTTCAAAATTATTTTTTCGGGGTATTTCACCCAGGTAAAAAAGGTTTTCTGAAATTTGATAAGGTTCCTTTGTTTCGGTTAAGCTGAAAGTATTCAATAATTCCTTTTTTGTAAAACTCAGTCCAACAGGGGAGTTGTCGGTTTTGTGAAATCGCCTGACGAATGAATCAGGATGTGTAATCAACATTTTGTTTTTAAGATATTGAAGCCCGTCGCCATGATCCCAGTGGCCGTGACTGAGAACAACATTTTCTACATCGTTGCAAATGTCGATACCGAACAACGCGGCATTTTGAAGAAAAACATTTGTATGTCCGGTGTCAAAAAGTACTTTCTCTCCGTCAATTTCAATTAAATAGGAAAGTCCATGTTCTGCCAGGAATTTTCCACCGGCTACATTTTCGGTTAGTATATTTAATTTCATATTTCAAAATCAATTTTAAGAATTGTTTTTATGTTATACTCACTAACAAGTAGTTGATATATTAAAGTCCGATCAAAAAAAACGATAATCCAGCAATTAATGCAACAATTATATTTATAGTTTTTACAGCTAAAAAGCCAAGTTTCGTTTCTGCCAGTAAAGGTAACATTCCATGCCCGTCTTGTGAAATTGAACTGGCAAGCAAAATACTAAACGGAATACTGCCCTGGGCAAAAAGAGTTACAAAAATAAGATGTGGACCTGACTCAGGAATAATCCCAACTAAAACAGCAACAACCAAAACTATTAACAGATTATTTGAAAGCCAGGCTTCGATATTTATGTAATTCATCAAAATTCCGAAAATAAGTAATGTTCCAAATGTCCAGAAAAAGATTCGTGGAATATGTTTTATCACAATGTGTTTCCAAAGATGTTCTTTCAGGAAATGTTCGGGTACGGTTGAAACGACGAATAATGAAAAACCAATTGTAATGAGCAATGTAATTTTTATCCACAATTTAGCTTCTCCTGCAATTAATCCAGTTGCTACGGCAATTAAAAAGAGTAAAACTGACCCCAAAATTAACAGCCTGTAAAATGTAGGATGAATGATTTGTGTAAGAATTTTATCTCGTTGAAAACAGTTACAATGTTCCTCAGTGTGAAGTGGAAATTTATTTTCCGTAAATCTTGCAAGTAATTTGTGCGGTACATATATTTTGTCGGTGATATATCCGGCTGCAATTCCAATTAAAAAAATCAGAATTGTAAGTAGGAGTGCTTTTTGAGGAAACATGGCAAACATTACAAATACTTCGTCGCCGCTGGTAGCAATCATGGCTGCAACAAGTGCTCCAAATGAGATTAACCGGTGCGAAAAAAGTGCGACTGCTGTAAAAGCCCCCAAACATCCCGGAATTGCTCCCAATAGTGCAGCAAAAATATACTGTTTCCAAATATTACCTGATAATCTGTTTTGCCAAATTCCGTTTGTTTGTACATTGATATATTCGATAACCAGCATCATGATAAACACGAAGCCGGTTATCATTATTGATTTAATTAATATTGGCAAAGCTGTTTCAATCATTTTGTTTTTGCGTTAAACAAATAATTTTTCAGGAAAGTATTTCTTGTTTTTATTTCTGAATTAAAAAATTAGCAAGCTTTTTTATTTTCAATGATTGCAATAATTTTTTCAGCGGCTTTAATTAAAAGAGTTTTTGTTGGAGCAGCTGTAAGCAGTGGGTGCGAGCCAATTTGATAGGAGATTAACTCAAACACTGAAACTCCTTTTTGAATGGCAAGACTAATCGTATTAATAATTTCGCCGGCGGTGCGTCCTCCCCAAACTTCACCTCCCAGAATTGAACCATCACATGGAGAAGCAAACAATTTCAATGTGAGTGCTGAGGTATTTTTAAATGCCGCAGGGTGGGTATCAAAATCGCTGAATTGGGCTGAAACAACTTTAATATTGGCAGCTTTTGCATTGGTTTCATTTACTCCGGCTGCTGCCATTGACAATCCATTAATTTCGGTTGAAAATACTGCAATTGTACCGTTAAAAGGTTTTCTGATTTTCACGCCAAATAAATTATGCCCCAAAACACGTGCTTCGGCTGTTGCTGTTGAAGCCAGCATTACTGAATCGGATCTGCCGGTTAAAAAACCGGTGGTTTGCGAACAATCGCCTACCGCACAAATATTTGGGATTTCAGTACGTTCGTAATTGTCAACTTTAATAGCGCCGCGTTTGTTTAATTCCAGACCTGCTTTTTGTGCCAATTCGCTGTTTGGACGGTAGCCTATTGCCATAATTACTGCATCACAAACAATTGTATCACCGGTATTTAGCAGAACCGAAGTTGCCACTCCGTTTTCGCCTTTTACCTGTTCAACACGGGTTGATGTAAGAACCCTGACTTTTGTTCCGGAAAGCGCTTTTGTTGCAATATCGCTCAAATCTCTCGAAAATGCTTTTGAAAAACAGAATTCCTCACTTTCAACCAAAGTTACATTTTTATCGCTGTGAAGGGCAAGTTGTTCTGCTACTTCTGCTCCAATAAATCCACCACCGATAACCACAATGTCTTTTTTGGTTTGAAGAACTTCGAACAGATTTTTAATGTAGTTGTAGCTTTTCTTAATGTAAAAAACATTTTCAAGGTCGTGCCCCGGTATAAACGTTGGAACTATCACTTTTGAACCTGTTGCAAATACAAGTTTTTCGAAGCTAAATTCCTGTCCCGATTCGGTTTTTACCGTACTATTTTGAGTATCAACGTCAATCACTTTGTCGGTAATCACTTCACCTCCCATGTCGATAAATGGTTTAGGGCCCATCAGGTTTTGTTCCACACCGTTCAAAGCATGAAAAACATAAGGGATTCCGCATGGAACCAATCCTTTTTCCTCTTCTTTAAACATTAACATCGATTTTGCGGGATAGGCTGTTTTTGCAGTTGTTCCCGTTATAATTCCGGCAGGGCCGGCGCCAATAATAATCACATCAAATTTTTTCATGTTAAGTAGTTTTAATATTGTTTTCTATTTTGTAAAATAATCCTCTCTCCTGTTTTATGGTTGTTACTTTTCTTTCATCTTCAAGTACATCCAGGTATTTGTTTATTTCATTGATATGTTTCCCTAATATCCTTGTCAGGTCATCAAGAGTACAGGGTCGCCGTGAGATGGTTTCCAAAATTGCCGTTTCTATATCGCTGCGGTATGACAGTATTTTTTTACGTTCGGGGGCTGAAGAAATAATTTCAACATTTTCGGGTTTCCAGTTTTTTACAATTTCCTTTAGTTCTGAGTGGGTTGCAGGAATTAAATCGAGCAGAGTTCCGGGACGGTCGAGTGTATTGAGTTGAACAGTATCAGGTTTTATGCGCAGAACGGCATTTTTTAATTCATCTAATTCCTCCTGACTATTGTTGTAACCAGGCAAAATAAAAACTTCAAGATTAATTTTTCCTGAATATTCTTTTCTGAAACTGACCAAACCATCAATACAATTCTTTATGGTCAGGGATTTGGGAGGCCGGTTAATTTTTCTGAAAACAGCTTCACTGGCTGCGTCCAGCGAAGGCAAAACAAGGTCTGCTTTCATAATTTCATTTCTTACCTGTTTAAATCGGAGAAGAGTTCCGTTGGTTAAAACAGCAACCGGAATGTTGGGGTATTTTTCTTTGATAAAATCGAGTGTTTTACCTAATCCTGAATTTAAGGTTGGTTCTCCGGAGCCTGAGAATGTTATATATTCAGGCTCCGGATTGTTGGCAAAATAATGGGTAAGCTCTTTCATCACTTCATCAACCGGAACATATTCTTTTCGTTCGGTCGTGAGTTTTGTTGTTTGGCCACATTCGCAATAAACGCAGTTAAGCGAGCAAATATTGTGCGGTACCAGGTCTATCCCCAATGAAATTCCCAGTCGGCGCGAGGGAACAGGTCCAAACAAATATTTGTACATGACTTTGTATTTTTAAGTCAAATTCAGAGTTATATTATTCCAGATCGAAAAAAACTCTTTGCTGATATTTTCACCAGGTGCAAATTCCACGATGGTTTTCTCCGCCACCATCGATTCTACCATTTTAGGTTCGAAAGCCAGTTTTCCTGCCAGCGGAATTTTTTTATCAGCAAGGTATTTCTCAACCTTTCCGGTGATTTCATTGTTGATATCGAATTTGTTAATAACAGCCTGAATCGGAATTTTAAAAGATTCGGACAACTGAACCAAACGGGCAGCATCGTGAAGACCTGAAAGAGTGGGTTCAATAACCAGCAACACCAAATCAGTTCCGGTAACCGATGCTATGGCAGAGCAGCCGATTCCCGGAGGACCGTCATTGATAATAAAATCAGCTTTTAATTCCATTGCAATTTCTCTGGTTTTTCGCCGAACTTCGGTAACCAGCTTTCCTGAGTTTTCTTCTCCGGGTCCCATTTTTGCGTAAACGAGGGTGCCAAAACGGGTTTCAGAAACATACCAGAAATTGTTGTTATACTCAATCATGGTAATTGATTCTGTAGGACAAACCCGTTCGCACAAGCGGCACCCCTCGCATTGAAAGTGATTTATCTCAAATTTGCCTGAAGAATTTAGATGTATGGCTTCGAAACGACAATAATCAGAACATAACCCACAGTTTGTGCATTCATCGGGATTAATTTTGGCTTTACTTCCGCTGTCGAATGTGTATGTTTCTTTAATTTCAGGATTGAATATCAGGTGCAAATCAGCTGCATCCACATCGTTGTCGCAAAAAACTGCATTTTTAGCTACTGAAGCTAGTGCAGCCGCTACAGTTGTTTTGCCGGCACCCCCTTTCCCGCTTAAAATGGTTATTTCTTTCATTGCAAACTTATTTGAGTCATCAGTTTTTCAGCGATTTCGCGGTATGTATGTTCAATTAATGCCGGGATATTTTTAAGGATATTTCCTGAAGCATAATCGGCTGCATATTCTTTTGCGAATGGTATATTACCCAGCAATTCAATATTGTTTGTTTCAAGAAAATGGTAAACCTCGTTGGAACCTAAGCCTGCTTTATTTACAATTACACCAAAAGGTTTTTGTAAATCTTTTAGTAATTCAATGGTAATTTTCAGGTCGTGCAAACCAAAAGGAGTAGGTTCTGTTACAAGAATTACATAATCGACATCGGAAACCGTTTCAACAACTGGACAACTTGTTCCGGGAGGTGCATCGTAAATTATAATCTCAGCAGAATCACCGATATTTTTTTTCACTTTTTTAATCAGTGAAGTCTGCATTGCAGAACCCACTTTCAAACGGCCCTCAGTTAACCCATTTCCAATACTGATGTCGAAATGCGAAATAACTCCAAGTGGTTGTTTATGCTCAGTTATTGCGCCAAAATTACATGCAACTAAACAGGCTCCGCAAGAGTGACATAGATCGAGATTAACTTCAGCAAAGCCAAGACTTTTTACAATTGAAATAGCATTGAACTCACACCAGTCGGAACATTTGCGACAAAAAGTACATTTTGCAGTGTCGATTTCAGGAATGATTTGGAATATCTGTTTTTCATCTGTTTTTACAGCTTCCGGAAAAAAAATCGCATCGTTTGGTTCTTCAACATCACAATCAACCAAAAGAACACTTTGATTGTATGCACGTGATAAAATGTAATACAAATTAACTGAAACAGTAGTTTTACCCGTTCCTCCTTTTCCGCTGGCAATTGCTATTTTCATGACAATAATTATATCAGCATCAACAAATCTTTCGACTTATATCAATATTAGGGGATCAGATTTGAGTATTCCTTTTACTGAAAATTAATGATCGCAATAATTGGCATTAAATTCGATGGTGTTGTTCAAAAATCCTTCGGTAATTTCAATTGCCGATAATTGCGGAGCACCCACAAACACATTTACTTTGTTGTAATTAAAAATCTGAATAGCTTTTTGCCCCATTCCACCTGCGAGAATATCGGTTGCTCCCATATCGGCCAACCACTTAGGCAGAACACCAGGCTCGTGGGGTGGCGGAACAACTTTCTCCTGTGATACAATCTTTTTATCTTCCACTGTAAGTATCTCGAAGAATTTACAATGTCCAAAGTGACCATCCAATATTCCGTTTGCATCAACCGGAACTGCAATTTTTTTATTCATATTGAAAATTTTGAGATAAGAATTTTTGTATTTCTATTTAGTACTTTTAATTACTTGTTTAATAACCAAACCTTAGTTAGGTTCTGTTTCCTCTTCTTCGGCCAAGCCCTCTTCCCATTCCTGGAGTATTTATTCCGTTACCTGCTTTAAAACCTTTCCCTCTTCCTAGTCGCAATCCACGTACTGGAGAATCAGTTAATTCATCAACGAGGGTTTCATTTCCTGTTTTACACTTTCCCATTTTTCTACCGGTTTGGGCACCTTGTCCCATTGGTCCGGTTTTGTCTAATCCTGGCATTTTATTATTTTTAAACTGTTTAAAAAATATCCATCATTTCTGTCATCAGAATAAATGTGAAATGAATAATTCGTTGAAATCTGTTTTGTATCGATTAAACGAACTTAATTTTTCAATTTATCCAAAATGTTTTGAACTGTATTGTTTTCTTCATTTAATATAATCATTTGAATTTCAAATCTTTCAAGAAGCGATTTGGCTTTTGGGCCAAAATCTCCGGAAATGACCTGGTTTACTCCTAATTCAGCAATCATTTCTGCTGTTTTTGTGCCTGCACCACTCATTGAATCTTTGTTTTCATTTTCTACGAATTGAATGATATCTGATTCTTTGTCGTAAATACAAAACCAAGCAGTTCTTCCAAATCGTAAATCAAATTTCGAGTCGAGATTATTTCCTGTAGATGTTATTGCCGTTTTCATATGATGAATTGAATTTATGTTTGTAATATTCACAACAAAATTACAAAAAATATTTGAACCCAACAAATTTAAAAAGAACATAAGTTTGTAATATTATAAAGTTTATTTTTGATTTATCGCGTGTATTTGTCAAATTATTAATGAAGTATGATATGTTTGTATTTTTAATTGAAATGTGAAATAGATGTGTTTTTATTGATTTAGAGATATTTATATTTTTTTTGTGATTTACATATTTTGCTGATTTTATTTTGATTTGAATATGCCAGAATCATGCAGATATTAATATTCAATTGTAAGTGCAGGTTTTTGTCTATTGAAATATTGCGGGAATAACTATCTTTGCAAATCTTTTAAAAAATTGGAAAAATGATACAAATAACACTTCCTGATAACAGTGTTAGGGAATATGAAAGTTCGGTTAGTGGCTACGAAATTGCAAAATCAATTTCAAATAGTTTGGCAAAGGAAGTTTTGTCGATTTCTGTAAACGGCGAAGTATGGGATTTGTCAAGAAAGATAAATACAGATGCTTCTGTAAAACTGCATACCTGGGAAAGTAAAGAGGGCAAGGAAACTTTCTGGCATTCATCGGCACACTTAATGGCCGAAGCAATTGAATTTTACTATCCGGGAACCAAATTTGGAATTGGCCCTACCGTTGACACAGGTTTTTATTACGATATTGATTTAGCCGGCGAGAATACACTTTCTGAAAAAGATTTGCAAAAGATTGAGCAAAAAATGCTTGAATTGGCACGACAGAAAAATGAAATTGTTCGTTCAGAAATTTCCAAAGCTGATGCTTTAAAGATGTTCACCGTGAAAAATGATGAACTTAAATTGGAACTGATCAGCGAACTTGAAGACGGAACAATCACCTTGTACAACCAGGGAAATTTTACTGATTTGTGCCGTGGACCGCATTTACCCAATACCGAATATATTAAAGCGATAAAGTTGACTTCGATTGCCGGTGCATACTGGCGCGGCAACGAAAAAAACAAAATGCTTATACGTGTTTACGGAGTGACTTTTCCAAAGCAAAAAATGCTCGACGAATATTTGGTAATGCTGGAAGAAGCAAAAAAACGTGACCACCGAAAAATCGGGAAAGAGATGGATTTGTTTGCTTTTTCCGAAGCTGTCGGACAGGGACTTCCATTATGGCTGCCAAAAGGAACCCAATTGCGGATGCAGTTGGAAGATTTCCTGAAAAAAGTTCAGAAAAAATATGGTTATGAACAGGTGATGACACCTCATATTGGTGATGTGAAGCTTTATAAAACTTCGGGACATTATGAGAAATACGGTAAAGATTCATTTCAACCAATTTCAACTCCAGTTGAAGGTGAACAATATTTACTGAAACCAATGAACTGTCCTCACCACTGTGAGATATATAAAATCAAGCCAAAATCATACAAAGATCTTCCTGTGCGGATGGCTGAGTTTGGCACTGTTTACCGTTACGAGATGAGTGGCGAGTTGCATGGATTAACCCGTGTTCGCAGTTTTACACAGGATGATGCGCATATTTTCTGTCGTCCGGATCAGTTAAAGGATGAATTCAAAAAGGTTATTGATATTGTTTTTATCATTTTTAAGGCATTAAGTTTTGATAACTGGACGGCTCAAATTTCACTGCGTGATCCCAATAAACCTGAAAAATACATTGGCACACCCGAAAACTGGGAGAAAGCCGAACAGGCAATTATTGAAGCCTGCGAAGAAAAGGGATTGCAAACAGTTACAGAATTGGGCGAAGCTGCTTTTTATGGCCCAAAACTCGATTTCATGATAAAAGATGCGTTGGGAAGAAGCTGGCAGTTAGGGACCATTCAGGTGGATTATAATTTACCCGAACGGTTTAAGCTTGAGTATATTGGCGCTGATGACAATCGTCACCGACCAGTTATGATTCACCGTGCGCCGTTTGGATCGATGGAACGTTTTGTGGCAGTTTTAATAGAACATACCGCCGGAAAATTTCCATTGTGGCTAACTCCGGAACAGGCAGTGGTTTTACCCATAAGTGAAAAGTATAACGATTATGCGAAAAAAGTTTCAGATTTTCTAAATAATTCCGATATTCGCACCGTCATTGACGACCGTAATGAAAAGATTGGTAGGAAGATACGTGACAACGAATTAAAAAGAACACCATATTTGCTGATTGTTGGCGAAAACGAAGCTGAAAACGAAACAGTTTCGGTGCGCTGGCAGGGAGAGGGCGATAAGGGTGCAATGAAAACCAGCGAATTCGCTGATTTTGTTTTAAAAGAAGTAAGAGAACAGCTTTCAGGATTGTATAACTAATATAGGAGGAATTTAAAATAGCTATCAAAAATCGAGGTCCAAGAAATTACCAACCCAGAGCAGAGTTGGAACCTCAACACCGGTTAAATCATAAAATCAGAGTACCACAGGTAAGATTAGTGGGCGATAATATACCTGAACCAGGAATATTCGCTTTGCGTGATGCACTGAAACTTGCAGAAGAGTTGGAATTGGATTTGGATGAAATTTCGCCAAAAGCCGAACCACCAGTTTGCAAAATTACTGATTACTCTAAGTTTCTATATCAACAGAAAAAGAAACAAAAAGAGATGAAAGCCAAAACGGTTAAAGTAATAGTAAAAGAAATCAGGTTCGGTCCGCAAACCGATGAACACGACTTTAACTTTAAACTCCGCCATGCTGAGAATTTTTTAAAAGATGGAGCCAAAGTAAAAGCCTTTGTATTTTTTAAAGGACGTTCAATCCTATTTAAAGAACAGGGCGAAATTTTACTTTTAAAACTGGCCACTGGCTTAGAAGATATTGGTGTTGTTGAGCAATTACCAAAACTCGAGGGCAAACGAATGACAATGTATATTTCACCGAAAAAGAAATAATAGTTCTTTGATAACATTTAATTAAGTAGGATTATGCCAAAAATGAAGACAAATTCCGGAGCTAAAAAACGTTTTAGACTTACCGGAAGTGGGAAAATTAAAAGGAAACATGCCTACAAAAGCCACATTTTGACTAAAAAAAGTACAAAACGTAAACGTAACTTAACTTATTGGACTATGATAGACAAGACCAATGAGAGTAACGTAAAGCTTTTGTTGTGTATGAAGTAATCCGTCAACTGGCGGATAACAAAAAAATCCTTTTATAGTGAAAGGTAAAAAAAGTTTTTAACCAGATGATTGTGCTTTAAAGTGATCTCCGTCAACTGACGGAGGAACGCCGGTTATCAAAAAAAGTAAAAGTATGCCAAGAAGTGTAAATCATGTAGCATCACGGGCCCGAAGGAAAAATTTACTGAAAAAAACTAAAGGTTATTTCGGTTCCCGTAAAAATGTCTGGACGGTTGCAAAAAATACCTGGGAAAAAGGCCAGCAGTATGCTTACCGCGACAGAAAAGTGAAAAAAAGATTATTCCGTGCATTGTGGATACAGCGTATCAATGCTGCAACACGTTTGGAAGGAATGTCGTATTCGCAATTCATGGGATTGTTGAAAAAGAACGCAATTGAAATTAACAGGAAAGTATTAGCCGATTTGGCTATGAATCAACCTGCTGCGTTCAAAGCAATCGTTGACAAAGTAAAATAACAAAGCGTATTATTTTTTAAGGTGAAATACAGAACCCGGTTCGTCAGTTGACGGATCGGGTTTTTTTGTTTATTAAGCACAAAAACCTCTACACCTGTTAACATTTTGTATTAGAAATAGGAAAACTTAACAAAATTTAACACATATATATAATATATTGAAATAGAGCAATATAAGTTTAATTAAAGTAAATTAATTTGATTATTGATTATATATTAATGTAATAACCTAAACAAAATTGTATTGTTTATGTTTTAATGAAATATTTTAAACAAAATTATTTAAAAAACAATTTAAAAAACAAAAAAAATGGAAAATGCAAAAATTTTATTTATTGCTTTAATTGCATCATTAGTGGTGCTTAGCAGTTGTAACAAGAATGAGGATTTGGTTCCACAGGTTGAACCGCAAACAGAAGCAACAGATATTGTTGCAATGCTAGAAAAAATTTCTAATGATTCAACTTATCTGGAACAGGTAGTTGATAAAGAACTCAAAAGTGCAAGGAAATGGAAAAAGTCGCCCACCTTTTTTAATCTTACATATGCACTTGCCAAGACCCGATTGATCTCTACTGTGGTAACCAATGATTTGACAATTTTTGCTCCTACTGACGAAGCATTTGCCAAACTATTAAAAGATTTGGGTGTTAGAAATATACGCTGATTAACTGCGGAACAGCTAAAGCCTATCCTGCTTTATCATGTTGTTAGCGGTACAGTAAAATCCACCAATTTAAAAAATGGTTTCGTACCAACTTTAAATGGTGCAGCGGTTGAAATTAATCTAGACAATGATATAATGGTAAACAATGCAAATGTCATTATCCCAAATTTGCACACTTTTAATGGAATCATTCATGTTGTAGATGCAGTATTACTTCCGCCAACCCAGAATTTGGTGCAGGTAGCGCATAGTATTCCGGCTTTTTCAATACTCGTTCAGGCTGTAATTAAAGCTGGTCTTGCTCAAACGCTGGCAACGGAAGGACCATTCACGGTTTTTGCCCCAACCAATGATGCTTTTGTTGCATTACTTGCTGAAAAAGGATTTTCTTCCCTTGATGCCATTCCGGATAACATTTTAAAGAATGTTTTATTATATCATGTTGTCAGCGGAAGAGTATATTCGAGTGATCTTCCTGCAGGTCCTTTATCTGTAAAACCATTGTACGATGCTTTCACTTTCGATGTAAATGCTTCAACATTAGAAATTACTGATGCCAATGGGCGTGAGGCTGGTCTTGTGTCCTCATTACTAAATGTTCAGGCTACAAATGGTGTTATTCATGTTATCGATAAAGTAATTTTACCGGTGTTGTAATGTAAAAGAAATAGTTTTACGGATAATATTTAGATTAGAAATGCCCGGGGTTATACTTCCTCGGGTTTTTTAAGTTTTGGGTGTCGCGGTTTTTAACCGCGATTCTTTAAACCAGCGGTTCGAAAACCGCTGTACCCTCTACCACACAGTCTTCATTATCCCTCCATCAACAGATAAACTCACACCGGTTATGTACGAAGCTGCCGGTGAAAGCAAAAAAGCACCTGCTTTTCCAAATTCTTCAATATTCCCATATCGGCCTAGCGGTATTGTAGCTTCGTTTTTCAATTTGATTTCAGAAACAGAAATTCCTGATTTTTCAGCGTTGGAATTATCAAGTGATTTAACACGGTCGGTGTCTATTCTACCAGGCATCAAATTATTTACCCGAATATTTTCAGCAGCAAACTCGTTGGAAAGACTTTTTACCAAACTTGTAACTCCCGAACGAAAAACATTGGAGAGCAACAATCGGTTCACAGGTTCTTTTACCGACATGGAGGTTATTGTAAGAATTGAACCACCACCTCCTGCTCGCATTGTTGGTAAAACACAACGAATTAACCGAACTGCACTCATTAATGTAAGATTAAAAGCTGCAAGCCAGTCATCATCGGTAAAATCATCAAAATTTCCGGGAGGCGGACCGCCGGCATTGACAACCAATCCGTCAATTCTTTCAAATGCTGTTTCCACAACATCAATCCAGTTTTTTATTGATTCAGCATTGGAAGCATCAAAAACAGATGCATGAATTGTTGCTCCGGTTTCTTTTCGTAAACTTTCAGCAACATTTTCAATATCTGTTTTGGTGCGGCTGGCAATACATACAATTGCGCCATTTTTTGCCAGTTCGCGTGCAATGCCAAATCCCAAACCTTTGCTGGCTGCTGCTACCATAAATACTTTTCCTTCTATTTGTAAATCCATATTAATAATTATAAATTACAAGAAACAAATTAAGTTATTTGCTGAATTTATCGTTTCTAAAAAAGTCAATTAGTTTATAGTGAATGATAAGTTGTTTCCCGTTAGGTTAAAAATAAAAATGATATTTATTACTGACTGATGAGCAAAACTGATAGAGATTTCTTATTCCAGTTGTTTTTTTATTGCTTTCATTAAATTATTGAAATTTATTGGTTTAGGTAGATAGTCATCGCACCAGGAACTCATGATTAATTGGCGGTCATTGGAAAATGTAAAGGCCGTTTGAGCAATGATTTTTAGCTCTGGTCTAATTGTTTTTATTTGTTTGGAAGCTTCCAAACCATCAATTCCCGAAAGTCTGATATCCATTAAAACCAGATGAATTTGTGCATTTGTTTTGCATATTTCAATGGAATCTTCTCCATTTTTTACCCAAATGATACTTGCCCCTGATTTTTTTAGAAATTCTTTAAGGAGAATAAAATTAGTTTCTTCATCTTCAACAATAAGAATTGTTTTGCCTTTCAGATCGGGATGAATGGTTTTTGATACAGCGAGTGCAGATAAAGCTTCTTTCTGAATAATGTTATTTAATAAAAAATAGAAAGTTGAACCTTTGCCTTCAACCGACTCTGCGCGTATTTCACCTTTCATTAGTTTTGCAATTTCGGAGCAGATTGCAAGTCCGAGCCCAACCCCACCATGTATTCGGTTATGGGTATCATCAATTTGTCTGAACCTTTCAAAAATTATATCCATTTTGTTTGCAGGAATTCCAATTCCGGTATCCTTGACATAAAACTCAATGTCATTTCCAATAATTGAATATCCGATTTCAATTTCTCCTTTTTCAGTATATTCAATTGCGTTCTTAATATAATTCATCAATACCTGAAAAAGCTTTGTTTTATCGGTTTTGACCCTTATTTCCACTTCGTTTATGTCGGGTTTAACTGAAATGATCAGGTTGAGTTTTTCCCTGTTTTTTAGTTCAATATCGGCATACTGAATCAGATTCATAAAAAAGTCGGAAATTTGGAATTCTTCAAGAATTACTTTTGAATGGTTGGTTTGTAACAAAGAAATGGTAAAAATATCGTTAATAATATTTAGTAAATGATTTCCACTGTTGTTGATTATTCTACTAAACTGAATGACGTCTGTCATTGGCAAATCTTCGTCAATTAAATCGCTAAAACCGATGATTGCATTCAATGGAGTTCTTAATTCATGCGACATTGTGGCAAGAAATGCTGATTTCAAACGATTACTTTCCTGAGCCTGGTTGCGGGTTACAATTAATTCTTCTTCATATTTTTTCTTTTCAGTTATATCTTCTTTAATTGCCAGAAAGTGAGTTGTAATTCCTTTGTCGTTTTTGATGGGAGAAATTGAGGCAAATTCCCAAAAGTAGGTGCCATCTTTTCTTTTATTCAGAAATTCTCCTGTCCAAATTTTATCTGATCTCAGTGTTTCCCATAACCTGGCATAAACTTCTGGAAGCATTGTTCCTGATTTTAGGATTCTTGGATTTTGACCCAACGATTCCTTGAATGAATAACCTGTGACTTCAGTAAATTTAGGATTTGCATATTCGATATTTCCATGCAGATCGGTAATAACAATGGAAGCATGGCTTTGCTCAATTGCCCTTGAAAATTTCCGGAGTTCTTCAATTGCTTTTTTACGCTCGGTATCATCAATTATGTATCCCTTTAGAGTTTCTAGTTCTCCGTTTTTATTAAAGCCGCCAATAATGTTTGCAACAACATTTATTATTTGTCCATCTTTTCTCCTTAAGTCGTGTTCAAACCAAATTAGTTTTTTTTCCAAATTCAATTTTTCCAGCATGTTTTTATGGAGTTCCGGATTAATATAAAGCAGGCTTAAATCATAACTTTTAGCATCTTGCAGTGACTCGAATCCCAGAATTTTTAAATAGGCATTATTGCAATTGATAAGATACCCGTCAATGCGAGAGATAAAGTCACCGGTCAAATCATCATCAAAAAAGCTCCTGTATTCTTCCCTGCTTTTCATCAATTCTTCAAGTGCCAATTTTCTTTTCGAAATATCCCGTGCAGCACCCTGTATTCCAATAGGTATGTTATTTTCGTTGGCTAAAACAGCCAGCGTTACTTCGGCCCAAACAGTTGATTTGTCTTTTTTCAACATTTCAAGTTCGAGCATACGGGGCTTAATTTCTTTGTAATTTTCGGGATTTAGCAATGGCGTTATTTCATCTATTATTTGTACTATTTTTTTGTATGACTCGGGTGTCAGTACCTCTGAAATATCTTGCCGGAGAACTTCTTCTACTTCAAATCCCCTTAATTCTTTTACGGAAGGACTTACATATGTATATTTAAAATCCAGGTCAAAAATAAATATTACATCCTTTGAATTTTCAGCCAGTAAACGGTATTTTGATTCACTTTCGCGAAGAAGTTTTTGTTTTTGTTCCAATTCATAGCGATGGTATGCGCTCAACAATAGAGAGGGAACCCTAAAAAGATAATTTTCACGTTTTACCAAATATTCATCGGCTCCGAGTTTAAGTGCCTGAACTGCCACTTCTTCATTTCCGTGCCCTGTGACCAAAACAATGGGTATCGCAAGTTTCTTTTCCTGACGAATAATTTTAATTGTGTCAAGCGCATTTAATCCCGGCATCCGGTAATCCATTAAAACAACATCATAAGGACATATTTCATTTGGTGAATCAGGTAAAAGTTGTAATGCTTCGGTGGCAATTGCAACATTATCAATTTGGATTTGAGGAGCATATTTTTTCAAATGCCTGATTGTAAAATCAATATCTGGTTTATTCCATTCAATATACAGCACTTTTAACTGTCGGGCTTTTTTATCTGAATTCTTTTTGAAATTTTCAATAACACCATTTAATGTTTCAGGTAATTTTTTCAGGTAACCTTCTTTTTTTGTCAAATAATCATCGGCACCAGCCTTTAATGCCGCAATTGCCGATTCTTCGTTTCCTGAACCGGTTAATATTATTACTGCTATTAGCAGGTTGTTTTGACGAATGTATGACAGGCAGTCAATACCATTTCCGTCGGGTAAGTTTAAATCAAGAATTGCAACATCATAGTCAGGGTTTGTTTTCAATAGCTGAATGGCTTCGTAAATTGTATTTGCGACATCAATTTTAACATCAGTATAGTTTTTATTGATTTCAATTTGTGTTAATTCAATGTCGAATTTATTGTCTTCGAGGTATAGGATTTTTATCATTTCAGCTAAATTTTATTTTATGACTTAGGAATATGAGATATATTCAGAACCGTCCAGTACAATTCAATTTGAGCAGCAACTTCAATAAACTTGTCAAACTCAACGGGTTTAATGATGTACGAGTTTGCGCCAAGTTCATATGCAGTGTTTATATCTGAATCTTCGGCTGAAGATGTTAAAACAACAACTGGTATCGTTTTGAAAACCGGATGTGTTTTTATTTCTTTCAGCACTTCAAGCCCATTGAATTTTGGCAATTTCAAATCAAGTAAAATTACTACTGGTATTAATTTACCTTCTTTCCATTTTCCTATCAGATTAATTGCTTCTTCTCCATCACGTGCTATTTCAATGGGGTTGGTTAGATTTTGTTTTTTGAATGCCCTTAAGGTTAAATCAACATCCACAGGGTTGTCTTCAACAAGTAAAATAGGATGACTTATGTTTTGCATACTCATGATTTATGTTTTTTTGGTATTTCAAGATAAAATTTAGCTCCATTTCCGGGTGAACTTTCGGCCCAAATTTTCCCTTTCATTCTCTCCACTGATTTATTAACCATGGCTAATCCAATTCCTGTACCAGCGTATTGTTCCGGCAAATTCAAGCGTTGAAATATTTCAAAAATGCGGTTGTGGTATTTCATGTCAAATCCAATTCCGTTGTCTTCAATAATTAATACGTGCGAATTTACGTTTTCTTTTAAAAGAATATTTATTTGTGGGGATTGAACTTTCCCGGAGAATTTTATTGCATTTTCAATCAGGTTGCGAAGTATAATTGATAATCCATCGTAATCTGTGTAAATTTCGCAATTATCAACATTTATAGTCACGGTGGCTTTTGTGCCTAAAATTTCATTGTTTAAAAGATTAACTATGGTTTCAATTAGATTTTTAATATTAAAACTTGAAGTTCTGAAAATGCTACGTTCCAAACGCGAATAAGAAAGAAGATCTTCAATCAGCTGGTTCATTTGTTTTGTTCCTTCTCTGATTGTTTTAATAAACTTTAGTCCCTCGCCTTGTAATTTATCGGAATACATTTCTTCAAGCAAGCGGCTATATCCATCAATTCCGCGAAGTGGCGCTTTTAGGTCGTGTGAAACTGAATAGGTAAAGGTTTCAAGTTCTTTATTTTTTGCTTCAAGTTTTTCAGCACTTTTTTCAAGTTGGTTTGATTTTTCATTTAAATCTTCCACCAGATTTAATAAAGCATTTTGACTGTTTGAGAGTTCGATAGTTCTTTCCTCAACTCTTTTCTCTAACTTCCTGTTTAATTTAATTACCTCTTCTTCGGCTAATTTTCGGATGGTGATATCTTCATGTTGAATAATTACATAAATTAATTCTCCCCTGGCATTTAAAATCGGGTATGAAGTGTTGTGAAACCATCTCTTTTCAGGTTTAGAAACTTGCACTCCCGTTGATTCGGATGCATGTTGTATATCGAAATTTACTTCCCATTTCACCGTTTCCAATTGTTCAAATACCCTTTTAATCTTATTAATAACTCCGGTTCTTACTATTTCATTGTCCTGAAAGATGTTGTATTTTCTGCCTTCAATGTGTTCGGGTAAAACTCCAAAAAGTTCCGAAAGTTTTGGATTTATTTTTATACACCAACCTTCATGATCGAGCAACTGGGTGCTTGTAGATGATTGAATAAATAATTGTTCGAAAAATAATTTGCTTTCAATTAACTCTTTTTCTGCTTGTTTCCGTTCGGTTATATTGTTTATATATCCATACCAAATAATACTTCCATCCTCTTTTTTTTGGGGAGTTGATGTTCCTTCTATCCAAATTGTTTTACCCGATGTAAGAATAACTCTGTATTCGCTATGCCAGGTTGAAAGTTTTTCAGCAGATTCAGAAATTGAATTAGAAAAATTATTTTGGTCGTCAGGATGAACAAGATTAAATATTTTTGAGGCATCGGTTTTTACTTCTTCAGAAGTAACTTCGTATAATTCTTTTATTCCACTACTGATATAAGGAATAAAATAACTTCCATCGGGGTGGAGACAAAATTCAAATATTGCCCCGGGCACATTAGCCGAAATTTTTTCAAAACGTTCAAATATTTTAGCTTTTTGTTCTTCTGCCAGTATTCGTTCTGTTATATCGCGAATTACTACAATAAGAAATTTCCGCCCGCTTTGGTCAATATACCTTGTCTTTCTTGTGGAAATTGTGAGGGTCTGGTCTTTTTCTGCCGTAAGTGTTTCTACATTAATATATTCTATACCATCAGCAAGCACCTGCTTATCAATTCTTAAAAAGCTTTCACGCTCTACAGCAGGAACATATTCGGCAAGTGTTTTGCCGATAATATGCTCTTGTGACAAATTAAAAATGTTACAAAAAGCATCGTTGGCAATTAGAATTCTGCTTTGGTCGTCTTTAACACAAACAGGGTCTCCCATGTTGTTGATTACATTATCGAGGTATTTCTCACTTTTTTCAGCATTTTCAATGGCCTTTTGAAGTTCGTAATTTTGCTCTTTTAATTTAAGCTGGTTTTCATGAAAGGCATTATTCAATTGAATTTGATCCATTTGTTGAATAGTCAGATCAACAATTAATTCAGTCATATTTAAAAGAAATTCCATCGCAGTTTTAACAGTTTCTTCCGACACAACCGGGACTTTTTCAAGGGCATCAAGATAAGTTTTCTCGTTAAATCCGTATTTTTTTGCCTGATTAATGAAAAAAGAATAATCAGGTTTTTCGAAAAAGAACTGACCTGTAAAAAGATTTGCAATGTGTTCATCTTTTATAACAATGGGAATAGCAACATCAACAAGTCCATTTAAGCATCTGTAAAAATGATATTTTTCTCCAAATGCCATTTTGTCGGCCAAAACAGTATCGCTTGTTTTACATCTCTTAGCTGTTTCAGGGTGAATTCGATGAAATTCGGTACAAATTGGCTGCCAACCTGATTTTGAAAGTACGTTTCCATCAAGGTCGAGAATTGCTGTAACAAATCCTGTTGTTTTATTAAACCCTTCGAGCAATACATTTACTTTTTCAAAATCAATGATGTCGATGACTCTATTTTTCATTACCTAATTATTAGTTTTACCCTTCACACTATTTTCCAATTCTTTCAACTTTTCTTTTAATTCTTTCATTCGCAACTCACGGCCAACAAACAATTTATTCATTCGTTGAATCTCTGATATTTTTATCTCCAGCTCATTCGTTCGCAATTTGACTTTTTCTTCCAGCTCTTCATTTAACTTCCTGATTTCTGTTTCAATTATTTTGCGTTCCGTAATGTCCCGGGTAATCGATAAAATTGCTTTTTCATTATTTACTTCAATCAAACTCGCCGACATTAATCCATTTATAATCTCGCCATTTTTTGATACAAATTCAGCTTCTAAATTTTCAACAAATCCTTTTTCTTCAAGTCCTTTTAAAAGTTTCTTACGGTCGTCAGGATTATTCCAAATATTTAATGTTACGGATGACCTTCCAATAATTTCTTCTTGTGTATATCCAATAGTTTTTTCGAAACCTGTGTTTATTTCCAGAAAGGTTCCATCTGAGAACCTGGTAAGGTTAATGGAGTCGGGGCTTGTCTTAAATGCTTTTCTGAATTTTTCCTCGCTGGAGGTAAGGGCTTTTTCAATATTCCTTCGTTCTGTTATGTCCTGAACAGCACCATATATGCCGATTAGTTTTTGCTTTATGTTATCCCAAATGGGTTGGGCATAAACTCTTATCCATACTATTTTGCCATATTTTGTAAAAGTTCTTAATTCAGTTACAACATTTTGATTTCTTTGAAGTTTTTCAAAGTCTTTTTCGTCAATTGTTATATCTTCAGGATGAATTGTTGCTCTAAATCCTCCGATTGCAATAAATTCGTCAGGCGTGTAACCTGTAATACTTTCAAATGCGCCAAAAGTCCAAACCAGTTCAAGATTTCCTTTTTCTGAAACTCTCGATTCAAACATGTAATCAGATATAACGCTTGAAATCAGACGAAAACGTTCTTCATTTAAACGTATAATTTCTTGTGATTTTATTCTTTCTGAAATATCGCGGACTATCAAACTTGAATAAGTAAACCCATCCCCGTTTTTGAACAGTGCAGTTGAGATTTCAGCCTGAAAGTGCTTTTTGTCCTTCCTAAACATGGTTATCTCTCCATTTGCTTTTCCTGTTTTTGTGCGTTCATCAATAAGTTTTAATAATCGGGGATCACTTGTGTCAACAAGTTCATCACGAGTAAGTGTGCAAATTTCCTTTTCAGTTCGTTCCAGCATTTGACATGCAGCAGGATTTGCCGAGTGTATTTTTCCATCAGGAGAAGTTAATAAAATAGCATCAATACTGTTATTCAAAAAAGCCTGCAATTTTTCATTGCTTTCATAAAGTTCGTTATCGGCTTTCTTCCGTTCTGAAATATCGGAATGAGTACCAATTACCCGGAGAGGACTTCCATTATTATCGCGCTCAATTACTTTTCCCCTGCTAAGAATCCATTTATACGAACCATCCTTACACAATAATCGATGTTCACTTTTATATTCGGGAGTAAATCCTTCCAAATAATTGCTTAAATTTTTAAGTGCCTGTTCTTTGTCATTGGGATGAATGCGTTTGTCCCATTCAACAAATGAGTTTCCAATTTCTGATTCGTTGTATCCCAGTATTTCCTTCCACAATTTCGAATAGTAAACTTCATTTGTTTGCACTTTCCAGTCCCAAACGCCATCCCCAACACCTTCGGTTGCAAATTTCCAGCGTTCTTCGCTTAAATCAAGTTCTTGTTTTATTTTCCATGATTTTAACTGATAACGGACAACTGTTCCAAGCAACAGTGTGATTAACGGGTAAATTACAATAACCGGAAATGCTATCGATTTTAATGTTGTAAGTACTGTTTCAGAAGGTAACAGAAATGCACATGAAATCATTATAACATGTACAACAATTCCCATTGCAATTAACTCCAAATGGTATTTTCCTTTTTCCCAGGTTGGTCTGAAATGACGCCACAATAATCCAACTGCTCCCGAAGTTACTATAACCGCCAATCCCATATATACTCCGTCTCCACCTATAATTATGCGGTATGCACCGGTTACCAGCATGGCAATAATTGTTGGCACCGGCCCAAAAAACAAACCGGAAACCGAAAGCAATACTGAACGGGTATCAAAGGATATTCCGGGAACCGTAATCCACGGTGTTGATATGAGAAAAATGCCGAAAACTCCAATTATAAGACCAACACCAACTTCGTAAAAAAAATGTTTTTTATTGACATTTTTTATTTTGAAAAATCCATACAGTATAGCAAAAGCAAGTAGTATGGAAGCATTTTGCAATAATCCGATTATTATTGAAGAGTTCACTTGTTTTTGGTTTAATGTTATTGATTTGTAAGGATTTAAATATAGTATTTTTTTACTTAAAAACAGGTTTTGTAAATCTTAAGTTGACTTTGGCATTAAATACAATCATATTATAGAGTTAATCACATAAAACTTCCAAAGCAGGAGGTTGAGCATTTGGGGCTCTGTGCTCGAAGTTTGATGCTCCGAGCTCGGAATTTGGTACTCTAAGCATGTATTTTGGTGCTCCGAGCCCGGAATTTGATGCTCCAAGCCTGGAATTTGATGCTCTGAGTGCGAAGTTTGATGCTCTGAGCTCGGATTTTGACTCTCTGAGTATAAATTAAGATTTTACCCTTATGGATAACCTGTTGGCCCTCCAGAATTGGGTTTTGGCCCTCTATTTTTTCGAAGATCCAAAACCTCTGGAACTCCCTTGCAAGTAAGGAAACAGAGATTTTTAACCCTAAATTATAAAGCACGATTAAGGTTCACGGAAGTATCGGGTTGTAAATAAAAAATTTTAGGTTAACGTTTGCTTTATTCATCGCATTACTTTGAGTCATACATTGAATAACCCGGGAATATTTTACCGATTAACAACCTCAATTACAAATAATTTTTAAAATTGAAATCATAATCAAATTAAACCAATGAGTTATGAACAAGCTTTCCAGCAAAGAAATATCGCACAATATTCAAAAATCAATATAAATCAAACAAGAAATTGCTGCATGTAATAGAGTGATACAAGCAATATGCGGGAATACAGATGTTAATCCGTGCAAAACACAAAATAGCTCATCAAATTTCAACACAGAATCTGAAAACAAAATTCCACTATAAATCAGCTTTACTTTTTCCTCTTCTTTTTCGCCAAATACTCCTTCTGTTCTTTTTCGTTGTCGCGAATCAGTTTTTTCCAGTTGTTATCGGTGTCTTTTGTAAAATCGAGGGTTTCGCGGTAGGCATTTTTGTCGATATCCATAACCATAATGTCTTTGTCGAGAAAGGTTTCAATTTCGGCTAAAATATCTTTTTCCTCGCTGCTGCAAAACGAAACTGCCTGGCCCTTTTTTGTGCCGCGGCCTGTCCTCCCAACCCTGTGAACGTAGTTTTCAGGAACTTCAGGCAAGTCGTAATTCACAACAAAA
>JBGSMW010000099.1:0-20210 GCA_041739985.1 Draconibacterium sp. | reverse complement strand
AGGGGTAAACGAAAATACCCCTTCATCTTCCATCAATGAATCATTTTTGTTGAATATCCCTCAAAAAACTCAAAGTGAAAATATCGAAATGAACTCAAACCTTTTGGGAAAATCTGTCCGATTTATCGGGGGTTAAGACAGAGCAACAAAAGCGAACCGGGCTTTAGCCCAAACATAATGTGGCTAAAGCCCGGCTTTATATTTTTTAAATAAACCGTCAGTTGAAACTGACGGCAATAGAAGAACGCGGGGTAATTGTACTATAGCCAGTCAAATAATAAAACCTTATTTCCATTTTTGAAATCTTAATAAAATAGAATGGTTGTCCGGAATGAGACCCAAAAGGTCTATTGACTTGAAAAGTCTCCCGATAACTATCGGGATTCATAACCGCATGGTCAACGACCTGCGGAAGAACAGAAACGAACAAACATCTGCCTGAAAGGCAGGACAATAAAATAAATATGAGTTACGGATCATTTAGTATATGACTTTTTCTGAGTCCTGCCTTTGACTCCGTCGATTTTCAATTCAGGCAGTTGGAGTGCGGGATTCAATGTCCTTAGGTCGTTGACCTAAGGTTATGAAAATAAGACACCTTTGGTGTTAAATCCCAACAAAAATGGGGATTTTAGAAGATTATATTTGGTCAGAAATATTTTGACTTGAAAAGTCAACACATTCATAACCGCATGGTCAACGACCTGCGGAAGGACAGAAACGAACAAACATCTGCCTGAAAGGCAGGACAATAAAAAAAAGATGAGTTACGTACGGACGTTTATATCATTTAGTATATGACTTTTTCTGAACGATTGAAATAGTCCTGCCTTTCAGGCAGTTGCTAAAGCATGTTCAATGGCCTTAGGTCAACGACCTAAGGTTATGAAAATAAAACACCTTCGGTGTTAGGTCATAAAACCGATAATCATTAAAACAATATTCCCTTTTACCCTGAAATTAACCTTATTAGCACGTCTGATTTTCCCAATGAAAAAAGGTTAGTAAGGTTTTCAGGGTGTTAATATTGGCTATTAAGGAAAATATGAATAGAAAATAAGGTTTCTTAAAGCTACAACCAGTTTTGTACCGCCCTCGAACAGTCCGCCAATTTTATGCCGACTGAAGTTCTCCTCACCCTCTTTAACCAGCTCGACGAACTGCGTAAAACCTACGCCCGGCTGATTCACACCGAAGAAGAACCCGAACCAGGACCAACCCCTCCACCGGCAGAATAACCCGGCTTGTTTTAACCCTGACAGGCCTCCAAGACCTGTCAGGGTTAATTCCCCGCGAGGTTGAAGAATAGAATGTGTGGCCATTATTTGATTGAAATGCGGTGCAACCAGGACGCCGGCAGAGAAAGTGAGTTGAAAAAAAACAACCCAATGTTTAATTATTTTAGAATGAACATTCTAATAATGAAATAATATTTACATATGAAACAACAATCAAATTAATTCAAACAGTATGAACAAAACAACCCGGCTCAAAACCGAACATTCCGCAAAAAGCAGTTCAAAACAAATAAATAAAACTTGCGCGTAATAGAGTGATACCCGCAATTGGCGGGTATACATATGTTAGCAAGCATTTTGAACTTTAAAAAACTTTAAATTTTATAGACATGAAAATTTTAAAACTAACAATCGCAATTTTAATAATTTGTAGTTCTTGTGAACAATCAGATTCTGAATCTGAACTCTATAAACGACCTGACTTTGAGATTAAAAATATTGAAACTGATTTATATGGAAAATGGAATTTAATAGAAATAACCGAATCCGAATCTAATCAAATTTATTATCCTCCCGTTGACAAAAATCCAACTGTCACATTCTTTAAAAATTCAAATGAAATAGAATGGGACTTCAATGATTTTAAATTCGATTTACCCTTTGAAGCCTCTGTTGTTAATACTTTTATGTCTTCTTTCCTTGACGAAAAAGATTCTGTTAATATTTCCGATGGAAGACAAACTGTTATGTTTTCAGAAAAATCTCATTTGATGCAATTTGAAAAATTATTTTTCTCGACAATTGCAAGTAAAAGATTTGAAATACAAATAGATAAAAACATTCTTAAACTGAGTAATGAATATGCAGATTTATTGTTTTACAAATAAGTAGATAATAAAAAACGCTTGCTAACAAAGTACATATTGCAGGGCGGATTCGGTGGTACGCCAACTGCGGATTCTCGTTTCGCAGTTCCGTGTCCTTCGGACAGGAACGCTCTCCGAAATCCGCCCCGGCAACATGTACCAACCGTTACCTGCCACCCGCACCTGCACAATTTTATCACGTCGTTTTATGAAAGTAATTTCTTAAGTTTATGAATTTAAGTTTATGCAATGCTTATAAGTTGTGCTAAACGATGCAATCGTGCTATACCGAGGCGAGGATGCAAATATCACCAACAATAATCAATAGAAAATGAATAATGTTAATATTAAAAAAGGCCTTCTGCTAATAACCTTTTTTGTATTGGTTTTTAGTTGTAGTCCTGACATTGAATTAAAATCAGAACATGGATTTCCAATTGAACCTGTAAATTTGGTAATGGTTAATTCAAAATTTGACGATTACAATTCCAGTAGCCCTCCCGGAGAATATGATATGTTTACCTTGATTTTTTCGTCTAACCGAAACTCCAAAGGGAAAAATTATGATTTTAATATTTTTACACTTGAAATGAGTTACCCTTTTGATGAAGATGTTGTAACTATTAGAGAGAGTGCTGGTATTACGTCGGCACATAGTTATTTAAGTGATGTAATTGATAATATGAATACGAAGGGTAATGAATTCGGACCGTATATTTTACCAAAATCATCAGATCCCCGTGATGATGAATTTATATTTTTTTATGCTCAGGGGGATATAAATGAATTGGATATTAAATACTGGTTACATGAAATTGTAAAAGAACCTACATATGAAAATAAATTCATTGAATACAAATGGTCAGGTCCATTTGATTTGAAGTTAATTAACACCGATAAATTTAGTGAAGGATATATTTCGATTGAAGGCGATAAAATCTATTATTGCTCAAACAGTACCGGGAATTATAAGATTTACCAAAAGGAAATTCCGGTAAATACTTCTGTTAAAGAATTTCTGAGTTCTGAAAACAATACACAAAGTAGTCAGTTGGTTGAAATGAAAGGCAATGGTGACGATAAATGTCCTTTTGTGGTCGATAATTTTATGGTATTTGCATCCAATAGAGAAGGAGGTTTCGGAGGATATGATCTTTGGTATAGTATCAATGTTCAGGGAATCTGGAGTTCTCCGGTAAACTTTGGCGAAAAAATAAACAGTGAGTTTGATGAGTTCAGACCAATTTTTAAAAAATATAATGACATTAAAAACGATATGATGATTTTTTCGTCAAACAGACCTGGTGGGCTCGGGGGATTTGACTTATATTATGTTGGAATAAATGAAACTAAATAATTTACTATCACCTGCCCGTCGTTTGTCCCAAGGGGTAAGCTGTTTGGAGTTTGCAACTCATAATTTTCCTGCGCAAAAATTCTGAATGAGAAAATTAAATTATTAACAGGGAATTTGTCATCTAACGAAAAGAAAATCTCATCGTTGTAAATTATTGAACCCGGCGGGTTCAAATGTTTATAGAAAGATAATCAATAAGAAATAATGCGACCCTGGCCAGGGTCGAACGGCTGCATGCACAAACTTTTCTATAAACATGCGATGCCGCCGGCATCAAAAACAATTGTAATAGTTAAAGATTCCATCCGATCAAAACTGTATAGTTAAAAATGGAATCTGATTTCCATGTAAGTGCTTATGGTGCTTTCTTTCCCAAGGCTGGTGCACGTCTGTAAGTTCGGATTCCATCTTTAAGGTTAGTTTGAAAACCGTAGTTATAAAAATGTAAATCAGCTTCAATGATGAAAGATGGAATCCTTATTCAATTTAATAGCTAAAGATTCCATCTGATCACAACTGTACAAATACAGATGGAATCTGATTCCTCTGCTCCCATGCAAATCCTTTCACGTGGTTTTTAGAATTATAGTTATGGTTAAACATGCGATGCCGCCGGCATCAAAGAACTATTTCCACTGATCACAAACACACTCTGCATGAAATGTGACAGAACGTAAGGTTGCGGCTCGCTACTTCGCCAAACTCATCGAAGCCGGTGCAGCATCTTTTCCAACTCCCCATTTTTTATTTGGTTCGGCACCCATTTTAAAAACAAGTTCGCCACCTGCAAGTATTTCGTCATGCCCAATCCAAGTACGGTTTAATGGCTTTCCGTTTAAAGTGGCC
Organism: Draconibacterium sp.; assembly: GCA_041739985.1. Taxonomy (GTDB): domain Bacteria; phylum Bacteroidota; class Bacteroidia; order Bacteroidales; family Prolixibacteraceae; genus Draconibacterium. The sequence goes on along the minus strand of JBGSMW010000099.1, from coordinate 15,903 downwards.
GATTGTATGTATTTGTTTTCTTTTGAATTGTTCAGCGCTTTTATTGCAAACGTTTTGTTTCCGGCAACTTTCAGCTTTGCTTCGCCAAACATTGGGCTTCCAATTATATAAACAGGCAAACCGGGAGTAACTGCATAAATTCCCATCGCACTTAAAACATACCACGATGAAAGCGAACCCATGTCTTCGTTGCCGCACAAACCGCCGGGGCCGCTACGGTAAAGTTCTTCGCAAACCTGACGGGCATGTTCCTGTGTAAGCCAGGGCCGGCCGGCATAATTGTACAAATATGCAACATGGTGCGAAGGCTGGTTGCCGTGAACATACTGCCCGATTGTTCCCACAACTCCCACATATTTCGGTGGAGTAATATTTGGGTCCATTTCAAAAAAAGTATCGAGTTTTTTTACAAATGCCTCGTTGCTCCCAAACAGATTTATCAAACCCTGCGGATCGTGCTGCACCGACCAAATGTATTGCCATGCATTCGATTCGGTATAATAGCGGTTTGGACGGCGGCCCACCAGCAACGGGTCGAAATATTTATAGTAATGATGATTTCCTTCGGTAACAATTTCCTGTTCGCGGCCATTTATGGCTTCCAGCCAGGTTCCGTCAGCTTTTTTGGGGCGCATAAATTGCGTTTCGGCATCCCACAGATTGACATAGTTTCCGGCCCTTTTCATAAACAATTCATAATCGCTTTTCTCGCCAAGTTCTTTTGCCAGTTGTGCGATACACCAGTCGTCATAAGCCAGTTCAAGCGTGTTTGGCACCGATTCTGAAACTTTATCAACAGGAGTATAACCGAGTTTTATGAAATAATCGAGTCCCGAGCGGCCGGCATGCGCCAATCTTGGTTCTGTTGGATTTTCTAGCGCCTTCCTTTTCATTTCCTTGTACAGAAATTTTACATCGAAATTACGAAACCCTTTCATGTAGGCATCAACAATTACAGGAATGAGGTGGTCGCCAACCATCGATTCGCCAAACACATTCAGAAAATGCTGGGCAGGCAGCCATCCGTAATGTTCGGTTTTGGCGGCAATCGATTTTATAAAATCATTTACATGTTCAGGTGCAGTGAGCGTTAAAAGGGGGTGTTGCGAACGGTAGGTATCCCAGCACGAAAACGAACCGTAAAAATCGAAGTCTTTTGCAACATGGATTTTGCCGTCGGAATCGATATATTTTCCATCCACATCCTGCGAAATATATTGTGCCAGAAATGAGTGGTAAAGCGAGGTGTAAAAAATTTCTTTTTGGTCGTCCGTTGCCCCATCGATTTCAATTTTTGACAATTCGTTGCCCCAGATTTTTGCGGCATCATTTCTTGCTTTGTCGAAATCCCAGTCCGGAATTTCAGTCTGCAGGTTAAGACGCGCACCTTCAACACTTGTGTACGAAATGCCCACTTTTACAAGAACTGCTTCGTTTTCTTCTGTTTCGTAAGTTACAAAAGCGCCAATTTTATCTCCTTTTTCTCCGTTTTTATAAGGCCAGATACTTCCGCCTGATTCGGGTGTAACATACGACGCATCAAAAGTTCCGTAATAACGAAATGGTTTGCTGAATTCGGCAACAAAATAAACTTTTCCAAGCCCGGCACTTTTTGCTCCTTCAATGCGATTGTTATTTATTATTCGAAGTTCCGAAAGATCGGCGGATTTCATTTCTCCAATCTGGTGGCCAAGGTCGAGGATGATTTTTGCGTTATCCGTTTTTGGAAAAGTATATCGATGGAAACCTGCACGTTTTGTTGCCGTCAGTTCAACTTTAATATTATAATCTTTTAATAAAACCGAATAATATCCGGGCGAAGCAGTTTCGTCGCTGTGGTTAAATCGCGAACGGTAACCATCTTCAGGATTTTTTTCAGTCCCGGGAATTACTTTTAGCTTGTCGCCTGCCGTTGGCATCAGCATCACTTCGCCGCCATTTACCATTCCAACGCCACTCCAATGGGTGTGACTGAATCCGATAATCGAATTATCAGAATAAACATATCCGGCGCAGTGGCTCCAGCCCTGAGTTCCTGTGTCGGGGCCAACATGCACCAGTCCGTATGGCAAACAAGGCCCGGGAAAAGTATGCCCAAAGAAATCGGTTCCCAAAAACGGATTTACATAATCGACAGGCTGTTTCGAACTTGTTTGTGCATTGCCATTATTTGCAACTATTAGCAGTAAACTCAGTAAAACGGATAAGGAAAAAGTTGTTTTCATCTGTCAGAATTTTAAATCGTTTGTTTTGAACAGGACTTTAAGAATCTTAACCTGAATTGCGAAAATAGTTTTTAAAAACCAAATGAAAAGTTAAAAGATAATGTAAACTGATTAAAATAACCGAAGTTTTTTAAAGGCATCCGGCTTTTCTTTGTTCATATTCATTTGTATGCAAAATAGTTAATAATTAATCATTTACACATATATTTTATGATACAACATAAATTTTTAAATGCAGTCTGGATTTTTTTCACGGGTTTGATACTTATTACTTCCTGTACCAAACCTGAACCAAAGAAACAGGCACAGGTTTTTTCGCTAAAATCGGATTGGAAAATCCAGTCAAGTGAAAAGCTGGCAGGAACAGAAGATAAAGCCATTTCGGAGGAAGGTTTTGATGTTTCCGGTTGGTATGAAGGTGTGGTGCCCGGAACCGTAATGGGCGCTCTTTCCGATTTCAAAGTTATTGAAGATGCCACTTTTGGTATTAACATGAAAAACATGGACCCATCACAGTTTCAGAAACCCTGGTGGTATCGGTCAACATTTAAAATAGCGGAGGATGATTTACTTAAAAATGTTTCGCTCAGGTTTAACGGGATTAATTATCGTGCTGATTTGTGGATAAACGGAAACAAAATAGCTGAAAGTGATAAGTTTGCGGGTTCTTTCCGCATGTTTTCGTTTAATATCAATCCATACATTAAAGCCGGTGAAAATACAATTGCATTAAAAATTTCACAATATGCTGATGGCGAATATTTGCTTGGTTTCTGCGACTGGAACCCACTACCAACCGATCGAAGTATGGGGATTTTCAGGGAAGTTTTTCTTGAAATAAATGATGGGGTAAAAATTCGGAGCCCGTTTGTTTATGCCAAAGTCGATACGGTTTCGAAAAGCGCTGCCGAACTTTATATTCAGGCCGAAATTGTAAACAGCACCGACAAACCCGTTGAAGGAACTTTTAGTGTTGATTTCGAAGTTGGAAAATTGGAGAAAAAGGTTGTTGTACCTGCAAATGATACTTTATCGGTTCGATTAGATCCTGCTGAATTTGCTCAGTTATCAGTAAAAAATATTGAATTGTGGTGGCCCAACGGAATGGGAAATGCAAAATTATATAACCTGAAAACTGAATTTATTGTTGGGAACGAAATTGTTGATCAGGTTGAGAAAAAATATGGAATCAGGGAAATAAGCAGCTATCTGAATGACGATAAAAACCGGGCATTCGAAATAAACGGAAAATTTGTGTTGCTGAAAGGAGGCGGTTGGGCCGATGATATTTTCCTGCGCGACACCCGCAAATCGGTTGAAGCGCAAATGCGGTATATCAGGCACATGGGTTTAAACAGCATCAGGTGTGAAGGTTTTTGGGGGAAAGATGAAGATTTATACAACTTGTGCGATGAATATGGCATTTTGGTTATGATCGGTTGGAATTGCATCTGGGAGTGGGAAGAATATCTGGGCAAAGCATGCCATGAAAAATACGGCGGCGCTGTTACCCCGGTTGACATTGAGTTGCTTGCCGATTCATGGAAAGACCAAATGTTGTGGTTACGCAATCACCCCAGTATTTATGTGTGGATGCTGGGCAGCGACAAACTTCCGCATCCCGATCTGGAAAGAAAGTACATTTCACTTTTTGATAAATACGATCCATCGCGCACGTACATTACCTCCGCAGGTGGTGCCGGAACAGAAGACAATAATATTGTTGCCGAAGTTCCTTTGGTTAGCGATATCAGTGGGCCGACAGGAATGAAAATGTTGGGGCCTTACGCCTGGACTCCTCCCCATTATTGGTTTACGGATACGTTGCTTGGCGGAGCTTACGGTTTTAATACCGAAACCTGTCCAGGCGCAAGTATCGCTCCGCTAGCCTCGTTGCGCAAAATGATGCCCGAAGAAGCGCTTTGGCCTATCGATAAAAACTACTGGGAATACCACACTGGCCGCAACCAGTTTACCTCGCTCGACCGCGATATTTCCGCAATAGACCAGCGCTACGGAAAATCATCGGATGTGGAAGAGTTTTCCTATAAAGCACAGGTAAACAACTACGAAATCATGCGCCCGCAGTTTGAGGCATTTATTGCGCACAAACCAAAAAGTACCGGACTTGTGCAGTGGCAGTTGAACTCGGCATGGCCAAAATTAATCTGGCAGTTGTATGATACGTACCTGCAACCCAACGGTTCTTTTTATGGTGTGAAAAAAGCCTGTACACCTTTACATGCCATTTATCGTTATGGTTTCGATGATATTTATCTGGCAAACGAAGATTTGAACGAACAAAATAACCTCACTGTAAAAATCAGGATTTTCGATATCAACTCAAAAGAAATTTTTGCTGACCAGTGGACTGGCGATATTCCTTCCAACATTTCGAAATTCATTTATAAACTGCCTGAAATCAAAAACCTGACTCCTGTTTATTTTCTTGATTTAAGAATTTATAATTCAGAAAATAAAGAAGTGGATAACAGTATTTACTGGCTTTCAACAAAAAAAGATGTGTTGGATTATGAAGCTGCAAAAAAGCTGGAGTGGCCATTTTATACGCCAACAAAATCGTTTGCCGATTACACTACTCTTGACAAACTTCCGATAATAAATCTTGATTATGATTACAAATACGCAAAAGAAAACGAGTTTGGCAAAGTTACTTTAAACATAAAAAACAATACCGAAGCATTAGCTTTTTTCAATTTTCTCGATGTGTTGGATCCGGAAACAATGCAACCCATTTTGCCAATATATTGGGACGATAATTATGTGACTTTGCTTCCCGGTGAAGAACGTACATACGAAGCTAAATTTTTCCTTTCCGATTTTAAAGGAGAAAAACCTGTAGTTGAAGTTCGCGGGTGGAATGTTGAAAAAGTTACTTTAAAATAAACTGTAAATCATGCAAAGAAATTATTTCATCGTTGTCCTCATCTTTTTTATCTTTTTTGTCATCTCGTTCCTTACCAATATTATTGGCCCGCTGGTTCCCGAGGTTATCAAGGGTTTTAGTGTGAGTAAAGGAATGGCGGGACTCCTGAATTTTTCGTTTTTTATCGCTTATGGTGTTATGTCGGTTCCGGCCGGAATGTTAACAGAAAAATACAGGGAAAAAAAGGTAATAACCGCAGCTTTCGCGCTTGCCACAGCGGGAGCACTTCTGTTTTCATTTTTCCCGTCATTTGGAATTTATCTGATCTCGTTGTTTATGATCGGGATGGGAATGGCCGTTTTGCAGGTAGCAATTAATCCTTTGCTGCGGGTGTCGGGCGGTGAAGAGCATTTTGCATTTACATCTGTACTCGCACAGTTATTTTTTGGTGGAGCCTCTTTTTTAAGCCCATTGATGTATTCTTATCTGGTTACAAATCTTTCGGCAGGGAATACTTCAAACTTACTGTTATCAACTTTAAACGAACTTGTCCCCGAAAACCTGAAATGGGTTTCCATTTACTGGATTTTTGGTGTAATCGCGTTTGCAATGGTAATTATTGTCCTGGTTTCAAAATTCCCGAAAGTTGAACTAAATGCAGAGGAGAAAGTTGGGAATTTAGGTACAATAAAAATACTGCTTAAAAACAAAACTGTAATACTTTTCTTTTTTGGAATTTTTGCATACGTAGGCACTGAACAAGGCGTTGCAAGCTGGATTTCGAAATTTCTTGCAGATTATCATGGTATGAATCCTGAAGTGGAAGGCGCAAAAGCAATTTCGTGGTTTTGGGGTTTGCTCACTGTTGGCTGTATTCTTGGTTTGGGTTTGTTAAAGGTTATTGACAGCAAAATTGTGTTGCGTATTTTTTCTATTGCCGCAATGATTTCGCTGGCAACTGCACTGTTAACCGGCAACGGAATGACAGCCTATTATGGATTTATTGGAGTTGGATTTTTTGCATCTGTAATGTGGTCTGTTATTTTCTCACTTGCATTGAATTCACTGCCAAGTAATCACGGCGCTTTTTCAGGTATACTATGCTCCGGAATAATTGGTGGTGCAATAGTCCCGCTCATTGTGGGCGTTCTGGGCGATGCGATTGGTTTACGGGGAGGAATGTCATTTGTGTTTATCACTTTGACATATATTTTAAGCATAAGTTTCTGGGCGAAACCGTTGATTAAGAACAAGACAATTTTTAATACTGAAAAATAATTGGGAACAAGACATAAGAGGTGAGATATGAGAATCAAGTATCGAGTATCGAGTATCAAGTATCCGGTATCAAGTATCAAGAATTAAGAATTAAGAATTAAGAATTAAGTATCAAGTATCAAGTATCAAGAATTTAGAATCAAGAAACAAGTATCAAGACTACGGTATTTAATTAACAAAATAATCAATAATCATTAATAAATAAAAAGTATGAATTCACTTGCAATAAAAGGCGGTTCCCCAGTGCGCGATGCCAAAACAAATCCATGGCCGAAATGGCCGGTGTGGGACGAAAAAGAAGAAAAAGCTTTGCTCGAAGTACTGAACAGCGGAGTTTGGTCATATAACGGCCCAAAAGAAACAGAGTTCAACAAGGATTTTGCAGAATATTCGGGAGTTAAATATGCAATTTCAGCAGCTAACGGAACTGTTACATTACAAATGGCGCTCGAGGCTTGTGGAATTGGCGTTGGCCACGAAGTTATTTTACCCGGTTTAACCTGGCAGGCAACAGCAGCTACCATTCTTGACGTGAATGCAACCCCGGTTATTGTTGATGTTTGCGAAGATACGTGGTGCATCGATCCAAAAGCAGTGGAAGCAGCAATTACTCCGCGCACAAAAGCAATTGTTCCGGTGCATTTATATGGCAGTTTTGCCAATATGGATGAAATTTTGAGGATTGCCAAAAAACACAATTTGTATGTTATTGAAGACTGCGCCCACAAACACGGTGGCGAGTGGAACGGCAAAAAAGCCGGAAGCATTGGCGATGTGGGAAGTTTTAGTTTTCAATTGTCGAAACATTTAACTGCAGGTGAAGGTGGAGTTCTTACAACCAATAATTTTGAAATAGCGGAACGTTTGGATGCATTGCGCAACTGTGGCCGCCGTCCTGAAGGCATGAACAAAGAAGTTGACAAAGGTGCTGGTCTCTATTCCGACCAGGGAAATTTTTATCAGGGCGGGAATTTCAGGATTACCGAATTTCAGGCAGCCATTTTAGTAGAAGCATTAAAAAGATTACCGGAACAAAATGCAACAAGGGATGCAAATGGAATTTACCTAAATTCTTTATTAGCTGATTTGCCAGGTGTAAAACCTATGAAACGCGATGAAAGGGAAACAAAAGAAGCTTATTTTAATTTTGCCTTCCGTTATTTTAAAAACGAATTTAAAGGTTTGCCGGTTGCCAAATTCAGGGAAGCTTTGACAGCTGAAATCGGGATACAGGTTTCGGCAAGTTACGAGCCTTTGAATAAATGCTCGCTTTATGTACCTCATACAAAGCCCTGCCGTCATAAACTTAGCGATGAATATTGGGCAGCCATCAACCCAAAACGTTTTGATTTGCCTGTTTGTGACCGTGTTCATTTTGAAGAATCGGTGTGCATCCATCACAAAATATTGTTGGGAACCAAAGCTGATATAGAAATGATTGCTGCATCAATCATGAAAATTTACGACAATGTAGCGGATTTGATGGAATAAAGAAGTTTGGATTGAGATGTGATTGTAACTAATATTTCCAAATAATGTGCATAATGTGTCGAAAAATGTAAATCTGTTAAAATATAGATTTTACGAATAGATTCACTTAACCAACTAATTGATAGATAGGAGTAAAATTGTTGAATTTTATTTTATATTTGTAAGAATCTTCGTTTTTTGCAAGAAGTTATTAACTTTGAATTCTAAGAAAAAATAAGTATACTTTTATATTAATGATTTTTACCTTATTTTTGAACTTAACCAATTAGTATTGAATTACAGCAATAATAAAAACAAAATAAATTCATTCAAACAATATTAATAAATTACATTATGAAACATTTACTTCTGTTTTTGACAATGTTTATCTCATTGATGGTTAATGCACAAATTAGTGTGTTGCCATATGAGCAACCATTTGATGATACCACAATTCCTGTATTCTGGACTCAGGTGGATATTCAAGGGGATGGTGATATTTGGCAGTTTGGAACGGCTGTATGGAGTCCAGCATCTCCCGATCTTAGCGGAAACTATGCAATTTTAAACAGTGATGCATATGGAGCGGGTAGAGTGCAAAATGCCGATCTTATTTCCCCAACCTTTGACCTTACCTCCTACAGTTCTGTGAATTTGCGTTTTACTCACTTTTTTAATTATTATGAATTATCAGCTGCAACCTTGTCATATAGCATTGACAATGGCGCAAACTGGTTTGAGATTGAAAAATGGGAACAATCTACTTCAAATCCTGAAATTTTCAATCAGGTAATTCCAGAGGTAGCAAATCAATCACAAGTAAAATTTAAGTGGAATTTCTTTGGCGAATACGATTGGGGATGGGCTGTTGATGACATTTTAGTAAGTGAAGTTACTTCGGCAGTTTGGGAAGGTGACGTCAGTGCGGATTGGAATGATGCTGGAAATTGGTCAAGTAATGTTGTGCCAGTCTCTGGTACCGAAGTATTAATTCCTGCAGCTACACCTAATGATCCAGTTATTATGCAGGTTCCTATTGCTGAGTGCCTAAATCTTACTATGGAATCAGGGGCAACACTTACGATTAACCCTGGAAGTAGCCTGACAGTTTATGATGAGTTTGTAAACAATACTGCAAATGGATTGGTGCTTAAATCTGATGAAACCGGAACAGGATCTGTAATCGCTGGTTTAATATCCGGCACTGGAACTGCTGAAATTGAAAGATATATGACTCAAAATCTATGGCACTATGTTGGATCTCCTGTTGAACAACCCATTTCTGAATTTCTTTCAAATAATGATGCAATTATCCCAACTAAAGATGTCGTTTCGAGAGGAATGATGAATTATAATACAACTGATGACGATTGGAATACATATTTCACTAATTCTACAACAGAAAATATTGAAAAGGGTTATGGTTATGCAATCAGAACTACTTCAGATACCTATGTCCTTTATAACGGAGCTGTCACAGGAAGTTCTGTTAATGTTCCTCTTGATGTTACCGGATACAGATGGAACCTTGTGGGTAATCCTTACACTTCTGCAATTAAATTAAATGACCTTTCCGGAACCAATAGTTTTTTACGTATCAATGAAAATGTATTGGAACCAAGTTATGTTTCTATTTATGTATGGGACGGAGCTGCTTATCAAACTATTAACAATGCACAAGGATCTGAATTTGCTACTATTGGACAAGGATTTTTTGTAAAATCGGTTATTGGAGGTGGAGATTTAGTTTTCCTACCTGAAATGCAGGTTCATCAGCCCACCGTTTCTCTTAAATCTGGAGTTATTATTCCTGAAATTAAACTACTTGCTTCTTCTTCTACGAAAAAGTCTTCAACCGAAATAAAGTTCCTTTCTAAAGGAACAAAAGGTCTTGACGTTGGTTATGATGCAGGTGTTTTCAAAGCAGATCCTTCCTTCTCTATTTTTACTAAGCTTGTTTATGACAACAATGTTAATTTTGGTTTGCAATGTCTTCCTGTATTATCATCTGAAGAGATTATTATACCAGTTGGGATTAATTTTCCTACAGGAGGGGAGGTAACATTCACTGCTCAGATGCTTAGCATTCCTGAAAAAAGTAGTATTATTTTGGAAGACAGGCTTTTAAACAAAACCACACTTTTTAGTGATGTAAACAGCCAATATACGACTACAATAACAGCCAATGAAATGTCAACTGGTCGCTTTTATTTACATGTATCTGGAAATGCACAGGTAACAGCTTTAAATGAATCCATTGATAATAAAATAAATGCCTGGATGGAAAGGGATGAAATTGTAGTAAGCGGTGTTTCTGAAAATAATGCCATAGCTAAATTGTTCGATATTCGTGGAAGTTCAGTTTTGGTAAGGAATCTTGATAAAGCTACAACCAACCGGATAAATGTAAATGGTATTACATCTGGCATTTATATGCTTCAGGTAATTGAAAATGGCAAACGTACGGGTATTAAACTCCAAATAAACTGAAAACAGATTAGTAATATTTAAAACATAAATTCCAATGGAAAATAAGAAAAAAACGCAAACAGAAGTACCTGCAGTTGATCAGAAGATTAACAGGAAACAGGCAATTAAGAAGGCTGGATTCTATGCTGTTACGGCGGCAGGAATGATAACTTTACTTGGAACTCCTAAAAAAGCATCGGCTTCTGAAACTTCACCAAGTGACCCGATATGGTAATAAGTTAATTTAATAGAAAATACTTAAAAAGGCTGTCCAATTTTTTTGGACGGCCTTTTTTTAGTTGTTTATGATAGCCAAATTTATTTTTGTTTTTGAATTAACTGATTTTTGTAACCAGTCAATCACCATTCCCCTTTTCCTCCAAATTTATTTTTAACTTCCTTGCCAAATAGATATGAAGCTTCGTTCAATTCCTTTAAAATTTGTTCAGATGATTTCCCTGCTGAACTTCGGGCAGCAGCGATGATGGTGTTGCATTCATTGTTGTCCATGAAAATTGATGCTTCCAGCAGCATTTCAATATCGTCATCAGGAATTACAAGGAATCCGTGTTTATCAGCATGGATCAATTGTCCGGGTTTTATTTTTCTACCAAAAACCTCCACTTGGCAATTCCATTTTACAGGTGTGCTGTGAGCATGTCCAACTGATAATCGGCGCGCCAATGCCTTAAATCCAGCATTACACATTTCGTCAACATCTCGGATACTGCCGTCGGTTATTGTACCCACGCAACCCAGTGCCTTGTGCACATTGCTGTTTACTTCACCCCAAAATGAGCCATAATTTGATGGTTTATCCAAGTCCTGCACAACCACAATTTTCGGCCCCGGCACTGATGCAATATATGCACGATATTCCTCCCAAACATTTACTTTTTGCTTGTGTACGGGGTTGCCAGGTTCAATAATCAAAGTAACCGCGTAACCCACCATCGGACCCATTTGCGGCATGAAATCCCGGGTTTCCTCAAGGTTAAAACCTTCTTTGGCAGCATCGGATTTTGTAATTTGTTCCCAGCCATTATATATAGTTGGGGTGTTCCATCGCTTCAGTTTTAAAAGATCAGCATGATTTAGCATTGCAGTATAATTTTATTTTGACAATAATTTTGAATTATAAATATTTTGTTTTTCTGTATAAACACATTTTTAAATTAATTGTATTTACTACTTAAATACTTCGGGAATTTTAGACAAAATACATTATTAATTGCTCACCCATATAAATGATCTGGATTATATTTGCTTAACTGTTTAGTCAACATACAAAATGTTGGTATAAATCGAGTAGATTTATGTGAGAAATTTGTAATTTAATTTCATTGAAATTCTATTAAAACAAAAATATTTATAAACCTATTTCAATCAAACCATGATTTCAAAAATTAAAAAACCAATTCGCAACCTGCTGATTTTTTCTTTTGCTGCAACTTGTCTTTTAGCAATAAGCTGTCAAAAACAAAAAATCGATTTAAATTTATTTGATCTTCGATGTGAGTATTTGAGTAATCCACTTGGCATAAACAGTGTAAATCCCGGGTTAAGCTGGAAAATTAGATCGAATAAAAACGGAACTTCGCAATCGGCGTACCAACTTTTGGTAGCAAGTGACAGTAATTTACTAACTGAACAAAATGCTGATCTCTGGAATTCAGGTAAAGTTTCTTCATCAAACAGTTTGCTTGTACCATACAACGGAAAACAATTGGCTTCCCGGTCGCTTGTTTATTGGAAAGTAAGGATTTGGGATGAAACCGGCGATGCATCCGATTGGAGCGAAGTTGCCACTTTTTCTTTAGGATTATTGGAAAAAAGCGATTGGAGTGCTGATTATATAGGTTTTCCCCAAAACAATGAGATTTCGGAGTCTCCCATGCTGCGTAAAACATTTACACTTTCCGGAACAGAAGAAAAAGTATTGTTGCATGTCAATTCACTGGGTTATCACGAAATTTATTTGAATGGGGTAAAAGTTGGCGAAGATATTCTTTCTCCGGCTGTTTCACAGTTTGATAAACGTTCTCAGGTAATCACATATGATGTTTCATCCTATTTAAAAACGGGCGGGAACGACATGGTAATCTGGCTAGGAATGGGTTGGTACAGTAAAGGATTGCCCGGAGTTGTACATGGAGGACCACTGGTAAAAGCTCAGCTTGAACAACTGGAGTTGGGGAAATGGAATGCAATTTTAAAAACAGATGAAACATGGAAAGGGCGAATGAGTGAATATGCCACAATTGGTGATTGGAAGGCTGGCCGCTTTGGAGGAGAAATTGTAGATGGATCAAAAATAATTACAGACTGGACCATTGAAAAAATGAATTTGTTGGATTGGATACCTGCAATTAAAGTGGAGGTTCCCGATCATCAGATTTCATCGCAAATGGTTGAACCAAACCGCATTCATGAAACTTTTGCTGCCGATTCGATTATTGAAATTTCGGAAAATACATATTTGGTGGACATGGGTACAAACCTAACTGGCTGGATCAAGGTTCAGTTCCCTTCTTTGCAAAAAGGACAGGAAATTTTGATGGAATATTGCGATCATTTGGATGACGGAAATTTTGTTGACAGAAACCAAAAAGACATTTATATTGCGTCAGGAGTTGGCAATGAGACATTTCAAAACAAATTTAATTACCACGGTTTCCGGTACATAAGAATTTCAAATTTGCCCGAAAAACCTTCAAAGGAATCGGTTACTGCGCATCTTATCCAAACCGATTATAAAATGACGTCGGGATTTGAATGTTCCGACAGTGAAATTAACCAGATTCACGATATGATATTTTACACGCTTCGTTGTTTAAGTCTGGGTGGTTATTTGGTCGATTGTCCCCAACTTGAGCGTTTGGGATATGGTGGTGACGGAAATGCATCAACACCCACTGCTCAAATTATGTTTGAGCTGGCGCCACTTTACAACAACTGGTTACAGGCCTGGGATGATTGTATCCGCGAAGATGGCGGAATGCCGCACACGGCGCCAAATCCATATCCGGCGGGAGGTGGACCTTACTGGTGCGGATTTATTATTACTGCTTCCTGGAATACTTATCTCAATTATGGTGATACACGGATTTTGGAAAAATATTACCCCACAATGCAAAAATGGCTCAGTTATGTCGATAAATATTCTGAAACCGGGTTGCTGAAAAAATGGCCCGATACTGATTACCGCGGCTGGTATCTGGGCGACTGGGCTGTTCCCAAAGGCGTTGACCAAAAATCGGAAAAATCTGTTGACCTGGTTAACAACTCCTTTGTTACCGTGTGTTATGATTATATGCAGAAAATTGCTAATGTTCTGAATAAAACTGAGGATATTCAGAAATACATTCAAAAAAGGGATGCGCTTAAAAACCAGGTTAATCAAACCTTGTTTGACACTGAGAAAAATATTTATGCTGATGGATATCAGATTGATTTGACTTATCCTTTGCTGGCTGAAATTGTTCCTGAGCAGCAAATAAAAAATGTTGAACAAAGCCTTTACAATGAAATTCAGCAAAACCGAAACGGTCATTTTGCCTGCGGTTTGGTTGGAATACCTGTTTTTACTGAATGGGCAACAAAAAATCAGGATGTAGAACTTTTTTATTCGATGCTAAAGAAAAAAGATTATCCCGGTTATTTGTATATGATTGAAAACGGCGCAACCACAACCTGGGAGGAATGGGATAATCCAAGAAGTTACATCCACAACTGTTTTAACGGAATTGGTTCATGGTTTTATGAGGCAGTGGGTGGAATTCGAAAAGATTCCGATTTTCCCGCGTATCAGCAGGTTATTATTCAACCTCAGATTCCTGAAGGAATAACCTGGGCAAATACCATAAAAGAAACACCTTTTGGACAGCTTGTAGTGAAATGGAAACAGGAAGGACAGGAATTTAATCTGCAGATTCAGGTTCCGGTAGGAGTGAAGGCAAAAGTCGCGATTCCGGAAAATGTAAAATCTTATCTCTTAAACGGGGAAAAGGGTCAATTAAAGGATGGGGAAACTTTTGTAGAAGTTGAAAGTGGAAATTATGATTTGAATTATCAGTTGTAAACAACTTTAATTCATTCCATTATTATAAAACGGTCAAAAAGATGAAAGGATTATTTTGATATTGTGCAGTGCATTAGTCAAAGCTGATCAACTTACTGTTATCGGGTTAAGAAAATCTGGTTTGTGAATCAGGTATTTCTTTTTTAATAATTAGATAAAACTGGAAATATCCATTCCGCAGTTCGTTTATTCCCAGATTAAATCAAGTTAAAATAAAACAACATCTGATTGAAATAACGGAAGTTTATCTACTGTGCAACCACTTACTTTGGTGTAAGTCTAAAACACTTTTACAAAATCTTATAACTCATGAAAAACAAATTTTATATTCTTTGGGTTATTTGGTCGTTAATTGGGGCTGCGTTGATTTTTGCGGTTTCATCAGGCGATTCAAAAAATAATGTAATACAGATTATTGCAATGGTTGTAAGCACTGCGCAATTATTGGGTTTGTTACTAACCCTTGGTTCGTCCGGCGCTGCACAGTATTTTACAAATTGGCTTCGAAATGACAAAAATTCGATTTATTATACTGCCGGAGGAATTGTGTTGACATTTGCTATTCCGGGCATCCTTACTTTTACTTTCAATCCCTACACCACAACAATTTTTGCATTTGTTGTTTTTGCTGTATTTGGTTCATTGAAGCAGTTAAAAAACAAAACTTTTTCTTTAACCTGGACAGATATCGCGCTTTGGTTAATTCTTTGGATTCCTTTTGATCTTCGCTGGTCAATGGAAATGCATCCACTGCTTGATTATACATGGTGGTCGATTTCAATCTCGGTTGTTGCCGTAATTGGCTGGTATGGTTATCGTGGAGCTGAAATTGGGATTAATCTTGTCCCCAAATTCAAAGATTTATATGTTGCATTTCTCGCATTGTTGATGATTATGGTTGTCGTAATTCCTCCCGGAATAATTTCCGGTTTTCTCACGTTTGCAATTCCTGAATCCTTTGATGTGCAAAAATCTGTAGCTCATTTTATCGGTCTTTTTCTGACTGTGGCTTTACCCGAAGAATTGTTTTTCAGAGGTTTATTATATCGTGGACTTCAAAACATATCTTCAAAAAAATGGGTTCCCATTGTAGTTTCTTCTGTTGCTTTTGGGTTGATGCACTGGAACAATGCAAACAATCTGACAATGCAAATTACTTATGTTTCTTTGGCAACCATTGCCGGTTTGGGATATGCGTGGGCTTACAAAAAAAGCGGGAACAATCTGTTCGCTGCAATTCTTACACACACGTTGGTTGACTGGATTTGGAGATTAGTCCTGGCAGGTTAGTTGAATCTGAAAAATTACTGTCAGTACCATTGTTATTATCAGATTTATGAATATATTTTTTTTGATATAATAGACAAAAATAGTTGGTAAAAAGCTCTGGGATGCCAGTGTTTTGAACCAAAAGGAGGAAGTTAATTGAAATACGTTTCAATTAACTTTTTTTGTTGTCAAAAAGATGAAGAAAAACGTCATGTTGGGCCTGC
>JBGSMW010000084.1:0-5267 GCA_041739985.1 Draconibacterium sp. | reverse complement strand
CTGATAACGGCGCTCCTCCTTTGAGTCGCTCGACTGCATCTTTCTCGAATTCTTCAAAATCAAAACTTGTTTCTCTTTTCATTTTGCCAAATTAAAAAATTTATAAATCCTTAATTTGACACACTTATTCGAACAGCGTCCGCTAGGTCTTGCAAACCGCTCATTTTTTTATTTATATGTATTTCATATTTTTTTGTTTTCTAATCAAAACCTTATCAATAATTTTTTTTCTTTTCTTTAATTCATTTAAATCTGTAATATAATTGTCGAGATATAAATTCGCCTCTTCAATATTCTCGAAGAAACCAGAATAAGCAAGATTAAATTTTACAATTAAATTGTATAAAAAGTCTTGAACTGAAAAACAAGCGTGAAAAGAATCTATCCCTTTATCTCCTTCATGGATAAACTCGTTTCTGAACAGTCGCAATGCTTCAAGTTTTTGTTTTTCAAATGGTTTTGAATCATGAGTAAATAAAGCCAAACACCTTCTAATCAAGTCATCGTTTTGGTCAGTATTTGTAATTTTTTCAAGAGCTGTCCAAATCTTTAAAAAAGAAATGTCATAACTATATTCATCAAAGGCATCAACATAACAGTTCAGTGTCTGTCCAATTTTAAGTTGATGTTTTGGTTTGCAATTATTGAAAGCCTTCGTTAACCAGTTTATTGAAGATTTCAGTGATTTTAATTTTTCGGATTCTAATGACAACATTTTTGAATCCTTATAATCCAGTGCGAAATAGAAAAAGTGCTTGTCAACAACTTTACCATCGGAAAAATGTAATGTAAAAGTTTCACCTTTTAAAATTCGGTTTATGGGTTTTCTTGACCGTTCACCAAAACGTATTTCAAACCCATGATTTAATTGCAAACAAAGGAAAGATCGCAAAATTTCAATATAATAGAATCCCTTTGAATAAGCGTCTCTATAATCTTTTGATTTTATTTGAATTGAGACTTTTGTATATGATATAATATCATCAGAGAAATTATTTGATTTTAAAAGATTAATTCTTTCGTTTTCAAATATTTTAGGAAATCTTTTCCCGTGAATAGTGATTGTACTATCTCCAAGTTTAATTTTTCTAAAAGGGAGTTTTCCAATAGAAAGAGTTATTAAAAGAAAATAAGTTTGTTCTTTCTTATTGTTGTAAAACTTTAATTCAGTATTAAGTTGTTTAATAAAAAACAATTTATCAAATCGTTGATTTTTTATAACCTCCGCGATAGTCTTTGTTAATATAGTTTTCTGAGACTCAACATTTAAAATATTTCCAAAATCAATAATAGATAAAAGTATCCATTGAATATCATCATATCCAAAGGAATGATAAACCAATCTTCCATTCTCATCGACTTTTGCAATGTCTTTTATCTTACTGAGAAGAACATCGATGTTTTGTTTATTTTCGTTCTTTATACGAATTTTCATTTTTTCAACATAAACGGTCACTTCTGTTTATCCGTATCTTGCGAATATCCATCTATTACCAGCAGTTATTACTTTTTTGATTTAACCTCTTTTTTGTGAATAGCGTGTTTTCAGTCCGGGATATTTTGTTCATTTTGTTTGGTTTAAGAATGAATTAGTAAGCCAAATGTAGAAATTATTTTGCGAAACAAATGTTCGCTAAAGTATTATTTGGTTTGCGGGACAGGGTTTTATATGAAATACTTTTCGAGGCAGTGCTGCTTTTGCCTTGTGCCGTGGTTATTTCAATTGTTTTCTTACAACAATATAATTATCGTACTCCTTTTCTATCTTAAAGTCAAATTTCTCATAGAGTTCAAGTGGCCCCTTATAATGTCCCTCGGATGATAATTTTCCTTTGCCCGGATAAGCTTCGATATAATCATAATTCTGTAATGCATAATCGGTACAAATTTGTTCTATAATTTTTTGGGCAATACCTTTTCTCCTGTAGTCAGGATCAATTAAAAAACACACAATTGAACATACATTATCGTTGGGATTATCAATTAAATTATAATACTTTAATAACCTCTCATAATTTTGCCGGTTGTTTACGTTGCACCATCCAACAGGTTTATCACCTGAATAGGCCAAATATCCCAACATTTTCCTTTCGTTGATATATCGGATTACAGACGATCGATTGCCTTCCTTATTCCATTGGTCATTTGTGCCGGTAAAATGAAATGAAAAGCAGTAACAGGCAGTCCAATCGGGATTATCTGTAAATACAATGTTATCAAAGAAGTATAAATAATCGTTTAATAAATCCGGAGTCAATGGTTTGATAATTATATCCATGACAGGTGTAAGTATTTTTTGAGTAATTTATGACTTTTGTACTCTGCCGCAAAGCGTTTTAGCAAAAAAAATTAGTCGTTCAATTTTCCGTAACTGTTATTGTAAACTTTTCCTTTTTTGGGATGCGTAAATTTCAGTGCCGACCAAATGTTGTTTATACTTAAACAAGTGCTTTCAACAAGTCCAAAATCATACCCCAGTTTTATCACTGTTTTTATGTTCAGGTCGGTTCCTGATTTTCCACCTTTTGGCCATGAAACCCAAAGCATTCCGTTTGGTTTTAAATGTGGTTTTAATTTAGGAAAGTGGTCGATAAATTCTGTTTGGGTTTTCACAAACAGGTGAATGTAGTCGAACTCATCTTTAAGTTTTGCCGTAATGTCAAGTGCTGGCAGGTTGATATGTTCAAGAGCTTCTTTGTCGGCATTGACGAAAACGGCCCGTGAGTTTTCTTTGATACCCATTTTATGAGACACTGTTTTTGTCATTTTTTACCTTCCTTTTTATTTTGACTGAATACAATAAGAGGTAATGGTTTCGACCTGATCCTTGTCGTTAAACCCGTAAACATCACAAGCTGAAACAAATGATAATCGTTTGTTATCTCTTGAAAATTCTGCTGTTCCATTAACTGCAACTTTGTTCCCATCAGCAATAATGTTCAGCGTTTTAAAGTCAGTCTTTACCGACTTAAAATAATTACCCACTTTCTCACAATTGTCAATAATTGCCTGCTTACCTGCAAATGTGTTTTCTTCCACAACAATCCAAATTGCATTGTCAGAGATGAAGTTGTAAGTCTTTTCAAATTCTCCGTTTGAGAATGCTTTTGCTATTTCTGTTTTTGTCATGATGCTACATTGAAATTTTTAAGTTGAAAGAATTTTTATCGCTTCCGGGACTGTGGTTACAAAATTGATGTGTCTGCCTTTGTTGCTTTCAACCATGAAGTCATTTAAACTTTTGCTTTTGTATTTTGAAAAATCTCCAACTATTGCCAGGCGGACACGATAGTTTGAAAATTTCTGAAGAATTTCTCCCGCAATTCCGCTTTTCAAGTCAAAAAAGTCAGTGGTGATATTTTTTTCATGAATTACAATCCTGTCGAAACCTTGATAATACAGGTTTCCCAATAAGTCTAACCCATCTTCGGCCTTGTTAATGATTTTTCTATCCGAAATCACTTCGGCAATTTTTGCATCGTTTATATGATGAGATTCTATTTTCATGTTTGTGTTTCTGTTATTTCCCTGCAGATTCGTTTTTATAATGAACGCGTGAGTGCTGGTCGTTGTTTTTGCTTATCAGTCATTAATATGCTTGTGGATTCCATCAATTATTATTTTCCAGTCGTCAAAATGAAAAATCCTCTTTCTGCTAATTGTTGACAGAACTCCGCATCCCAATAGAGCATTGAAACAGTCTGCCAGCACTGAGCTTGATTCTAATTTCTCCCGAAAGCTATCGTGATGATATAAGCATCGAACCGCCACTTTTGAGCACAGTAGTCAGTGTTTCGTTGTTTCTATTTTGTTGCATTTAACTTAAATGATAGCTTGTTGTCAGTCAGTAATTTTCGAAGTTTTGGTATTGTGCTTTTTCCCATTCCATGAAAATTTAAAACTTCCTTTTCACTGTATTGTGAAAGATGCTCCAAGCTTACTATTCCGTTATTTTCCAATGCCCGTCTTGCCGGGGCTGCAATTATAGATAAGAAATTGTCTTTCGGCTTTCGTTCTTTTTCGCAAACAGGGCAGGTCGGACAGTCTGAACTTTTATTGAACTGATGACCGTTTTTACAAGTCTTTAAATTCTTTTTAGTTTCCATTTCCTGAGTTTATTATTTTGTATGTGTCGTAAATTACAATTTAGTGGTTTGTTGTTTATTTGTATGGAAATTATTTCAGGTCGTAGTGAAGAATAACAATTCCGCAGCCACAGGTAATTGATTTTTTCAATTTTAGTTGCTGCCAATCATCTAACTTGTCAAAAATGGGGACGCCTCTGCCCAATGCAACAGGATTAATGAATAAATGAAACTCGTCAATAAGTCTCTCCTTAACCAACGCCGATACAAATGAACTCCCACCATACACAATAATGTCTTTGCCATTTTGATTTTTTAGTCTGTTCACTTCTTCAACCAGGTTCCCTTGTGCTAATTCCGTATTCTCCCACTCTGAGGTTTTAAGCGTCTTCGTAAAAACGATTTTCTTTTGACCCGCTTTAATTTTTGATACTTCATACATTGGGTCTTCCGGTTTTGTATAGGCGTCAAGCCAATATGGAATGTAGTCAACAGCCAGTTTTCTGCCAATTATTTCTGTGTCTGCTGAGTTTGCCAGGTCAAGAACATATTGTTTGATTTCATCCCACGCCCAGGTCACCCATTTTTGTTCATCGTTTGGACCTGTTGAGTTAAATCCGTCCAGGGAAATCTGCATTTGTAATTTTAACTTTCTCATTTTTATTTTCCTTTAGCGATAAGTGCAATTCAATGTTAGTAGCCGTGTTGTCTATGCAATTACCGATAATATTTTTATTCACGCAATATGCTGGTATTTTTTATGTTTTTTCTTATTTCATTTGCTTGTAATCATTTATTAATGGACCTGGTGATTGGGATAAATGTAAGTATCAAAAAATAATATTTTTCATCGAAAAACCAATGTCGTCCGGTACTTGTCCCCCTTTGACTATAAATATTTTCGAAATGCATTTATTTTTTCAAAGGGGGAATTAAAGGGGGATTTCGTCTGTTTATAATTTGTTGTTTCATCATGATTTGTAATTATCAAAAGAATATATTCCTGAATCCCCCTTCAGTTCCCCCTTTAATATGATTGTTTGTCTAGTCCTGAAATAGCGTTACACAAAAAGTAAGGTTATGGAAGAAGGAATTAAAAGAGAGTATGTTAGGCGTACACAAAAGGATTACTCGATGTCCTTTAAATTGCGAGTAGTGCAAGAAATCGAGCGAGGTGAATTA
>JBGSMW010000083.1:0-16769 GCA_041739985.1 Draconibacterium sp. | reverse complement strand
CTTATTCTGTTTTAAAAAGCACACTTTTCTCCATATTGCCGGAAATGAATCCGGTAAACTTGCCAGGCCGGTTTTGGGCAGGATTTATTTTGGTTCTCACTGTCAGTATCATACTCAACCCGGCAATCATTGTAATTTCTGTTTATCCCCAAAAGTCACTTTCGTTATTATCGCGACAAAAAGTGAATTACTTTGCAGGATACTCGTACAGACAGCTATTAACAATCGTTCAATTTGTAATAATCGTGTTTTTGATGACTTCAATAATTGGTATTCAAAAGCAATTAGGATATTTAAAGTCACGTGACAACGGAATTGATATTACCAATAAACTTGTAATTAAATCACCTGCAAATCTTTGGCGCAACAGTCAACGGTTTGTAAATCTGGACGCTTTTGAACAGGAACTTTCGGAACTTCCAGCGGTAAAAAGTTTGTCCATTTCCAATAATGTCCCGGGTGATGTGCCTTCATTCAATTTCAGCGTTTCCGACGGACAAAATGAAAAACTGGTAAAAACGGCTGTTTTTATTGCAAACCGGAATTTTGTAAATGCTTATAACCTACAATTAATTGCCGGAGAAAGCTTTTTCAATGAAGGGTGGAATGCATCAGAAAAAATTGAAAAAGGTTGTATTATAAACGAAACCTGCCTGCACCAGCTGGGTTTTTCTGACCCTGAAGAGGTAATTGGCCGTAATCTGGTTCTTACAGACGAAAGCGGATTGGATAATACGGAAACACGAGTTGCAGGAGTCTGTAAGGATTTCAATTTTACTTCGGTTAAAGAAGTGCCCGGCCCTGTTATCCTGCTGGATTGGACCCAGAGCCTTATGGTTGGGCGCTATACGTTAACCATAAATCCGAATATTGATAAAGCGGCATTACTTGCTGATGTAAAAGAGCGGTTTATGAAAACCTTCCCCAATTTTTCATTTAATTATTTCTGGCTCGATGATCACTTTAACAAGCAGTTCTCCGAAGAAGATTCGATTGAACATGCTTTAAAGGTGTTTGCAATTTTGGCTATAGCGCTGGGAATTTTAAGTTTGTTTTCAATGGTTTGGCATGTATCGGTTGCCCGTACAAAAGAAGTCGGTATCCGAAAAATAAATGGAGCAGAAACCAGTGATATCATGGCGATGCTGAATATGAATTTCATTAAGTCAGTGTTTATTGCATTTGTAATCGCCACACCCATTGCCTATTACGCAATGCACAAATGGCTCGAAAACTTTGCTTACAAAACCGAATTGAGTTGGTGGATATTTGCTTTGGCCGGGTTACTGGCACTGGGAATTGCGCTGTTAACGGTTAGCTGGCAAAGCTGGAAAGCGGCTACGAGAAACCCGGTTGAGGCACTGAGATATGAATAGAATTTAATTTAATCAGAAAAAACTATTAAAAATGATAAAGTCACTTCTTATATTTTCGTTACGAAATATTATCAAGAACAGAAAAAACACAGTTATCAATATACTCGGACTTGTTGTTAGTCTTACGTGTGTACTGATTATCTATCATAAAATAGATTTCGAATTAAGTTTCGATCATTTCCATACCGAACATGAAAATACATACCGTATTGTCAGGCATACAACCGGATTGGGCCTTAATCTCAAAGAAGGAGAATGGGAATATACAGTTGGGGTTTTTGGTGGGTTACCAACGGCGATAAAAAATGAGATTCCTGAATTGAAAGAGGTGTTTTCCATTATGACAGAAGAACAGCTCCAGGTGAGTATTCCTGATGAAAACCTACCCATTGAAAAAACAAAATTTACTGTTGAAGAAGGAGCTGCCATTACAGAACCCTCTTATTTTAAAGCTTTTGATTATAAAAATACAGGGTTCACGTGGCTTTACGGTTCTCCCGTAGAATCTTTATCAGAACCATATTCGGTTGTAATAAGCGAACATTTGGCTGAGAAATATTTTGGAGAGAAATTACCTGTTGGCCGAACCATTGTAATTAATAACAAACCTTTTAAAATTACCGGGTTAATTTCTGGAATTCCGGTGAATACAGATCATCCTTTTCAAATGTTTATCTCATTTAGTTCAATTGAAAAAATGTATCCTGATTTCACAAAAGACTGGGGAGGTTTGGGCGGATTGCAATGTTATGTGGTTCTTAACAGTCCTTCTCAAAAAGAAATTGTAGAAAAAAAGTTAAAGGACGTTTATGCTCAACACGGGACAAAAGAAGAAGTCGAAAACAGATTGTTCAAACTACAACCATTAAAAGATATCCATCATGATACCCGGTATTCAAATTTCAACAACAAAGTAGTTAGTGTAAAAACATTGGTAACACTTGGGCTCATTGGTATTTTCCTGCTGATTATGGCCTGTGCCAATTATGCAAATCTTTCGCTTGCACGGTCGAGATACAGAACAGGCGAAGTAGGAATCAGAAAAACCCTGGGTGGAAAACGCTGGCACGTGCTTTTCCAGTTTTTTGGAGAGTCGGTAATATTAACCTCCTTTTCGGCAATTGTTGCACTTGTGTTTAGCTACTTCGCTATAAAACAATTTACAACTCTTGTTGGAATACCTTTAAACTATTCGGTAGCCCTTAATCTCAAAACTATTTTAGGGCTGATATTTCTTATCATAACCGTCAGTTTAATCAGCAGCAGTTATCCATCGCTGTTACTTTCAACTTCACTGCCGGTTGACCTGTTAAGAAAGAAATTCGGAGTATCGTTTAAACGAGTTGCAATTTTCACAAAAAGTATGGTTATCGTTCAGTTCACTATTTCGTTACTGATGATAATTGGAACTATTACAGTTTACAGGCAATATTTGTTTCTAACCAATTCCGATTTGGGTTTTGACAAAGAAGCTGTATTTACTGTACCAATTCCAACACGGGAAACAGTTTTAACGGAACGGTTTAAATCCACATTACTTCAAAATCCTGCAATTAAAGATGTTAGTTTAAGTAATTCAAGTCCTGCCAGATCTGCAAACTGGTCGGATGTGACAATGTTTTCCAACGGTCAGGAGAATACCCTTATTTCCCAGTTTGTGGGGATTGATACCAGCTTTGTTTCAACTTACGGGTTAAAACTACTTGCCGGGAGAAACTTAAGTTTAACAGATTCCTCTAAAACCATATTAATAAATGAAGAACTTGCACGGCAATTTAATTTCAAAACACCAGAAGAAGCAGTTGGAAAAGTTGTTATGTTATACCATGATCCAAATAGCAGGGTAACAATCAGCGGGGTGTTGAAAGATTATCATTACGATACATTCTACAGCAAAATAAGACCAACCCTTTTAATTCAGAATTCAAACCAGGTGCGTTTAGCCGGCATTAAACTGGCGATGAATACAGAAAACAAATCGGGTTATTTGGAACAAATGAAAAATGCGCTTGCATTTACCGAGAATAGCTGGAAATCGATATACAAAAACGAAATCTATGAATATGAATTTCTTGACGATGCTATCAATAAGTACTATATAAACGAGAGAAACTCATCAAAATTAATCAGCGTATTTGCATTTATTACTGTATTTATTGCATGTATCGGAATCTTTGGTCTGGCCTTGTATTCAAGCGAACAACGGTCAAAAGAAATTGGTATCCGAAAAATTAACGGCGCTAAAATTTCGGAAATACTAACCATGCTCAACAAAGACTTTGTAAAATGGGTGGCAATTGCTTTCGTAATTGCCACACCAGTTGCGTACTACGCCATGCATAAATGGCTCGAAAATTTTGCCTACAAAACCGAATTAAGCTGGTGGATTTTTGCACTGGCCGGCTTGCTTGCGCTGGGAATTGCATTGTTAACAGTAAGCTGGCAAAGCTGGCGGGCGGCAACGAGAAATCCGGTGGAAGCTTTGCGGTATGAATAGAGCCCCCTCTAACTCCCCCGGAGGGGGAGGACATGGGGACAAATGACAGAATGAGTAAATGAAAAATTAATTACAACAGACCGAAAGTCTCCCCTTTGGAGAGATTTAGAGGGGCTTTCCCTAAAGTCCCCCCTTCGGGGGATTAGGGGGCTCTCATGGAGGCATTGAGATATGAGTAAACGAAACTTAAATAAATGACATGAAAAATTTAAAAGTATTATTAAGAGGCCTTTTTAGAAAAGGGAAATCGGGTGTTTACATTCTGGTCAATTTTACAATTGCATTTACCTGTGCCTTATTGATTTATCTTTTTGTTTCCGATGAGTTTTCGTTTGATAAGCATTTTGCAAATTACAATCAAACCTACCGGTTGAATATTGAGGCAAAAGATAAAAGTAATATCAGTTGTAACCTGCCAGGAGTTTTGTACGACAAAATCGAACAGGTTCCGGGCATTGAAAGGGTTGCGCGTATGCAAACCTTTATGGGAGAACGTTACATCGTTGTTGATAATGAAACATTTTTGGACGATAAATTTCTGTTTGCTGACCCTGAAATACTGGATATTTTTGACTTCAGTTTCATAACAGGCAGCCCCAAAGATGCATTGTCGAAACCATTTAACCTGATCATCAGTAAATCGACGGCACAAAAGTATTTTGGCAGCGCAAATCCGGTTGGAAAAACCATTCAACAGGATAATCATGATTTCACAGTAACAGCAGTAGTTGAAAATTTACCGGCACAAACCCATTTTGATTTTAAGTTTCTGGCGCCGGCTTCGAGTTACAAAATCATGAATAACAACTTGCTGACACAGTGGTACATTTCATCTTTTAATTATTATTTTCTTTTATCTGAGAATACGGATAAGAGCATTGCCGAAGCGTTGATTACCCAAGCTTTTGCTGAAGGTAACGGAATTTCGGAAGAAAACCGGGAATTTCAAATGGCCCTGGAACCACTGGCCAATATCCACCTTAAATCGGTAAGTACCAGATGGGACAACGCCATTAAAGGGGATATCAAAGTAGTTTATGGTTTTATTGTTGTTATGTTGATGATTCTTGGAATTGCCGTTGCCAATTACATCAATGTTTTAACGGCAAATTACCAGCAGAAAGTCAGGGAAAACAGCATTCGGAGAATAAACGGAGCATCAGGTTTCGCGGTAATCCTCAATCAAATTTCAGAATCTTTTATTTTACTTTCCATTTCCATGATCATTGCAATTGGTCTGGCGTTTTTGCTTCTGCCATTCGTTAATAATTTTAGCGGAAAAGAAATACAGCCCGGATTTAGTTTAATTCCTGTAATAAGCGTTTTGCTGGTTTCAGTAATTACAGTATCCGTAATTTATCCCGTTCTTTTTATACAATCATTCAAGGCAACAGGTTTTTTAAAGAACCAGTCAATCATTTTAAACCTTAAAACCAGAAAACAGCACACCCTTGTCAGAGGTTCCCTGGTCACTTTCCAGTTGGTGATAGCTACCTCGCTTATTGCTTCATCAATATTAATCAGCAAACAACTTCACCTGGTAATGAAAGCAAAAACAGGGTTCGACCATGAAAATACGCTGGTTGTTGTAAATCCATACAGCGAAACAATGGACAAAAGATATGAAATGTTTAAACAAAAACTGGCTTCCGTTCCAATGGTTAAGGAAGTGGGGGTAACAGAAAATGCTCCGGCCGGTTCTATTAATAATTACACTCCCGTTTGGCTCCCCGGCAAAGAGAATGAGCTTAAAGCCGATTTGGGACAAATTACAGTGGATCATGATTTTTTACCGGCTATTGGCGCTAAAATAGTGCATGGCAAAAATTTTGATAAAAATATTCTGTACGACGAGCAAATGGGAATAGTTATCAACGAATCGGCTGTAAAAGCGCTCAACCTCACCAATCCAATCGGGCAAAAGGTGGTGGTGCAAAATAATGCCTACACGCCGAACAACGAAATGGAAATAATTGGGGTAACCGAAGACATGCAATACTTTACCCTAAAAGAAGCTTCAAAACCTGTAATGTATTTTATTCGTCCCTGGGGAAAACACAATATCATTGTAAAACTTGAATCAGGGAATTACAGCAATGCACTTCAGCAAATTCAGAATGTGTGGAAGGAGGTTGAGCCAAATCTACCCTTTACATACCAGTTTATGGATGAACGGATAAGTTCCAATTATACATCGGAAGTTAATACAGCAAGCATAATTAGAATTTTATCGGGCATTGCGATATTTCTTTCGGTACTCGGTGTGTTGGGAATGATTGGTTTTACAGTTCAGCAAAGGATTAAAGAAATCGGCATCCGCAAAGTAAACGGCGCAAAAATTTCGGAAGTAATGACGATGCTAAACAAAGATTTTGTACGTTGGGTTGCTGTCGCTTTTGTAATTGCCACGCCGGTTGCGTACTACGCCATGAACAAATGGCTCGAAAACTTTGCCTACAAAACAGAACTGAGCTGGTGGATATTTGCTCTGGCCGGTTTGTTGGCGTTGGGAATTGCGTTGTTAACCGTTTCATTTCAGTCGTGGAAAGCAGCTACTAAAAATCCAGTAGAAAGTTTGAGATATGAATGAATATACAGTGAGTTGGTCTCGCCTCAGGCGAGAGAAGTCTGCAGCAAGAAATCCGGTAGAAGCGTTGCGGTATGAGTGATGAAATCCCGGTTACCCGGGAGAGAAATTTTGGGGTATGAATAAAATAACAATTTAAAATAAAAACATCAACATGATTAAGCATTTTTTAAAACTTAGCATTCGTAACATCCTAAAAAACAAAGCAAACACCGGCATTAACATTGCCAGTTTAGCTTTGGGGATTACCATTTTATTGCTAATAATGGTGTATGCAGTAAATGAATTAAGTGTCGATAATTTTAACTCTAAAGCGGAACGGATTTATAAAATAAGCTACGGTAATTCGAGCCTCACGCCGGGTCCTTTAAACGTATATCTGCAAGAGCAATTTCCTGAAATTGAGCAAACCACACACATTGAAACTCGCCAACTATCCATGTTCTCCACGGTTGTTCAGCACAAAAATCAATCATTTGAAATTGAAAAATACTATTCTGCCGATCCTGGTTTTTTCGAAATATTTGATTTTGAAGTCGTGCAGGGTGATTTAAAATCGGCCATGGAAACTCCCTTTTCTCTTATATTAACTGAAAGCGAGGCTTCAAGAATGTTCAACAACAAAAATCCAATTGGAGAAAGAGTAATCTGGAAAAGTTTTCAGGACTTTACGTTCACTGTAAATGCTGTTGTTAAAGATTTGCCGTCAAACTCCTCCATTCAGTTTCGTGGCCTTGTTTCCGATGCATCGGTGAATGGAATGGGAGGCAGCCGTTATTCAGAAAACTGGGGTTACACCGTTTACGAAAGTTATGTACTTTTAAAACCAAATGTTGATGCCAAATTGCTGGAGGAAAAACTGGCGGCTAACCTTATTTTGTACTACCAGGATAATTTGACGGGATCGGCCAGCGTTGACGATGCCAGAGCCAACCCAATACAATTGCACACGCTAAAAAGCATCTATTTCAACAAAAGTCTTTCCAACGACACAACCAACCACGGAAACAGAATGTTGGTAAATATGTTGCTCATCATTGCGGGCATTGTAATGTTACTTTCGGTAATCAACTATGTAAATCTTACCACTGCCCGGGCATCTGGCCGAACCAAAGAAATCGGCATTCAAAAACTAATTGGTTCAAACCAAAAGGAACTTATTTTCCAACACCTTTCAGAAACAACTTTAATTAGTCTTTTTGCTGTTGTTATTGGGACCCTATTTGCTCTTTTATTAATAGAACCATTCAGCAATTTTATGAATGTTGAAAACGGGTTACAATTTCAACCCTGGATGTATCTACTTCTTTTTCCTGCAACGATTATTTTAGGAATTTTTTCTGGAATTTATCCGGCAATTTTGCTCTCGTCACGAAAAGCCATTGATATTATTAAAATGAAATCTGGAGGAAAAAGTAAGGGCGGCAGTCTTCGCCATTCACTTATTATTTTCCAGTTTTCGGTAACCATTATTCTGATTGCAGCAACATTTTTAATTTTCAAACAGTTGAGTTTCATAAAAGACAAAGACCTTGGAATTCCCAAAGATCAAATTGTTTACGCCAAACTTCCATACCAGATTTTGCGGGGGAATAAAGATATTTTACGCGAACGTTTATTGGCATTGCCGGAAATTGAACAAGCCGCATTTTCAAGCAATATTTTTGGGAAAATTGAGGGTTTGGATAATCAGGAGATTGATGGAAAAAACCTGAATTTTGCCACCACCTGGGTCGATGCCGAATTTATAAATCTTTATGATCTACAGTTGGTTGACGGGCGGTTCTTTTCGAAAGATCTGAAAACCGATGAAAACACCACTGCGTTAATGAATGAAACTGCATTGCGTGATTTTGGAGTAGAAGATCCATATCAGTTAAGTATTCGTGTTCCCGGAGGTAGTGCAAAAGTGGTGGGAATTGTAAAAGATTTCAATTACAAATCGTTGCATAACAAAATTGAACCGCTTGTCATTATTTATCTTCCACGGCAGGGTCAGTTTATCAACCTGAAAATATCGGGCAATAATATTCCCTCAACATTAGAAAATATAAGTTCGGTTTGGAATGAACTTGCACCCGGTTTTCCATTCGCCTATCATTTTTTAGATGCCGACTTTGAACAACTTTACAGAAAAGATAAGCAGATGGCAAAAGCAGTTACGCTGTTTTCGCTTATTGCAATAGCAATTGCTGTTTTGGGAATACTTGGCCTTTCCATTTACATGGGAGAAAGCAGGGTCAAAGAAATTGGTATCCGAAAAATAAACGGTGCCAGGGTTTCTGAAGTAATTACGATGTTGAATATTGACTTATTCAAATGGATAATAATTGCCTTTGGTATTGCCACTCCAATTGCCTGGTTCATAACAAATAAATGGCTCGAAAGCTTCGCCTACAAAACAGAACTGAGCTGGTGGATTTTTGCGCTGGCAGGTTTGCTGGCATTGGGAATTGCATTGTTAACAGTAAGCTGGCAAAGCTGGAGAGCGGCCACAAGAAATCCAGTGGAAGCTTTGCGGTATGAGTAAAACTATTTCACCCCAAACCCCTGAAGGGGCTTAAAGAAAACAACATGAGTATAAGTGACAATGTATCGATGTTTTACAATGCAAAACCCCACATTTTTGAGAAAGCAAAAATGCTAAGGAAGTATATGACAAATTCAGAATTAATACTTTGGGAAAGACTAAAAGGAAAACAATTATTGGGATTCCGATTTCGACCGCAGCACCCGATAGACATTTTTATCGCTGATTTTTATTGTCACCCGCTGAAACTGGTAATCGAGGTAGATGGAGGAATTCATAAAACGGCAGACCAAAGAGAATATGATATAGGAAGAACAACATAACTGAATTATTGGGAAATTGAAGTAATTCGATTCACAAATGAAGAAATTGAAAATAAAATAAATGAAGTTATAAAAGAGATTGAAAAAACTTGCATAAAACGTAAATCGGAGCTTACTCCAAGTCCCCTTTAGGGGATTTAGGGGTGGGAAAACAGTTGGCAAAGTTGGAGAGCGGCCACAAGAAATCCAGTGGAAGCTTTGCGTTATGAATAAAAAATAACTTTTGCCCGAAAATAAATAAAAGGAGGAATTACTATGTTTTCTAATAATCTGAAAATAACAATCCGAAACCTGTTGAAGAATAAAACCTTTTCTTTCATCAATGTTTTCGGGCTTTCCATCGGAATTGCCTGCACCATTTTAATTTTGCTGTGGGTTCAGGACGAAGTGAACTTTGATAAGTTTCATAAAAATGGCAATCTAATTTACCGGGTGGTTCAGGAGCATAAAGACGGTAAAAATTCGCTCACTCCGGCATTGTTTGCACCGGAGATAACTGCGAAAGTTCCTGAAATTGTCAGTTTCACCCGTATTTTTAAACTTCCAAACGTCATTTTTCAGGAAGAAACAAATATTTTCCACGAAGAAAATGGAATTGTTGTTGACCCACAATTTTTTACCATTTTCAATTTTCCTTTGATAAAAGGAAATCCGGAAACTGCACTTTCCGCCCCTTACAATGTAATCATTACTGAATCGCTGGCTAAGAAATATTTTGGCAACAGCGACCCTATTAACAAAACCATGAATATTGATGGGAAAAGCGCATCGGTTGTGACCGGGGTGATAAAAGACATTCCTAAGAATTCTCACCTGAAATTCGATTTTGTATTGCCTTTTTGCCTCTTGGAAGCAATCATGCCATCTGATGTAAATAATTGGGGAGCTTTTAATTACACAACTTACCTACAGCTTGCACCCGGAGCGAATATTGCTGCGACCAACCAAAAAATCAATCAGATAGCAAAGGATAAATTACCTACACAATTACTCATTTTTTGGAATAATTTCGAGCTTCAACCTTTGTCGCAAATACATCTGAGTGCCGACATATCGAATCATCACTTTTTAGGCGATTTTACTGTTGTTGAAGATCGCAATACTGTTTATATTTTTTCGTGTATCGCATTATTCATTCTCCTTCTTGCCTGCATCAATTTCATGAATCTTTCAATTGCTCAATCAGGCAAAAGAACACGTGAAATTGGATTGAAAAAAGTGATGGGCTCATCAAAAAATCAGCTCAGAAAACAGCTTATTGGTGAATTTTTCGTGATAAGCCTTATTGCACTGACAATTGCAATTTTCGTCGTCAATCTGTTATTGCCCTGGTTCAATCAGATCAGCGGGAAAACGCTTGTTGTTGATCATCCAACAAACATCATCTCTTATCTGGCTATTTTACTATTTACAACTTTGCTTGCCGGGTTTTACCCCGCATTCAGCCTTTCCTCACATAATCCGGTAAGCACATTGAAGGGTAAGGTATTTGGTACCATTAAGGCCAGTAAACTGAGGTCTTCACTGGTCATCTTTCAGTTTTCGATTTCAATTATTCTTGTAGCATCTACATTCATCGTGTACCGGCAGTTACATTATATTCAGGATAAAAAACTGGGCTTTCAGAAAGAAAATATCGTTTATGCACCCATTCCAGGAAATGCAGCCGCCCGGTATCAAACAATGAAAGAGGAACTTTTAAAAAACCCGGATATTTTGGCTGTATCGGCAAAAGATTGTCTTCCAACAACTACACTCCGCAACCTTGTTGATTTTTACTGGGACGATAAGAAACCCGGACAAGAAGTAATGATGGAATTAACCGGTGTTGATTATCAATATTTTGAAGAACTCAACATTGGGCTGTTGGCTGGCCGGAGCTTTTCTGAAGCTTTCCCGGGCGATGCTTCCAACGCTTTTATTTTAAACGAAGAAGCGGTTAAACAAACTGGTCTGGAATCGCCGATTGGAAAGAAATTTGCATCCTGGAACAAGTCAGGGACAATAGTGGGAATCATCAAAAACACCAATTTCAAATCGTTGCACGAAAAGCCCAACCCGCAGGTCTATCACATCATGAAAAATATTCAGGAAGAAGCTGGTTTAACAGGGATTATGCTGATGAAACTGAATGGAGCGAAACAGGCCGAAACCCTCTCGTTTATTGAAAAAACATGGAAGAGCCTTAATTCAGACGCTCCCTTTGAGATACATTTCTTAGATCAAACCTACGATCAGCTTTATTCATCTGAACGTAGAATCAATCTGATATTCGGCTATTTCAGTATTCTGGCCATCCTAATTGCATGTCTTGGACTTTTGGGACTTGCTTTGCATTTAGCAGATCAACGAAGAAAGGAAATTGGTATCCGAAAAATTAACGGCGCCAAAATTACGGAAATACTAACCATGCTAAATAAGGACTTCATAAAATGGGTGGCCATCGCTTTTGTAATCGCCACGCCCATTGCCTGGTACGCAATGCACAAATGGCTCGAAAACTTTGCCTATAAAACTGAACTGAGCTGGTGGATTTTCGCCCTGGCTGGCTTGCTGGCATTGGGAATTGCATTGCTTACGGTTTCGTTTCAGAGTTGGAAAGCAGCAACGAGGAACCCTGTGGAGGCGTTGCGGTATGAATAAAAAAGCCCCCTCTAACTCCCCCGAGGGGGAGGATTTGAGGACAAATGATAAAATGAATGATAAAATAAATATAACAGATTTTCAAAAGTCTCTCCTTTGGGGAGATTTAGAGGGGCTCTGGAAAGCAGCTACGAGAAACCCTGTGGAGGCATTGCAGTATGAATAGTTGCAATTTCAGAAATAGGGTTACCATAATTTTGAAAAGGAAAAGAATCAGTAACTTATTTGGAACTGGTAAGTCATATAATAATTAATAACTAAAAAAATACATTATGAAAACACTAAAGACAGTAAAATTGAAAACCTTGATTTTTGTTTTGGTGACATTACTTTCGTGTAATGGATTTGCTGTGGAGAACAAAACTCCCACCATCACAAAAACTTTTGACATGAACGAACCGGGCACATTGAATGCCAAATCATCGGGCGGTGGTGTTGAAGTGAAAACTCACGACCAGCCCAAAGTAATTATACAGGCTTTTGTTAGAAAAAACGGAAATGTTTTGTCTCCCTCAGATCCTTCAGTTGCTGAAATTCTCAAAGATTATGAATTGGATTTTGAGAAAAATGGTTCTATTATTACTGCCAATGTTGAACGTAAAGTAAAGTTTGGTTCATGGAATAATGTTGGCATTTCCTTAATAATCATTGTTCCCGGTAAAATGTCGTGCGATGTTTCGTCAAGTGGTGGCGGATTAAAAATCTCCGGTGTGTCGGGCACGCATAATTTTACCAGCAGTGGGGGCGGAATCGATATGGAAAATACAGCAGGAAACACAAAGGCAAAATCATCGGGTGGTGGAGTAAAAGTTTCCAATCACACGGGGGAAATTAGTTTAAGTTCCAGTGGTGGTGGCGTAACCTTAAATGACTCTCATGGTAACGTTTTTGCACAAAGCTCAGGTGGAGGTGTTCAATTGAAGAACATTCATGGTGATGTGGAAGCAGGCAGCAGCGGTGGCGGTGTGAGTGTAAGCGGAGAATGTGGCAGAGTAAAAGCAAAATCCAGCGGTGGCCCCGTTCGCGCCAACATAAGCAAATTAAATAAGGAATTAGACCTTGAATCCAGTGGTGGCGGAGTGGATGCAGTAATCCGGAATGGTGATAAACTTGGCCTCGATCTGGATTTAAGCTCGTCAAAAGTTAATATTGAACTTAATAATTTCTCCGGGAAGGCTGAAAAAAACCGGGTAAAAGGAACAATGAACAATGGCGGAATTCCAGTTTATATGCGCGCGTCAGGTGGAAATGTCAATGTGAGTTTTGATGAATAAAAGTTCGTGAATTTAATTAATGTGGGTTTCACTTTGAATGAAATCCTCATTAATCTTAAAATCATAAAATCTGAAAAACAAAAATTCCGGCAATTTTAAATATAATTACTCTGCTAACTTAAATGTGATTTCATGCTGAAAATTATCCTTCTCTCCGCTGTAAGAAGCCTGTTAAAATACAAACAAATGAGCCTCATTAACCTGCTCGGACTTGTTTTGGGGCTTACTTCGTTTTTGTTTGTTGTCAGGTACATTGTTTATGAATTTTCATTCGATTCGTTTATCGAAAAATCAGAAAATGTGTACCGCATCAACTGGGAAGTTACCAAACAGGGAGAGACCATTTATAATGGTGCAAAATCACCGCGAGGATTGTTTTATGCTATCCGCGAAGAAATTCCTGATGTTGAGGCAAACGGCTGTGCATATTTTGAGAAATGCCAGGTTTTATTTGAAGAAACGTTTTATGCAAACCAGGATATTCTCTGGGTTTCCGAAGATTTTGAAAACGTATTCCCTTTACAGATGGTTAAAGGAATTGCAGATTATTCAAAACCGCGTTTGGGAATTATTTCTGAAACCGCAGCCAAAGCCCTTTTTCACAATGAAGATCCACTGGGTAAAGTTATGCTGGTAAATGGTGAAATGCATATTGAGATTACCGGCGTTTTCAGGGATCTGCCTTCAAATACACATCTTACTGCCCAGTATTTAGTATCATACTTAACCTGGGTTGAAATGGGTGTAATGAGCGACAGAGCCGACTGGAGTGGTGGAGGTTGGTGGAATTATATCAGGCTGAAAGATGGTTCATCGCCCGAACAAACGCTCTCAAAAATAAACGGTTTTACAAACGCATACATGGGTTTTCTGGCCAACGATAACCGAAGGGCATCTTTTTCCTTACAGCCATTGAAAGATCTTCATTATATAAAAGGAATTGAAGGTGAAATGGGTGCTACAACAAATTTTTCATCGCTGGTAAACCTGATGATTGTTGCACTTTTTATGTTGTTTATTGCGTGGATAAATTACGTGAACCTGTCGGCAGCACATGCACAGACACGATCGCTGCAAATCAGCATGCGCAAACTGGTTGGCGCTTCAAACATGCACATCTGGCACCAGTCGCTGGCCGAAAGTATTATTTTAAACATGGCGGCATTGGTTATTTCGTTCATTCTTTATTTGATTTTCAAGAATTTAATTGCCAATCTGTTTAATATTCCGTTGGCGCAGGCATATCTTCCGGCAGGATATATATTGCTGATACTCTTGTTGATTGTTAGTGCCGGAATACTTTTTTCAAGCATTTATTACGCCATTGTTTTAAACCGAATGAGCAACTTAGCCGCGCAAAAGAAAGTAACTGGCGGAAATTTTAAACAGGGATTGGTTATTTTCCAGATGGCACTTTCAATTGTTTTTCTTGTCAGCACTTTTATGGTTTATAAACAAATTTCGTTTATGAAAAACAAGGATTTGGGAATCGAACTTGATGGTGTGATTTTGTGCACCGGCCCGGCATCATTAAATCCCGATCCTCAGAAACGACAAAAATACCAGGCTTTTAAGAATGAAGTCCTCAGTTTGGCAGGTTTCGAATCGGCCACTTTTAACCTTTTTGTGCCAGGTGTTGAACCTTCGGGACTTGGATATACAGAGTATCATAATCCGGCAAAAGGAATTGTTCCGGGAGTCGTATTTTGGGAAAATAATGCCGATGAAGGTTTTATAAATACCTATAAAATTAAACTGCTGGCTGGAAAAAATTTCGATTTGGCAGAGAATCAGAATTTTAACGATGTAATAATTAACGAAAACGCTTTGAATCAATTGGGTTATGAAAATCCGGATGAGGCAATCGGAAGATGGATCTTTCGCAGTGGAAACGATACAACGCGCTTCGAAATAATTGGTGTTGCGGCTGATTTTCATAACGAAGGATTGCAAAAACCGCTTTACCCGATCGTCTGGAATAATAATTACCCGCGTGAATTCGGATATTTTGCCATCAGGGTGAATACAAAAAATATATCGAATACAATTGCACAGCTAAAAACAGTTTGGGAAAAACATTATACAAAAGATAAATTCGACTATGTTTTTGCCGATCAGCAGTTTAACAGGCAATATGAATCGGAAACCCGTTACAGCAGGTTTTACCTTTGGCTCACCCTGCTTTCAATCAGTATAGCATCAATTGGTTTATACGGACTGATACTTTTCTACCTTCTGAAACGTGAAAAGGAAATCGGAATCCGAAAAATTAACGGGGCAACAATCGTACAGGTAATGAACCTTTTAAACACTGAAATCACAAAATGGGTTGCAGTAGCGTTTGTGGTTGCAGTTCCGGTTGCATGGTTTGCTATGTACAAATGGCTTCAGAATTTTGCATTTAAAACCAGTTTAAACTGGTTGGTTTTTATTGGTTGCGGATTAATTGTTCTCGCAATTGCATTATTAACTGTTTCATTTCAATCATGGAAAGCAGCAACCCGAAATCCGATAGATAGTTTTCGATATGAATAGTAATACAGTGAACTGATTTTGCCTTTTGCTGGAGAAGGTGTTAAAACGAAATCAGGAGGAAATGCAGAGGGATGAATAAAAATAGTAGTTGAAAACACATTAAAAACAGAAAACATGGGAACAAATTTTTTTAAAACAACATGGCGCCAGTTAACCCGGAACAGGGTTTATGCGTCAGTCAACATTGCAGGTCTTGCTATCGGAATTGCCTGCGGACTTGTTATCTACAAAATAATAAGTTACGAATCGGGCTTTGACAAGTACCATAAAAATTATTCGAATATCTACCGGTTGATCAGCCAACTTGAGCCTCCCGGAGAAGGTATTTTTTATGCTGAGTCACAGACACACCCGGTTGGCGAGGCAATTCGAAATGATTTTCCGGGTGTGAAAGCTGTAATGACTTTTTATGCCGAAAAGGGTCAGATTGCAATTGAAAAAAGCAATGGAACTTTTGACAGATACCAGGAAAATGAAGGACTGGCTTATGTTGAACAAGGATTTTTTGAGATTTTCGATTTCGGGTTTTTAGCCGGAGATCCTCAAAATGCCTTATCAAATGCAGGAAGTGTTGTAATCACTTCATCGCTGGCCCGAAAATATTTCAATTTAAATACCGGTGATGTAGATAATGCGTTGGGGAAATCGATAACTGTGAATAACCAAAAATCGTTAACCGTAACCGGTGTAATTACTGATACTCCTAAAAATACTGATTTGCCTTTTACAATTATTGCCGATTACAAGAGTCAGACAGCTTCAAACCCCTATTTCTACGGTGGGACTGAATGGCAGGAGTATAATTCAGCAACCAATTGTTACCTGCTTTTAACCGGCAATATTTCACCTGGTGCTCTTGAAACCCAGCTTGTTTCTTTTGCTGCCAAATACCTCGGCACCGATTCACCTGTTTTTCAAAAATATGTATTGCAACCTTTATCCAATCTTCATTCGGGAAAAGCCCAAAACTACAGCCACCGGCGGGTTTCAGAAAAAGCATTTTT
>JBGSMW010000053.1:0-94243 GCA_041739985.1 Draconibacterium sp. | reverse complement strand
CTGATAACGGCGCTCCTCCTTTGAGTCGCTCGACTGCATCTTTCTCGAATTCTTCAAAATCAAAACTTGTTTCTCTTTTCATTTTGCCAAATTAAAAAATTTATAAATCCTTAATTTGACACACTTATTCGAACAGCGTCCCTTTCAACGACAAAAAGCCATAAAAAAAGGAGCCTCACAGCTCCTTTTCCTTTTATTCCTGTACCTTTTCTCAAAATTAAACCAATTTTGCATCTAATTCAATAGTTGCTGTGCCTCCGGCATAAAGCCTTGAAATTGGACATTTTACTTTTGCTGTTTCTGCCAGTTCCATAAATTTTTCCTGCGAAAGACCAGCACATTTTACAACAGTTTCGAGCTTGATATTTGTGATTGCAGGACCACCATCCAGATCACCCAAAGTTACTGTAGCTTCTGTTTCAATGCTTTCAGGGTTTAAACCTTCGCCACTTAATAGTGCCGACAGAAACATGGAGTAACAACCTGATTGTGCCGCACCTACCAATTCTTCAGGGTTTGTTCCCTTTGCATTTTCAAAACGGGTTGCAAAAGTAAATGGCCCTTCATAACCTGTAAATCCCATTGTTCCTTTTCCCTCTTTCAGGGTTCCGTTCCACACGGATTTTACTTTTCTAACTGTCATAATAATTCGATTTTTAATGATTATAAGGTAGCTTCTCCCGGTACCCAGTCACAAGGGACAAGTCCACCATTCTGAAACGCATCAAGCAGGCGTAATGTTTCAACAACATTTCTTCCAACATTTAACCCGTTAATCGAAACGTGCTGAATAACACCTTCGGGGTCAATAATATAAGTTGCGCGATATGCGATTTTATTTTCTTTTTCCAAAATACCTAATTTCTTTGAAAGCGATTTTGAAGTATCGGCGATCATAGGGAATCTCAGCTTTTTGAGGTTTGGGTCGGAGTTCCTCCATGCTAAATGCACAAATTCAGAGTCGATTGAAGCGCCAAATAAATTTGTATCGCGTTTTTCAAATTCTTCGAAATGGTTGTTGAACGAAGTGATTTCGGTTGGACACACAAAAGTAAAATCCAAAGGCCACCAAAAAAATACACTCCATTTGCCATTTACCACATCTTTCAAAGTAATTGTTTCAAATTCTTTTCCAGGTTCAAGTGATACAACTGCTTTCTTTTTGAATTCAGGAAACTTTTTGCCTACTGTCAACATAATTTTATTTTTTATAGATTAATATTATTTAGACTGAATTAAAATTCTTGCGCAAATATAAGTTTCGCACACATGTCAATCAAATTGATTTTTTTTAACCCGAATAGACAAAAGCTATTTTTGAGGAAGTAATTGCCTGAATAATAACACCGTCCCGCAATATTCTGATATTTCACATTTAAATATATTATGTAATTTGATTTCAGCAGAGAAATTAAACTAAGTGCTATTGTTTGCCCGTTCTTTTTATATCACTATATTTAGCTGTTTTTTTAAGTAAATAACACGAAAGATAGATACCTATCCAATTAAAACAATTCATTATTATGGAACAAAATTCAAACAAGATTTCGGTTTCCAGAAGGTCTTTTCTGGGGACAACTGCTATTGCAGCTGCCGGAATTACAATTATTCCGAGCCACGCAGTGGCTGGTTTGGGGCACAAAGCTCCAAGTGACAAACTCAACATTGTAGGTGTTGGAGTTGGTGGAATGGGTTTCGCAAACCTTAAAAACCTTGAAGCAGAAAACATCATTGGTTTATGCGATGTTGACTGGAAGTACACAGGAGATAACGGTGTTTTCGATCGTTTTCCAAAAGCCAAAAAGTACAAAGACTGGAGAAAAATGTACGATGAAATGGGTAAAGATTTCGATGCTGTTGTTGTTGCCACTGCCGACCACACCCATGCAATTGTTGCGGCTACTGCAATTACAATGGGAAAACATGTTTATGTGCAAAAACCTTTGACTCATACTGTTTACGAATCTCGTTTACTCACCAAACTTGCTGACAAATACAAAGTTGCCACTCAAATGGGTAATCAGGGTTCATCAGGCGAAGGCGTTAATTTAACTACAGAATGGCTTGCCAACGGTGAAATAGGTGAAGTTACTAAAGTTGAAGCTTTTACTGACCGTCCAATCTGGCCACAAGGTTTAAATACGCCTGAACGTGGTGATTGGGTTCCGGAAACACTGGATTGGGATTTATTTACAGGACCTGCAAAAATGCGTCCTTTTAATAAAGTATATCATCCATGGAACTGGCGCGGTTGGTGGGATTATGGTACAGGTGCCCTTGGTGATATGGCTTGCCACATCCTTCACCCGGTTTTCGTTGGTCTTGAATTAGGTTATCCAATTCATGCTCAGGGAAATTCAAGTTTATTGTTGCAGGATTGTGCACCTGTTTCTCAATCTGTTAAACTTACTTTCCCGGAACGTACTCCAAAACGTGCATGGAAAGGAATGAAGAAAAACACTCCATTAAAAGAGGTTGATGTTTATTGGTATGATGGTGGTATTAAACCAATGCTTCCTGAAGCATGGCCAGATGGAAAAAATCCAAATGACAGCGGTGGTGGTGTACTTTTCCACGGAACTAAAGATACATTGGCTTGTGGATGTTACGGTGTAAATCCATGGTTGCTTTCGGGTCGTGTGCCAGATGCACCAAAATTCCGCCGCAGGGTTGAAACCAGCCACGAAATGGATTGGGTGCGTGCATGTAAAGAAAGTCCTGAAAACCGCGTGAAAACCGCTTCTGATTTCAGCGAAGCCGGTCCATTTAACGAAATGGTTGTAATGGGAGTTTTAGGTGTTCGTTTACAATCACTGAATAAAGTACTTGATTGGGATGGACCAAACATGAAGTTTACCAATCTTACTGACGATGAAAAAATCAGAACTGTTATCAAAGATGGTTTCGAAATTCACGATGGTCATCCAACATTCAAAAAAGACTGGACAGAACCTGTTTCAGCTAAAGAATTTGCTGCTGAATTAATTAAACACACATATCGCGCTCCCTGGAGTTTGCCTGATATGCCAGCTTAATTAATGCTATCATATTTTTAGGAAAGAGACTGTCTGATATGACAGTCTCTTTTTTTATACAGAGAATTTAAGTTATATCAGTTACTTCTTGAATTTAGCGTCTGAAGGGATCTTTTGGGTACAAAAAATTATTGGGTTAACTGATGAAAGACATTTTCAAGATTTTGCTGTTTTTCGTTCAAGGTCAAAAGAATGAGCTGGTTTTTAATGGCAAATTCAAAAATTACTGGACGGATATCTTTTTCACCGGTTGATTCAATCTCCAAAACATTCCCGTTTAACGTTACATTCTTAATTCCTTCAACCTCCATTAATTTTTCAGGTATTACGGGTGTTGAAAACTCAACATTAACCACCTGATTGCGATTAATTATTCCGTTTTTTATTTCACTTATCGCTCCATCGGCTACAATATGGCCTTTATTAATAATGATTACCCGGTTGCAAACAGCTTCAACCTCCTGCATAATATGAGAAGATAGCATTACTGTCTTTTCGCGGCTGATTGAACGGATTAAGTTACGGATTTCTTCCAACTGGTTGGGATCAAGTCCGGTTGTTGGTTCATCTAAAATTAAAACTGAAGGATCATGGATAAGCGCTTGTGCCAGCCCAACCCTCTGCCGATAACCTTTTGAAAGTGCCCTTATCTTTTTATGTTGTTCATCTCCCAGCCCAGTCAAATCAACCATTTCGGCAATTCGTTTTTTGGCGTTTTTAAGTTTGTAGAAACCCGCCGTTATTTCCAGGAACTCTTTTACAAACAAATCGGTGTAAAGTGGATTGTGTTCCGGCAGATAACCAATGTCTTTCCTGATTTCAAGATTTTTAGAAACAATTTTTTGGCCGTTTACAATTACTTCTCCTGAATCAGTTGGCAAAAAACCTGTGATAATTTTCATCATTGTTGACTTGCCCGCACCGTTTGGACCCAAGAAACCAACCAATTCA
The DNA here is from genome assembly GCA_041739985.1 of Draconibacterium sp. Classification (GTDB taxonomy): domain Bacteria; phylum Bacteroidota; class Bacteroidia; order Bacteroidales; family Prolixibacteraceae; genus Draconibacterium. The sequence goes on along the minus strand of JBGSMW010000053.1, from coordinate 90,257 downwards.
CCTTTTTTTATCGAAAAACTGACCTCGTTCAAGGCCTTTTGCTTTCCAAATAGTTTTGTTATCTGTCTCGTTTCTACGCTCATACATTTATATTCAAAAACAAAAATAGTCCTTTCTTTTTATTTTGAAAGCATTAGACTAAATTTGCATTTTTTAGTAAAAACCTTTAACAAAATCAATAGATTTCTGTTAAAGATCTAATAACTGAATAACTTATAAGCTACAGAATTAAACAATTTTGAAAATTGACAAAGATGAAAGATCGTCATTTTAATTATATAGAAGATTTAACCCGATATGAACGTCAAAAAACCTGGGAAGTAAAAATAGGCACAGTGCCGGTTGGTGGAGATAATCCCATAAGGATTCAAACCATGACCGATACTGATTCTTTAGATACCGATGCAACAGTAGAGCAAATTATCAAGGCTATCAAGGCGGGTGCCGATTACGTGAGGGTAACTGTTAATGGAACTCCTGAAGCTGAAAACCTTAAAAACATAAAACGCGATTTGGTTGCCCGTGGTTATAATACCCCTTTAATTGGGGACATACATTTTAACCCGAGACTGGCTGAAATTGCGGCTCAAACGATATCTAAGGTTCGCATTAATCCTGGAAATTTTTACGATAAACGGGCCCAGTTTAAAAGCAAAGTTTATTCTGATGATGAATATAAACAAGAGCTTTTAAAAATTGAAGAACAATTTGTCCTGTTTCTAAAAGTTCTTAAAGAAACAAATACAGCTCTGCGGATAGGTGCAAATCATGGCTCACTTTCCGATAGAGTAATGAGCCGTTTTGGAGACACACCAACAGGAATTGCCGAATCGGTACTTGAATTCCTGCGCATTTGTAAAAAGGTTGACTTCAACAATGTTGTGGTTTCAATAAAATCGAGCAACACGCGTGTAATGGTTTACACAGTGCGGCTTTTAAATTTCAAAATGCGGCTTGAAGGAATGAAGTATCCTATTCACCTGGGAGTTACTGAAGCTGGAGAAGGCGAGGATGGAAGGATAAAATCTGCAGTTGGTATCGGAGCATTACTTGCCGATGGAATTGGTGATACAATAAGGGTTTCGTTAACGGAAGATCCGATTAAAGAGATACCTGTTGCATTAAAACTTACAACTCATTTCAAAAGCTACGAGAATCACCAGCCCATTACAGCCCCAATGATTGCACAAGCTAACCCATTTGAATATGAACGCCGTTCAACACGACCGGTTTTGAATATGGGCGACAAACAACTGCCGGTTGTAATAGCCGATTTGGGCGACCGCAGTTTAAGCGAAATGATACCAATCAGGGGAAAATTAATCCCTGATTATTTTATGTCGGGAAATAAAATATTAGACTTAAAAGGCGAAGAATACCCGATTATTTCGCTTGAAGAGTACTTGTTTGAAAGTACACGTTGGGGGAGGATGAAATTTATCCGCACCGATAAAATGGAGTTCGACCGATTTATGGACAAGCACCCTGAAATTATTACCAAACTGAAACAAACCCGCAAAACGGTGCTTATTCTTGAAAGTTTCAATAAAAATCCGTTTGCTGAGCTCCGGGCTTTTTTTATGTCACTTGAAACACATATCTGGAAAGTTCCGGTTATACTTTACCGCAGATTTAATGTAAGCGAAATTGAAGATTTACAGATCAAAGCTTCAGCCGATTTGGGTGGATTATTTCTTGACGGATATGGCGACGGGATTTGTATTTCGAATGACAGTGAAAATATCACTTTTACTGAACTGAAAGATCTTAGTTTTGGAATTTTGCAGGCCAGCCGGATGAGGGTATCAAAAACTGAATTTGTTTCATGTCCGGGTTGTGGGCGTACTTTGTTCGATTTGCAGGAAACAACTCAGAAAATTAAAAAACATTTTAAGCATCTCGACCATCTTAAAATTGCTGTTATGGGTTGCGTTGTAAACGGTCCCGGCGAAATGGGAGATGCCGATTATGGTTTTGTGGGCACTGCTGTGAATAAAGTCAACCTATACAAAGGATTGCAGCCTGTTAAACGCCATATTTCATATGAAGATGCTGTTGAAGAACTTGAACAGATTATTCGTGAAAACGGTGATTGGAAAGATCCTGTGGATTGATTTTGGTTTGAATTTATAATCGATTTCACATATTATTCAGTTATTTCATATTTGTATTTAGGGTAGTAAATTCTATCCTTGTGTTTGAAATTATGTTGAAAATAGTCTTTTCAACTTTTGAATTTTCAAATTCGCTGGGATTGATTATGTTTGTTGGCTGATTGAAAGTAACTTAATAAATCATCAAAAACCTATGGCAAAAACCTATTGGAAACCCGGGACAATTATTTACCCCTTACCTGCAGTGATGGTTAGTTGCGGAGAAAACGAAGAAGAATACAACATTTTAACCATTGCCTGGACCGGTACAATAAACAGTGATCCTCCGATGTGCTATATTTCAGTTCGTCCGGGCCGGCATTCATACGAAATAATTAAACGCACAGGTGAATTTGTAATTAACCTCACAACTGAAAAGCTCGCACAAGCTACCGACTGGTGCGGCTGCAATTCGGGAAGGAAGTTTAATAAATGGAAAATGATGAATCTTACTCCGGCACCTGCAAAAATTGTAAAAGCGCCAATTATTCTCGAATCTCCTGTAAACATTGAATGCAAGGTTAAAAATATTGTTGAACTGGGTTCGCATCACATGTTTGTTTCCGAAGTAGTAAGCGTTTCAGTTGACGATGAATTTTTAAACGAGCAACAGGCATTTAGTTTTGCCAAAGCCAATCCGCTGGTTTACAGTCATGGGCATTATTTCGGAATGGGCAAAAAAATAGGGAAATTCGGATGGACGGTGGAGAAGAAAAAAACAATCAAAAAGAAATAATCAACAATCCAATTATATGTGGAACAATCCTCCACTAAATTTGTAATTAAGTTTACGATTTGATTACATATTCAAAACATGTTTTATTAAATCAAGTGAAAATGAAAAATAAATTAATTGTAGTAGTAATACTATTAATGAATCTCGGAATGGTAGTAGCACAAAATAACCCGCTTTTGGGTGAATTTAAATCACCCCATCAAACAGCACCTTTTAATGAGATAAAAACCGAACATTTTATCCCTGCTTTTGAGGAAAGTATTAAACAGGGAGAGGTTGAAATTGAAGCCATTGTAACTAATCCCGCCAAACCTGATTTTGAAAACACAATTGTAGCACTTGAAAATTCAGGTCGTTTGTTGAACCGGACGGCTGGCGTATTTTTTAATTTGTTGAGCTCTGAAACCAACGATGAATTGCAAAAAATTGCGCAACAGGTTTCCCCATTGCTTACAAAGTTTCAGAACGATATTACATTGAATCCGGTACTTTTTGAGAAAATAAAAGCCGTTTATGCACAAAAAGCAAATCTGAATTTGAGTGCTGAACAGCAAACCCTACTCGAAAATAATTACTCAAATTTTATAAGGCAGGGAGCCAATCTCACTAACGAGCAGAAAGATAAATTCAGGGAAATCAGTACCGAACTTTCAAAAACCTCTTTGACTTTTAATGAAAATGTACTGAAAGAAACCAACAGTTATGAGCTTCTGATTACCGATAAGAGTAAGTTGTCTGGTTTACCTGAGGGCGCGTTGGAAGCCGCTGCCGGTCTGGCAAAATCAAAAAATAAGGAAGGCTGGCTTTTTACACTGAATATGCCAAGTTATCTGCCGTTTATGAAATATGCCGACAACCGTGAATTGCGAAAGGAATTAAACATGGCATACGGTTCCAAAGCATTTAAAGGAAACGAATTCGATAACCAGGAAAATGTGCGGAAACTGGCTGCCCTGCGTTTGGAAATGGCGCAATTGCTGGGTTATAGTAATTATGCCGATTACGCTTTGGAACGCCGAATGGCAATGAACCAGGAAGGTGTATATAAACTCCTGAATGATTTATATGAAGCATCATTTAATAAAGCAAATCAGGAGAAAGCTGAAGTTCAGGCATTCGCGCAAAAAAGTGGTTTCGATGGCGAAATAATGCCCTGGGACTGGACATACTACAGCGAAAAACTAAAAGTTGAAAAGTTTGATTTGAACGATGAAATGTTAAAACCCTATTTCGAACTGGGTAAAGTTGTAGATGGCGTTTTTGGCCTGGCAACCGAACTTTTCGGCATAACTTTTAAAGTAAACAGGGCGATTCCTGTTTATAACGAAGAAGTGATTCCTTATGAAGTTTTTGATGCTGACGGAAAATTTTTGTCAGTGCTTTATACCGATTTTCATCCACGCGAAGGCAAACAGGGAGGCGCCTGGATGAATGATTTTAAAGGTCAGTGGAAGGATAACGGCATTGATTCGCGCCCGCAAATCACGATTGTTATGAACTTTACCCGCCCCACTGAGACAAAACCTGCACTTCTGACCTTTGACGAAGTTGAAACTTTGATGCACGAGTTTGGCCATGCCCTGCACGGAATGCTGGCAAATTCAACCTATTCAAGTTTGTCAGGAACCAGCGTTTACCGAGATTTTGTTGAGTTACCTTCACAAATCATGGAAAACTGGGCGGTTGAAAAGGATTTCCTCGACCGTTTTGCAGTCCATTACAAAACCGGAGAAAAAATTCCTGCTGAACTTGTGAAAAAAATTGTCGATTCTCAGAATTATCTTGCCGGGTATTTATCAATCCGTCAGTTAAGTTTTAGTTACCTTGATATGGCGTGGCACACACTCGATTTACCCTTCGATGGAAATGTAAAAGATTTTGAAGAAAATGCATGGGCAAAAACCCGCATTTTCCCAATCATTCCCGAAGTGAGCATGAGTACCCAGTTTGGGCATCTTTTTGCAGGTGGTTACGCTGCAGGATATTACAGCTACAAATGGGCTGAAGTGCTTGATGCCGATGCTTTTAGTGTTTTTAAAGAGAAAGGTTTATTTAATAAGGAAGTAGCAAAGTCTTTCCGCGAGAATATCCTTGAAAAAGGCGGTTCAGAGCATCCAATGATTTTATACAAACGTTTCCGAGGCCACGAACCTTCGGTTGATGCGTTGTTGAAGAGGAGTGGGCTGAATTAATAACACATTTTTCAAATATTAGGAAAATAAAAAAACCAGAACTGACATCGGTTCTGGTTTTTTTATACAAAAAAATAGCACCACAAAATCGTGGTGCTACTTTAATATTTTAAAATCGAAAAAATTATGCTTCAATCATTTTTTTATAATCATCAGCAGAAAGAAGTTCGTCAAGTTCTGAAGGTTCAACCATTTTGACTTTTATCATCCATCCGCCAAGGTAAGGTTCTTTATTTACAAGTTCAGGTTCATCTGCTAGGGCAGGATTTACTTCAACTACCTGGCCTCCAACCGGCATAAATAAATCAGATACAGTTTTCACTGCTTCCACCGTTCCAAAAGTATCGCCTTTCCCAAGGTGTTCACCTTCAGTTTCAATCTCAACAAAAACCACATCTCCCAATTCACCTTGTGCAAAATCGGTAACGCCAATAATAGCTACTTCGCCTTCAACGCGAACCCACTCGTGATCTTGCGTGTATTTCAAATCTGCCGGTATTTTCATATTATTAATTCTTTAAGTTTTGTTCAAAAATAATACTTTTTAATGAAAGAAACAGGTATAAAAATCAGCCAATTCACAATTTATTCATATTAAATCTAAAAGTTACCCCAAAAAAAATGGTCGCTATTTTGTATTATTGCAAAAATTAAAGATTTATGTTTTCAGAAAAAGCCGATCATTTAAAAGCATTGGATACAGTGGCCCTAAAATTAATAAATCAGTTTTCTGATTATAGAGTTTTTGCATTTTATGGTAAAATGGGGGCAGGCAAAACAACATTTATCCAATCGGTTTGTAAGATTCTGGGAACCTATGACAACGTTACAAGTCCGACTTTCGCATTGATAAATGAATATAAAACCGGACAGCAAAAATCAATTTTCCATTTCGATTTTTACCGGATAAAAGATATTGAAGAAGCTTTTGATTTGGGATACGAAGACTATTTGTTCAGCGGGAATTATTGCCTGATTGAATGGCCTGAAATGATAGAATCATTACTTCCGGAAAATATTGTTAAAGTAAAAATTGAAGTTGGTGAAGACGGTGTGCGCAACATTTCAGCAGAAATAGTTTAACTCAGTTTTATTCATTTTGAAAATTCCACTTTTGAATGTAACTTGTTCACCGTATTAAAACGATATAAAACCAGTATTAATTCATTCCTAAAAAATGACTTCAAAAGAAAAATCAAAAGAAAACCACCTGATTTCGAAAACCATGCTAATGCCGCAGGTGGAAATGCTGGAAGTAAAAAAAAGGGGGCAGAAAATTAAAATTGGTATTCCTTCGGATTTTTCAAAAGTTGAATACCGCGTTCCGCTTACTCCCCAGGCAGTTGATTTACTGGTTTCATATGGTCACGAGATTTTAATAGAAACCAACGCCGGAAAGTCAGCCAGTTATTTCGATAAGGCATATAGCGACATGGGCGCAGTGATTGTTGAAACAAGTGCCGAAATCTTTCAATGTGATATAATTCTGCGAATTTCACCTTTTAGCAGCGAAGAAATTGATATGCTCCGCGGTAACCAGGTGATTATTTCAAGTTTGCAGCCACATGCACATTGTACCGAAACGATAAATAAAATGATGCAGAAAAAGGTAACTGCAATTGCTTTTGAATACCTTGAAAACGAAGATGGTTTTATGCCTTTTGTACATCAGATGAGCCAAATTGCAGGGGTGACTTCAATAACAATAGCCAGCGAATATTTAAGCAAATCACGTAACGGGAAAGGGGTACTTTTTGGTGAAGTAACAGGTGTAACTCCTGCCGAACTTGTAATTATAGGAACTAGTACTGCTGCAGAATATGCTGCACGGGCGGCAGTAGGTTTAGGGATATTTGTGAAGGTTTTTGATACTTCGGTTTACGCTTTAAGTAAGTTGGAAGAAAAGCTGGGGCGCAGGATTTTTACTTCAGTTTTTTATCCCAAAGTTTTAAAAAAGGCATTGGTTTCGGCTGATGTTGTTATAGGAGCAATGTCGTTTAATACTGCTTTAAAATTTAAGGTTTCTGAAGAACTGGTGAAACAAATGAAGGAAGGTTCGGTAATTATTGACTTGAATGTGAGCCAGGGCGGTTGTTTTGAGACATCGGAATGTACCGATTTTAATAACCCAACTTATGTAAAACATGGAGTCGTGCATTATTGTGTGCCCAATTCGCCGGCTTTGGTTGCTCGCACTGCTTCCATTTCGATGAGCAATATTTTAATCCCGATTTTGCTGTCAATCAGCGATGATGGTGGTGTGAACAACTACATAAAAACTTCAAAAGGTTTTCGTAAGGGGGTGTATATTTATCACGGGATTTTAACGAATCCTGAAATCGGTTATTTGTTTAATATTCCTGCCAAGGATATCGATTTACTGCTTGCTGTATTCTAAATTAACGATCTATTTTTCACTGCTTCCCCATATCAGGTTTTTCCCAAAACCCAACCGGTTATCCGTCATTTTTATATAATCAACATGAACAACCCAAAGTGTAGAGTTCATTGCAACTGCCAAAGGGAATTTTTTATAATAGGCAATTTTTGCCTTTAACACCAGTTCTTTATTGGGGATTTCCATGGTTCCACAAAATTGAATCCCCTGAACTTTTCCAACTATGCTTGTTTCAAGTACCACACTTCCGGCCACTTTTGGATTTGCATTTACATCTTTAACGTGTTTTGATTCGGCTCCTGAAGTAAAAACAAAACAATTTTCATCCTTGAGCCAAACATAGTAACAATGCGCACACCAGGCATTATTTTCAGTACAGGTTGCCAGTGTTAATACATGGTGTTCGTTTATAAAATCTACAATTCGTTTATCAGGATAATTCATTTTTGAAAATTTAAACGCTAAAAGTAGCTGTAACTTTATAATTAGGCAAATTGTAATTAGATTTGAGTTGGTTGAAAAATTAAAAAACTAAAGAAAATGGCAACGATAAAAACAGTTTATCTGGGCGATTTACGCACCGAAAACGAACATTTACAATCGGGAAACAAAATTATTACCGATGCACCCACCGACAACCAGGGGAAAGGTGAGGCATTTTCTCCAACCGATTTACTGGCAACAGCACTGGGGAATTGCATAATGACAATTATGGGAATAAAAGCCCGCGACAATGGTATTGACATTCGGGGAACGGAAATTGAAATTACAAAGATCATGGCCTCCGATCCACGCCGGGTTGCAGAGGTTATTGTCGATTTCACTTTTCCTAAAAAGGGTTATACTGAAGAAGAAAAAAAGCTTGTTGAAAGTGTTGCAGGAATAAGTCCGGTTCCATTGAGTTTGCACCCCGATTTAAAGCAGACTATTAAGTTTAACTGGTAAACGGCAGTTCAGAGTTCAGGGTTCAGAGTTTAAAGTTGAAGATTGGATTTTATCTGTATTTTCGCAATTGTCCTGATAATTATTGGGGAGATAGAATCCTTAAAAAAAGAAAGTTGTAGTTATTGTTTTATAATTTTCTGCTCGTAACTGCTTTTTGTGGTTTTTAAACTTAGTATATACATCCCATTTGCTATTTCCGACAAGTTGAAGACTGTTTTATCTCCTTGAAATTGTTTCACAATCCGGCCATCAGAATTAAATAACTGAAGAGAAATAAAGCGTTCATCTGCCGGTAGTTTCACCGAAAAACTTTCAGTAAATGGATTGGGGAAAACCGCAATCTTATTGTTTTTTATGTTTGGATGAACGCCAACAATTTGAGAAGTTTTCGAAATTAACCAGCGATCGGGATCAATTTTTAACTCCGCAACATTAAAATCAACTTCAACAAAAAATTCCTGATTATTTGTAGTTTGAACCAATCGAAAATCCATCGAATCTGTTTTACCGAAATTGTAAACCCGCACCGGGACAGGCATTTCAAAAAAATCTACTGACGGATGTGAAGAGGTTTGAGAGAGCGTAATTTTTAAGATTCCTTCATCAACAGGTGTAAACTCTGCTGAATAAAATGGAAATCCTTCGCCATAATACCAGTCGTTGAAAAACTCAGTTAAAACTGTATCTCCTGCATTTTCCATATTTCGCACAAGATCATTTGTAAAAGCAAAACCATTGGCAATTTCAGGGTCGTTAAAATAGTTTCTCAATCCACTAAAAAAATTGTCATCGCCTAAAACCCAGCGCAGCATGTGCAGCAAATAGGCACCTTTTGAATAGGAAAGTCGTCCGCTAAAAATATCATTAACAATTGTTGTGTCTTTTACGAAAACCGATCCACCGGGAAGATTTACAATTCTGTTTAAATTGGCTTTTTTCCAGGTTGTCCACCAGTAACCATCCTGCAGGTTTTCATATACAAGTCCGGTGAGGTAGGTTGCAAATCCTTCGTTTAGCCATATATCCTGCCACGATCCGCAGGTTATATAATTTCCAAACCATTGGTGCGCCAGTTCATGGGCAATCAAATCATAATTAAAATTGAACATAAAACTCATGGTTTGGTGTTCCATTCCACCGCCCCAGCCAAATTGTGCGTGCCCATATTTTTCGTTTGCAAATGGATATTCTCCAATGATTTGATTATAAAGCTCAATAAATTCAACTGTTACAGGGGTTTTTACTTTGGCAGTGTCCAGGTTTTCGGGATAAACGTAATTCAGAATCTCGATTTTCCGGCCATCTTCTAAAATAACCCAATCGGAATAAACGGCATAATTGGTTACAGCAATTGCTACAAGATAAGTTGTTATCGGGTGACGGTGTTTCCAATGCATTTTACGAAAACCGTTTTCCACTTTATCTGAAACAAGGACACCGTTACTAGCAGTTCTGAATATTTCGGGCGAGGTTACAATTATGTCAATTGAATCAATTTTGTCAGTTAAGGATTGTTTGCAGGGCCACCATTCCAGCGCGCCGTAAGGTTCCGAAAGCGTAAAAATTGTTGGTGTACCGGCATGTTCACTTTTTGAAAATGAACCAAAACCATTGATTTCCGGCTCCGGTTCACCCTGGTAAAAAACAGAAATTGAATCAATTTCGGAAATCAGTAATGGTTGGCTTAAAAGAATCCGAAGTTTTTTTTCGCTTTGGGTAAAATCAATTTTCTGATTATGTTGAAAAACAGAATCTACTTTCAATGTGGAATCATTTAAATCAAACTCTATTTGGGTCAATTCTTCAAGCTGACTTACAAAATAAGAAGTTACTTTTCCTTTGATATACTTGACATTTGGATTGATTTGCCATTCCATCCGCTGATAAACCAGATCATAATCTGAGTAATTCTGACTCTCTTTAAATGAAGATTTCAGCATGAATTTTTGTTTCTCCTGTGCCGCAATTTTATCGGTAAACTCAGGATCCGGTACCTGGGAAAATGCTACGAATACAGAGAATATCAGCAAGAATATGGAAAATACTTTTTTTAGCATGATGCAATGTTATAAAAACTTTTATCAAATGGATGAAACCTGGATGTGTTCAATTTTCAATTTTAACTTTTGCCAGATATATTGCAGTTTTTTCTTCGTGAGATGAAAAATAACTAACCCATATAAAACCATCGTACAACGCAAGTCCGGCATAGCTTGTGTCGCCTCCGGATGGAAGTTCAAGTGCTTCTGTAAGTTTTCCGGTATTTGGATTTATCCAGCAAAGCGAAGTTCGTGCCGGGCTCCACCCATCGCCGCCATACAAACGTACTGCGGCTAACAACCGGCCATCAGGCAGAAAAATCATGTGAGGGCCACCAACCCTGACTTCCATATCTTTCCAGTTCCAACCGGTGTATGGCGGAAGTGAAATTCCAAGTAACCCCGATTTTTTCTCCCCATCTCTGCGCAATAAACAAAACGCTGTGTCGCCCTTAAATACTATAGAAGTTTCGTTTGGGTAACCTTCGATATTCAGATTTTCAACAAGTGTTTTGAATGTTTTTCCATCGTTGCTGGCATACAATCTTAGCGACTTTTCCTCGCGGCAGCCATAACCAAAATTATATGCTTTTCCATTGTGCCATGTAGTTCGCCAAAGCCAAAAATCAGGATCGCCAATTTCCTGTTTATCGCTCCATTTGTAACCGTCAGCCGAAAACCAAACCAGCGACTGGTGCGTGTGCAGCGATTTGTCGTGAAGTGCTTCAGCTCCGCTCAACATTAATTTCCCGTCGGGTGTAACAGTGATTTTTGCATCGCGCAAATCTGAGTCCGGCGAAGTTATTAAAGCCGCCGACTCCCAATTTTCACCATCTTTTGAAGTAATCACCCGCAATGCACCGTCTGCTGAAACATGCTTTTCCCCTTCACGAAATACACAAAAAAACTGGTTGTTAAACCGCACCAAATCGGTGAAAGCGTTGTGGGTAGCTTTATCCCAGATTCGCTCAGCACTTACCAACTCCAAAGAATTTTTATTATCCTGCGCCAAAAGCAGAAAAGGTGACAATGAAAACAGGATAAACAGCAAGGTTATAGTTTTGGTCGTCAAATAACTGTTGTTATGTATTTTCATGTTTTTTTATTTTCGAACTAAAGTAATAATTTGAACCCGAAAAATTAAAACATCCAAAAACAGAGAATCCAGGTTTTAAAGTAAAAGAGGTTGTATCAATACAAGCTTTGAGAAAAAATGAATTTATAATTTATGAGTAACCACCAGATATTTAACCCCTAAATCCCCTGAAGGGGACTTTAAAGCCGCCACTTTAGGAGAGGTTTGGAAAGGTAAAAGAGAAGGAAGTTACAAATTGAAATAATAAACTCAACTCACTTCTCTTTTGAAACAGCCTCTTTTAAATTCTGAAAATATTGCAAATTATTTCAATCCTAAAAAATCAGGAAGTTGATTTGATTTTAAAAATGTTAAAGCGATGCAAACACTTTTTCGAGAAGTTTCTTTGTGGCAATAATTCCTTCTTTTTCAGACAATTCGCTTCCTTCATATTCTACATCAACATAACCTTTGTAATCTGAATCTTTTACAATTTTCATCAATCTGTAATAGTCCATTTTGGATTCATTGCCCTTGGCATCAAATGCATATGATTTTCCGCTTACACCTTTTGCATAAGGCATTAATTGTTCAACGCCTTTGTAGCGGTCATATTCTTCGCCGGTTTCGCGGTTGATTGTGAAATTACCAAAATCAGGTAGAGTCCCAACCCGTTTATGGTCAACTAATTTCATAACACCCACCAGCCAATCTCCGTTACTTGAAAGCCCGCCATGGTTTTCAACAATCACATTTATTTTTTTTGTGTCGCCATATTCACATAACATGTGCAAACCATCAGCGGCCAGTTTTTGCTGTTCATCAAAACTTCCCTGGCTTCCGGCATTTACGCGTATTGAATGGCAGCCAAGAAATGCCGCTGCATCAATCCATTTCTTGTGGTTTTCAACGGTTTTTATTCGTTCCGACTTATCAGGGGCACCCACCATCCCTTCGCCGTCGCACATAATTAAAACGTTTGTAACGCCTTCGTTTTTAGTGATTTTTAATAACTCAGCCAAATATTTTTCATCTTTTGCCTGTTCTTTAAAAAACTGGTTTACATACTCAACTGCATAAATTCCAAGTTCACGCGAAACAACCGGAAACTGAAGATTTGTCATTTCTTTTGCAAACAAAGTTTTATGTAATGACCATTCAGCAAGTGAGATTTTAAAAGGAGATTCTTTTGCTGCAATACCCGCAAATACATTTGAAACAACCATTGTACCTGCAGTTGCGGCGATTGTTGTTTTAATAAAATTCCTTCGGTTTGTTGTATTCATAGTTTTAGTTTTTTAATTTTTGTGAATTTAAATCCTAAAAAATATTCGTTTTTTATACAAATAGTAACAAAGAAACCACTCTAAAGTTAATATGGTAAGTGATGTAAACAGATTTATTACAAAAACAGAAGCTCCAAACCAACCTAAAACGCCGCCGGTAAAAATGGAAACAAAATCATTAAACCACTGTTCTCCCACGGTATTGAAAAACATATAAATAAAAATTGCATTTGTACCGAAAATCACAAAAGGGAAAATCCAGCCGTTAATTTTTTTCATATCAATAAGCCAGTAACTTAAGTCAAGCGCAAGTAATGCCCAGCCTCCTGAAGCCAGAACAAAAGAAGAGGTGCAAATGCGTTTAATAATTGGTGTTATTGAAGTCCAGTCGAGCAAATATCCCATCGCGAGGAAAATTAATCCGGCAATGGCAATTTTTTTGAATTTATCTATCGCCGGTTTTGCAGACATTAACATTTGACCAGCTACAACTCCCCAAATGGTGTGTGCTGCAGTGGGTATGAAATTGATTGCAACCCAGCCTCCGCCGTTGTTTATTTTGCCCATCAAAACCATGTCCATCCAACTCCCGAAATTATGATCTTTTACAAAGGGTTGATTGTATCCTTCAAGAGAAAAAGTGCGGTAGGCAAATTCAGTTAAAATCAATAAGCCGAATGAAACAGAAATTTGCACCGGCCATTTGTATTGCATTAAAAAGTAGGCGATTATGATTGTAACGGAAAGTTGGGAGAGGACATTCCATAATTCCCAGACTAATTTGTGGCTGTAACCGCAATGTAACCCAACGCCAAAAGCCAGTAAAATGATACAGCGCTGAATAATGTGCCATGTAATTTTCTTTTTCGGTTCGCCCATTTTAATGCGTTTTGCATACGAAAACGGCATTGCAACACCAACAATAAACATGAAAAAGGGTTGTATCAAATCCCAAAACCGCAAGCCATGCCAGGGGTGGTGATGAAATTGCTGAAAGAAAGGTTCCAGAAAAGTTCCGGTAATTGGTTCTTTTACAAGTACACTCCAAAGTGCTGTTCCTTCGGCAACAAGTAAAAACATTGTTATTCCCCTGAAAAAATCGAGCGAAAGTAAACGGACGTAAGTTGGTTCGTTAATTTTTGTGCTTTGCATTTTTGATTTAATTACAGGCTGAAGTTTCAAACATATTTAAACCGTTTGATATTCTTTTTTGGCGTTTTCTCAAATTCTTCGCTTACAATTTCAAAACCACTGATTTGCTCGTATTTAGGCAGTTCATGGTTGGTTTTTTTTATGTTTTCTTCCATTATTTTTTGAATGGCCGACTCTTCTATGTTCTCCGTTTTTAACGCTTCCAAATCCGGATAAATCAGCGCAACCAATTTCCCGTTTTTTTCAGTAACAACACATTCTGCAATAAACGGTTGGTTGGTTAGTTTTGATTCAATTTCTTCGGGATAAATGTTTTGCCCCGAAGGACCAAGCAACATGTTTTTCGATCGGCCTTTTATATAAATGAAATTATTTTTATCAATAATTCCCAAATCGCCCGTTTTTAGCCAGCCATCTTCAGTAAATGATTCGTTTGTTGCTTCTTCATTTTTGTAATAGCCAAGCATCACATTTTCTCCTTTTACCTGGATTTCACCAACAATGTTGTACGGATCTTCCGAATCAATTCGAACTTCCATTCTGTCAACTAACTTTCCAGCTGATGATTGCATGGTTTTGTCCCAGGCTTCGTAACTGATCAACGGCCCGCATTCTGTCATTCCGTAACCAATTGAAAAAGGGAAATTAATGCGTTTGAAGAACTTCTCAACGTCGGCATTCAAAGGAGCCCCGCCAATTACAATTTCGAAAAAGCGTCCGCCAAAAGTTTCAAATAATTTTGACTTTATTTTTTTGAGGAGTATTGAAGAAATGCCCGGAATGTGCAGCAATATTTTTATGACAGGTTTTTCAAGCGTTGGTAACAATCTTTTCTTGTAAATTTTTTCAATAATAAGCGGAACTGAAAGCACTAAATGTGGTTTTACTTCGCCAAAAACTTTTGTAATTAAAGCAGGAGTTGGCATTTTACTCAGAAAAGTAATATGACAGCCTACCGATAATGGGAATAAAAATTCAAAGAGTAACCCATAAACATGCGCCATTGGTAAAAATGATACAATTTTATTCCCGGTTTTTAATGGCATGTGTTCACGGGCATAAACTATGTTGGAAACCAAACTGCGTTCAGGTATCATCACTCCTTTTGTAAATCCTGAAGTTCCTGATGTATATGAAATAATGCAGGTTTCTTCAGGTTCCCATTCCTGAAAGGCAAATCCGGTTTTTTTAAGTTCATTCTTGTTGTAATACTGAAATGAATCGTTGATTTTATACTGAACATTTTCATCTTTCGCTTTAAATAAAGAAAAATCTTCAAGAACTAAAACTGCCTGTGCCAAAGGCAAATTTTCGATATCTACTTTATCTAGAAGTGATTTTGCCCCAATTACAATCTTTGCTTCTGAATGATTGATGATGTGGTTGGTATCGGTTTTATTAAAATCGGGCAGAACCGGAACAATTGTCAATCCTGAAGAAACAGCAGAAAGAAAAGTCACTCCCCAGTTTGCTGAATTTCTGCCAAGTACGGCAATTTTATCTCCTTTTTGCAAACCCATGATTTGGTAGAAAAGTTGAAGCGACATTATGGTTTTTGCAACTTCACTGTATTTGAATTCTTTTCCTTCATAGTCGGAAAATGCAAGCTCATTCCAGCTATTATGAAATGAATTTGTGAAAAGTTTAGCAAGCGATGTTTTGTTCATATAAATAAATTGTGATTGAATGAACTAAAGTAAGAAAAAAAAGGACATGTATATAAATTGAGTTGTTGAGCTTCATATAATTATAGAAAAATATAAAAATTAACATTAATTAACAAATATATAAAACTCACAAAAAGAGATATATACAAGAATAATTAATAAAATGTCTAATAAATATGAATATAACATGAACAAAAGTGACCATTTATTCTTTATAGTGTTGTAACAAAAAAATAATAGTAAAAAATAAAATTTAGAAACAGTTACAATTAAAATTAGAATTATGAAAACAATGAAAACAATTTTCGCATTAGTGTTGGCCGTGTTTATTTATGGAGGTGTAATTGCATCAGGAAACTTGCGGGTGAACATTACAGATTTAAACAATAGTTTAACAGAAGTTGAAATTTTGAATGCCAAAATGAGCATGTTCGAAATTGACGTAAAAAATGAAAAAGGGGAGTTAGTGTTTTATAAAGAAACAAAATCACCGGCTACAAATTACAAACGTAAATATGATTTTTCGAAACTGGAAAATGGAGTTTACTTTTTCACGGTTAAAATCGATAACGAATCGAAGGAAACAAAATTTAGTATCGAAAATGGTAAGATGACTGTGTTGAAGCAAACAAAGATGGTTGAACCTGTATTTATGTTTAATGACAATCAGTTGAAGCTGTCATATCTGAACTTTGATGAAGAAAGCACATCGTTAACGGTTTACGATTCAAATAGAAATCAAATGTATCAGAAAGATTTAAAATCGGATTTTGTTACCCAGCATGGCCTCGATTTTTCGAAAGCGGCAAGAGGTTCTTACAGAGCAGTATTAAGCACCGGTTTTAATGCTTATACTTATGATATTTATGTAGATTAGATTTAGTTATTGGTTTAGTAGGTTTGAAGCGGTTTCATTAGAGACCGCTTTTTTTTGTCCAAAATTTACTGATAGTTTTACCTCGGTACATTTTATGATTTGCAATTAGCAAATAAGTTACAAAACTTTTTAGATGACAGCCTGTTGAAATATTCAGTCAAAAGTTAGTAAACATGAAACAGACAATTTTACTCGTATTAATTTTCATTTCAGTACAGGTTTTTGCCCAAAATTTCACAAAAGTTGAAGTTGGTGAAAAAGCTGAGGATTTTAGGATAAAAACCATTCATGGCGATAACGTTCAATTATATCAATTGATAAAAAACAGTCCGGTTGTATTGGTTGTTTTACGCGGCTGGCCTGGTTACCAGTGTCCTTTATGCACAAAACAGGTTGGTGGCTTAATTGCCGATGCTGATGTATTTTCAGAATTAAAAACTGTTGTTTTAATGGTATATCCTGGTCCTTCGGCTGAGTTACAAAATCATGCCAAAGAATTTTCAGAAGATTTCAAATTCCCGGATAATTTCTACTTTACTCTCGATCCCGATTATTCGATGATAAATAAATATGGTTTACGCTGGAATGCTGAAAAGGAAACTGCTTATCCGTCAACTTTTGTTATCAGTAAAAATGGTGAAATTGTATTTTCAAAAATAAGTACAACTCACGGTGGCAGGGCTGATAATGAAGATATTTTTAAAGCGTTGGGAAAACTATAGTCTCAAAATAAAAAAAACCATCAGATTTGATAATCCAATGGTTTTTAGGTTTTCGAGCAGAAGTTTTCCAACTAATATTTTCGCAGAAAAATGTCGCCGCTAACTGTTTTTAGCTCCACATCTGTGTTTCCACCGTTTAGCGTTAGTTCACGTTTGGTTCCTACCCACGAAATTTCTTTTGAATCGGCATCGTCGAATTTAACATTCGAATACACATCGCCGGTTACTGTTGAAAGATCGATTTTGGCCTTTAGTTTTTCAGGAATCGAATAATCGATAAATCCGCTAACCGAGTTAACAGTCATTTCGCCTTCGCAACCAATCAGTTCAACTTCGCCTGAAATTGTATTTACACTGAAATTCAGGTTTTTCGGAACTTTTATGGTGTAATTGATTTCGGTGTTGAAATTGCAAAGGTTTTTTTCACCTGTTTTCTTTTTGATCCCATCAAAATCAACGTCTTCCACAATTTCGATTTTGTCTGATTTTTCGTTGATATTCAGATTATAAAAATCGTTGTACATGTTATCATCAATATTGGCTGTGGCGTGAAATCCAATGTAATTGTTGTTCCAGACTTCAATTTTAATATTGTCGGCAAAACTAAGTTTCATTTCAGTCCTCTTTCCATCCACTTCTATTTGTTTGTCGATTATTTTTTGGGAAAATGCAAGTGTTACAGCTCCCAAAATAATAGCTGATATTAGCAGTAATCTTTTCATGTCCACTATTTTTTGCGCAGGTAAATATTACCTGAAATCGATTTCAACAGAATTTTTGAACCTCCACCGTTGAGTGTGTAGTTGTTTTTCCCGTTTCCATGTTTAATCGAAGCAAGTCCATCGGATCTTTTTTCATCTTTTTCTGATGCTCCGCCAACAAGATTTAGATTGTTATACACATTGCCCGTTACGTTGCTGATATCGAAAGTGGCTTTGCTGTCGCCAGGTATGGTTAGGTCGATAAATCCGCTGACCGATGCCAGTGACGATGGTTCATCCTGACTTACACTGCTGAAAACTGCCTCAACATTTCCGCTGATTGAATTAACAGTGAACGGGCCGCTGCAATTTGTTATAGTAACATTAGCAGTCAGTGTTTTAATTTCGAGACTGCCTTTGTATGAGTCAACAGTAATGTCGTTGTTGGCAAACGGACTGTTGTAATCAAGGTTTACAGCAATTCCCTGCGGAACCGAAATCGTGTATTTAAAATCCTTAACCTGTTTTGTAATACCCGAAATGGTAACAACCCCGTTTTCTTCAGATACATTTATTCCAAGTTCGGTATTGTCTTCCATGCCACCCAGCAACTTTAGTCCATCGGCGCGCTCCGGGCGTTCCATGTCAAAATCCGATTCAATAACAATTGCATTTCCGCTTGCATTTTTTACCGAAACTTCGCCCAAAAGATTTATTATCTGAACCTGATTTTTCACTTTTGGGGTGTACTCAAATTTTTTCCCCTGTCCGAATATAAGTAGTGGGGAAATAAATACAATTACTAATAATATTACTCTTTTCATTTGTTTTATTTTTTAAAGTTTTTTCGAAACCAACACCTGAGTTTTTACATTTTTTGTCTCAAAAGTCAGTTTCAGATTGTTTTTAATTTATTCAACTTGTTCCGAAAGATTTCATTAGCCGGCTTTAAATCTGGCTTTCGGATTATATGATTGTTTTTACCATATTCTTTGCATATTCTTTCACCTGTTCGTTTGTATTTTCGTTGTTCGATATCGATTCAATTTCATCTCTGGCTTCTTTTACTCCTGATTCGGTAAGCACCTGGATGAGGGAAATCTGTAAAAGCGGGTTTTCCTGTACAGACAAAGAATTGATGAGTTCGGTTTTAATTTTCTGGTTTTTGTCCATCATTTCCGATAAAGCGTTGATTGCAGCCAAACGTACATTTATGTTTTTATCGCTGTTCATAGTGTTTACCAAAGCATCCACAAGAGTTTCACTTGCCTGTCCCGATGATTTGATATTGTACACCGCCTGTATTTTTTGAGGTCCCGAATATTCGCTTAAGCCTGCTAACAAAACTTCCTGTTTCATTGTCGTTAGTTCGGCCTGCAGGCTTGTAATTTCATTATTTTTTGATCCTGAAAAATATCCTGTTATAAAAGTCCCGGCAATAATTAAAACCGATGCTGCAATTTTTAACCAGGCCGGAAACCACACTTTTTTTGCCGTATTTTTTTCGTTCAGACCGGCCAATTCCATAAATTCTTCTTTCATACCAACCGGCGGTTCAACAGAAGGAAATGAACCGGTAAATTTTAAAAACGAACTCATTTCGGAGTGAAGATTTTTGCATGAATCGCAGGTTTCCAAATGTTCACTCACCCATGCCGATGTTTTTTCGTCAAGCACTCCATCAATGTATTCCGGAAGTTCTATTCTTATTTCATCACATTTTTTCATCACTCAATCATTATTTTGGTATAAATTTCTTTTAGTTTTTGTATTGCTCTGAATGTTTTCACTTTCACGGCATTTTCTGTTGACAGAACCGTTTGTGCAATTTCTCTGTATGAAAATCCCTGAAAACGGTTCAACTCAATCAGTTCGCGGTACTCGGGCGGCAGTTGCGACATTGCTTCCATCAGAAAACCGAACGATTCTTTCATGTCGGCATCTCTCACTGATTCTGCCTGATCTTTAACAGCTATTTCCTGATCTTCTTCCACACTAAAGAATTTCCGCGATTCATTGTAATGATCAATCAGAATGTTTCGTGCGATTCGAAAAAGCCAGTAGGCAAAAACTTTGTCATCTTTCCAGCTGTGACTGTATTTCAGTATTTTCAAAAAAACGTTTTGCGTGAGATCGCGGCTGATTTCAGAATCGTTTGTCATGCGCACAAAATACCCGTAAACCTGTTTGTAATACCTGTCGTACAGAACACCGGCCGCCCGTTTATCGCCACGCACCAGTTGCTCCATCAGCATTTCATCACTCAGCCGTTCAGTCATTCAATTTTAATATCGTTTGTTTTTAAATCGTTCAACTGTAATCAATACCTGAAATTAGTTGATTCGTTACACAGAATGTAAATATTTATGAAAATTATTTTGAATGGGGATTAAATCCCGGGTAGTTTATGATTTTTTATAATCCATTCCGGGATGGTTTTTATTCCGGGTGTGGCGAATTCCGATTCGCCATATTTTACGCGGTTCGGAAACCGCCTCACCCTTTCATTATTCCATAATATTTGATTTTTCATAAAAACAGGTTAATAAATAGCTAAAAACCGGTGCCAATCATTTTCCTGTGTATCTGTAAAGTTTTATAATTTTAGGGGAAAAAATGGAAGGAAATAAGTTAATCATCCCGATCGATAAAATCAAATCAGATTTTCAATCGTTTTTAACGCCTGAACACAATAGAAGAGTCATTTTTTCAGGTCCTTTTGGTATTGGGAAAACTTATTTTTTGAATGAGTTTTTCAAAGAGAAAGCAGAATATTTCCCGATCTTTCTTCGGCCAATAAATTATTCATTACTCTCTAATGAAGATGTTTTCAAGTTTATCAAGTATGATATCCTAGCTCAACTTGTTAAAAAAGAAAAGATAAACATTGATGAAGATATAAAGGTTTCAACTTCTGCTGGTTTAAAGTCCTTTTTGAAGAACAATAAACTTTTAGTTTTAAAAAATCTTTTAAAAGTCATTCCAAAACTTGGAGGATTTTCTGATAGTATTGAGGAGGTAGAGGAATTATATTTAAAATATCGTGAATCAAAGGAAAAGTTATCAAAGGAACTTTCTGGAGAGCAGGTTAAGATTTTTAATGAAGATTTTGAAGAACATTTCTTATCTGAATTCGATAATGTGTCATCAATAATAAAACAGGTCATTCTTGAAGAAAAATTAAAAACAGTTCTTATTATTGATGATTTGGATAGGCTTGATCCTGAACATATTTTTAGACTTTTTAATGTCTTTAGCGCTCATTTTGATATTGTTAACGATGACTCTAATAAATTCGGTTTTGACAAAATTGTTTTCGTTTGCGATATTGAGAATATCCGTAAAATATTTGCCCACAAATACGGAACTGAAGTAGATTTTAGCGGATATATAGATAAGTTTTATTCATCGCGACCATTTTTTTTGAACAATACGAAATACATTTATGATTATATAAATAAGTCATTTAATATTCAGGAAATTCCAGGAGAAGTGATAGAACTTATTAAGATTATTATAGCTAATTTATTTTGGAATGGGAGAATAAATCTTAGAACACTTGAGAAATTATTTAAAGAAGAAATTCCGACTGAGATTTATCGAGATGAAGATTTTTTGTCTGTGAACAAGAATTATGAAGTAAAAGCAAAATATTTAAATTGGATAAGATATTTGTCTATTCTTAAGCCAATTTTCGGGAAATATTCCAAACTAATTTCTGAAATTAAACAATTATCTGGAGAAAAAAGCATTGAAATATATGGTGATAGATTTCTAAAAATTAAGGACATTTTAGCAAACTCAACTGCGATTTTAAATGAACAAAAAATAAATTCTTTATTACCAAAGGGAAATTATAGGGAGGGGCAAGATTTCCCTAACCATTTACTTGAAATGCCAATTGGACCCATTTTTAATATAAACGTAAATCTATCTTTTTTGAAAAAAGGTTTGCGAATCAGTATTTATGAAGTAAGTAATTATGATACAGGCCCAATGCCTTCTTTGATTAATGTTTATGATTTATCGGATTCTATTATTAGGATAATAATTGCAGGTCGATATTTACATTTATTAGAAGAAGATTAAATCCAAAAGCCGGCCCCTCCCGGAACCGGCTTACTATCTCACTTCATACTTTTTTCTTTTCTTTCTCCCTCTCCTTTGGACAGGGCCGGGGAGAGGCTGTTACTTAAACGCCTCTATCAAAACTTCAAGAATTTTTTTTCCGGCTGCGGCAACGCTGGTTCCGGGGCCAAAAATGGCAACGGCACCTGCATCGTACAAATACTGGTAATCCTGCGCAGGAATAACTCCGCCGCAAATCACCATAATATCGTCGCGACCCAGTTTTTTCAGTTCCTCGATTACGGCAGGCACCAAAGTTTTGTGGCCGGCTGCCAGCGACGAAACGCCCAAAACATGTACGTCGTTTTCAACGGCCTGTTTGGCGGCTTCTTCCGGAGTTTGAAACAGCGGTCCCATATCCACATCGAATCCGATGTCGGCGTAACCTGTGGCAACAACTTTTGCGCCGCGATCGTGACCATCCTGACCCATTTTTGCGATCATAATACGTGGCTGGCGACCCTCCATTTCGGCAAATTGTTTCGCCAATGCCTGAGCTTCTATAAACTCGTCTTTTCCCTGTGCTTCCGATTTATACACGCCTTCTATTGTTCTGATTACTGCTTTATAACGTCCTGCCACTTTTTCGCAGGCATCCGAAATTTCTCCCAAGGATGCACGTTTTTGGGCTGCATCAATCGCCAACTCCAATAAATTTCCCTTTCCGGTTTCGGCAGCTTTTGTAATTGCAGCCAGCGAAGCCTGAACTTCAGCTTCATTACGGTTGGCTCGTAAAGTTTTTAAGCGTTCAATCTGCGAAAGGCGAACTGCAGTATTATCAATATCTAAAATATCAATCGGGTCTTCTTTTTCCAAACGGTATTTGTTGATACCAACAATTGTTTGTGTGCCGCTGTCGATTTTTCCCTGCGAGCGGGCAGCAGCCTCTTCAATACGCATTTTTGGCACACCTGTTTCTATGGCTTTCGACATTCCTCCCAATTTTTCAACTTCTTCGATTAATGCCCAGGCTTTTTGCACTAGTTCGTGTGTCAGTGTTTCAACATAATACGAACCTGCCCAAGGGTCAACCGAACGACAGATTTCTGTTTCCTGCTGAAGATATATTTGCGTGTTGCGTGCAATGCGGGCTGAGAAATCGGTTGGCAATGCAATTGCTTCATCAAGTGCATTTGTGTGCAAACTCTGTGTGTGACCCAGTGCTGCAGCCATCGCTTCGATAGCGGTTCTGCCCACATTGTTAAACGGATCCTGTTCGGTTAGCGACCAACCCGAAGTTTGCGAGTGAGTTCGCAGCGCCATCGATTTTGGATTTTTCGGGTTGAACTGTTTCACCAGTTTTGCCCAAATCATTCGTGCGGCGCGCATTTTGGCAATTTCCATAAAATGGTTCATGCCGATTGCCCAGAAAAATGACAATCGCGGTGCAAAGGCATCGATGTCAATTCCTGCCCGAATACCTGTACGAAGGTATTCCAATCCGTCGGCAAGCGTGTATGCCATTTCTATATCGGCAGTGGCACCTGCTTCCTGCATGTGATACCCAGATATTGATATTGAATTGAATTTTGGCATTTTCTGCGATGTAAACTCAAAAATATCGGCAATGATTTTCATTGAAAATCCAGGCGGATAAATGTAAGTGTTACGCACCATGAATTCTTTCAAAATATCGTTTTGAATAGTTCCTGAGAGTTGTTCCAAAGTAGCACCCTGTTCCAGTCCGGTAACGATGTAAAATGCCAAAACAGGCAGCACAGCTCCGTTCATTGTCATTGATACTGACATTTTATCGAGCGGAATCTGGTCGAACAGGATTTTCATATCGAGAATTGAATCGATAGCAACACCTGCTTTTCCAACATCGCCGATAACACGTGGATGGTCGGAATCGTAACCGCGGTGAGTTGCTAAATCGAATGCAACAGACAAACCTTTTTGCCCGGCAGCAAGATTTCTGCGATAGAAAGCATTTGATTCTTCAGCAGTAGAAAATCCTGCATACTGGCGAATTGTCCAGGGTTGCATTACATACATTGAAGAATATGGACCACGGAGAAATGGCGCTACACCTGCAGCATAATTCACATGTTCCATCCCTTCCAAATCCTCTTTGGTGTAAACCGGTTTTACCGGAATCTGCTCCGGTGTTTTCCAGTTTTTCTCTATTTTGTTTTCGGCAATCCACTTTGCAGTATCTTTTTGCTCAGCAACCGTTTTAATATCTATTTTTTTGAAATCTGGTTTCATAATTTTTTTGTTTTTGTATCAAGAAAAAAAGTATCAAGTATCACGATAAGGAAAGTTTCAGGTGAAGTGTCTCGAGAATCAAGATTGAATTCTGACGATTTCTGATCTTTTATCTCTTTGTTTCTTGTCTTGCTACTTGCGTCTGTTAATCTTGCTACTATTGTTTAGATTCCTAATTTTTCCTGATAAGCTTCCAACTCCTCCAGAATATTACTCTTTACACTAATAAAATTTGTTATTCCCTTCACTTCCAATTCAGCCTGACAGGCAGGAGCTCCGGCAACAACCAAAATCTCATTTTCCAACTGTTCAGCAGACTGCGGTGCAAGTTCGGCATATTCTTCATCGGAACTACACAAAACGATTATATCGGCATTAGCAGCTTTTGCGGCGGCAATACCTTCTTCAACTGTACCAAATCCGTTGTTGTCGATTACTGTAAAACCCGCAACAGCAAAAAAGTTACAGCTAAATTGTGCGCGTGCTTTTCTGAATGTCAGGTTTCCGATTGTCAGCATAAAAACGACAGGGCGTTTATTTGTTTTTGAATAAACATCTGTAGAGTAGCGAAGCGCTTCAAAAGCCTGAGCACCACGATAAGGTTTTAGCGTTTCCACTTCTGAATCCTCTTCCGTTAAATCAATTGGATCGAATACTGAGCTGTCGAATTCTCTTGTAATTTTTTCGGTGAAATTGGGGAACTGATTTGTTCCTAATAGATTTTCGCGGCGCAACGCAATATTCAAATCACGTTTTTTAGCCATTTCTTTTACTTCTTTTTGAATATATCCCTCGCGGAAAGCGGCAATAAAACCACCTTTTTCCTGAATTGTTAAAAATAAGCTCCAAGCCTGATCAACGAGAGAAGCTGTCAGGTTTTCAATATAATACGAACCCGCTGCCGGATCAGAAACTTTATCGAAATATGATTCTTCTTTTAGTAAAATCTGCTGATTCCGGGCAATTCGTTCTGAGAAATCGGTGGGTGTTTCATATATCGCATTAAAAGGCAAAACTGTAATTGAATGTGCGCCTCCCAAAGCTGCCGACATAGCTTCGGTTTGAGTACGGAGCATATTTACATGTGGGTCATAAATGGTAAGGTTGTACCGGTTGGTTTCGCTGTGGGCAATTAGTTTGGCCGAGCAATCAAATTCCGGACTGTAGGCTTTAACAATTTGCGCCCAAAGTAAACGTGCAGCGCGCAACTTGGCAATTTCCATAAAGTAGTTGTTGCCAATACCAAAATTGAATTTGATTGTATTTGCCACGTCATCAATGTTCAATCCAAGTTCAGTAAGTTGAGTTAAATACTCAGCACCAATTGCCAGCGAAAATGCCAGTTCCTGAGCGATGGACGAACCACTGTTTGCGAAAAATTTTCCGTGAACAGCTATGATTCTGAATTTCGGAAGAACTTTTGTTTTTTCGATAATCGGCTTTAAATTAGAAAAGGCATTTTTCCCAAGTTTACCTTTTAAAATAAGAGTGCCAATCGGATCAATAGATGCCGAAGAAAGAACATTTTTATTTTCCCATTTACCTTCTGAAACATATTCAGCAAAAATCTCTGAACATTTACCTGAATCACCAGGACAAACTATATTAATTTCAGCTGCTTCCAAACAAATGTCTTTTAACAAAACGCCTATATTTTCTTTGGAAACATTTTCGCAGTTGGTAAAATAAAAACCAAGTGAAGTTATTCCTTTCCCAAGAACTTCGAGCGCTTTTTTATTGGCAGCTTCAAAATCCGATACAAAAATATTTTGGCGGATCAACCAGTCATTACCCTTTTTTTTGTTTCCCCGAACATATGGGAATTCTCCTGGCAGGTTGTCTAAATATTTTAAACTTTCCAGGTTTTCCTGGCGGTAATAAGGGCGTACGTTAAATCCTTCGTAGGTTTTCCAAACGAGCGCCCTTTCGTAATCTTTGCCTTTTAAGTCGGCATTTATTTTTGCTTCCCATTCATCAGTGGTAACAGGCGCAAAATCGGCGAAAAGTTTTTGCTTTATTTCTGTCATGTTGAAAATTATTTTGAAAATCGAGGTGCAAAATTAGTTGATTTAAAACATTGACGAACAGAATAACTAAGGATATTAACACTATATGTTCAAAAATCATGTTTAGGAAACAAACCAATTCTTTAAAGTAGAATCATCGAACACCTCTATGAACATAACAACTGTAAAAAATGGCCTGTTTTTTTTAATCCTGAAGTGTACTGTAAGGTTCTCTATTTAATATTAACATTTATTAACATATTCTGTAATGTCAATATATATTGGGTTTATGTGTGTTGTTTATATAAATGTTTAAGTATATAATCAAAAAATATAAACAAAAAGTGTTTAAGATTGTCTTTGAAAGTGTAAACAAAATGAAAACATTTACAATTTCAGAAACAGAAAATTAGAGAACAATTAAAAGCAGAAACAAATTAGAAATTAGAAATTATGAAAACAATTGAAAAATTAAAAACAATTAAAGAAAGATTCAACTTAGTTCCGGTAATGCTCATTATGGCAGTTTTGTTTTTTTCATCGTGCAACGATGACAAAGAAATGTCGGAAATAGATGAAAAAAACATTGTTGAGGTAGCAGCGGAAGCCGGTCAATTTAACGTTCTTATTCAGGCAGCTCAAAAAGCAGGTTTGGCTGAATATTTAAGTACCCAGGAGGGAATTACTGTTTTTGCTCCAACAGATGCCGCATTTCAAAACTTACTGAAAGATTTGGGAGCTGCTTCATTGGATGATATTCCGGTTGCCGATTTAACAAACATTC
This sequence comes from Draconibacterium sp., assembly GCA_041739985.1. Lineage (GTDB taxonomy): Bacteria > Bacteroidota > Bacteroidia > Bacteroidales > Prolixibacteraceae > Draconibacterium. The sequence goes on along the minus strand of JBGSMW010000053.1, from coordinate 63,185 downwards.
TACTGTATCATGTTATAGATGGCAGAACAATGTCAACTGATCTAAAATCAGGTTATTTTCCAACGCTTTCGAAATCCGGCGAAAACAGTATTTCAATGTATATTAATGTTGGTGCAGGTGTTTCAATTAACAAAAATATTAAAGTTACTGCTGCTGATATTAGTGCCAAAAACGGGGTAATTCACGTAGTTGACAAAGTTATTTTGCCACCATCCGTAGTAAATATCGCACTCGACAACGACAACTTTACAATACTTGTTCAGGCAGTTGTTAAAGCCGGTTTGGTTAATGCATTGAGTGGTAATGGTCCGTTTACTGTATTTGCACCAACAAACGACGCTTTTAACACATTGTTTGCGCAACTTGGAATTTCAGCAATAAATGACCTGACTGCTGACCAGTTAATACCAATTCTTACCTACCATGTGGTATCAGGAAATGTATTGAGTAAGAATCTGGTAAACGGAAAAGTGGGGACACTAAATGAAGGGAAAAGCCTGACAATAAATTTGACCAGCGGAGTAAAAATAAACAACAGCGAGGTTGTTGCAGCCGATATTCAAGGTTCAAACGGAGTTGTACACGTAATAAACAAAGTATTAATTCCCGAATAACATTTTAAAAACAAACAGAAATAATTATTAAAATTTAAAAATTAGAAATCATGAAAACAGTAAAAACAATTGCAGCAGGGGTTATTTTGATGGCATCGGTATTTGCAGTAAATGCAAGTGAAAATTTGAGAAATTCAGAGATAAGGATTCATGTATCGGATTATGAATCGAAGATTGAACCGTGGATGGTTGCAACCGAATATTTTGAAATAGAAAAATCCGAAACAGCAGCCGGTACAGTGGTTGACATTGCAGTTGCAAATTCCGATTTCAGTATTTTGGTTGAAGCAGTAACAAAAGCAGGTTTGGCAGGAGCTTTAAGCGCCGATGGACCTTTCACAGTTTTTGCACCAACCAATGAGGCTTTTAATGTACTTTTCAAACAACTTGGAGTGAGCGGAATTAAAGATTTAACGGCAGAACAGTTAACGCCAATCCTCACTTACCATGTAGTTTCAGGAAAAATAATGTCAACCGACTTATCAAATACTTCGGTAGCAACATTGAATGGACAAAAAATCAAAATTGATATTTCAAACGGGGTGAAAATTAACGACAGCAAAGTTACCGCAGCTGACATTTCGGGAACAAATGGGGTTGTTCATGTGATCGACAAAGTGTTGATTCCAAATTAGAGATTTTTAAATACACCATGAAAATATAAAACGCCGGTTCAGTTATGAGTCGGCGTTTTTATTTGAGTGGATTCTTTTTTATCGAAAAATTGATTTTTTAACATCTAAAATCAATTTACCTATAAAAAAGAAACTACGGTGTTCTATATTTATCAGTTTACTGTTTTTGCCAATCCAACCCAACCCTGCTTTTTTGCCCAGACAAGTTCCAGAACCGGCGCAGAATCAACAAAGAGTCTTGCATTAAATGGTTGTATCTCTGATTGCATATATTCAAGCGATAGTGTTAGTTTATCTTTTAGAACAAAATGATAATCAATTTCATACGCATATTTTGATAAAGCCGGCGAAGTAATGTCGATTTGTGTTTTTGAGGGATACTAATTCCGAAGAACAACAATAATTGTTTTTGCATTTTCGAGTAGGAGAGCCGGATTCAAACGTTTTTCTGCATTACGCTCCTTGTATTTCATTTCACCGTGAAAATCATTTGCACTCCACTTTTGAAAATGTACTTTTTCCGTTTTCAGAACTTTAACATGCAAAATAGCACAATCAGACAAGCCCAGCGATTTAGCTTTTGATTTTATTGCTTCGGATTTTTTAACCGGATTTTGCATTGACTAAAATATAAACTTTAGTAACTACTTAAAGAACAAACGAATGTATTATTGTAAAGATGGATATTAATGCCAAACAAAATTTTATTTAATGGATATATTTTGCATTTTTTTATAAATTTGAATAGATAAAAAACCAGAGTAATGTCCTTCAAAAATCTACAACCTAACTCGTGTATATGAAAACAAAATTACCCTTGCTTTTTCTGCTTTTGATATTATTGGTATCATGCGGAAAAGAAGATGAGCCGGATCCTTCTGATCCTTCCGATCCGGACAACCCGCCAGTTGTAGTTGATTTACTTGACCTTTCACTGACAACGATTAATTTCACATCGGGAAAAGATGCCAGCCTTGTTGTTGTAAAGACCGATGGCAACTGGAATGCGACCTGTGAAGCAGATTGGTTAACACTTTCCACGTATAATGGAAACAAATCAACCGGGTTTCTTATAGGAGCATCAACAAATAAGAAATTTACCCGCGAAGCAACAATTAATATCACGGGAAGTGGTAAAACAAAAGAAATTAAAGTAACCCAGGCTGGCGTTTCGAAAATAAAATTTGAGATAAACGGGATTTCTTTTACATTCTTACCAGTGAAAGCCGACACGAGTTTCAGCCTTGATGGTGCTACTTATCTTGCATCGCGCAAAGTATATCTTTCCAGTTATTTCATATCAGAAACTGAAATTACAAATGCACAATGGAATGCAATTGTTGGAAATTTACCATATAGCGGTGAAAATAGCTCACCTAACCTTCCGGTTATTGTAAACTGGAATGATATTACCGGGAACTTTATTCCAAAAATCAATAGTTTAAGCGATTATAAATTCCGGTTACCTACTGAAAATGAGTGGGAAGTGGCTGCACGAGGAGGAATTAAGGACATTAATGCCAGTTACTCAGGGAGCATGTACATTGATGATGTGGCCTGGTACTGGAGTAATTCTGAAGGAAGGAAACACAATGTTGCCACGAAAAATTCAAACGAACTTGGTTTGTACGACATGAGTGGAAATGTTAGCGAATGGTGCAGCGACTGGTATGAGGAATGGACGGACAACAATCATCCTCCGGCAGAATCGACAAACCCAACCGGACCTGCAACAGGAAATGAAAAAGTAATCAGAGGAGGCGATTTTCTTGCTGACCGATTTGAATATGATAAAAACAGTTGTACTGTTTATTCCCGAAATTCATTACCGCCAGGTATAAATACAGCGGATTTTTTATATGATGGATTTTACCATTTTACCGGATTCAGGTTAGTAATCGCAAAAAATTAAATCAATGAACACAATTAAATATTTCCTGCTACTTGTTGCATTATTTGTTTTGAATAGCATTTCTGCACAGACAGTAGTTAAAATGGATATGCCACAACAAGCCGACCAAGAATTAAAAGTTGTCGCATTATTCGATGAAGAAATTCCCGAAGGAATTCCGGTAGTGCTGGGACTTATGGGCTACGATGTTGCAGGCGGAATTACACCTTATTTATTTGAGTGGATGCTTAACGGAGAAGTAATTTCAACCAGTGACATTGCAATATTTACTCCAAAAAAAGGAGACGACTTATCATTACAAGTAATTGATGATAATATGTGCAGGGCAAACACATCGTTTAATTTAAAAGTGGCCAGCATACCAGAAAATGAAACCGAAAGCGAGGACAAAATCAAAATATATCCTACTGTTGTTTCAAAATCCATTCACCTTGAATTTCCTTCGTCGAACGAAGAAAAAGCATGGCTAAGAATACTCGACATTAACGGAAAGTTAGTTCATCAGGAGTATATTTCAGAGAGTAAAGATGTAAATATTGAGTTAACTCCCGGAACGTACTTCGTTTCTCTGAAAATTGGTAACCTTAATAAAGTTCAAAAAATAATCGCCCAATAAACACCATATTATGAAAGGATTATTACACACTATAATACATTGGCAAACCCGGTTGGTAATACTTTTGTCGATACTATTCAGCGGAATTACACTACAAGCTCAAAATACTGAAAATGAAACAGCAAGAAAATATGCTGCCGACTTTTTTAATACCATGCAGCAAAAATCAACCGGGTTGAAAAGTGCGGTTGCTCCGGCTGAACTTACTCAAACCTATCAATCCTCCGAAAAAGTAAAAACACCGTTGTACGTTTTTTGCCAGGAGGAGAAAGGTTTTGCAATGGTAGCGCAAAGCGGAAGCAATTATGCAGTAGTGGGCTACTCCGACGAATCAATTTTTCAGTCGGAAAATATTCCACCGCAGTTGCGTGCTTTGATGAATTATTATGAAGATTCGTTGAAGTTTTCAAATCCCGTATCTGCGACAATATCAGTTGGCACACCGGTCGTTCCCGCTTTATTGAATGAACACGGGATAAAACTAAACCAATTCAATCATTCGGAAGTTGGAGGCAGTTATACGGGTTGTATGGCCACTGCGATAACACAGATTATGCTCTTTCACGCCGCAGAACAAAATAAACCAATAAAGGGATATGGCTCTCATTGTTATACTTACGGTTCCTTCGGTGAAATCTGTGCCGATTTTGAAAATATAACTTATAATTCAGCAGAACTTCTGTCGTACCATGTGGCTGTAGCAATGGATATGCAATTTACAACCGAGGGCAGCAGTCCGCCGAGTGTTGATAAAATAAACAACATTGAGGAATATTTTCGTTTTTTTGTTAAGGGTACCATATCTGAAGATTTCTATATTAAAAACGAATTGCAGCATCGGCGGCCTGTTTATTCCAGCCTGATTGGCTGGCCTGAAAATCATGCGGTTGTAATCGATGGCTATGACGACAGAGGGTACTATCACCTGAATTTTGGGTGGGGAGGACACTTCAATGGATATTTTTTAATGAATAATAACGCATGGTTTGGTACAGGTAATGCGGGCCAGAAATTTCACTCAAATTTTCTTAGTGTTCATATTTTGACGCCTTCTCAAATGCCTGTTAATGAACAGGATTCACTTGCATTGATAGCTATTCATAATGCTTTGGGAGGATACGAAGCAACTCAATGGGATTTAACAAAGTCGGTTTGGAAATGGCCAGGTGTATTGGTGATGAACGACCGTGTTATACGTTTAACCCTTGCTCCGGAAATTGCCCCGGCAACTTCTCAAAGTATTGCAGCCGAAATTGGGAATTTGACGGCGCTTCAGGAACTGAGTATTGCCGGTTGTTTAAATGGAAACATTCCGTCAACCATCACTAATCTTAGTGAATTAAAGGAACTTCATATTGCAAATCTGGCAGTTTATACCAACTCAACTTTAAATAAAGGAAACCTAAAAAGTACCCTGCCATCAGACATCAGTAAACTTACAAACCTTGAGTGGCTATCTTTGCACAATGCGCTTAAGGGTGCTATTCCCTCATCCATAGGTAGTTTAGCAAAACTAAAACTGCTGCATATCTCGCAGGATACCACCTATCTCGGAAAAGGAGATTTGAACGGAACAATTCCCTCAACTATTGGCAACCTAAGTAACCTGCAATCTTTAAATATCACCGATCAGCAATTGAGTGGAACTCTTTCTGAAACAATTGGAACTTTATCGGGACTTGTGGAAATTAATTTGTCAGGTAATCAGCTTAGTGGCAATATTCCCTCAATGAACCTGCCTGAATTAGTGTACCTCAAATTAAACAACAACCAATTTTCTGATTTTGCTGAAGAAAAATGGAACTGCCCGGTTTTAAGGAACATTGAGCTGCAAAATAATAAGATTACCGGAAACTTACCTGCATATTTTGGGAATTTCAATGCACTGAAATCATTAAATTTATCCGACAATCAAATTAATTCCCTTCCTGAAGAAGTTGGAAATCTGATTCAATTAGAAAGTTTAGCAATAAACAACAATCAATTGCAAGCCTTACCTGATGGATTGGCATTAATTTTAATGCTAAAACATCTTTCTGCAAGTAATAATCAGATAGCTTACATTCCAAGTAATTTTGCCCAGTCCCGCAGCTTAGAAACATTAGATCTTTCGAGCAATCAAATCACATTCATTCCCGAAGAAATAGGAAATTGTCCCGATTTATATCAGATATATTTAAACAACAACAAAATAACCAGCATTCCTGCTTCATTTGCAAACATGCGGGATGCGGCTACAATTTTGTTGCATGACAATGAAATGCAGGGCGCAATACCTGAGAAACTGATTACTGCCGCATCAAATATTAATAAATTTGTCAGGCTTGAAAATAACCGCTTTGTCTTTAATGATATTCCGCAATCGGATCAATTAGATTTTGGAGTACGCGATCAAAAAAATGTTCCGATAAAAAAACAAATTTACAAGGTTCAGTTTGGAGATACTGTTTCAATTGATATTCGGGAAATTACCCGTCTTTCTAATCCTGCCAATGAATATTACTGGCTCAGTTATCCTGAATTTTCAGAGGCCACTGTAAAAGATGAAAGGATGGATGGAATTGAGAATAATCCGATTCTTAAATTTATAGTTGATGCAGAAACCGTTAATAACAAGTATTATTGTAAGATTTTCAACGCCCAATCTCCAACCTTTTCTTTTGAATATAATGGCTCGACCTATACTTCGGCGTGCATGGAATATCTAAATACAGATACAATCGCATTACAGTTGGCAACCGATGAAGAAATTATTTCCGAAAAATATACCAATGAATTTGTAACCTCATTAGCAAGTATTACTGATAAAACTGTTAGCGATGGAACCGTAACATTGGTACCACCATTAAAAGTAAAACGAGGTGAGATTTATTGGGAAGCATCAGCCGATGGAGAAACTTGGGAAAGGGTTTCTGAAAATATGGAACGGGCTGATTTAAAAGCCAATTTAAAAAGCGTGAGCAACGAACAATTGGTGCTCGCTCCCAGAAATACTGCTTTTTATCGCTGCTGTGTTTTAGAAACCGATTGTGACCCGATTTTTAGCGAAGCGCTAAAAGTGGAAGCCCAGGGAAATGTTCTTTTCGATGAGGTGATAAACGTAACTGAAGAGAGTCGCACAATTGACGTAGATAGCATTGAAGTAATTGTACCTCAATATTTTTACGATGGTGATTTTCGGATGACCATCACCAAAATTGAAAACCCTCCACCGTCTTCTGATATCTTCTTATCAGGCAGCACATATGATGTAACCGTTAGTTTTAGCGACACTTTTAATATCCCGTTGGTTATCAAACTTAAAAATATTGATAAAACAAAAGTTAATGAAAAAGAGATAAACCGGTTTGAAGCCGTTTATTTTGACGATAAAAACCGTGAATGGAAACGCTTTGAAGAATCGCATTTAAGTTTGAAAGACAGCACACTTATTTTTTTAACCAACCATTTAACCAAAATGAAGTGGTGGTGGTACACCGAAGAATACCGAATGGGATTCACCGATATATATGAACGAAAGAATATCCTTGTATTTTATAAAGATAATGATACTCCTTTCATGAATTTGGACTATCCTAAAAATCAAAAATCCAAGCCATGGCATGTTAATGAAATCCCTCTTTTGGTGCAGGATATTACTGAATATCTACCCGAGGTAATGACCAAGTACAAATCATTAGGACTTGAAGTGCCTGATGGTAAATTTAAAGTGTACGTAGAAGATTTAAAAGGTGAAGACGGAGCAGTTGACCCGTTTGGCATGTTGTACGGATACCTGACTATCGGTAGAGGTTTGAGTAATCCAACCGAACTTCAACAAGCTTTAGCACACGAATACATGCACTACTCACAAGATTATTACATCTCAGCACACGGTGGCAATTTGTTTTGGATGGAAGCACATGCCACTTTATCAGACCGTATTGTCTGGGATACAACAAAAATATCAGTTTGCGAATCGGAAGAATTATTACTGAAGGGAAGAAAGGTAAAAAAAGGAAGCAATTATACTTTCAATTCACTTGCTAATTCCTGGGATTATTATGACGTTTCGATAGCAACAAATGCATATTACAATCAATTCGACAATGAAAAAGTACAATATTATTATACAGCCGGCACTTTTTTGCATTACATGCGAAGCTACCGGAAAGAAAGTAAGAAACTGGAACCCGCAACCCTATTAAAGGAAACATCCTGGTTAGGTAGCTGGCGAACCTATCTGGCTGGTTATACCAGCAACCACTTAGATGCCATTTTGGGCGATGAGTATGAAGACTTTGTTAAGTATATATTATCTGGTGTAAATGAGAAATTTACGCTCCTGAATAAAAGTGGAAATCCTTATGTTTATTTACAGGATCCGGAAAATAAAGGAGTCTTCACCTATCCAGTTACCTATCGTTTTAAGGAAGGCGACGAAATGGTTCAAAAAGATGAAATGGATATTGAAGTTCCGTATCTGGCTTCGAAAATAGTACTGCTCGAAAATACAAACCCAGACACTATGGTGCTTGTAAATTACAAACGCAAACACGATTTTGATTACGACCACCTGGTTTATTATGCTACATATGATGCGAAAAAACAGGAGATGATATTTGTCGATATTTCCGATTCAACAGAATATAATTTCCTTTTGGATGCCAGAAATAAAGAAAACTCCCTGACCAAGTTCAATAATTATAGTTTTCTGCTTTTAATAAATAAAGAATACATCGGAGCGAGTGATCTAATAAAAGATTTTGATGCTTCTTTTGAACTTACGGCAATGCCGGTGCTCAATATCGAAAGTGTGGGCATGTTGACCATTTACAATGGCAGTTCACACATTTTGCATAATTTTAGCGACAAGCCAGAGTATATTTTTATAGGAACACCAAATGCCGATTATTTGCAGGAAGCCCTTGAAATGGACGTAAAGATGGTTGATAAAAATACTACCAAACAAATACTAAATGACCAAACTTATCAAATCAAAACCCAATTCACCCTAATCATCGATCAGGGACAAATAAAAGGTATGCCAACCATGAAAGACAGCACCATTTACACTCAAACCATTGAACATGATATAATTTCAGGAATAATTAAAGTAACAGAAGATGTACATAATATTCACAAGATGTATACATACATCGAATTTGTGGCAGGCCCTGATGGTGATTTTGTTGAAAGAATAGTGGAGCCCGGTTATACTTATCAAATTGAATACAGAACAAAAACCTATTGGCTGGAAAACATTATGAACTATATTCAACCGGAAACAGTTACCTCCGGTTATAAAGAAGAATATGGACAAAACATTGTAATGTTTAAAACAAATTCAACAAATGAAACACAACAGGTAGTGAAAAAAATTGATGGATCAATTAAAACCACCAAATATAATAAGGATGGGACTGTATCATCAGTGCAGGAGTCAACGTATGTTGGAACAGATTATTCCAATCCGAATTTGAATCTTCTTTTTATTATAAGAACAAAAGAAGAGGAATAGGAATAAAAAACGGTAAAATGAAAGATGTTATTCCTTTATTACTAAACACACCGTTAACATTAACATGTTTAATTTCAATAACAGCTTTAAAATGAAAATAGTAAGGAGAATACAACGGCCCATAGCTGTTTTTTTGAATTGGATATTCTTTTCATTTTATTCTGGTTTTACTCGGTTTTTGTTTTTTTAGGGTTCGGATAGATTTCAATTCCTCCATTTTCCAAATTGGCCACACCGGTTTTTACAAACCAGTGGTGTTCCGAAATTGGAGAACAGAAATCAAAGGTTAAAGATTCTAAAAAAATGTAAATACAGCAATTAGACCGATGTTTATCAAAAACCGGGTTCAATAATTTTCATAAATTGCATCCCCGATAAAAGAGAAATGAAATAATGGGAAAGCTAAAGTGGTCGAAAGATATTTTTGGGTCGAAGCTTGAGTTAATGCAGGGAAACGAGCGGATTGGTAAAATCCAGTGGGAAAATATGGTGAGTTCGAAGGCACAGGCAATGATCAATGGGAAACTTTTTATGTTGAACCGCGAATTTTTCCTTTCGAAATTGGAAATTTACGATGCCAATGATCAGGCACTTTTAGCGTCGGTTATGGTAAATATGTTTAATCCCAGAAGTGACGTGGTTATTAACGGTAAGCGGTTCGAACTTGAAATCAAAAACTTTTATCAGTCGCACTGGTCTTGGAAATACAATGGTGCCGAAATCATCCGGTTTTCTTCCAATGAATTTATAACCAAAGACAAAGGCGAAATCGAACTTTTAACAGCTTGTAACGAAGAAGTTGAAATACTTATACTTCTCGGACTTTTTGTACGCAACCAGTTTGTACTTTATATATTGCTGATATTGTTGATTCTGCTGATAATTATTTTTTAAAGCCCTAACTAATTCGCCCGGAAGTGGTGGACTTAATAAAGTATAAAATATTCAGATTTTTCTTTTAAAACACAGATATGAAAAACGGATTGCAAACGTTTCTAAAAGAAAAAACATGCAATTCCGTTTATCAGTTTTTATTCTGTTGATTTCAATATTCTTTTTTTCATGTAATGAAGAAGAATTTACTTTTGCCACCGATTCAAAACTTCAATTTGCCGCAGATACAGTTACATTCGATACTGTTTTTTCCACCATCGGTTCAGCCACAAAATGGTTTACGGTAAAAAATCCAAACAAACAATCTGTTAAAATTTCAAAGATATTTTTGGCAGGTGGAAACCGATCCCCTTTTCGTTTAAATATTAATGGTATGCAGGCAAATGAAGATTTCGATGTAACGATTTCAGCAGGCGACAGTTTATTTATTTTTGTTGAAGTTACAATTGATCCGACAGGGCAAAATAACCCGATGGTTGTGCAGGATTCCATTATTTTTAACCTGAACGGAAACACGCAGGACATTGATTTGATTGCATTTGGGCAGGATTTCCACCTTTTTAATGGAGAAGTTTTAAAAACGCAACATTGGATAAACGATAAACCTTATTTGATTTATAATTCAATTTTGGTTGATTCGCTGGAAACTTTGATAATCGATCCGGGTTGCCGCATTCACTTTCACTATGGTTCGGGTATGTTTGTAAAAGGAACACTGAAGGCTACAGGAACGTTTGAAGAACCAATAAGTTTTCTGGGCGATCGTCTGGAAGAAAGTTACAAAAACGTTCCCGGTCAGTGGGGAGCTTATACTGAATTTGCTGATGGAGGTTTGTACATTTATGGAGGCATTCATTTTTTAGTAGGGAGCAAGGACAATCTGTTGGATTATTCGGTTATAAAAAATGCAACAAAAGGCATCCAAATCGATAGTATGGGATTTTCTGAAAACCCGGTTTTAACCATATCAAACTCAAGAATTGAAAACATGGCGCTAAATTGTATTGATGCACGAACAACTTTTTTAAAAGTCTCAAACTCTGTTTTTGCCAACTCTGGTTCATATACTATTGCATTGCGTTTCGGGGGCGATTACGAATTTAACCATTGCACTGTAGCCAACTATTCAGGCTTTGGAAACCGCAAAGAACCTGCTCTGTTTTTGAACAATTATTATGTATTCAATAAAATTACATACAGTTTTGATTTAAATACTTTTTTCGGGAACTGTATTGTATATGGAAATAAAGAAAATGAGATTTTATTGGCTAAAGATGGAAATGGTTCGTTCACTTATTTATTCGAAAATTGCCTTGTAAACACGGATTTGAATTCAGGTTTCGAAAACTCAGTTTTTAATAAGGAACCGCTTTTTGTAAATATATCTGAAAACAATTATGCTATCGATTCACTTTCTCCGGCAAGAAATATTGGAAATATTGAAATCGCTAAACAGTTTCCAATTGATTTGAATGACTATTCACGGCTTGAAGATGAAGGCCCTGATTTGGGTGCGTTGGAATGGATTCCCGTGTTAAAAAGGAGGAAATAAAACATTCATTTCCAGACTCCCAATTGGGAGAAAAAGCAAAACCGCCTTTGCGTACAAAAGCGGTTTATTTATTTAGGGTAAGCTGCCGACCCGTGCTAAACGGCACTGCACCTTACAGAAACGCACCGGCAATTGCCGGTACGATTTTTTATTCCTTTAAGATCTTTTCAAAACAAATGCTATTTTCAACATGAATGTACTGGCGGTAATTGGGTATTTGCCGGTAAGCATTTTTCTGGTAAAGCCTCATTGCATCTGACAGTCGCTTTCCGGTTTCCAAAACACATTTCGAATAACCCAGTTCCCTTGCCCAATTTTCCAGTTCAGTTAAAACCTGTGTGGCAGTTCCTTTTCCACGTTGGCTTTCAGAGGTAAACATCCGTTTTACTTCCATGGTTTCTGAATCGAATTCTTTTATTGCACCACATGAAACCGCAATGTCACCATCATATGCCAGAACAACATGTTTGATTTTGTCCAATCTGTTGAATTCATCGTAAAAATCATGGTCACGACCATCCAAATCAGCAAGTAAATTATCCAAACTGGCAACCAGTTGAATAAAATCAACATTTTCCGAATTTGTCCTGACTGTGTGAATCATCTTCCTGTTTTTTATTTTATCACAATATGATTTTTCTGATTAAGTTCTGTTTTTCAAAGTCCCCACACGGGGGGATTCAGGGGGGCTTCTTTACCTCACTTCAGCCCCGTTTTTCACTTTCTTATCCGGTTCAACAATCGACAAAGAACCATCCGCGTTTTCAGCACACAAAATCATTCCCTGCGATTCGATGCCTTTCAGGTTTTTGGGTGCCAGGTTTACCAAAATCGAAACCTGTTTACCGATTAATTTTTCGGGTTCGTAATATTCTGCAATCCCCGAAACCACTGTTCGTTTATCGATTCCGGTATCGATCAGGAGTTTTAGTAGTTTTTTGGTTTTGGCTACTTTTTCAGCTTCCAGAACTGTCCCGACACGTATATCCATTTTGCTGAAATCGTCATATTCGATATTCTCTTTTGCCGGTGTTGCTTTTGCCTGTGCAATTTCATTAGCCTTTTTTGTATTGAGCAATTTCTGAACTTGCGCTTCAATTACATCATCTTCAATCTTCTCGAAAAGCAGTTCAGGTTCATTTAACTGATGCCCTGCAGCCAGCAAATTTGTGTCGCCCAGTTTTACCCAATCCAGTTTTCCGAGGCTCAAAAAACCACGTAATTTATTCATGCTGAAAGGAAGAAACGGCTCAAGACAAATGGTAAGGTTAGCGGTGATTTGCAGACTTACAAACATTACAGTTTTTACACGTTCAGCATCGGTTTTTACAACTTTCCAGGGTTCTTCATCGGCCAGGTATTTATTTCCAAGCCGAGCCAGGTCCATTGCATTTTTCAGTGCTTCGCGAATGCGGAAACTGTCGAGACTTTTTTCAACTTCGGCTTTTATCGTTGAAATCGATTTCAGCGTTTCTTTGTCAGAATCGGTTAAATTTCCACATTCGGGAACCAAACCATTGTAATATTTTTGAGTGAGTACAAGCGCGCGGTTTACAAAATTCCCCAGTATTGCAACCAGTTCGTTGTTGTTGCGAGTCTGGAAATCTTTCCAGGTAAAATCATTGTCTTTTGTTTCAGGTGCGTTTGCGGTGAGAACGTATTTCAAAACATCTTCTTTCCCCGGAAAATCTTCCAAATATTCATGTAACCAAACTGCCCAGTTTCTTGAGGTCGAAATCTTGTCGTTTTCAAGATTCAGAAATTCGTTTGCGGGTACGTTTTCGGGCAAATTGTAAGTTCCTTCCGCTTTCAAAACAACGGGGAAAATAATGCAGTGAAATACAATATTATCTTTGCCAATGAAATGCAAAATGCGGGTTTCAGGGTCTTTCCAGTATTTTTCCCAGTCGGCAGTCAGTTCTTTTGTTGCCGAAATGTACCCGATGGGCGCGTCAAACCAAACGTAAAGAACTTTACCTTCTGAACCATCTACCGGAACAGGCACGCCCCAATCGAGGTCGCGGGTAACGGCGCGAGGCAACAATCCGCTGTCAATCCATGATTTGCATTGCCCGTAAACATTGGGTTTCCACTCTTTGTGGCCTTCCAAAATCCATTCTTTTAACCAGGGTTCGTATTCATCAAGTGGCAAATACCAATGTTTTGTTTCCTTTAAAACCGGTTGGTTTCCACTGATCATCGATACAGGATTAATCAATTCTGTTGGGCTGAGTGAGGTTCCGCAACTTTCGCATTGGTCGCCATAAGCTTTTTCGAACCCGCATTTTGGGCAGGTTCCTGTAATGTAACGGTCGGCCAGAAACTGTTTATTTTCTTCATCATAATACTGTTCCGAAGTTCTTTCAATTAATTTTCCTTTATCATACAAAGTCCTGAAAATTTCAGAAGCTGTTTCATGGTGGATTTGAGCGCTTGTACGTGAATACACATCAAATGAAATCCCAAAATCCTGAAATGATTTTTTTATGATTCCGTGGAATTTATCAACAACATCTTGTGGTGTAATTCCTTCGTTTTTAGCTTTTAAAGTAATGGGTACACCATGTTCATCTGAGCCGCCAATCAGCAAAACATCTTCATTTTTCAGGCGCAGATAGCGGGCATAAATATCGGCAGGTACATAAACCCCGGCCAGGTGGCCAATATGTATTGGCCCGTTTGCATACGGCAAAGCAGTTGTGATGAGTGTACGTTTGAAATTGTTCATGCTGAAATATTTCTCTTTTTTTGAATCTGAAATTAGGGATGCAAAGATAAATGAAAAATAAGAAAAACGTGGTTTTTAAATAATTGTATGTTACACTTATTGTAAGTACTGCAAGCTAATCAAGGTTTGATTTTCGGGTTTAACAGATAATTCAACTATTTTTCTGCAACCGGGCTGTAAAAGAAAAATTCCTCGGTGGTGCTTTTAAAAATATTCCCTCTATAACCAGATGAGCCGCTATACCCCGAAGAACCTGAGCTTCCTGAATAACCACTGCTCCCATTTGGATTACCATTTCCTCCATGCCCACCGCTTCCACGTACACCGCCGAATCCGTAAAAACCGCCGCTGCCTCCAATACTTTGTGCAACAATACTGTTTTCAAATTCCTGCGCATCGGTGGTAAAATACAGAAAAATATTTCCACCAAAACCACCGTGTCCGCCATCTCCTCCTGAGGCTCCATTTCCTCCATGCCCACCGTTTTGTCCTGGTTTTTGGTGCATAATTTTTACCTCATATTCTTCCTCTACCTGGCGGTACACCGTTATTAACTCAATAACTTCCACCTCTGTTTCTTCTGGTTTCCCCTCGCTATTGGTTATGGTTTTTTTAACCTTCCTTGTTACAGTTTCAGTAAATGGTTTACTGACCATTCTTTTTTCAATTCTTGTTTCGTACCAAATTTCACCATCAGCACCATTCCCGCCATTCCCTCCATCACCGCCATTTCCGCCATTCCCTCCATCTCCACCTTTAGATGTAACAGTTATCTCCCCGCCTTCAGGATTTACCAGATACCTGAATTCCTGACCAGTTTGAAAGTTTTCGGTAAAAACATAAAGCAAATTGCAATTCAAAATCGAATCGAAATACATGTCTGTCCATACCCCAATATCAGGTCCATCATAACCCGGCTCTCCCCAACCGCCCGGTGTACCGTTTCCTCCATTGTTTCCAAAGATTCCGTTTATACCATCAAAGCCATCAAAGCCTTTTGAACCTGAACTTCCGTAAAACGACAAATTATAAGCATGTTTGTAATCGAGCAATACCGAAAATGTTTTGCTGATTTCGGGGTTTCGGCGTGGAATTATTTCCAAATCAACCTGATGATCTTCAATTTTTGTAAAATCTGGTTCTATTGTAAACTTTCCGTTTCGCCATGTAAGTCCATTAGTAAAAAACATAAAATTATCAGCATCTCTGTCTGATTTTATATCGCATGTTCTCTCTATTCCATTGTCGAAAGCAGAAATGATTTCCCCTTTAAATGAACAGTCCGGTGCTTTATCGAATTCAGAGGTAGGCTGAAAAGTAACTTCGGTTTCATAATTTAAAGGAACAAGCACAGTTTGCGCAAGTTTTGGGTTTCTTCGCGGATAAACTTTTATGCTGATATATTTACCTATCGAAGGCATTAATTGTGGATTGACAGTAACTTTTCCTCCCCAGCTTTCGCCTCCAACTACCTCAGTTTTAAATCTCCACCACAAAACCGAACCGCCGTCCATTCCTGTTGTCTTCTTTATTTTATTTTTTTGATGGTATGAAATCACGCCTATCTTGAACGATTCTCCAGGTAGTACCAATTGGTTTTTGTCGATAAAAATTTGAATTGAATCTGTTTTTCGGTTAAAAATTCCAGCGGATAGCTTTTCAGAGCATACAACTGAGAAAAGTAGTGTGGCAATTAAAGTGTAGAAGTAGATTTTTTTCATGGTGTTGAATTTTACTTCGGTTATGTTATTTCGAAAATCAAAAACTGTTCCGTAATTGTTGATTTTTAGAATCAAATGACAATTCAATTTCTGCAAAAATTTCCTCATCCTTTTTTTACATTTGCATCATGGGATTCAAATCAATTTCGATAAAACTACCGACGGATTATACACAAGAGCAACTTCAGCAAAAAATTGCCAAAGAGTTGCGAATCAGAGATTTTACTTTTCAGGTTGAGAATAAAAGCCTCGATGCCCGAAAGAAAACGGATATTTTTTGGTTGGTGCAGGTTGCGGTAAATTCTCCAGAAATTAAAGGCGAAGAACAACCTGTTTTTGAAATACTTCAAATTCCTTTCAAAAAGCGAAAAGAACAAATTGTGGTTGTTGGCAGCGGTCCTGCAGGTTTTTTTGCTGCGTTTGTTCTTCAAAAAGCGGGATTCAATGTTACTTTAATCGAGCGCGGATCGGAGGTTTCAAAACGTGGAAAATCTATTCAGAGTTTTGAACGAACCGGAACATTTGATGTTCAAAATAATTACGCTTTTGGAGAAGGTGGAGCCGGAACTTTTTCCGACGGGAAACTCACTTCACGTTCAAAACATATTTCACTTGAAAAACAGTTCATACTCAGCAGTTATGTTGAGGCGGGTGCGCCCGGCGAAATTATGTATATGGCACATCCACATCTGGGAACTGACAATCTGAGGAAAATAGTTCAAACACTCAGGGTGCAGTTTGAAAACCTTGGCGGCAAGATACTTTTCGAAACGATGCTGGAAGATATTATTTTTAAAGATTCGAAAGTTAGTGAAGTAATTACTTCGAAAGGGACATTACCCACCGATGCGCTTTTCATCGCTCCGGGGCATTCCGCCACCGAAACTTATAAAATGTTGATCCGGCGGGGAGTTCAATTTCGCACAAAAAATTTTGCCATTGGAAGCCGAATGGAACACAGTCAGGAAATTATAAACCAGGCACAGTGGGGGCGTGGAAAACTTCCCGGTGTAAAAGCTGCCGAATATCGTTTAACTTCTCCTGCTGATGGCAAACATCAGGTTTTTTCGTTTTGCATGTGCCCGGGTGGAATTGTTGTTCCGGCTGCTGCCTACGAAAA
Organism: Draconibacterium sp.; assembly: GCA_041739985.1. Classification (GTDB taxonomy): domain Bacteria; phylum Bacteroidota; class Bacteroidia; order Bacteroidales; family Prolixibacteraceae; genus Draconibacterium. The sequence continues at coordinate 45,893 of JBGSMW010000053.1, read as the reverse complement.
CACAAACATTGTTAACGGCATGAGTTTCTACCAACGCAACGGTAATTTTGCGAATGCTGCCTGTGTAGCGGGGATCCATCCTGACGAACTGGCCGGGAAAATAGTTTCACCACTTGAAGCATTGGAAAACCTTCAAAAACTGGAAGAAAAATTTTATCAGTTTACAAACAGCTATTCAGCACCGGCTTGTCGAATTACAAATTTCCTTAAACAAAAAAATCAGGACGGGAAATTTGAAAGCAGTTATCCGTTAGGGTTGGTTTCAGCACCTATTTGGGAATTGCTGCCTAAATCTGTGGTATCTTCAATGCAGGTTGGATTAACTGATTTTATAAGAAAAATGCGTGGTTTTGAAACTGGAAATTTGATCGGTCTTGAAAGTAAAACTTCATCCCCAATTCAGGTTGTGCGCGATAAAAATGGGTTGGTTGAAGGTTTTGAAAATTTATACATGATTGGCGAGGGCAGTGGATATGCAGGAGGAATCATTTCGAGCGCAGCTGATGGTGTAAAAGCGGCGATGGGAATTTTATAGAAACACATCAAACCTTTCTGTTAATTGCTTTTTGTTTATAAACTTTCAAACCGGTATTCACCAATTAGATTTAAGAAATTAAGATAATTTGCAATTTGATTTAAGATAATTTGCAATCCAATTGCAAATTATCTTAAATTTGGATTTAAATTTATCGAAAATAGAAAAATTAAAATGTGGATTGAGCGGAGAAATACTGAAAAAATTGAAGAAGCGGTTAGAACCCGACCCGTTGTTTTGCTAACTGGTGTAAGACAAGTTGGTAAAAGCTCATTATTAAAAAAACTTTTCGCTGATGCTGAATATATAACCCTTGATAAAATCCTCTTTGCACAGGAAGCAGAACAAAATCCCGCAAGTTTTTTAAGCCGCTTTGAGAAACAGGTTATTATTGATGAAATTCAATATGCTCCTTCTTTGTTCCGAGATTTAAAAGTAAGAGTTGACGAAGAAAGGGGCACAAAAGGAAAATGGATATTAACAGGAAGCCAGCAGTTTGTGTTAATGCAGCAAGTTAGTGAATCGCTGGCAGGAAGAGTAAGGATTTTGAATCTTGGGTCATTAAGTGCGACAGAGTTAAACCAAACAAAATTGTTTGCAAACAAAAGAGACTTTTTATGGAAGGGTGGATTTCCTGAAATTTGGGCTGAGAATCTTGATGCTGGCGATTTTTTTAACGATTACATTCAAACTTATCTTGAAAGAGATTTAAAACAAATCTTAAACGTTTCTAACTTGAGAGATTTCAGGCGATTTCTTTCCCTGCTTGCAATAAGAGTTGGACAGTTGATAAACTTTTCGGAAATATCAAAAGAAGTCGGAGTTGCAGTAAACACAATAAAATCATGGGTTAATGCGCTTGAAATTTCGGGACTAATTATTCTTTTACCTCCCTATTACAACAACCTGGGTAAACGAATTATTAAAACTCCAAAACTTTATTTCTGCGATAATGGACTGGTGGCCTCATTGCTAAATATAAATTCGTTGGAAGCCTTAAACAACTCACCACAAATTGGAAATATTTGGGAAAACCTTGTATTTACTGAGTTCTTAAAAGAAGGTTATGTTGCGGGTAAAAACATTTTCTTTTTTCGGGATCAGAATGGCGTTGAAATCGATTTTATTGTTGAAAAAGATGGAAAAGTATATCTTGTGGAAGCAAAGGCAAGTGAACGCCCCGATCCAGGGAAACTGAATTTCAAAAAAATTGAATCGCTTTTTAAAGAAGAAGTTATTTCTGTTGTGGCTTGTAATATTGAAGAAAATGGCTTAATCAAATTAAAGGATTTCTCGGTATATAATCCGTTGAATGGGTTTTGTTTATAATAACGTAGCAAAAATTTGTAAAGCCGTTGTTAATTCTTTCAAACGCTTTTTTCTTTATTTAGAACAATTCTACAACATTCAGTATTAATTGTATTTTTGCAGTCCTAAAATATTAATATAACATGGCCGAGAAGAATATTCCATTTTCAAAAACTCAGATTGAGAAGATAATTGAAAACAACCCAACTCCTTTTCATATTTACGACGAAAAAGCAATTCGTGAAAATGCACGGTATTTTAAAAATGCCTTTTCTTGGAACGTAGGTTTTAAAGAATATTATGCCATAAAATCGGCGCCAAACCCTTATTTGATGAAGATTTTACGCGAAGAAGGTTTTGGTATCGACTGTAGCTCAACTGCCGAACTTGAACTGGCAAAACGTGTTGGAATGAGTGGTGATGAAATTATATTGACCTCCAATGATACACCTGCCAGCGAATTTCAATTGGCCAAAGATCTGGGAGCAATAATTAATCTTGATGATATTTCGCATATCGAATACGTTGACAAACATGTTGGGCTGCCCGATACAATTTGTATGCGTTACAATCCCGGTGACCTAAAACAGGGAAACCTGATAATCGGCCACCCTGAAGATGCAAAATACGGTTTCACACACGAACAGATGATTGAAGGTTACAGCTTGTTAAAAGCAAAAGGGGTAAAACATTTTGGGATTCATACAATGGTTGCCAGCAACGAGTTAGACCCCGATTATTTTATTGAAACTGCCGAAATTCTTTTCAAACTGATTATTGAAGTAAAGGAAAAAACAGGTATTAAAATTGAGTTTGCCAATTTGGGCGGAGGAATCGGAATACCTTACAAACCTGGAGAAAAAGCTGTTGATTTGGAATACGTGAGCGCGGGAATAAAAAAATTGTATGATAAAATGATTGTTCCCAACGATTTGGCGCCGCTGAAAATTTTCTTCGAGTCGGGCCGGGCTATTACCGGGCCTTACGGATATTTGGTAACAAAAGTGCGCCACATTAAAAACACGTTTAAGAAGTTTGCCGGTTTGGATGCAAGCATGGCGAATTTAATGCGTCCCGCAATGTACGGCGCATACCACCACATTACAGTTGTTGGAAAAGAAAACCAAAAACATACAGAAAAATACGATGTAACCGGCTCGCTGTGCGAAAACAACGACAAATTTGCGATAGGTAGAATGTTGCCCGAACTGGAACCCAATGATATTATTGTAATTCATGATGCCGGTGCACATGGACATTCAATGGGTTTTAACTACAATGGCAAACTAAAATCGGCAGAACTGTTGTTGCGCGAGAATGGCGAAGCAGTTGAAATCCGCCGTGCCGAAACAATTGAAGATTATTTTGCAACACTCGATTTTGAAGGATTAAAGAATTTTGAAGTTTAATTGACAAAATGAAATATTTAAAAAGGCCGGAACGAAACCCGGCCTTTTTAATTAATCCCTGCCGCGTTTTCACCCATCCTGCTGAAAGTTCATCTGTCCTGCCGGTGTATTCGGTTTGTTGGAAAAAAAGTTAATGCACCAAAATCCATCCCATTTCCGAAATATTTTATTGCTTGACTACGCTGGGTTTGAATAATATTTACATTTGAAATCACAATCAAACTAAGCAAATCAATATGAATATATTTTCCTGTAAAAAAATGCACGATGTATAAAAATCAGTATAAATCAAACAATTATCAGCTGAGGCTAATACGAAAAACCCTGAATATTGCACGTATATAGATGTTAGCAACAAGGATAGAAAAACGGACTGCTAATAATTAAACTATCTTGATTTGATTTTGTATTTTTGGGTAGAGTAATCAATTATGGATAAGAAACTTCAAAATATCGAGATATATCAAAAACTTGTTGATTCAATTGGGATTACTATTGAAAGTGCCCGACAAAGAGCAATTCAAGCCGTAAATAATGAGTTACTGAAAGCCAATTGGGAGATTGGTAAATACATTGTTGAATATGAACAAGATGGAAACGAGAAAGCTGAATATGGCAGTTCATTATTGACAAATCTTTCAAAAGACTTAAAGTCAAGATTTGGAAAGGGATTCAGCAAAAGCAATATCTATTTAATGAGACAATTCTATTTGAAATTTCAGATTTTCCAGTCAGTGACTGGAAAATTGACATGGACTCATTATGCAGAATTGCTGGGTGTTTCGAATGACCATGCAAGAGGATTTTATGAAAAACAGGCAGTCAATGAAAACTGGAGCGTTCGAGAATTAAAGAGGCAAATAAGTTCTTCATTATTTGAGAGATTGTCGTTGAGTCAGGATAAAAGCGGAATTCTAGAACTATCACAAAAAGGACAAATTGTTTCCAAACCAAAGGATATTGTAAAAGACCCTTATGTACTTGAATTTTTACAGATTCAGGAAGAATACAGAGTGACAGAGAGTAAATTGGAACAAAAAATAATTGACAATCTTCAAAAATTTCTACTTGAATTAGGAAAAGGTTTTTCCTTTGTCGGCAGACAATATCGGATAACATTGGACAATGACCATTACTATGTTGATTTGGTTTTTTATCATAGAATCCTCAAATGCTTTGTGTTGATTGACTTGAAAACAAAACATGTAAAACATCAAGACATTGGACAAATGAACATGTATTTGAATTATTTTAAGTCTGAGGAAAATACGGAAGGTGACAATCCACCAATTGGGATAGTTTTAGGTGCTGATAAAAACGACATATTGGTTGAATATGCAATTGGTGGGATTTCTAATAATATTTTTGTCTCAAAATACCAGTTATACTTACCTGATAAAGAAGTATTAGAGCAAAAAGTAAAAGAATTGATGACAAAATAAAGCCCAGTTGGTAACACGTCTTCTAGTCTGTTATCACCAATCTGTCCAACAATAAAACTAAACTAAATTTTTAACTTCTCTGAAATTTTAGCTTCTATCTTTGTGAAAAATTCCAATTTTAAAAACTCATTTATGAAATTCCTAAAAATCATTTGCATACTAATTCTTCCCATTTTAGGCTGTAACAAAAATGATGACGAAACACAACCCGGCACTGAAGATTCCATGTATTTTCCATCAAATACTGATACTATTTGGGAAACAAAATCACTTTCAAGTTTGGGCTGGAACGAAGGTGCGGTGCAACCTTTAAAAGAATTTCTTAGTCAAAAGCACACAAAATCCTTTATGATTCTTGTAAACGGAAGAATTGTAATGGAAGAATATTTTAACGGACATACTTCAGCTTCGTCCTGGCAATGGAATAGTGCCGGAAAAACATTGGTTGCAACCACAACAGGAATAGCACAACAGGAAGGTTTGCTGAATATTAACAACAAAGTATCACAATATTTAGGAACAGGTTGGACTAGTGAGGCCTTGGAAAAAGAAAACCTAATCACCTCACGACACCTGCTAACAATGACTTCAGGCATTGATGACGAAAGCGAACTGGTAATAAAACTGAATTTAAAATACCTTGCAGATGCCGGTACAAGGTGGTCGTACCATAATGTATTTCAAAAATTAATGGATGTTGTTGCAGAAGCGGGTAAACAGGATTTTGAGGCATATTTTAATACCCGATTAAAAAATAAAATCGGGATGGATGGCTTTTGGAACAATGGAATAATATTTAAAATATATCATAGCAATACCCGAAGTATGGCAAGATTTGGATTATTGGCACTTAACAAGGGAAAATGGGAAAATGAATCAATTATAAACGAAGCTTTTTTTAATGAAAGTATTGGTACTTCACAAAATATAAACCCGGCATACGGATATTTGTGGTGGTTAAATGGAAAAACGAGTTATATGATTCCCGGTGGTCAAACCGTTTACCAGGGAACTTTGGTGCCAAATGCTCCACAGGATATGTATGCTGCAATGGGCGCGGAAGATCAGCGTATTTATGTAATTCCGGGCAAAAATATGGTGGTTGTAAGAATGGGAAATGCATCAGATCCGGCTAATCCGGGTTTTGCTCTTTCAGGATTTGACAATGCTCTTTGGGCTAAAATAAATGCACTGATAAATTAAAACAGCAATCAAAACCGGCCAAATTAAAACCGACCTTTTTTTGTAATTTAGAAGCCAATTAAAAAACTGATGAGAATAGGATTTGATGCAAAACGCGCTTTTTTAAATGCTTCGGGACTGGGAAATTACAGTCGGAATACTATAAATGCACTTCATCAGTATAACGCTGAAAATCAACTGATACTTTTTACCCCTGAAATTAAAAACGAATTATTTTCAAACCACAGTCAATTTGAAGTTGTTTCACCCCAAAATCGGATGTTTAGAATTTACAGTTCATTTTGGCGGAATTTTATGGTCAGCCGCGAGTTAAAAACAAGGAGTATTGACATTTTCCACGGGTTGAGTAACGAATTGCCAAAAGGAATCCATAAAACTGAAATTCCGTCAGTTGTTACAATTCACGATTTGATTTTTATTCGTTTCCCTGAATTCTACAAAGCCATCGATCGTAAAATTTATTTCAATAAAGTAAAATATGCCTGTTCTTCGGCACAAAAAATTATTGCAATCAGCGAACAAACCAGGGACGATATTATCAGGTTTTTTAATATCGATTCAAACAAAATAGAGGTGGTTTACCAATCGGTTTCACCTGTTTTTTTTGAAAGTATTAACTCAGAAAACCTGCGTTCAAAATACAATCTTAAAAAACAGTTTGTTTTATCGGTTGGGACCCACGAACCCCGGAAAAACCAACTTTCATTATTAAAAGCAATAAAAGCTGAAAGGCTTGACATTCAGGTTGTATTTGTAGGAAAACATACATCGTACTCTAAAAAAATGAACCGTTTTATTGCTGAGAATAAAATGGCCAGCCAGGTAAATTTTCAAAACGACATTTCAGAAAATGATTTGGCCGGACTTTACCGGCTGGCAACTTTGTCAGTTTATATTTCGTTTTTTGAAGGGTTTGGGTTGCCTGTAATTGAATCAATGGCAAGTGGTTGCCCTGTAATTACCTCCAATGTTTCGTGCCTGCCTGAAACTGCAGGCGGGGCAGCTGTTTTGTGCTCGCCCAATGATGAAGGTGAACTTGGAAAACAAATAAGATTAATTATTGAAAATGAAACCCACCAAAAAGTTTTGGTTGAAAAAGGTTTGGAAAGAGCAAAAATATTTCATCCTGAACACTTTTCTAAAAAAATGATTTCTTTGTACAACGAAATTCTATTCTGAAAGCGATGCACGACGATATTAAAAAGGCACTTGAAGTTTTAAAAAATGGCGGCATAATTTTGTATCCTACCGACACTATTTGGGGAATAGGTTGTGATGCTACAAATGAAAATGCAGTTGAAAAAATATACAAAATCAAAAAGCGCGAAGACAGTAAAAGTATGTTGGTACTAATGGAAAATCCGGCATTGCTTGAACGTTATGTTGATGATGTTCCGGAAATTGCATGGGATTTGGTGGAAGTTGCCACAACGCCGCTTACAGTTATTTACCCGAATGCAAAAAATCTGGCAAAAAACCTTGTTGCCGACGATGGAAGCATCGGAATCAGGTTTACAAAAGAGGCTTTTACCACACAACTTTTACAGCGTTTTCGCAAGCCGCTTGTTTCAACTTCGGCAAATATCAGTGGCGAAAAATCGCCTGCATTTTTTGATGAAATTTCAGAGGATATTAAAAATCAGGTGGATTATATTGTTGAGTTCCGTCAAAATGATTCAACACCTGCCAATCCATCGAGCATAATAAAACTTGGTGCCGGCGGACGGATTGATATCATCAGAAAATAAAAAAAGCTGCCCCGGATTGAAGCAGCTTATATTTTTTTCGTTTTAAGTTTTTATTTCTTTTCCTTTAAAATATCACGGATTTCTGACAACAAAACTTCTTCCTTTGTTGGAAGTGCTGGTGCAGGTGGTGCTGCAGGTGCTGCTTCTTGTTTCTTTTTCATGCTGTTCATTGCTTTAATCATCATGAAAATAGCAAAAGCAATAATGATGAAATCGACTGTAACCTGAATGAAATTTCCGTAATTAATAGAAACAGCAGCAGTTGTAACCGCACCGGCAGCATCAAGCACCGGTTCTTTAAGTATAACTTTCAAATCGGTAAACTTTACACCTCCCAACAGTAACCCAATTGGCGGCATAATTACATCCGCAACAACAGAACTGACGATTTTTCCGAAAGCACCACCAATAATGATACCCACTGCCATGTCAACCACGTTTCCGCGCATAGCAAACTCTTTGAATTCTTTTAACATACTCATGACATTGATTTTATTAAGTTAAATTTTAAAGCAAGAAAGTTAAAAAAATTATTGAAAAATAACAGATAAAAAAAGCCGATGAAAAAATTCACCGGCTAACCATAAGTTTAAATGTTTCTATCTTTCTTTTACTTTTCCTGAACCTGCTATTGAAGATTCTATGGCCGGGTTTCCGGTGTAATAAACATTGCCTGAACCTGCGATTCTTACTTTTATTAACCCGTTGGAAAAAACTGAATTATTGCCAGAGCCTGAAGTTTGGGCATCCACATTTTTGGCTTCAAACCCAATTGCATCAATATTTCCTGAACCGGTAATGCGTGTTTTTAATTCATCGGCAACACCGCTACCCTCAATTTTGATATTACCTGAACCTGAAATTGTTGCACTTACCCGTTCAGCAATTAGTTCTTCAATTTTGATATTTCCGCTGCCACTAATTAACAAATCCAAAATTCTTGTTTCAATTTTTTCAGAAATGATATCACCAGATCCCGATATATTTAAACCATCCACTTCAGGCACAGAAATGTAAATTTCAATTTTTCCCGGATCCCATCTTTTAAAAATATTATTGTTGGGGAACCTGATGTTTAATGTTCTTCCTTTTACTTCAGTAATAACTTGTTCAAGTGTTTCTGAATCAGCGACAATCCGCACACTTTGTTTTTCTCCCTGTTCGAGATAAACTTTTGCCGAAATCCGTAAGGATATTTCTGAAAACGATGGCAAATCGCGGGTTTGATCTTTTGACAACGCGGGATTGGTAAACAGAAAACCAGCAATAAGCATTAATAATAAGATTTTGTTTTTCATTTTTAAGGTATTAAATGTTTTAAAAATATTTTACAATTAATGAAAGAAGACTTTTTATACATTTATAAAAGACGGATGAAAGTTAGACTAGTTACAAAAAAACTAAGAAATAGTTTTTCAGTTATTCATCCAGTAGTCCTTCTGGGAATCTTAGCGTTAGGATTTTTTTAGGTTTGTCTAGATGAACTAAAAAATCATCGTTAAAAGGAACAAGAAGTTCCTTTCCCCTGTAATTAACTGTAATTACAATATTACCCGAGTAGTTGTCAATTTGCTCAATTAAACCGATTTCTCCCAAAGTTTCTTCAATCAATAAATAGTTTATCAATTCTGAATCGGTGAATTCTTCGGGTAAAACAATTATTTCGTTTTTAAAAAGAAATACTGAACTGCCAACCATCCGTTTTGCATATTTTTCTGAATCAACTCCATCGAAAACAATAATAGCCGAATTATCTGTTTTAAACCTGAATCCATCATCCATAACAAAAAATGGTACAAGAAGCCCATCTATTTCAACAAAAAAGTGGTCTGAATTTTCAATTGACATTTCAAATTGGGGCTCAAATTCAAGCACAAGTTCGCCAAATACACCATGGGTTTTTCTAAAAAAACCCACTTTCTCGCAATCAGCTTTTGGTATTGTTTCCATGAATACAAATATAGTTAAAACGGTGGGGTGAAAGCAAAAAAAACCATCAGTCAGCCGACTGATGGTTTTTATTTTGCGATGATTTTCTTTTAATTAAGATTCAGCGCTTTCGGTTTCGGGAGCTTCAGGAGTTTCAACTTCGGCAGCAGCGTTATTTGCAGCTTCGGTTGCAGCTTCTTTTTCTGCTCTTTCCGCATCTCTTTTTGCTTTAGCTTCTGCAGCTAATTCAGCATTTTTTGCGGCAATTGCAGCAAATTTTTGTTCCTTCACTTTTGCTTCGGCAGCCATTTGTTTTTTAACTTCTGCGTCAGCGTCACCAGCTAATCTGTCGATTTTTGCCTGGATTTTTGCATCTTTTTCAGTCATCCAGCTGTCTAATCGTTTTTCAGCTTCAGCAACATCAAATGCTCCTTTTTTAACTCCACCCATAAGGTGTTTTTTGTAGAGTACACCTTTGTACGACAAAATTGCCTTTACGGTGTCGGTAGGTTGTGCGCCTTTTGTAAGCCAGTCGTAAGCTTTATCAAAATCGAGATTGATAGTAGCAGGATTTGAATTCGGATTATAAGTCCCTATTGATTCAATGTACCTGCCATCTCGTGGCGACCTGCTATCAGCTACCACAATGTGGTAGTAAGCAAAACGTTTGCGGCCATGCCGCGCTAGTCTCATTTTTACTGGCATAATTCTTTTTTAAATTTTTTGAAAAATGTGGCGCAAAGATAGTATTTATATAACCCAAAACAAATATTCTACAAAAAAAGCCTCCCTCAACCTCTCCAAAGGAGGGACCTTAAGAAACCATTCTTGATTTACTTTCTTGTTTCAAAGATTGTTTTTCCTGGCTCCCCTCCTTTGGAGGGGCCGGGGGAGGCTTCTATTACCTCTTCACATACTGTTCTTCGTAGTATTTTTTATAATCGCCTGAAGTTACGTTTTCCAACCATTCAGTATTTTCAAGATACCAATCGATTGTTTTTTCGATGCCTTCTTCAAATTGCAGGGAAGGTTCCCAACCGAGTTCGCGTTTAATTTTTGTAGCGTCAATTGCATATCGTAAGTCATGTCCGGCGCGGTCTTTTACATAGGTAATAAGTTTTTCAGATTCTCCTTTTGTCCGGCCCAGTTTTTCATCCATTTTCAGGCACATCACTTTAATCAAATCAATGTTTGTCCATTCGTTAAAGCCGCCAATATTATATGTTTCACCAATTTTTCCCTTATGGTAAATAACATCTATTGCCCGTGCATGGTCAACAACCCAAAGCCAGTCGCGAACGTTTTCTCCTTTTCCGTAAACAGGAAGTGGTTTGTTGTTTTTTATGTTGTGAATGAAAAGCGGGATTAGTTTTTCGGGAAACTGAAAAGAGCCGTAATTATTTGAACAGTTTGATATAACCGTAGGCAACCCAAAAGTATCAAGATAGGCTCTGACAAAATGGTCGGAACTTGCTTTCGATGCAGAATATGGGCTGTGTGGATCGTAGGCGGTTTCTTCAGTAAACATTCCTTCAGCACCCAGCGAACCATAAACTTCGTCGGTTGAAATATGGTAAAAACGCTTGCCTTCCATATTGTCTTTCCAACTATATTTTGCGGCATTTAGCAGATTTACAGTGCCAATTACGTTTGTAAAAACAAATTCGGTTGGGTTTGAAATTGAACGGTCAACGTGTGATTCGGCTGCAAGATGAATTACGCCGTCAAATTTTCTTTCTTCAAATAATTTTAGGATAAACTCAGCATCAACGATATCACCTTTTACAAACTCGTAATTGGGTTTATTTTCAATATCTTTTAAATTATTGAGGTTTCCTGCATAAGTCAATTTGTCGAGGTTTACGATTTTGTACTCAGGATATTTTTCAACAAATAAGCGAACAACGTGTGAACCGATAAATCCTGCACCACCGGTGATTAAAATTGTTTTCATAAAGTAATATTTACTTCATATTAAAAAAAAACTATTAAAAGGATGGCAGCCAAAACAAACTTGACTTTAATTTATCCCCCTCACATGTTTCTCCCAATTCCACGCCGAAAGCAAAGTTTCTTCCAATCCTTTTTCGGCTCTCCAGCCCAATTCTTCGTTTGCATAAACAGTGTCGGCCCATATTTGTTCTATATCACCGGCACGTCTTGAAACAATTTTATAATTCAGTTTTATTCCTGTAGCATTTTCAAATCCTTTAATAATTTGCAAAACTGATACTCCTGTACCTGTACCTAAATTGAAAATTTCGTAATTCGATTTGTTTTTTCTGTTAAGCAATCGTTCTATTGCGATAACGTGTGCTTTCGCTAAATCAACCACATTTATGTAATCACGCACTGCAGATCCATCAATTGTATTGTAATCATTACCAAATACACTTAATTCTTTGCGCAACCCGGCAGCTGTTTGTGTTACAAATGGCACAAGATTTTGTGGAACTCCAAGCGGTAACTCGCCAATTAAAGCGCTGGGATGTGCACCAATTGGGTTAAAATACCGCAGTGCAATTCCTTTTAATTGATGGTTTGCGAAAATTGTATCTTTTAAAATATCTTCATTCACCCGTTTTGTATTTCCATAAGGCGATTCTGCATCTTTGCGCGGTGTTTGCTCGGTTACCGGCAAAACATCAGGTTGACCGTAAACTGTACAAGAAGAAGAAAACACAATATTCGGGATTTTGAATTTTATCTGGCATTCAAGTAAATTCATAAGAGTAACCAAATTATTGCGGTAATACATCAGTGGTTTTTCAACTGACTCGCCCACGGCTTTTGAAGCTGCAAAGTGAATAATTGCCTGAATTCCTCCATTTCGGGTAAAAAAATCATCAGACTTTTCTTTGTCAACCAGGTTGAACTTTTCGAAAGCAGGTTCTATTCCTGTAATTTTTTCAATACTTTTTAAAACTTCAATACCGGAATTTGACAGATCATCAACAATAATTACCTCATATCCCGACTGCTGTAACTCAACAACAGTATGAGAACCTATATATCCGGTACCACCGGTAACTAAGATTTTATTTGCCATTTATTATTTGTTAGGTAAATTATGATTCTGTCAATAGTTTTTCAAAATATTCAATGGTTTTTATCAGTCCTTCCTTAAGCGGAACTTCAGGTTCCCATCCGTTAAGTTTTTCTTTTGCCAGCGAAATATCAGGTTGCCGCTGAGTTGGATCGTCCTGAGGGAGTGGGAGATAAACTATTTTCGAGTTTGAGCCTGTTATTTCAACAATGTTTTTAGCCAGTTCGAGCATGGTAAATTCACCTGGGTTGCCTATGTTTACAGGGCCGGTAAAACTATCTTCTGTTTTCATCATCCTTATCATTCCCTCAACCAAATCACTCACATACTGAAAACTGCGGGTTTGATTTCCATCGCCAAATATTGTAATATCTTTATTTTGAAGTGCCTGAACAATAAAGTTTGAGACAACCCTCCCGTCATCAGGCTCCATTTTTGGGCCATAAGTATTAAAAATCCTTATAATTTTAATTCTGACATTATTTTGTGAATGATAATTAACAAAAAGTGATTCTGCACATCGTTTACCTTCGTCATAACATGATCGGATTCCGATTGGATTAACATTTCCCCAATAATCCTCTGTCTGTGGATGAATTGCCGGATCTCCGTACACTTCGCTTGTAGATGCCTGTAAAATTTTTGCTTTTATCCTTTTTGCCAATCCTAACATATTTACAGCTCCCATAACCGATGTTTTTATGGTTTTGATAGGATTGTACTGATAGTGAACAGGAGAAGCGGGACATGCAAGGTTATAAATCTCATCCACTTCAATATAATAGGGCATGGTAACGTCGTGTCTAACAAGTTCAAAATAGGGATTATCAAGTAAATGAACAATTTTCCTTTTTTTTCCCGTAAAAAAATTGTCGAGGCACACAACTTCGTTTCCTTCATTCAGTAGTCGTTCACATAGGTGCGACCCAACAAATCCGGCTCCACCTGTTACCAATATTCTTTTCATTGATTAGTTGTTTATGACACTTTTTCTGCCAATGCTATAATATGTAAATCCATGTTCTTTCATTTCTTCAGGATCATATATGTTTCGGCCATCAAAAATGATATTGTTTTTCATCAGTTTTTTTAATACTCTGAAGTTTGGAATCCTGAATTCCGACCACTCAGTAACCACAATCAATGCTTCAACATCAATACAAGCATCGTATTCATCATTTGCAAACAAAATTTTATCGCCCAAAATTCTTTTTGCCTCTTCCAATGCAACAGGGTCATATGCAATTATTTCTGCTCCCTCGTTTAAAAGATGTTCGATAATGACTAACGAAGGTGCTTCGCGCATATCATCGGTTTTGGGTTTGAAAGCTAGTCCCCAAATGCCAAATTTTTTCCCCTTTAAATCGGAACCAAAATGTTTTTTAATTTTATCAAAAAGGACCGATTTTTGTCGATAGTTCACAGCCTCAACAGCTTTAAGTATGTCTAAAGAATAACCGTTTTCATCGGCTGTTTGAATCAAGGCCTGAACATCTTTAGGAAAACATGATCCACCATAACCAGTGCCCGGATAAATAAATTTGTTGCCAATTCTGACATCCGATCCAATACCTTTTCTTACCGAATTTACATCGGCACCTACAATTTCACAAAGGTTTGCGATATCGTTCATGAAACTAATTTTGGTTGCAAGCATTGCATTGGCTGTATATTTGGTCATTTCCGATGAAAGGATATCCATAAAAATTATCGGGTGACCATTCAGCAAAAAAGGCTTGTACAATTTTTCCATTACTTTTTGTGCAGTTGCTGATTCAATGCCAACCACAATCCGATCAGGTTTCAAAAAGTCATCGACTGCGTTTCCTTCTTTCAGAAATTCGGGATTTGAAGCTACATCAAACGGTACATTTACCTCACGTAATACAAGTTCTGCTTCTATTGCTTTTTTAACTTTTGCTGATGTGCCAACGGGAACAGTACTTTTAGTAACGATAACCATATAATGATCGATGTTTCTTCCGACTTCGCGAGCAACATCCAAAACATATTTAAGGTCGGCACTTCCATCTTCATCCGGTGGAGTTCCAACAGCAATAAAAACTGCATCGGCATCTGTTAAGCTCGATTTTAAGTCAGTTGAAAACGATAGCCTCCCTTTTTCGACATTCCTTTTGTAAATATCCTCAAGCCCTGGTTCATAAATAGGGATTTGGCCGTTATTTAACTTTTCAATCTTTTTTTTGTCAATGTCAACACAAACTACATCAATTCCGGTTTCTGCAAAACAAGTGCCCGAAACCAATCCAACATAGCCTGTCCCTACAACTGATATTTTCATTTTAAATACTTTAATTTTGATTATTAATGTAGCTGATCGAAATCTGTTTCAACGAATTTTCCCAGTTGAAATCTCATTTTACCAATTTAAAATACAAACATACCTATGTTTTCTATTTTTTAAAAGCAATTTAACCCCATTAAATCTGTTAAAAAACCACTTTGCAAATACTTGTTAATATTCATATTTTAGCTTCAAATATAATTATACAACTACAATAAAAATTCAATCGCATGGTTTTGAACTTAAGTAACTTCATATACAGCCTTTTACTTGAAAACGATACAGTGATCATCCCTGGATTTGGGGCATTTGTATCAACCTATAAACCTGCCGAATTACTGAAAAAAGAAATAATCCCCCCTTCAAAAGAAATTTCATTTACCCAGCAAATCAAAAACAACGATGGTATGCTGGCAGAAATAATTGCCCGGAAGGCCAAAATTTCTCAATCGTATGCCATGAAAAGAATTGAAAAGGCACGCGAAAATATGCTCTACGAACTGGACAAAGGAGAAGCAGTTATCATTGAGAATATTGGAACTCTCGTTTACAACGAAAAAAACGAAATTCAGTTTACTCCTTTTCATGATGAAAATTTGCTTTTGGATTCTTTCGGGCTCGAAACCATTTCGAAGGAAGATGCGATTAAAAAAATCGAAATTGCAAATGTTGAAACTCCGGTGATTGAAGAAGTTGTTGTTCCTGAAGAAGTAGTTGAAATTATTGATGAAACTGAAACTGAAACAATTGTTGATCCAGTAGAGGAAGAAACAGAAATAAAAGCTGAAGAAATTATCAGCCCGGTGATTGAAAAAGAGGATGAAGTTATTCAGGTAAAAAAACCTGAAAAAATAATTATCCCGGAATTTAAAACCGCAGAAAAACCTGATAGGCAGGAAGAAAGGAAAAAAACTGGCTGGTACTGGTACTTGCTAATTTTGATACCCATTTTTATAGCTGGTTTTTTCATTTTAAACAACAAATCAAAAAACAGTGAACCCACAATTGATACGGAAGTAAGTTCAAATTTTCAGCAACAAACAGCGCAATCTGAAACTGCTGTTCCTGTTGATTCCACTGAAAATAATTTGGATGCAATCATTGAACCCGAAACGGCAATGAATGTTAGTCCCGAAATTACAGCATCAAATGGAGTTTCAAAATATTACATTGTTGGAGGAGGTTTTAAAAACGAAGAAAAAGTTGAAAAGTACATTCTTAAGTTAAAGGAAAAGGGGATAAATGGATTTGCTTTGGGACAAAAAGGCAAATTGTATCTTGTTGGAATTGATTCATTTGACAATGAATCTGATGCACAGGAATCACTAAATAAACTTGTAAAAGCAAATCCCGGGTGGAATCTGTGGATTTATGAAAAATAAATAAATCATATTAAATGAAAAAACTAACTAAACCTTTCCTTTTTGTATTTACCATTTTTGTATGCATAACGTCATGTAAAAAGCATGAAACAAAAATAGTAACCGGTGGTCCTGAAATAGTATCATTTAAAGTTTTGCCGTTTGAACTAAATGATATTCAATTGCTTGACGGACCTTTTAAACATGCTACCGAACTTAATATTCAATCTCTGCTAAATTACCGACCCGACAGATTGTTGTCCAAATTTCGAAGTGAGGCTGAACTTAAACCAAAAGCAGAACCATACGGAGGCTGGGAAGCCATGACTATTGCGGGGCACAGTCTGGGACATTATTTAAGTGCCTGTGCCTTAATGTACAGCACAACCGGTGACCAGCGCTTTTTGGATCGTGTAAATTATATTGTTGCCGAACTCGATACTTGCCAGCAAGCCGATGGAAACGGTTATATCGGTGCTTTCCCAAATGGGAAAAGGATTTTGGAAGATGAAGTAGCCAAAGGAAATATAAGAGCACAAGGTTTCGATTTAAACGGGATTTGGGTGCCATTTTATACCGAACATAAAGTAATGGCGGGGCTTTTTGAAGCTTATGATTTATGTGGAAACTCAAAAGCGCTCGAAATCAATATACGTTTTGCCGACTGGTTATACTCAATTGTTTCAGGGCTGAATGAAGAACAAATTCAAAAAATGCTGAATTGTGAACATGGCGGAATCAATGAATCGTTGGCTGAGTTGTATGCAAAAACCGGTGATGAAAAATACATGAAAATGTCCCGGATTTTTCATCACAAGGCAATTCTTGATCCGCTTTCGAATGGGATTGATATTTTGCCCGGAAAACATGCAAACACACAGATTCCTAAACTTGTTGGGCTTGCGCGTCGATACGAACTTTCCGGTGATTCAGCCGACCGCAAAACTGCTGAATTTTTCTGGGACAGGGTGGTCAACCATCATTCGTATGTTACCGGAGGCCATTGCAACCACGAGTATTTTGGTCCGCCCGACACTTTGCGCAATCGATTAAGTGACGAAACCACTGAAACCTGCAACGTTTACAATATGTTGAAACTTTCGGAGCACCTGTTTGAGTGGGAAGCTTCACCTAAAGTGGCCGATTTTTATGAAAGGGCATTATTCAACCATATCCTTTCATCGCAACACCCCGAAACCGGACATGTAATTTACAACCAGTCGCTTGAAATGGGCGGCCACAAAGAATACCAGGATCCCGAATCATTTACATGCTGTGTTGGTTCAGGAATGGAAAACCATTCGAAATACGGCAGAAATATTTTCTTTCATAACAATGACGAGTTGTACGTTTCACAATTTATTGCAGCCGAATTAACATGGAAAGAAAAAGGATTGAAAATTAGGCAGGAAACTAATTTTCCTGACGAACAAACAAGCAGGTTGATAATTTCGTGTGAAGAAACTGTTCCATTAACAATCCAAATCCGTTATCCAAAATGGGCTAAAAACGGATTGGAAATTAAAGTGAATGGCGAATCCAAACGAATAAAAGAAAAACCGGGAAGTTTTGCAGAAATCACGAGATACTGGAAAAATAACGATGAAGTGGAAATCAGCTTCCCATTTTCACTTCGACTTGAAACCATGCCCGATGATTCAACCCGTGTTGCCATTTTTTACGGGCCACTTGTTTTGGCCGGCGATCTTGGCACTGAAAACGATTCGAACCGTTTTAATCCTGATTTTGTTCCGGTTATAATGACAGAAAACAGGGATCCAAAAAACTGGCTGAAACTGGTTGAGGGACAGCCAAATACTTTCGAAACCCAAAATGTTGGTCGTCCGCATGAAATAGTGTTCAAACCATTTTACGCCACACACAACCGCAGCTATTCGGTTTATTTCGATATGTTTTCGGAGAAGGGTTGGGAAGATCACCAACGGGATTATCTGCAAAAACTTGAAATAAAAAAACAATTGGAAGCAGCAACTGTCGATTTTTTTCAACCCGGTGAAATGCAACCTGAAAGGGAACACAATTTTAAAGATTCGAAAACCTGGACTGGCCAAAATAAAAACCGGAAGTTTCGTGAAGCAGATCGGGGCGGATGGTTTTCGTGCGAAATGAAAATAAATAAAAATGAACCTGCTGATTTGGTTTGCGAATACTGGGGCGGTTACACGGGAAGCAAAACTTTCGATATTTTAGTAAATGACAAAATTATTGCGACCGAGAATATTTCAAATAAAAATCCCGGTGAATTTATGAATGTAACCTATGAAATACCTCAGAATCTGGTTTCGGGGAAAACAAAAATTACAGTTAAATTTTTGCCCCATGACGGGCATCGGGCAGGACCTGTTTTTGGAATACGCACAGTAAAAAGAGAGGTTTAAAACTAACTTTTACCTTCAATATAATTTTTCAAAGAAGTACCCAGAATAAAATTCCAGCCTTCATCAAAGTTCCTGGGCGCAAGGTCGGGATTGTCTTTTGGGAAAGTTTCAAAACCTGAATGAGTGAGTTTCAGTAGTGTTGCTTCTTCTCCAGTTTGTTCAATTTCAAAGCATAAAATGGTTTGCCCCGGTATTCCCTCGTAACTCCATGTATAACAAAGTTTTTTGCCAAAAACCACCTCAGTAATTTTGCAGATATGCAGATACTGCCTTGTTTCAGTCCCACCCCAGAATCTGAATTCAAAACCAACTTCGGGTTTAAATTCTTCCATATCAAAATACCAAAGTTTCATTTGGTCTTTCTCAGTCAAAGCTTCCCAAAGTTTTTCAGGTGTTGTTTTGTAACTGAATTCTTTAAATACTGACTTTTCCATTTTTATCTGTTTGATTTTTCCTCGCAATTATACAAAAGTTATAGTTCTGTATTTTTCAGCTTAACTGTTTTTAAAAATTTACAGGAGATTCTTTTCAGGAACCAAAATTTTTCAAACCGGAATTTTGTACATTGCAAACTAATAAACCAACAGCTAAAAACTATGAATCCATCAAGAAGAAGTTTTTTAAAGAAATCAGCCGTTGCAATTTCTGCAACAACGGTAATTCCGTCAAAAGTCTGGTCGGCACAATTTGCGCCCGGCGACAAAGTGAATGTTGCCTTAATTGGCTGTCGAAACATGGGTTTTGGAATCTTAAAACACCATCTCGATACAGGAATGGTGAATTGTGTTGCTCTTTGCGATGTTGATGAAAACGTACTGAAAGAAAAATCAGATGTAGTAAAAAAAGATTACAACCAGTCGCCTGAATTGTTTAAGGATTTTCGAAAAGTTTTGGAACGCAAAGACATTGATTCAGTAATTATTGGTACTCCCGACCACTGGCACTGCCTTATAATGGTTGAAGCCTGTAAAGCTGGTAAAGATGTTTATGTTGAAAAACCGATGGCAAACACAATTGGTGAATGTAATATTATGGTAAAAGCTGCCAACCGTTATAACAGGGTTGTTCAGGTGGGACAGCAGCAGCGTGACGGAAAGGTTTTTCTCGATTGTATGAACCTGATAAAAGGTGGCGAAATAGGCACTTTACGTAAAATAAATATCTGGGCCAATTTTAATTACGGTCTGGGAACTGTTCCGGTTCCCGATAGTCCTGTTCCTGCTGGTGTTGACTATGATTTTTGGTTGGGGCCTGCTCCAAAACGCGCATTTAACCAGGCACGTTTTCACGGAAGCTGGCGTCATTACTGGGATTACGGCGGAGGCTTGATGAGTGATTGGGGAGTTCATCTGATCGATATGGGTCTTTGGGCCGGTAATATTTCAGAAGCACCAAAAACTGTTATTAGCTATGCTTCAAATCTGTCAAAACAAAAAATGGCCCGCGAAACGTTCGACACAATGAACGTTATTTATCCGAAAAATGATTTCGTGATTAACTATGATTTAACCGCGGGTATCCAGCAGGGACCGTACGATTCAGCATACGGTGTGCAGTTTATAGGCGAAAAGGGAACTTTGGTTGCCGACCGTAGCAAATATCATTTATATCCTGAATGGGATGGCGAAAATAAAGCACCAAAAGTCGAAGAAATCTCCTACGACAAAGGACAGGAATCTCACCGCGAACATGTTGACAATTTCCTTTCCTGTATCAAATCACGTGAAAAAACTTCATGTCCACCTGAAATTGGACGGGCTGCAGCAGTTCATGTACATATTGCAAATATTTCTGCACGGGTTGGTCAACCCATTTTGGATTGGGACGATGCCGGTAACCGTTTTACCAACTGCGAAGAAGCAAACGCATTTATAACCCCGGTTTATCGCGCACCCTGGAAATTGCCGGAGGTTTAGATTTGGAAATAATATTATCAGAATTAGAAAGTGAGTTTTTAGACTCAATATTTTTATTCAATTGACAATTAAAGGAACTTTACAATGAATACGCGCAGAAATTTTTTAAAAACCAGTGCCTTTGCAGCTGCAGGCATTTTTGC
Organism: Draconibacterium sp.; assembly: GCA_041739985.1. Classification (GTDB taxonomy): domain Bacteria; phylum Bacteroidota; class Bacteroidia; order Bacteroidales; family Prolixibacteraceae; genus Draconibacterium. The sequence continues at coordinate 25,149 of JBGSMW010000053.1, read as the reverse complement.
TGTAAACCCACTTTTCTCATTCGCAGCAGAAGGGAATAATAAACTGAAAAACTTCGGATTTATCTCGGGAATTGCAGGTGAAGCAATGAAAGCTGATTGGAAAGGTACACTCAGGCAGGCAGTAGAGTTTGGATTTACAGAAATTGAAGGAGGAAGCAATTTTGCCGGTTCTCCGCAGGAGTTTGTAACTTTTTGCAAAGAAATTGGCATAAAACCAATTGCAAGCGGCTCAAGTCTTGAACCCATGATGAAGGAACCTCAAAAGTTTTTTGACGACCAAAACGAGTTGGGAATGAAATACATTGTTTGCTACTGGCCCTGGATGGGAGGTCCTCCGTTTAGGCTCGATGATTGCAAAAAATCAGCAGAAATGTTAAATGAACTCGGTGAAAAAGCCAGGCAAAACGGCTTGCAACTGTTGTGGCACAATCACGACAATGAATTCCACGAAATGGAGGAAGGTTTTCCTTTCGATTATTTGATGAACCACACCGATCCAAAATTAGTGCAGTGCGAATTGGACATTTACTGGGTAAAAAAGGGTGGTGGCGACCCACTGGCAATGCTAAAAAAATATAAAGGACGATACAAAATTTTGCATGTTAAAGACATGGCTGCCGGCACTGATCAGGATTTTATATGCCCGGGTTCGGGAATTATTGATTTTGCTCCGATTTTTAAAGAAGCAGACAAACAGGGAATTGAACATTATATAGTTGAACGCGACAATGAACCTGATGGGATTGGTTGCTTGCGGTCAAGCGGCGAGTTTTTGAAAAATATAAGATTTTAAGTGAGACGGGAGAAATTTGAAGCACTAAGCAATCACAACTTAGTTTTTCCTTCTCTTCTTCCAAGTAAAGGAGGGTTTAAAGCTGACGGCGAAATGGGTAGTTGTGAAGCAGGTAATACTATAATTTTTCCAATAATTAATAAATATATTTTGAAGGATTTAAATAGTTTCTGTTTAGTAAGTAAATAATAGACCAATTAGTTATGTTAGATTTAGGATTTGTTAGCGCCATTCTGGCCGAAAAAAGTTTCAAGGAGGTAATTGAATTCGCCTCTGAGAATAAATTCAAATGCGTTGAAATTATGTGTTGGCCTGTTGGAAAGGCTGAACGCCGGTATGCCGGGGTTACACATATAAATGTTGATGACCTAAGCGATAAAAAGGTTGGGGAAATTCAGAAAACACTTCAGCAAAACAACATGTATATTTCGGGATTAGGTTATTACCCTAATCCGCTTGATACCGATGAAAAACAAGCATTGTTTTATATTGAACACATAAAAAAGGTAATTCGTGCAGCAGCAAAACTGAACATTCCGGTTGTAAATACTTTTGTTGGGCGCAATCCACAGAAAAATGTGGAAGAAAACCTAAAGGATTTTGCCGAAGTATGGCCTGGAATTATAAAAGTTGCCGAAGAAAACAACATAAAAATTGGTATCGAAAACTGCCCAATGTTGTTTACACGCGACGAATGGCCGGGTGGCAAAAATTTAGCAACCACACCAGCCATTTGGCGAAAAATGTTTGAAATAATTCCAAGCACAAATTTTGGCTTGAATTATGACCCTTCGCATTTGGTTTGGCAACAAATGGACGAGGTAAAACCCATTTATGATTTCAGTGACAAACTTTTTCACATTCATTTAAAAGATGTAAAAATACATCGCGACAAATTGAATGAAGTGGGAATTATGGCCTATCCACTTGAATATCATTCACCAAAGATACCCGGATTTGGGGATGTTGACTGGCGAGGGTTTTTCTCAGCGCTTACTTCTGTAAAATACCGCGGACCGGTTTGCATTGAGGTTGAAGACAAAGCTTTTGAAGGTTCCTATGAAGATGTAAAATCCGCAATAATTACAAGTAGGAATTTTTTAAATCAGTTTGTAAGTTGAAGATTTAATTTAATATGAGTTATATCCGCAGATTTCGTCTAAAGGTTTTCGTATTTTTTGTCGCAGTTTGTAATTTTCCGATGGGTATCCGAGCGTAATCACCAGACCAATTTTACGTTTTTCAGGAATATGTAAAAGTTGTTTTATTTTTTTCTCGTTGAACCAACCAATCATGCAGGTTCCTAAACCCAATTCTGCAGCTTGCAGGCAAAAATGTTCAGCTGCAATTCCAATATCGATTTGGGGATATTCTATATTTTTAATTCTACCTCCAATTTGAGTAATCAGTTTTGTTTTTTCGATAACTAAAACCGCTAAAACCGGGGCCTGAACCGCAAATTTGTTAAATGAAATGGTTGTACTGAAAGTTGACTGTGCAACCTTATCTTTTAGTTCCGACTCATCTACAATTATCAATTTCCAGGGCTGTGAATTGGAAGCTGATGGTGCAATGCGAACAGCTTCAATTATCAATTCAATCTTCTCCTTTTCGACCGGTTTTATCTGGTATTGGCGCACACTTTGGCGCTTATTAATTAATTCCTGAAATGTCATTTTCTTTTTGTTTTACAACGAAGATACATTATACAATCTGTCATTTTATAAAACAAAACCTGAAAAGATTCGTAAAAAAAGCCAACTAGAAGTTTTAATTGCCTTAAAAGAATAGATTATGCCCGACAGTGTTTACAAAATTATTGAATTAGTTGGCAGCAGCACCGAATCATGGGAAAAAGCTGCACAAAATGCCATTGAACGCGCTTCAAAATCACTGCGCGAATTGAGAATTGCTGAAGTTGTCCAGATGGACATGCATCTTAAAGACGGTAAAGTTGAATATTACCGTACTAAGTTGAAAGTATCCTTTAAATTTGAAGGATAGTTTGATTTTCAGTTGAATTAAAGGAGGGCGTTAAAGGCGCCCTTTGTTATTATCATTAAATTCCTTATTTTTCAATTTATTAGATCATCAGCATCTTTAAAACTTAAAATATCAACTATGAAACGTAGAATATTTATCAGAAACAGTGCGTTGGGAGCAATGGCATTAACAATCCCGGCAATTCGCAGCTTTGGAAATAATTTTTCATCAAATTACCAAATTCCAAAACGTGTACTGGGAAAAACCGGTGAAAAACTTTCGGTAATAGGTTTTGGGGGAATAATGCTCAACGACAACACACAGGATTTTGCCAACGAAATTGTTGCCAAAGCTTATGAGCTTGGGGTAAATTATTACGACGTTGCACCCAACTACGGCAATGCGCAGGAAAAATTAGGCCCGGCTTTAAAACCTTACCGTAAAAATTGTTTTTTGGCCTGCAAAACCCACGAACGCACTGCTGAAGGAGCGCAAAAAAATCTGGATGATTCCTTAACAAAACTTGAAACCGATCATTTTGATTTGTACCAGTTGCATGCCTTGAGTTCAGTGGGAGACGTTGAAAAAGTTTTTGCAAAAGGCGGGGCAATGGAAACAGTTGTTAAGGCGAAAAAAGATGGTAAAATTAAACATGTTGGTTTTTCAGCACATTCGGTTGATGCAGCGTTACTTGCCATGAAAAGTTATGATTTCGATTCGATTTTATTCCCCATAAATTTTGTTTGCTGGAATGCCGGAAACTTTGGACCTCAGGTTTTTGCCGAAGCTGAGAAACGCGGAATGGGAATACTTGCATTAAAAGCGATGGCATTAACACCATTGGAACAAGGCGAAGCAAAATATGACAAAAACGTCTGGTACAGGCCAATCCAGGATGAACAAATAATGAAAATGGCTTTAAAATATACCTTGTCGAAAAATATTACGGCCGCAGTCCCTCCCGGGAAAAATACGCTTTTTCTGAAAGCACTTGAATTTATGAATGAATATCAACCCATAAGCGAAAAGGAAACAACCGAATTGCTCACATTGGCAAAAGCAACAAAACCCATTTTCATGCATGCCTGACAAAGTTTTTTGTAGATTTGCCGCATAATATTATAGTTCCAAAATTATGGCGTTGGATATTCTTATCACGTTCTTACTTGTTTTTTTTAATGGATTTTTTGTAGCGGCTGAATTTGCTATTGTAAAAGTCCGATCTTCACAACTAGAGTTAAAAGTTAAAGAGGGGAATCGGGTTGCAATACTTTCACGACATATTGTAATGCATCTTGATGGTTACCTCGCGGCAACCCAATTAGGAATTACACTCGCCAGTTTAGGACTGGGATGGATTGGTGAACCAGTGGTTTCAAAAATCATTATCAACATTATGGATTTAGCAGGTTTGAATCCGAACCCTGATATTGCCCACCAAATTGCATTGCCTGTTGCCTTTGTATTTATTACTGTTTTACACATTGTTTTTGGCGAACTTGCCCCGAAATCACTGGCAATTCAGCGGTCAGAAAGCACGACTTTATTTATTGCCTACCCACTCCAGTTTTTCTTTGTTATTTTTCGTCCATTCATTTGGGTATTAAACGGAATTGCCAATTTTATTCTGAAGGGTATTGGAATTACAACTGTTCATGGATCAGATATTCACAGCAGTGAAGAACTAAAATACCTTGTGCAGGAAGGGCAAAAAAGTGGTGAAATTGATGACGCGGAATATAGAATAATAAAAAACGCTTTCGAATTTTCGGAACAGACAGTTAAGCAAATTATGGTGCCGCGAACCCAGATATTTGCAATTGATATAAACAATTTTAATGAAACAACTATTGATAAAATTCTTGAAGAAAGCTATTCAAGAATTCCGTGCTACGATGAAAGTCTGGACAACATTATCGGAGTTGTTTATTTGAAAGATATTTTGATTGCCGCCCGGAAAAAGGGGAATTTTGATATTCGAAGCATTGTTCGCAATATGCATGTAGTTCCAGAAACGAAAGGTATTGGGCATTTACTCAACGAATTTCAATTGAGGCACCAGCAAATGGCGTTGGTAGTTAACGAATACGGTGGTACTGAAGGGATTATTACTATGGAAGATATACTCGAGGAGCTTGTTGGGGAAATTCAGGATGAATATGATAATGAGATTCCGTTTGTCGAAAAAACAGGCGAAAAAACATACAATGTGCTGGCATCAGTTTCGCTTGATGATATTAACGAATATTTACCCGAACCAATTGAGAAAGACAAACAATATGAAACGCTGGCCGGTTACCTGATTTTGAAATTTGGAAAAATACCGGCTGTCAAAGAAAAAATAACGGTTGGTAATTATGAATTCTCGATCGTTAAAAGAAATAAAAGTTCGATTGTAATGGTGCAGTTGGTCTATTTGATTGAAAATGAAGATTTAGATGAGTTTTAAGTTTAAAATAATCAGTTAGCTTTCAGACTGTCATTCATATCCCAGGTATAATTCCATATTTTCATGTAATCAGCTCCGGTCAAAAATTCGTCATTGGTTTTTAACAGTAATTTCTGTAGCTGGGTTTCAAGATCCGACTGAATAAAAATCATTTCATCTGTTCCAATCAAATTGTTCATTTGATAAGGATCTTCCAGATTATCGTATAACAACCACGGGCCGTTTAAATCACGCACATAAGTAAATCGTGTTGTTCGCACTCCCCTGTATTCACGCCCTCCAACCCCGTAATTCCATTGATGAAACGGAACGGGGCACTGAATTAAAACTGCTTCATTTCTGGCTTTTTCTTCACCTGTTATAATTTTTGAATAATCACTGCCTTCAACCGTTGCAGGAATTTCAATTCCTGACAATCCCAAAAGCGTTGGCATGATATCGGGGGAGTTGATTGGCATTTGGATTACTTTTTGGGTGTTCCCCAATTTCCCGGGATAACGCAGCAGAAATGGTAAAAGCAAAGATTCGTCCCAGGGTTTTTGTTTTTTTATTTTTCCATGTGAATAGAGCATATCGCCGTGGTCGGACGTAAAAACGAATATTGTGTTTTCTTCAATCCCACAATTCATAACCGCGGTTAACAATTCTTTCATGCAATCATCGAGGGCAGCAATGTGTGCGTAATATCCGGCAATATTTTTTCGTGCTTTTTCACGCAATTCATCGGGCACATTTGGGCGCACTTTTATACTGTCAGGATTGAACATTTGCCTGTATATTTCGGGTGCAGTTTCATATGGTTCATGCGGAGGGCCCCATGAAAGCATCAATAAAAAAGGCTTTTCCGATTTTGATTTTTCCTGAATATAACCGATTGCCGATTTGGTTTGTGCAATGGCATCATATTTTGTCCATTTGAATCGTTCCGGTGTATCTTCGTAATAAAATGAGTTATTGTAGTCGTGTGTACATTCAAGAACCTGCCAAAAATCGAAACCCTGGCGACGTTCTTTTGGAATAAATTTCAATCGTGCTTCAAATGTTTTTTCTCCGGGTTCGTGCCCATTTAAGTGCCATTTTCCAATATAAGCCGTTTCATAACCAGCTTGTGTATATACTTTTCCGATCGTGGTTGCATCCGGGTTCAAAGCTTTGTCGTTGTAAAAAACACCGTGGGTTAACGGATACTGTCCTGTTAATAAACTGGCTCGGTATGGGCAGCAAACAGGGCATCCTGAAACAGCATTTGAGAAAACCACACTTTCTTTGGCAAACTGGTCAATTGCCGGAGTTTTTACCTGTGAATTACCGTTATATCCAACGTCCTGCGCCCTCCATTGATCGGCAAATACAAAAATAACATTGGGCTGTGGAGTATCTTTTACTCTACAGCCCAATAACAAAAGGCAAATCAGAAAAAACGAAATCAACAACTGGATAAAACTCGTGTGACCTGAAGAATTATTAACTGTTTCAGTTTTATCGCCGTCATTCATATATTTTAATATTTCGCTTTCTTTTCCCTTTTTTCAGCCTTTTTTTCTTTTGCAGTTTTTAACGGTTCTTTTTTAACTGTTTTTTTTGCATCCATTGATTTTGCCATGACTTCTAAATTTTAAATGGTTCAACAATTTTAATTCTGTTATCAAGCTTCACAAAACTAATTTCAATATCGAAATTTCCATAAGAATTTAAAGAAAAATATTGTTTTTTTCTGCAACTGACCTTATATAATTGGCAGCCAGAATATACTCTTCTTTGGTATTCAAATGTTCAAGCATCAACGGTATAATTTTCAATTTCGACAACTCTTTCAAATATACCGTGTAATTAAGTCGTCCTAGCCCTGCGCGCACTTCGGGCAGGTGCGGCGTTAATTCATCTTCAAGTAGCAAAATATCTTTGGCATGACAACTTTTAATGAACGGTCCAAGTTTTTTAAATGCTTCCGAAATCATTTCGCCATTTTTAAAATATACCTGAGGGCTGACTACAAGATTAACAGGATCAAGATGAACACCAAATCGTTCACGATCAATTGCTTTTATTAATTTTTCATATGAATCAACTGAATCAGGATATGCCCACGGCATGGTTTCCAAAGCATAAAAAGTATTTTTTGGATTCACTGCATCAATTATTTTCCGGGATGTATCCACAATCAAATCAAAAGTATCGGCTGTGAGATTATCCGCGTGCGGACCGGCCCATTTTTCCGGGTTTCGCGAACCACTGATATTTACGCAACAATTGGCACCAATTTCATCAGCCAGTTGCAATGCGTTGATGCATTTTTCAATGGCTGCTTTGCTTTTCGCTTCATCCGGATCAATGGGATTGCTCCATGCACCAACTTCGGCAATTACTATATTGGCTTTTTGTGCCGCATTTTTGTACAATTTTATTTCATCTGAACTTACTCCCGGTTGAACCGGACAATAAGCTGCCTTATAATTTAATTCGTAAAGTGCTGAAATCCATTCTTCAGGATTACTGTATTTTGCGAAAACCGGGCCACCCATTTTTATATTTGTATTTTCCATATTCAACGATTTTGCCATTCCCGGAAATGCTGCAATTGCGGTTGCGGCGGTTAAAGATATTTTTGAAAAGTTTCTGCGATCCATTTTTGTGTTGATTTTGAATATTCATCATAAATGTAACATTGCAAAGCGACAAATGCAATTTTAAATTTATTCTGAAAGCAAATAAAAATTAACGTTAAAGTAAAAAGAAGCGGCACCATATATCAGATGCCGCTGGGAATAAGTCGTTGTTTTTAAACAACAGAAATATTTAATTCTATTTACAAAAAACATTGTTTCATGGCTTTGAAACAGTACTTAAAGATTAACAAATGCTATGCCAAAAAAACGCAAAGTAATATGTTAAGCAGCATATATTATAATGTAGAAATCGTTTCATTCAGCAACCGGATTACGTTATCCACGTTTTTATTAAAAACCCGCAACACTTCTTCCCAGCTAACCGGTTCTTCATCCGTTTTCCAGCAATCGTAATCTGTACTTAGAGCAACTGCTGCGTAAGGAATTTTCAATTCATTTGCCAAAATGCATTCTGGTGCTATCGACATATTGATGACATCTGCCCCCCACATCTGGAACATTTTTGACTCGGCACGTGTTGAAAACCGAGGCCCTTCAATCGTTACAACTGTTCCTTTTTTATGATAATTCAGTTTTAATTCAGAAGCCTTCTGAATCAATTTCATTCGCAAATCATTGTTAAAAGGATCGGCCATTTGTGCATGGTTCAGTTCTCCTTTATTAAATGAATCATAGAATGTAATTTTCCTGTGACGTGTAAAATCGATAAACTGGTCAAGGATTACCAAATCACCACGACCAATTTCTTCGCGCAAACTTCCGCAAGCTGTTGTTGCCAATATGTGGGTACAACCCAATTCTTTGATTGCCCACAAATTTGCACGGTTATTTACCTGCGTTGGTGGAATCGAATGGTCTCTTCCATGTCTCGATAAAACAATTACATCAACACCTCCAATTTGTCCGGTTTTAAAGTTCGACGAAGTTTTTCCATAAGGAGTTTCTATTGTAGTTTCTCCATTATTTTTCAGAATATCAGGGTTTTCAAATCCCGATCCACCAATGATTGCTATTTTTTTCATGCTGTTGGTTTTCTATTACTTCCTTTTTTCAGGGAATAAATTTAAAATACTCTCATTTTGTGCCTTACAAATGCCACGCTCAGTTATTAAACCGGTAATTAACCGTGCCGGAGTAACATCAAATCCATAATTTGCTACCTGACTTTTTTCAGGAATCAACCTCACGCTTTTTATTTCTGAACCAGTCCAACCCTCAATCTCAGCCACTTCATTTGGATCACGTTGTTCGATTGGAATTTCAGTCAACCCATTTTCAATTTCAAAATCGAAAGTGGAAGATGGCAAAGCAACATAAAACGGGATATTATTATCTTTTGCAGCCAGTGCTTTTAAGTAAGTGCCAATTTTGTTGGCTACATCTCCTGTTGCGGTGGTTCGGTCGCTGCCAACAATAACCAAATCAACCAATCCGTGTTGCATTATATGCCCGCCTGTATTATCGGGAATTATTGTATGGGAAACTCCTTCTTCACCCAACTCAAAAGCAGTTAACCGGGCGCCCTGATTGCGCGGACGGGTTTCATCGACCCATACATGAACTGGGATCCCTTTTAAATGTGCTTTGTAAATTGGCGCGGTTGCAGTTCCCCAATCGATACATGCCAGCCAGCCCGCATTGCAATGTGTAAGAATATTTACTGTTTGGTTTTTTTGCTGATAAATCTCTTCAATAATTTTTAAACCGAAATCGCCTATTTTACTGCTGAATTCGATCTCGGTTTCTTTTAAATCATTTGCTTTTTGAAGCAGCATCGTTTTAAAGTTTCTCTGTAATTTATTTTTGATAATAAACTCCACCATCTCATCAACTGCAAAAGCAAGGTTTACAGCAGTTGGCCGCGATGATTTTAAATAATCCGCCTTTTCGATAATGTATTTTTCAAAATAACCTTTCCCGAAGTTAACAACTGCAAGATACATTCCATAAGCCGCAGTTACACCAATTAAAGGTGCACCCCGAACTACCATTTCTTTTATTGCAAAAAATGCATCCTGTACAGTTTTTATTTCAAAAAATTCGAATTGAAAAGGGAGCTTTCTTTGGTCGATCACCTGAATAATTTCAGGATTTTCATCTTTTAACCAGATTGTTTGATAATGTTTATTTTGAATTTTCATGTGTTGAAAGTTTACACTGATATTAAAATCAATGTTGCTTAATTTTATAATTTCGCCAGCTAAAATAAATAAAATGAAGATAGACCTAACGAATATTAAAAATATCATTTTCGATTTGGGCAGGGTTTTACTTAATCTCGATTTTGAAGCATCCATAAAAGCTTTTCAGGAATTGGGATTACAAACCGATGTTTTGGATAACAAACAGGCATATTCCGATCCAGTTTTTTATGAACTTGAAGTTGGTAAAATATCTCCAAAGGCGTTTTGTGATCGGGTTCGAAAAGTGTTAAATAATCCTGAAGCAACTGATTTACAGATTGAAAATGCCTGGTATGCTATGATTTTGGATATTCCGGAGAATCGCGTGAAAGTTGTTCAGGATTTGAGCAGGAACTACAATATCTATCTTTTCAGCAATACAAACCAAATTCATATTGAACGTTTACACCGGTCATTTAAAACAGAATATGGCTTCGGTTTTCATTCGCTTTTTGTAAAAGATTATTATTCGCATGAAATTCATGAACGTAAACCTGATTTGGTTTCATATCAAAAAGTAATCGAACTCTCGGGAGTAAATCCTGAAGAATCGGTTTTTATTGACGATTTGGAAAAGAATATTATTGGTGCTCAACAGGCAGGTTTAAAAACGTTCTGGTTGAAAAACGGAATGGAAATGACAGATATTTTTTAAGCATAAATTATTTCAAAATTGAGATCTTTTTTAAACGAATATCTTCCAAAGGCCGCCAGTCGTCATCGGTTTTTACCTGAACGATTTTATCTACTACTTCCATTCCCGATATTACTTCACCAAATACTGTGTAAGTGCCGTCGAGATGAGGTGCTCCACCTACAGATTTGTATGCTTGCCGCTGGGTTTCACTGAATTTGTAATTGTTTTCCTTTTCAAGATCATCCAATTCTTTGTCGGAATATTTTCGTCCGGAAATGATATAAAACTGTGAACCATCGGAACGAAGCCGTTCGTTTTTTGTATCTGGTTTTCGTGGGGAACCAATCATCCCGCGTTTGTGAAACAGGCCTGGGACAATATGCGCCGGAATTGTGTATCCCGGACCTTTGTAACCAACAATATCGCCTTTTTCGGCATGCCGTGTGTCAGCTGCACCACTTTGGATACCAAAATTTTTAATCACACGGTGAATAAGCAAACTGTCGAAAAAATGTTCTTTTGACAGTTTTATAAAGTTGTCGCGGTATTCGTTTGTTTCGTTAAAAAGACGGATTGTAATATTTCCTTCATCGGTTTCCAGAACCAATCCTTTGATACTTCTGTTTTCGGCTGCTACTGCTTCACTCGTGTTTGACCGCAACGATTCCAATGATGCAGGTGATTTTTGATTTTTCAAAAGTTGCTCAATAAAGTAAGAAGGGATTGCAAAACTCTGCATTTCATAACTTTCAACTGCCGAAAATGCAACGCCAATTGCTTCTTTTGTAGATACAAATATGGGCATTCCAAAATTTGATTTACGTACACGGTTTGTGATACGATATAATTTTGTTCCTTTTACAGTGGCCAGATTTAGTAGTTTGCCCGAAAAGAGCTGGATGATTTTTCCTGATGAAGGATTTATATAACTTGTTTTGGCTGAATTAGGAGCAGTTCCTTCAAAAAGTTTTATTGGTTGTCTTTTTATACTGTCGCAATAAATCAATACCAGGTCATTTATTCGATCGACCGCAACAAACTTGTCAGCAGTATATTTCACATTTTCGTTTAGTGTCGAAAACATAATTTTATTTGCCCTGCTTACCAAAGAATAGGTTGTAACAATTATGTTTTCGGCAACAAAAAAACCTTGTCCCGATTCCAAAATCCTGTTTCCATCGTATGAATCCAATGTAACCACTGAGGGCAAAATTTCTTCCCATCCGGCATTGGGGTTTTGTTCTGTTGCATTTTCGCCAGTCTTGTTTTTTGATTTGGCATTTTCCTGCTTCTCTTTTCCACCGCATGAAAAAAGGATCAACACCAAAAATATAAACCGGACAAACTTCATTATTTCAATCATTTAAAACTGTTACAGTGATTTTAACGTCTGTGAACGGTCGGTTGTTTTTGTCGGTTGGAAGGGCGGCAATTTTATCAATCACATCAAACCCCGAAATGCACTCACCAAAAATTGTAAATTTTCCATCCAAATCGGGATAACCACCAACTGTTGTGTAGGCCTCCCGTTGTGCTTCACCAAATTCAAGAACGCCCGGACTGTATCGGTAATCTGTTTCTATTTTATCTTTGATTTCCTGAGCCAATTCCCTGAATTCAGCAACTTTTTTTTCCTCTTTCAATTGTTTTAACCGATCACGTACTTCCGGGGTCATTACATTTGCTACAATTTTATTTCTGATTGGCCTGTTAACTGCGAGTTCCATCGTGTCAATTTCTCCAATTGTATGAATACGACCTTTAACAATGTAAAACTGTGAAATATCGGATTGTTTGAAAGGATTGCTTTCATCGGGTTGGCGTGGGGCGCACAATGCACCTTTTTTATGGAAATGGTTCAATAGTATTTCATCGTCAACTGTTTTGTCTGGATCGCCATACCCAATTCGTTTTCCGGGTGCAGCGCCTCTTGAACTTTTTGAACCACCTTGTATCAAAAAGTCCTGTATAACCCTGTAAAACAGCGTGCCGTCATAATAACCTTCTTTGGCAAGTTCGATAAATGCATCTCGGTGCTTGGGTGTGTCGTCATACAATTTGAATTTCATTTTACCCAGGGTGGTTGAAATTTCAACAATTTTTGATTGTGAAAAGCCAACAAAAGTAAGGATCAGGAAATAGAGTAATATGGAATAACGCACCATTTTTATTTTACAATTTCAATTTTCATCCGTACGTCTTCCAACGGACGGTTTGCTTTATTTGTGCTAACCGCTGCTATTTTATCGAGAACGTCCAACCCTTCCACAACTTCACCAAAAACTGTGTATTCGCCGTCAAGCGAAGGATAACCGCCAACAGTTGAATATATTTCGCGCTGTTCATCGTTTAAGGTAAACTGTGGACCGGCTGCATACATACTATCAACTTTGGCCCTAAGTTCGGCAAGCAGAATGTTAAAACCGGCCGGATCATTTTTCCCTCTTATCGAATCGAATTTGCTTTTTTCAGTGTTAAATTGTTCGCGCATCATCATTTCTTTGCGTTGGTTGTTAATAATCACATTCATTGAATCCAATTCGCCCGGACGAAAAACTCTGCCTTCTACAATATAAAACTGTGATCCGCTTGATTCTTTCCCGGGATTTTTAGGACCACCAATCCGTGCCGCTGCCAAAGCTCCTTTTTTGTGAAAATGAGTTGGGAGAATTTCAGCCGGAATTGTATAACCCGGGCCCCCGCTTCCCAGCATCGCATTAGGCTCGGCGTTTTTTGAATTGGGGTCGCCACCTTGTATCATAAAATTGTTCATTACCCTGTGAAACAATAAATCGTTGTAAAAACCTTCATTAACGAGTTTCATGAAATTCTCCTTATGTTTTGGAGTGTCATTATACAGTTTCACTTTAATCTCGCCAAATTCAGTTTTTATCGAAACTATCGATTCATCAGTTTTTTTAGCATTTCCGCTACATGAAATAAAAACTGCATAAAGTACAATCCCCATTATTAAAGCAAATCGTTTCATTGATCAATTTTAAATTTAAAACTACAGGTTTTTATAAAAATTCGTGTAAAGATAAAAAGTTGAGGTAAAAAACTTCGTTCTTATTTGTTAAATTCATTGTAGTTTTAAGCAAAGTGCTACGTGAACATAATTTTGTAATTGTCTCAAATACAAATATATGCCGATTCATCCGAAATAAAATTACACCAAAAGGTAGTTTATTTCTTTAATTAATTCATATATTTGACCGATATGCTTTTTTGTTCGAATATTTGAGGCATTCAACAGAATATGGAAGAGAAAAAAATAAGGCGTAATCTTTATCGCGTACTCCGTAAAACAGGGGTTCAAAAGAAAAATATAAAACTCAATTCATCATTCAATGATGATTTACGATTTGATACTGTGGACTGGTCGATTTTTGCTTATTATCTTGAAGGTGTATTCAAGATTTCAATTGACGATGATGATTTAGGAAAATTGGAAACTGTAAAGAATACAATTCAATATTTGGGGAAATCAGCTTAGTCAGTAATACATATTTCCTCCCCAAAAACTTCAATTTTATCTCCTGTTCTAAGTTTTGCTCTTTTTCTGAACTCCTGAATTCCATTTAAAGAAACTTCTCCGTCTTCAACAATAATTTTTGCATGGCCACCTGTTTCAGCAATCCGCAACAGTTTCAATAGTTTTATAAGTTCAATGTATTCTGAAGTAAGTTTAAATTCTCGCATTATAAATTGAGTTTTTTTCTGATATTTTCCGGAATTGTTTCCTTGTGGACTAAAATTGCAATGGTTTTTAGGCGTACATAATCATCTGTCATGTACAAATATCCTCCGTAACTGTTACTTCCAGGTCCCCATGAATTTTTTGTGTAGAAACAGTTTCTCCCATCCGAATCTGTTGAAAGGCCAACAATATGCATCAAATGGTCGTCGGTAGTTGTGCGGTTTAAAAAAGTTTCCTGCCGAAGTTGCTGATCAGCTTTACCAATCAGCTTTTCAGGTAAATCGGCTTTCCCTTTTTTGTGGGTGAAAGTTTTTTCGCTTGTGTCTCCATCCCAGCAAACTGTGTAACCATTATTGAGCGCGTTATACATAATTTCCATCAACTCGTTGATTGGTACATTATAATACATTTCATGTGCCCAGTTATCGGGTACTTCCAACACAAATTGCTTATAAAACGGATGGTGACTGTACGATGAAATTTCAATATAATCATCAGGATTTAAATCATATTTTTTTGCAAATTCCTCCGGCGAATATTTACTGTCATCAGTTTTAATCTTTTGTGGAATTTTCCCTATTTGCGATTTCAGTATTGAATCAACAGCTTTCAAATCTTCCACACTGAAATCATTGCCGTTTTTATTCGTAGCTTCAACCTCAGCTTTCAAATCATTTACGAGGTTTCTATGTTGGTATTTTCCCTCGATTTTTTCGCCCGGAAATTCATTAAAAGTTACCATGCCTTTTTCACGCAAAACATCAAAAACATCATGAGCCTGTCCGCCTTGTCCAAAGTTGTTGTTACCCTGGTACATCAGGAATTGTTTCGCTTTGTTTATGTATCCGTAATACACAAAAAACATTTCTGATAAATCGGTTTCAGCATATCCTTTTCTTATTATTTCAGATTCAAGGAAACTTGTAGTTGCAAAACTCCAGCAGGTTCCGGTGCTTCCCTGACTGATTACTGGGAGGTGTTTAATCTCCTTTTCAATCGCAAATACCTCATTTACTTCCTGAGAAAAACATGCGGATACATAGATTACAAAGAAAATTACCAGTTGAGATAAAACTTTAATAACCATGGAATTTTAATAACTTTTAAGTTTTTGTTTTTCTTCTTTTTTCAATTTTAAAACCACCAAATCGTACGATTCGTCTATTAAATTTTTGAGAACATCGTCATTCATTGAACCATCTACTTCAACTGTGTTCCAATGTGTTTTATTTAGATGATATCCTGGTTTAATGGCTGAATATTCTTCTCTGAGTTCGATGTTTTTTTCGGGTTCGTTTTTTAGTGCTAATGAAAAGTTATCTTTCAAATCTGTAATACAAAAAATTTTCCCTATCACTTTAAAAACAAGTGTTGTATCATCGAAGGGAAAATCTTCGGTTACACCTTTTAAAGATAAACAATAATCACGGAGTTCTTCGATATTCATTGTGGTTAGTTTTTGGGATAAAAATAATAGAATCATTTTGAAATCAAAATTTTAAAGCGTAGGATAAAATGCCTCTTTGAAATGTTCCAATTCGTGGTTTTCCTTAAAAAAAATAACAGTTATAACATCAAACCGTGTTTCTCCTTCCCAGCATTTGTCGTGTATATATCCTTCGGCAGCATCTACAATCCTTTTTATTTTACTGTTTGTAACAGCTTCTGACGGATGTTCGTAACGTAAACCGCTCCTTCCTTTTACTTCTACTATCACAAGTTCATCTCCATCTTTTGCAACAATATCAAGTTCAAGATGCCCGAACTGATAATTTGTGTCAAGAATTTTATAACCAAGACGTAATAAATGTTCCTGCGCCAATTGTTCAGCCATTTCGCCTATTTCCTGTTGTGTTGCCATGTTGGTTTAAAGTTTAAAGTTACGGGTTTAAAGAATGTCGGAAGTATGGAGTTTTTTATTTCTTATTTGTTGTTTCTTATTTTGTTATTTCCAGCCCTTAAGTTTGGCGCGTTAATTCTGTTATTTTCAATGTTCTACAACTCTCAGCATTGAGTTTTTTTCTGAAACATTAAGTTCCCATTTTCTTCCAAAAGCAAGTGCAAGATTTTTTTTATCGTGACCGGCCGGAAAACCAAAACAAACCGGATAATCAAACTCTTCAACAGCTTCCGAAATAATTTCATGAACCAATTTCCCAAATGGTGATTCGTTGTCTTTCATATCGGTAAAATCGCCAATAACCAACCCTGCCAGATTATCTAATTTTCCCGAAAGTTTAAGTTGATGAATTATTCGGTCAGTGTGGTAGAGAAACTCGTCAACATCTTCAAGGAACAGTATTTTCCCATAAGTATCTATTTCATATTTTGTTCCCAGCAAGCTCGAAATAATCGAGAGGTTTCCACCAACAAGTTCGCCCACAGCATTTCCCGGTTTATTATTTTTTTCAGCCGATAATGTATATTGAACTTTCTCACCTCGCAGCAATTGCATCAAACTTTCAAGGTTTTCGGAAGGAGTGTTATTTTCATCTAAAAAGTGCCGTGGCATCACACCGTGAATTGTTGCAACACCTAAATTATTTATGCAAGTGTGCAATATAGTTATGTCAGAAAACCCAACCAGCCATTTTGGATATTTTTTAAAGTTATCGCATTTCAATTGGTTAATAATTCGCACTGTTCCATAACCACCGCGTGAGCACATTATTGCTGCCGTTTCGGGATCATCAAGCGCCGTTTGTAAATCATCAAGCCGTTGTTTATCAGTACCGGCAAACTGAAAGTGGTCTGCAAAAACATGTTTGCCCAGTTCTACTTTGTACCCTTGCTGTGTCAACCATTCTACTGCCGGAATTACAAATTCTTTTTTGACTTTTCCGGCTGGCGAAACGATGCGGATTTTATCACCGGGTTGTAAAAATTCTGGAATTTTCATCTCAATTATATTTCAAAAATGAAAGTTATAAAAATGGAGTGGATTAGGCAGAAATTAAGTAGTTAAAATCTCAAAAAGTTCTTCCACGTCTTTGGCAAAAAAATCAGGATCGGCATTTATTAATTCGGTTTTATCGCCAAAACCATAACCGACTGCAATTGTGGAGAGTCCATTTTCCTTTCCACCTTCAATATCGAAAACTGTGTCGCCGATCATCACAATTTGCTTTGACGGTAAAAGTTGTTGTGTTTCCAACAAAGTGGATATTATCATGGATTTGTCGGCCTTTTTCCCTGAATAATCTGCACCGTACACTTGAATAATATTTTTGTCGAAACCAAAGTGCTCCGATATTTTATTTGCATATTTTTCAAGTTTTGAAGTTGCTATGTAAATTTTCTTTCCAAGGTGGTCAAGTTTCTGCAACATCTCCAAAATGCCGGGATAAGGCACGTTTTCCCGCCAGCCTTTATCTCCGTAATATTCGCGGAAATATTCAACGGCAAGTTTCGTATTGCGTTCATTTAGCCCAAACAAATTGGTAAAACCCCACTGCAAAGGAGGCCCGATAAATTGTATCATTTTTTCTTCAGAAAACCCATCGATGTGCATTTGTTCCAACGCATATTTTACCGAGTTGCCGATTCCGCGGGTGTTGTCGGTAAGCGTTCCGTCAAGGTCGAAAATAATGTGTGTGAAGTCTGGCATATTTTTTTGCGGCTAAGTTATTTGAAAAACACTATCTGCGCAAAAAAACCATTCATCATTCGAATTGACCTTTTCAATACGTTTAAATACCCATTCAACTTATTTGATTTGAGTGAAAGGAAAAACCAATCTATTTTTACAAATTATGAAGCAATGTCCATTATTAGAAAAGAATTGTAACAATTTGTTCGGACATGCGTCATATTTTCAATTCGATAAAAAAAGTGTTCAGGAGAAAAAGCAAAACAAATTATGTATTCACACCTAAAAAAAGGGTGTTTATCGAAAAAATGTGGCGGGTTTGAAAATAAAAGAAGAATTTTAAAAGACTTTTTTGATAGAAAACAGCAGAAAACAATTAAACAATTATGATTAGTCTTAACAGTATTCACAAATCTTATGCAATGGGCAGCAATTCGCTGCACGTGTTGAAGGGTATAAACCTTGAAATTGAACAGGGAGAGTTTGTTTCAATTATGGGTTCATCGGGATCGGGTAAATCAACACTTTTAAATATATTGGGTATTCTGGATAACTACGATGAAGGAAGTTACCATTTAAATGGAACCCTGATTAAAAACATGTCGGAAAAGCAGGCTGCAAAGTTGCGCAACGAATTACTGGGCTTTGTTTTCCAGTCGTTTAACCTCATTTCGTTTAAAAATGCGATGGAAAATGTGGCCCTACCTCTTTATTATCAAGGTGTAAGCCGCAAAAAACGCAATATAATTGCACTTGAATATCTCGATAAAATGGGATTGCTTGAATGGGCCAACCATTTGCCAAGCGAAATGTCGGGTGGACAAAAACAGCGCGTTGCTATTGCACGGTCACTGATTTCGAAACCAAAAATCATTTTTGCCGATGAACCTACCGGCGCTCTCGATTCTGTTACTTCAATAGAAGTTATGGAAATTCTAAAGGAAATTAACAAGGAAGGAATTACGCTGATAATTGTGACCCATGAGCATGATATTGCAGCAATGACACACAAAATAATCCGGCTGAGTGACGGGAAAATTGCTGAAATCTTTAAAAATGGCGAGTTGCGTGAATGGAAATACCAGCATGCAAAAGAATTTGAAGTGGTTTGATGAAGGAAAAAGTAAAAGGTGAAAAGTAAATAAGGAATGATAACTATTAACGAATGATGATTCCTGAAGAATAGGAAATAACAAAACAAGGAACACTGAATAACAAATCAGGAAATAAAGAACCGGTAATATTCATCTTTCGGTCTTCTGACTTCCGACTTCAGTTTTCCTTTAAACTTTAAACATTAAACTCGAAACTAATATGTTTGATATCGACAAATGGCAGGAAATATTTGCCACCATCAAAAAGAATAAAATGAGGACTTTCCTTACCGGGTTCAGCGTTGCCTGGGGGATTTTTATGCTCATGATTTTACTGGGTTCGGGAAATGGTTTGAGCAACGGTGTAGCCAACAATTTTATGAATGACGCGGTAAATGCAATGTGGATTTGGACTGGAAAAACTACAATTGCATACGAAGGTATGAAAACGGGTCGCACCATTCAGTTTCACAACGCAGACCAGGAAATTATTAAAAAAGTTCCCGGTATTGGTGCAGTTTCAGGAAGATATTTTATGGGCAATACGAGGTATTCCTATAACAAAGAATCTGGTGAATATACTACAATAACATGTCAGCCTGAATTAATTCAGGTTGAAAACCTTGATATAAAGGAAGGCCGGTTTATTAATCAAATTGACGTTATGCAGAACCGCAAAGTCGTGGTAATTGGCGCTGATATGAAAACAGCACTTTTTAAAGACTCAACTGCAATTGGAGAGTATGTGAATATTAATAATGTACCCTTTAAAGTTGTTGGCGTTTGCACCGAACCCGGATCTACACGAAACCGAAACGCTTATATGCCACTGTCAACTGCTCAAATGATTTTTAATGGTTCAAACCGTTTACACAATTTGGCTTTAACAATAAACGCAGAAACACTTGATGAAAGCCAGGCTATCGAAGATCAGATTCGTAATGTATTAGGCAGGCAATATAAATTTGATCCAAAAGACGAAGGGGCCATCGGACTTTACAATAAACTTGAAAACTACATTCAAACCATGAGGATTTTTCAGGCCATAAAAATATTTATATGGATTATTGGAATTGGAACTTTAATCGCAGGAATTGTAGGAGTCAGTAATATAATGCTGATAGTTGTAAAGGAACGGACAAAAGAAATTGGAATACGAAAAGCAATTGGCGCCAGCCCGTCATCTGTAATTGGCTTGATTTTGTTGGAAGCGATAATGATTACTACTGTGGCTGGTTATATTGGACTTGTAATGGGAACAGGTTTGATGGAGATGATAAACTATTTCATGTTACAATCAGCAGATGCTGCAAGTGCTGCTGCGGCAAACGGCGGGCAGCAAGGTGAATCGATTTTTCTAAACCCAACCGTGGATTTTAATATTGCGGTTTCAGCCACTTTGCTACTAATAGTTGCAGGAGCAATTGCAGGGTATATTCCTGCCAAACGGGCTGCCAGTATTAAACCTATTGAAGCATTGAGGGATGAATAGGAAAGTCAGCCCCTCCCAACCCTCCCCGAAGGGAAGGACTTGGAAATTATTTTAAGGATAACAAAATTGAAATGGAAACAATTAATAAATACAAAACTAAAAAATCACCCCTCTTTTGGAGGGGCAGGGGGGAGGCTTCGTTATGTTTGACATAGACCTTTGGAACGAAATTATAAGTGCCCTGAAAAAAAACAGGATGAGGAGTTTTATGACTGCATTCGGGGTTTTTTGGGGGATTTTTATGCTGATTTTAATGTCTGGTGCAGGAAAAGCGCTCGAAAATGGAGTACTTGACGGAGTTAGGGCATTTGCTACAAATTCTGCATTTTTTTGGACTGAAAGAACTAGTATTCCTTATGCCGGATTTCAACGTGGCCGGCGTTGGGACTATGATAATGACGACATAAAATATTTGCGGGATAATGTAAAAGAGATAGAATATCTCTCACCACGATTGTTTGGCTCGCAACAAAATGGAGACAACACGGTCAGAGGTGAAAGAACCGGCTCATTTCAAATGTTTGGCGACTATCCCGACTACTTTAAAATCGACCGATGGACACCGGTTAAAGGTCGATTAATGAATGAAATTGATATTCTCCAAAAACGAAAAGTTTGTAACATTGGCGAAAGGGTTGTTGAAGTAATGTTTGATAAAGATGAGGATCCCATTGGGCAGTATCTTAAAATCAGTGGCGTTTATTTTCAGGTAATTGGTGTAATCCATGCCGAAACCCGGATAAATATAGGTGGAGGGAAAAAGGAAGAAACAATCATCATCCCGTTTTCAACCATGCAATCGGCCTACAATTATGGAAACCGCGTACATTTTTTCTCTGTAACCTCGAAAAAAGGCCACAAGGTGAGCGATTTGGAAGCAAAACTTCAACGAATTCTTAAAGAACGCCACAAAGTTGCTCCAGACGATCTTCAGGCAGTGGGATCGTTTAATATCGAAAAGGAATTTGTCAAATTTTCAGCTTTGTTTTTAGGAATTCAGGTTCTTACATGGATAGTAGGACTTGGAACACTCCTGGCTGGTATTATTGGTGTAAGTAACATCATGCTTGTAATTATAAAGGAACGAACACAGGAAATTGGCATCCAGCGTGCAATTGGGGCAACACCCGCAGTTATCATCAAGCATATTGTTGCCGAAAGTGTTTTTCTCACTGTAATGGCTGGTTATATTGGTTTGTCACTAGGTGTTGGGATTTTGGAAATACTGAACCAAATATTGATAAAATCAGCCGATTCGGGAAGTGAATTATTTTTCCGAAATCCTGAAATAAACCTCAGTATGGCGCTTGCGGCATTGGCAGTGCTTGTTATAGCCGGAATGTTTGCCGGACTTATACCGGCTAAAAGGGCAATTAGCATAAAGCCAATTGATGCATTACGCGATGAAAAGTAAAAAACAGAAATAGAATTTTAGAAACAGAAACAAAAAATAAAAACAGTCATGAAAAAAATTTTAAGAATCTTTGGAATCGTTATCCTCGTTGGAGTTTTTGGAGGAACAATTTATTTCCTTTATACAAAATCAAAAAAAGCTCCTGAAGTTTTTGAAACAAAAAATCCGTTTGTTTCGAATGTTATTCGCAAAACTGTAGCTACCGGCTCAGTTGTTCCGCGAAAAGAAATCGAAATTGTGCCACAGGTTTCAGGCATTATCGATGAATTGTATATTGTTGCAGGCGACTTTGTTAAAAAAGATCAGGTAATTGCTAAAATCAAGATAATTCCTGATATGGTAAACCTTAATAGCGCTGAAACAAGGTTAAACAGAGCGAAAATAAATAGTGATGATGCCCAGATCGACCTCGATCGGCAGCAAAAACTGTTTGACAAAAGCGTAATTTCATATGAAGAATACAAAACCGCGAAAGTTAAATTCGATTCCGCCAAAGAAGAATTAACCGCCGCTGAAAATAATCTTGAATTAATAAAAAACGGGGTAACCAAAAAAGCACAAACTACAACAAATACTTTGGTGCGGTCAACTGTAAACGGTATGGTGCTTGATGTTCCAATAAAAGAAGGAAACTCAGTTATTCAGTCGAACACTTTTAACAACGGGACAACTATTTGCACGGTGGCTGATATGAAAGATATGATTTTTCAAGGCAAGGTGGATGAAACCGAGGTTGGAAAAATTAAGGAAGGCATGAATATAGAATTGGAAATTGGAGCAATTGAAAAAGATAAATTTGGTGCTATTTTAGAGTACATCGCACCAAAAGGTAAAGAAGAAAACGGAGCCATTCAGTTCGAAATAAAAGCAACGGTTGTGTTAAAGGAAGATCAGTTCATCAGAGCTGGTTACAGTGCCAATGCAAACATTGTACTTGAAAAGAAAGACAGTGTACTTGTAATTCCAGAAGGGCTTTTGAAGTTTGAAAAAGACTCTTCGTATGTTGAAATACAAAACGGAGAAGAACAGCAATTCGAAAAAAGATATGTTAGAACCGGTTTATCCGATGGAATTAATATAGAAATTACAGAAGGATTGAAAAAGGAGGATAAAGTTAAAGGCGAAAAAGTCGATCCTAAAAAAATAAAGGAGAATGAAGCCGGTAAGGTGTAAAAATGGTTAGCCTCTCAATTAGTTTATTTAAATTAGCACGTTTTAAAAAAATAGAAATACAATGAAGCATTTATTCACTTTATTTTCAATAGTTTTTATACTCTCGGGTATTACTTCCAGCGCTCAAAATGTTTGGTCCTTGCAAAAATGCATCGATTATGCACTGGAAAATAATATCCAGATAAAACAACAGGAGTTAAATACAAATTACTACGAAACGCAATTAAGCCAGGCAAAATCAAACCGTTTACCCAATTTGAATGCGCAAATCGGTAACGATAACAGTTTTGGGAGGTCGTTAACCTACGATAATACATATAAGAATGTTAACTCTTCAAGTTTGACGGGTGGTGCCAGTACTAACTTCACCATTTTTGACGGTTTGATTTTAACGAATACAATTGAAAAGCAAGAACTTGATTTGCAGGCAACTTTGAAAGATCTGCAAAAAGCAAAAGATGATATTATGCTAAGTATTGCCCGTTCGTACCTTGAGATTCTTTTTGCTGAAGAAATAGTTCTTGTTGACGAAGCGCAGCTTGAAGTTACCCAGCAACAGATTAACCGCACCACACAACTTGTTGATGCCGGTAGTTTGGCAAAGGGATCCTTACTTGAAATTCAGGCGCAGCTTGCCCGTGAAGAACTTCAGTTGGTGAATGATAAAAATACGGTTCAACTTTCATATCTTACGTTGTTCCAGTTCCTTGAACTTCCCATTGCCGAAAGTTTTACAATCGAAAAACCGGTTTTACCAGAGATAAAAGCAAATATTTCAATGGCAAATTCAATTGATGTGTTTAACAATGCAATGAATTCGCGACCAGAAATCCAGGCAGCACAATTCCGTGTAAAAAGTGCCGAAACTCAACTTGATATTGCAAAAGGAAACCGGTATCCAAGTTTAAGTTTCAATGCAAACTATTACAACCTTTACAATAATAAATATTCAGATATAACTGGTGCAAAAATTAAGTTTGGCGATCAGTTGAAAAATAATAGACGCTCATCGTTGGGATTCACATTGAATATCCCAATTTTTAACCGTTTCCAGGTAAAAAATAATATCACAAATGCGACCATACAAATTTCAGACTACAAGTACCGTTTGCAAACCGAAAGCAATATTCTTCGCAAAGACATTGAACTTTCGTACACAAATGCACTGGCCGCTTTAAACCGTTATTTTTCAACTCAAAAAGCAGTGGTTTCTATGGAAGAAGCATTTCGGTATATCGAAGAAAAATTTAATGTTGGCATGGTGAACTCGGTGGATTACAACCTGCAAAAAAACCAGTTAACTTCTGCAAAATCGCAGTTACTGCAAGCAAAATACGAATATATTTTCCGCACAAAAATCCTCGATTTTTATAACGGAATTCCGATTGAATTATAGCTTTAATAAAAGATTACTAAAGGCAGCGGAATTAAAAGTAATTAAAGTCTTAATTTGTTATGTGTAGTTATTAATTCATTTTTAAGCATAAAAGGATTACTAATTGCAATCTTTCTGATTCTTTTGTATTTTTGAGGTATATACTTAAAAGATGAAATTTGAGTACGATCCAAATAAAAGTGAAATCAATAAAAATAAGCATGGAATTGATTTTGATGAGGCACAGGAATTATGGTTGGATCCGCATAGAATTGAAATTGAAGCCAGAACGGATGGAGAATTGAGAAAATTATTGATTGCTCAATTAAGCGATGAAACTTGGTCTCTAATCTCATTGGGGTTAGTTCCCCACTGCTTGCAGCGTAAATTTAGTAAATTTGTGTATGCGTGAAAGTACATACATCCACAAATCACATAATGTATCGGTCTTGTTGTATCATTATGTTTGTCCCGCGAAGTATCGCCGAGTAGTTTTCAGTGAGGCAGTAGATCAAAGTTTGAAAAATGTTTGTTTAGAGATAGAAAAACGTTATTCAGTATATTTTTTAGAAATAGGGACAGACAAAGACCATGTACATTTTTTGGTTCAATCAGTTCCGACACAAAGTCCGACTCAGAT
>JBGSMW010000036.1:0-63510 GCA_041739985.1 Draconibacterium sp. | reverse complement strand
TCGATTTAATGGTTGGTTTTATTTCTATAATAAAACTTAAAAGGGGAAAGTAACTTCTGTATTTATGATTGGTTTTGTGTTTAGGGGTTTGTAAATCATCAATCATCTTCAAAAAGCGTCCATAGTTCTTTCCCCTTCCTTTTTACCCGCGAGGGTATTTTTTTTGTTATAAAGTCATAAACACATCGCCCCGTTTCAATTCATCATTAATCATTATCTTTGGCCTCTTTTACAATAGAAGTATGATTTCTTTAGATAAAATAAGTTTAAGTTTTGGAGGGTTTGATCTTTTTAAAGAGATTAGTTTTCTAATCAATCCAAAGGATCGGATAGGTTTGATTGGTAAAAATGGAGCTGGAAAAACCACCTTATTAAAGGTTATAAAAGGCATTGATTTCCCGTCGTCAGGGAGTATTGGACTTCCAAAAAACACGACTATTGGTTATTTGCCTCAGCAAATGAAATTAAGCGATTCAAGAACTTTAAAAGAAGAAACTGTTCTTGCTTTTGAAGAGTTAATGCGCATTCAACAAAAAATTTCTCTTCTAAATACCCAGATTTCAGAAGACGAAGATTATCATTCAGATTCGTACTTAAAAAAATTAGATCAGATTCATGAGTTAAATGAACGCTTCAATATTTTAGGTGGTGACAATTACGAAGCCGAGTTGGAACAAACCCTAATTGGACTTGGATTTGAACGATCTGATTTTAACAGGCCTACTTCAGAATTTAGTGGTGGGTGGCGAATGCGTGTTGAACTTGCAAAACTACTTTTAAAAAAACCTGATTTATTTTTACTTGATGAACCTACCAACCATCTTGATATTGAGTCGATTCAATGGTTAGAAGATTTTCTAAAAAATTACAATGGTGCTATTGTGCTTGTTTCGCATGATAAAGCATTTATTGACGCAGTATGCAATCGTACAATTGAAATATCGCTTGGGAAAATTACTGACCAGAAAATGAATTATTCAAAATTCATTGAATGGAAAAAAGAACAACAGGAAATTCAGTTGGCTGCCTACAAAAATCAGCAAAAGCAAATTGAGGATATTGAAAGTTTTATAGAAAGATTTCGGTATAAAGCGACAAAAGCGGTTCAGGTACAATCGCGTATTAAACAACTTGATAAAATTGACCGTCTGGAAATTGAAGAAGTTGATAACTCATCACTTAAAATTAGTTTTCCACCAGCACCAAAGTCAGGAAGAGTAGTTGTAGAAGCAGAGAATATAAGTAAAAATTATGGTAATCTGTTGGTATTAAACGATATCGATTTCAAAATTGAGCAAGGAGAAAAAATAGCTTTTGTAGGACGCAATGGCGAAGGTAAGACAACACTTGCCCGAATAATAATGCAAGAGTTGGAACACGAAGGCACTTTAAAACTTGGACACAATGTAAAAATCGGGTACTTTGCCCAAAATCAGGTACAACTTTTAAAAGAAGAACTCACAGTTTTTGAAACCATTGATGAAATTGCAGTAGGTGATGTTAGAACTAAAATTCGCGATATTCTTGGAGCTTTTCTTTTTTCAGGGGAAGATGCCGATAAAAAAGTAAAGGTTTTGAGTGGAGGCGAAAAAACAAGATTGGCCATGATTAAACTGATGCTCGAACCTGTCAATTTCCTCGTTCTGGATGAGCCGACAAATCACCTTGACATCCGTTCAAAAGAAATTTTAAAAAACGCGCTGATTAATTTTAACGGAACAGTTCTTCTGGTTTCGCACGACAGAGAGTTCCTGGATGGACTTGTGAGTTGTGTTTATGAGTTCAGAAATAAAAAGGCAAAACAACATCTTGGCGGGATTTATGAATTTCTTGAACGGAAGAAAATTGAATCGCTTAAAGAGCTTGAAATCAATACTAACTTGAGAAAGGCTGATAAATCAAACTTTACAAAAAACAATTCTGCTCAGGAATTAAGCTTTCAGGAACAAAAAGAAATAGGCAGAACCATTTCACGGCTTGAAAAACAGGTTGAAAAAACCGAAACAGAAATACAATCTATTGAAGAAGAAAGTGCAAAACTTGATCGACTTTTATCTTCTTCAGAAAAACTGGAAGACCATTCTATTTTCGATAAATACGAAAATCTTAAAAAGAAATTAAAAACGGCAATGGAAGATTGGGAAAAACAACATGAAGAATTGGAAAACTGGAAACAGAAAAAAAACTGGTAATGGAAAAAGACGATTTTATATTTGGCACAAGAGCAGTTATTGAAGCAATAAATACCGGAAAAAACATTGAAAAAGTTTTCATAAAAACCGGTTTGAACAACGAGCTTTACCAACAATTGCTTACATTAATCCGGGAAAACGAAATTGCATCTCAGTTTGTCCCCATTGAAAAAATAAACCGGATTACGCGTAAAAATCATCAGGGGGTTTTGGCATTCATGTCTCCTGTTGAATTTACCAATATCGAAATGCTTTTGCCCGTAATTTTTGAATCGGGGAAAGATCCACTTTTGTTGGTCCTCGACCAAATAACGGATGTCAGAAATTTTGGCGCAATATCACGTACGGCAGAATGTGCCGGAGTTGACGCTATAATTATCCCTGAAAAAGGAATGGCCCGTATTGGTGCCGATGCAATAAAAACCTCTGCCGGTGCAATTCATCATATCCCAATTTGTAAGGTAAATAATCTGTTCAGAACAATTCAATACCTGCAAAATTCGGGAATACAGATTTTAGCAGCAACTGAAAAAGCTGAAAAAATTTATACGCAGGGTAATTTTAAATCACCCCTGGCAATTGTTATGGGTTCCGAAGAAAACGGAATTTCACAATCGATACTCAATATTGCCGACCAGAAACTTAAAATTCCATTGTTTGGGAATATTGAGTCTCTCAATGTTTCTGTTTCAGCAGCGTTGATGATATACGAAGCAATTCGGCAGAGGAATTAATCAAGTACCTGTATTGTTCGTTTAAACGATTCTTCAAGCGAAATGAAAGTTTCAGTACTCGAAACTCCCGGAATCTTTTGTATTTGACCACTTAAAATCGATTTAAGGTGTTCATTGTCCTTAGCATATACTTTAATAAAAATAGCATATTGCCCGGTTGTATAGTGGCATTCAACAATTTCAGGTATGCTTTTTAAACGTTCCACAACTTCCGTGAATAACCCCCCTTTTTCGAGAAAAATCCCAATATAAGTGCAAGTTCTGTAATCCACTTTCTTTGGATCAATGTGATAACCAGAGCCCACAATTACCTCCAATTCAATCATCCGGTTCACACGCTGATGAATTGCAGCTCTTGAAATCCCTACCTCCACCGCAACATCTTTAAACGGAATTCTTGCATTTTTAGTAATAATATCAAGAATTTTCAAATCGATATCATCCAACCTATTTCTCAGTGTCATATCTTACAAATTTCCAATAAAAATACACATTTCATGGAATAATAGTTATATATACTTCCAATTATATTATTAAAGTAACAAAATGTAAACATTTGACTTGCACTTCTGAAATATGCTATTATTTGTTATCAAATGGTTAACAAAAATCACATAATAATATCTTTATTCTACTTTTTAGTACCATATATCAATTATTGACAATTTTTTCATAGTTTCGTAACACAAAGACAGCAAAACTTTAAAAATTATAAATATGAAAAGATCAGTAAGATGGTGGCTTATTTTAGTCCTGCTTATTATTGTTGCCTTATTAGGTGTGTTTATTCCATCCGGAATGGGAGAACAGGATTTAACGAATATTGATTCTGGCGATACCGCCTGGATGTTAACTGCAACCGGACTTGTTTTGTTAATGACACCCGGACTTGCTTTTTTCTATGGAGGAATGGTGCACCCTAGAAATATTATTTCCACAATGATGCAAAGTTATATTGCCATGGGAATAGTAAGTATAATTTGGGTAGTTGTTGGGTTCAGTATTGCGTTTGGCGACAGTATTGGAGCTGAAGGATATGGCCTTTTTGGAAATCCATTTACTTTTTTTATGTTCAGGGGAGTGGGTGCCGGTACTCATCCCGATTTGGCCCCAACATTTCCACTTGCTGTTTTTGCAATGTTTCAGTTAAAATTTGCGATTATCACTCCAGCACTTATAACAGGATCATTTGCGGGAAGGGTTCGTTTTAGAGCTTATATGTTATTTATGTGTTTGTTCGTGATATTTATTTATGCCCCACTGGCTCACTGGACCTGGCACCCGAACGGTTTTTTGCGTAACTGGGGTGTTCTGGATTTTGCAGGTGGAACTGTGGTACACATGTCAGCGGGTTTTGCAGCTTTGGCAGGAGCCATATTTTTAGGTAGAAGGAAAGATGCAAACAAAGAGTTTAAACCTGCGAATATTCCTTACATTCTGTTAGGTGCAGGAATGCTTTGGTTTGGCTGGTTTGGATTTAATGCAGGATCAGCACTGGCAGCCAACGGAGTAGCAGCTTCGGCTTTGGTAAACACAAACACAGCCTCAGCAGCAGCAATGTTGACATGGATTTTTTACGATGCGGCAAAAGGGAAAAAACCCTCGGCTGTTGGCGCGGCAATTGGATTGGTAGTGGGCCTTGTAGCAATTACACCGGCGGCGGGGTTTGTGAATGTTGGTTCAAGTATTTTTATTGGAGTAATTGCAGCTTTTGTAAGCAACTATGCCATTACTTTGCGCACAAAATCAACACTCGATGATACACTCGATGTTTTTCCTGCTCACGGAATGGGAGGGATTGTTGGTATGCTTGCAACAGCAGTTTTTGCAAATGAAGTTGGTTTAATTCATGGCGAGATCACAACATTCCTGTTCCATTTACTTGCTCTTGTTATTGTGTCGATATTTACTTTTGGTGGTTCACTTTTGATGTACAAAATTACCGACATGATTGTACCTCTCCGTATTTCACCTCATGGCGAAAAAATTGGATTGGATATCAGTCAACATGACGAATCATATAACTTTGTTTATAAAGAAGAATAAAAATATAAAATAGAAATAATGGAATAAAGGTTGTTCAGTTTTGAGCAACCTTTATTCTTTTAATTCACTTTGTTTTTCAATGTAACCCACCTTTTTTTATATTTTTACAGCCTGTTTTTATAACAAACAATAATCATTTCGAAAAATAAAAAATAAAAAATGAAACCTACTTTATTGATTTTGGCTGCCGGTATGGGAAGTCGTTTTGGCGGATTAAAACAAGTTGAACCGGTTGGCCCAAATGGCGAAGCAATTATTGATTATTCAATTTACGATGCAATAAGAGCCGGTTTTGGGAAAGTTGTCTTTATTATCCGTGAAAGTTTTGCTGATGCTTTTAAAGAAAAATTCGACCAAAAGTTAAAGGGAAAAATTGAAGTAGATTATGTTTTTCAGGAACTGGACATGCTGCCTGAAGGATTTAAATTGCCTGAAGGACGTGAAAAACCCTGGGGAACTGCACATGCTATACTTTGCGCACGAAATGCAGTCAGGGAACCATTTTGCGCATTAAATGCCGATGATTTTTACGGATTTAACGCTTACAAAGCAATGTCGGGGTTCTTAAATGATTCAAAGGATCCATATGAATATTCTATGGTTGGATACCAGCTCAACAACACGTTGTCGGAATATGGTTCGGTATCGCGCGGAATTTGCGATGTGGATGAGGACCTCAACCTTAAAAAAATTGTTGAAACCATTAAAATCGTGAAAAGAGGGGATAAAGTGATTTCAATTGAAAATGATGGCAGCGAAGCTGAACTCACCGGAAACGAAAAAGCATCAATGAACAACTGGGGTTTCAAGCCATCAGTTTTTGAGGAGCTTGAAAAACGCTTCACCCAATTCTTAAAAACTGAAATCGACAAACCAAAATCGGAAATGTATATCCCATCTGTTGTTTTCGATTTAATAGATGATAAAGTGGCAACAGTAAAAGTACTGGAAGCCAATTCTCCCTGGTTTGGTGTAACTTACAAAGAAGACAAGCCATTTGTTATCGAGAAAATAAATGCTTTGATAACTTCCGGAGAATATCCGGCAAAACTTTGGGAATAAAAGTGAATGTTGCGGGTTACAGGATACAAGTTGCAGGTTGTGAGAATACAAATCGTGACAACTCGAAATCATGAAACCCGTAACCCGTAACCTGTCTTATTAAACTAAAAAAATGAATACAAAACTTAATACGATTGCCGGAAATTTCCGGATTGAAGGAAAAATTGAACAGGTAAAACCTCTTGGTGAAGGATTTATAAACGATACATTTATTATCGAAACCAAAGGTGATTCACCCAATTATATTTTGCAACGGAAAAACAAAAAGATATTCTCCCCCATCCCGGCAATGATGGACAATATCGAAAAGGTATGTGAACACATTAAAAAGAAAGTAAAAAAAGCAGGTGGCAATCCCATGCGGGAAGCCATGACAGTTATTCGGGCCACCGATGGAAAGCTATATTTTTTAGATGAAGAAGATGAATATTGGGCAGTGTGCCTTTTTATCGACGACACAATTGCATACAACGCGGCAGAAACCCCTGAACTGGCATATTCAGGTGGAAAAGGTATCGGCAAATTTCAGTCCTTGGTGGCCGATTTGAACGAAACACTTGTTAACATTTTGTCCGGATTTCATGATATCAGGTATCGTTTTAAACAGTGGGATGCCGTTTTAAGTAAAGACCCTGTTGGCCGAAAAGCCGGAGTTGCTGAAGAAATCTCGTGGATTGAAAGTCGTCGCGATGAAATGCTTAAATTCTACGAACTTGTTGAGAACGGAACCATTCCAACACGCATCAGCCACAACGACACAAAAATAAACAACATACTTTTCGACAAAAAAGGAGAAGTACTTTGTGTGATCGACCTCGATACAGTTTTAAGCAGCACAGTACTCAACGATTTTGGCGATGCCATGCGTTTTTACACAAACACAGGGCTGGAAGACGACACAAATCTTGAAAATGTTTCGATGGATATTGAGATTTACAAGGCATTTGCGAGGGGTTATCTCGAAGAAGCAAAAACTTTCCTAACTGAAAAAGAGATCGAATACCTTGCTTTTTCGGCAAAATACATTACCTACGAGCAGGTACTTCGTTTTTTGATGGATTATATTGATGGCGATAACTACTACAAAACCAAATCGCCGGAGCATAATTTAGTTCGTACCCGCGCGCAATACAAATTATTGCAAAGTATGGAGCAGCAGTTTGCTGAGATGAACCGGATTGTGAAAGAGTTTAGCAAATAAGGATTTTAAAAATATTTTTCTTGAAACCACTTTTCGTTTTGGAGGGTGGTTTTTTGTTGTAATTAATTTACCTCCAGTGGTGCAAATTAATAATTTGAGCCTTGATATTAGTCTAATTAAATTTAGCCTTAACGAAGAAATACAAGGGTTACAGAGTCAATCCTGCAGGTGATTTCACTGTTGTGATTTGTAGCTTTTCATTTTTTCACTGATAACCGATTCAATATCTTCAAGATAAGCCAATGGAATTGAATTGAGCATTTTTGTCAAATGGATTACTTTGCGAAATTGCAACCAGAAATAGTGCGGGGGAAAATTTGTTTTTAGCGCTTTACTGAGTTCTTTTTCGTCAACATACTCTAAAATATCTCCGGGTTGGCAGTCCAAAACTTTACAAATTGCTTCCAAAGCAATAAAACGGATTGCTTTTGCTTTACCAGTTTTTAATATTGAAAGATTAGTAGTGTCAAATCTACTTTTTCCGACAATTCTTTAAGTGATATTTTTCGTTTCGCCATCATAACATCAACATTTACAATGATTGGCATGGTTTAAATGGTTAAATCGTTTTCAGACTGTACTTCTTATTCCTCTGTTAAAAATTTGTGCAATCACCAAAAGTGATACACCCATAAAAGCCACACATCAGCATTTTTATTTCACCCGGCAAAATTGATGTGCTTATTCCCTTCGCAAAATCTTTTCCATCTTTCGACCTTTCGCCAACTCATCAACAAGTTTATCCAGATATCTGACCTGTTGGGTTAACGGATTATTGATTTCTTCCACCCTGTAACCGCAAATTAAGCCGGTAATAAGATATACATTTGGGTTTATTTTAGCATTCTGAAAGAGTTGTTCAAAAGTTATTTTTTCTTTGATGAGTTCCTGAATTCGTTTTTCATCATAACCTGTTAGCCACTCAATTACCTGATGTAATTCTTCTTTTGTTCTGCCTTTCTTCTCAATTTTTGCGAGATAATGCGGATAAACTGAGGCAAAAGTCATTTTTGCCATTCGCTCATCATGATTGCTTGCGTTTTTCATAATTTGCTTTTTACTTACTTCCTCAAATAAATTCAACTTCTCAAATTATCACTTTTTTTACTGATTTTTTATAGTCCAATTGAATTTCTTTTGATTTTTCCTGCCAATGATTTAAATCGATTTCTTCTGTTTCAGAAAAATTATTGCAACAAACATTCAAACAACACCCAACCTACAAATGCACATGTGATGCCTCTACTTTATGCTCCATAAAAAGTGCTGCTTTGCCGTTAAAGTTTTCTGCCGATTCGGTGGTTAAAAATTGGAGTGTAGCGTTTTTAGTAATTTTGTTTTCAATTTCGGGATGACGAATTAAGTACTCTTTGAGTTTTTCGGCTGTGATTTCGCCTTGTTGCAAAATGCTGATATTTTTTGGCACATACTTTTGGATTGATTCTATCAATAGCGGATAGTGTGTGCAGCCCAAAACAAGTGTGTCCAAATCCTTATCTTTTCGAAGTATGTTTTCAATGTTTTTCTTAATAAAATATTCGGCACCTTCTGTCCCAATTTCATTGTTTTCGACAATGGGAACCCACATGGGGCAAGCTTCCTGCACAGTTGAAACCACTCTTCCACCCGACCATTTTTGCAACTCGATGGGATATGATTCGGAAGCAACTGTCCCCGAAGTGCCAAGCACGCCAACATGTCCGTTTAAAGTAATCTCGGCCACTTTTTCAACACTGGGGCGGATAACTCCCAATACGCGGTGGTTGGGTGCAATTTTTGGCAAATCAAGTTGCTGGATATTACGGAGTGCCTTTGCCGAAGCAGTGTTGCAGGCAATGATAACAAGCGGGCAGTTTTGACTAAAAAGATATTTTACACACTGCAAAGTATATTCATAAACTACCTCAAACGAGCGGGTTCCATAAGGAGTACGGGCATTGTCGCCGAGGTACAGGAAATCATAACCGGGAAGGGTTTTTACCAACTCTTTTAGCACGGTCAGTCCTCCGTAACCCGAATCAAAAACCCCGATAGGCGAATAATTCATAAAGCAGATCGAAAATTAACGTTCAATGACTTGTCTGTAAGCTTCATCATAATATTTACCCAAATTCGACCAATCAAAATGTAATGATGCTTCTTCGCATTTATAGCGCAAAGCAATCCTTTCGCGACGGCTCTTTTTAACAAATTCGAACATCATGTTTGCCAAATCTTCCGCAATATCAAAGAAGTTTCGTCCCATGCGGTTAATAATATACATTCCCTTTTCATCATGGTCGGGAATATTGTTGACAACATAATCGCCAAAGCCCGCCACCTCGCTTGTTACCGATGGCAAACCACTTGCCAGACACTCGAGTGGTGTATAACCCCAGGGTTCGTACATACTTGGGAAAATACCCAAATGGCAACCACGCACAAATGTGTTGTAATCCATGCGGAACAGTGGATTTGATGTGGAAATAAAATCGGGGTGATATACAATTTTAACTTTATCGTGCCTGTTGTTTACCAAATTTGAAGATCTGAGGAAATTCAGGATTTCATCATTTGCATCGTCTTTTAATGTATGTGTAACAACTTTGGGCAATTTTTGAGTTTTCCAGCTTTGGATATTACGCCTTAACTTCAAGCGTAAGTAATCGTCAACCAATTTACTCAAATCAGGAAAAACGTATGGACCTTCGGCGGAAGTTATCTGAGTATATAAGCGTTTTCCTACTTGTTCCTTAATTTCTTCACACACCCTGTAAACATCTTCTATCTGGGCTTTCGCATGCAATACTTCGGGATTGATTGTGTAAAAAGGTTGTCGTGTAACAAAAAATGTTACTACAGTAATATCCATTTCAGCAACCTGCATTTTATAGTTTAGCCGTGCCAAGGCTTCGAGTGTTACATCGTAGCCTTTATTTTGATATTCATATCTTCCCGAAGTAAAAAAGTAGAGTGTTTTATCGAGATCAAACGGGTAACTCTGGAAAAAATGCCCCATTACAAAATCATGTATCTGATCTTTTATTTTAACATGTTGGTTTTGTATCTGATGCAGCGCCTCGAATCGATAAATATTTAATCCGTTTGGTAAAATCAAATCAGGGGTTCGCCCCAAAAGATAGGTACATTCCTTACCGGTTATTTCGCTGACAGTAGTAAAAATATGCGAACCATGCGCCGATGCACGTTCGATTTCAGCGATGGGTTTTACATTGAATTTTTGTGCTTCAACTTCCCAGTTATAATATGGGAGGTGGTCGTAAAACTGTGGATCGTTCATTGCCAAATAACGTCCAAGCAGAGTAGCATGTGTTGTAAAAACTATTTTAATATTCAGTTTGTCTTTTCTAATGCCGGGGATTGGCAAACCGGCCATCCACTCGTGAAAATGGGCAATAACATGATCGTGACCAAAATCGGACATACAGATGTAGTTAAAAAATTCCTTCACCTGATAGCCAAATGCCGCAACTTTGTCTAAAAGATCATCACCTCCGGGTAATGAAATATTATAATCTTTCCAAAGAAAATGTTTTATTTCACCCAGCATATCGTAAACCGAATAGGGGTTGAACAGGACTACATCCGGCCGCCCCGAAACTATCCACTGTCCGTAATGAACATCAAAGCCGCGTTCCTGCAATTTTAAAACTGCTTTGCCGATTGGAGTAGAATAATCAGTTGCCGGATCGAAATGTGCTGCAGCCTGATCTGCAAAATAAGGACCAACCAAACAGTAGTTTTCCTTACCCCATTTCTCAACGACTGACGGTATTTTTGAGCGGATCACAGTATAGATTCCGCCAACCTGGTTGCACACTTCCCATGCAATTTCGAACAAGAAGGTATTTCCCGGAACTTTGCTTTCCTGTAAATTTTGTGTTTCTGTTGTAGTTGCCATATTAGTTTGGTTTTATATGATAAATCGAAAGCACTAAATATAAGTTTTAATCATTACGTTAGCAACAATTCACGCTGTTTCGCAAAAAAAAAGCCATCCGTTTAAAAACGAATGGCTTCAAAATATTTATTCAGTTATTAACTTATTTTATTCCAAGTTTTATTTTAACTAAAGGAAGCAAATCCAAACTATCATTTGACTTGTATAAAACAACGCTGCCACCTTCACTTACATCAAAAACATAAATCAATCCTTTTTCTTTAGCAACTTCCTGAATTGCAGTTTCAGCTTTGGCAAAAATCGGTTTGAATAAATCAGCTTGTTTTTGCTGCATTTGCTGTTGAGCAGTTTGCTGATAGTTTTGAATACGTTGCTGCATATCCTGAATCTCAGTTACTTTAGCATTTCTTTTAATTTCTGAAATAGAATCTCCCAATTGTTGAAATTCAGCCATTTTTGTTTGTAAATCTTTTTGTAGTTCACCAAATACATCTTCAAGGTCACTTTGGAATTTGTTAAACTCCGTTTCAGCGGTTGCCCTTTCCGGCATAACCTGTATCAACGCCTGTAATTCAATATGACCAAATTTTGGTGTTTGTGCGTTTAAAGAAGCTGTAATTCCCACAAAAAGAACAACAGCAATAAATTTCATTAAATTTCTCATAATCAGTGTAATGTTAAAATTTTTGGTTGCAAATATAATTATTAATTATTTATATCCGAGTTTTTGTAAAACCTGGTCACTTAAATCGAATTTTGGGTTTGTAAAGAACAAGGTTGTTCCACCAGCTTTATCGAAAATAATTGCATAGCTCCCTTCGTTCGAGATGTCCTGAACGGCTGTAAAAATATCATCCTGGATAGGTTTTACCAATCCCTGACGCTTTTTAAAAAGATCGCCGCTAGGCCCAAAATATTTCCTTTGCAAGGTTTTGTAATCCTTCTCTTTAGTTATTATTACATCTTCCCGTTTGCGTTTCATGTCTTCAGAAAGCAAAACGCTTTCGGCCTGAAAATCTTTATACATCTGCTCAATATCAGCATGCATTGATTCAAGTTCTTTTTGATATTGTGATGATAACTGATCCAATTGGTTTTGTGCTGCTTTGTATGCAGGTATATTTTCCATGATATACTCAGTATCAATAAATGCCATTTTTTGAGCATTGACCATTAAAGTGAATACAAAAATTGCTGCTATTGATAAAACTAATTTCTTCATTGTACTAATTTTTATTGTTTAACAATACTACTAATATCATATTCCATGCCAAAAGAATAGATTAAAACTGCTGCCCTATAACAAAATGGAACTGGCTGCCGTTTGCTCCTGCATTACCTGGTATTTCATCAAAACCATAACCATAGTCAATACCCATTAAACCGAACATTGGCAGAAATATACGAACTCCAACCCCAGCTGACCGGTTTAATTTGAATGGATCATAGTTTTGAAAAGTCATTCCTGTATTTCCAGCTTCAAGGAAAGCCAATGCGTAAATTGTAGCACTTGGTTTCAATGTAATCGGGTAACGCATTTCAACGGTGAATTTCGAATACATATTTGAACCGTTGTTTGGGCTTAAACTAAAATCCTTATAACCACGCAAAGCAATATAATCGGCACCGTATAAATTATAACCCGACATACCCGAACCACCCACAATAAATCTTTCAAATGGCGATAACAGGTATTTATTGTAATATCCCAGAAAACCCATCTCAAAAGCAGTTCGCAAAACCAGATTTGTATTTTTTGACAAAGGATTATACAATTGACCTTTTAACACCCATTTGTGGTATTCAATCCATTTGTACTTTTCGTTGTTTTGCAATTTACTGTAGTCTTTGTTGCTAAACAAAGAATAAGGAGGTGTAAGTTTCAAGGCAAGAGAAAAGCTTGAACCATTTCTTGAATACAAAGGGTTATCGACTGAACTTCGGCCAATAACTGTTTTAAAACTAAAATTATTAAATGTACCATTAACCTGTCCAGTTGAATCGGCCATAAAATAAAAATAGCTCCCCATATTCCTCAGGTTATAATGCTCAAAAGATACTTCGTGATACATGGTAAAATAATCGTCAGGAAATTTTAACCTGTATCCATATCCCAAAGCCAATGCAGTCGTTTCCCAAATCTGATCATTATCTTCATTGCTACTTTCCGAAGCATAGTTATACTGGTATTGCGGATATCCACCGTAACCGCCGTAACCATAAGAATCGTAGCCATAGCCTCCACCATAGCCTCCACCATAACCACTGTAACCACCATAACCACCGCCATAACCATAAGGGTTATAACCACCATACCCGCCAGAGCCATAAGGATTATATGACTGATAATATTTGTTTGCACTGTAATTGGTGCGCGAATGCGATAATGACAACGAAAATGAATTCGGTTTTTTACCTCCCAACCATGGCTCAATAAACGAAAGACTAACAGTACGGTAATATTTGCCGCTGGTTTGGTATCGTAAGCCAAGTGTTTGACCATCACCTGTAGGAAGTGGTCTCCATGCATCTTTGTTAAATATGTTTCGGACAGAAAAGTTTGCAAACTTCAAACCAATTGATCCAACAAACATACCTGCTCCCCAACCACCGGATAGCTCGATCTGGTCGTTTGCTTTTTCCTGCAATTGATATTCAATGTCAACCGTTCCGTTTTCGGGGTTTGGCTGAACATCCGGGTTAATTGCTTCAGGATCAAAATGCCCTAACTGCGCCAACTCACGATATGAACGCATTAAATTCGACTTACTGAACAGATCGCCGGGGAAAGTGTATAATTCACGCCTGGCCACATGTTCATGGGTTTTTGTGTTCCCAACAATACGTACTTCGTTGATAGTTGCCTGCTTTCCCTCAGAAATACGCATTTCATAATCAATCGAATCATTATTTATATTTATCTCAATCGGGTCGAGTGTAAAGAAAAGATAACCCTTATCAAGATATAAGTTATTTAAACCTACATCGTTGTCAAAAAGTCGTTTATCGAGAATTTTCTGGTTAAAAACATCACCTTTTTTAATACCCAACACATTTGTAAGATAATCTGAAGGGTAAATTGTATTTCCAACCCATTTAATATCACCAAAATAATACTTATTGCCTTCTTCAAGTTCCAAATCTATATTCACCCGTGGTTTATCTTTTCGACCCACAAGTACCTGATAAATTGAATCCCTGACAATAATGGCATCACGGTAACCTTTTTCATTGTATTTATCGACAAGTAATTTTTTGTCATTTTTAAATTCTTCCTGAAGGAATTTTTTTGTTTTGAATGTGTTGCGAAGTGTCCTTGTATTCGTCTTTTTCATAGCACGTTCCAGGATATAGTATTTGATTTCCTTGTTTCCTGTAATAGAAATTTCGTTAACTTTAACTTTGGTTTTTTTATCGACATAGATATCAAGGATCAGACTGTTGTTTTGTGCAGTATCATCCCGTTGTACGATATTAACTTCGGTATTCAGAAATCCTTTTTCAAGGAAAATATTTTTAATAATCCTTTCGGCATTTATTACCTGGTTATCTGTCAGCTGACTACCTTTTAGCAGAAGTACTTTTTCTGTAATGTCATCTTTTTCTGATTTTGAAACACCCATAAAATTTACATCGGCAAGGCGTGGGCGTTCCTGCAGGTAGATATCAAACCAAATTTTATCTTTTACAATTTTTGTGGCCGTAACTTTTACATCAGAAAATAATCCCTGCTGCCAAAGTTTTTTAATAGCATTGGTTACCCCTTCACCAGGCACTTCAATTTCGTTTCCCACCAGTAAACCAGAAAGTTGTATCAAAACCGACTTATCAAGGTATTTTATTCCCGATACCTGAACATCGGCAATTGTGTATTTAGCCGGGCTTGAATAGTAGATAGAGAAATTGGTACTATCGTTTTCCTGAGAAAATGCCCGGGGAAACCAAACAACCAAAAAGAGAAAAAATAATATTATAGATTTTTGCATTCTGTTCATACATTTATTACATCGTCAACTGTTCACTAGTTTTTCCAAATCGCCTTTCCCTGTTCTGAAAATCAAAAATGGCTTCGAATAAATCTTCTTTTCTAAAATCGGGCCACAATTTTTCTGTGAAATATAATTCTGAGTAAGCAATTTGCCACAACAGAAAATTACTTATCCTGAACTCGCCACTTGTGCGAATTAATAGTTCGGGATCAGGTATTTCCGCAGTATTCAGATATTTTTCAAACAGTATGTCATTTATCATTTCCAGTTTTACATTTCCATTAACAACATCTTCGGCAATATTCTTTACTGCATTAATTATTTCCCATTTCGAGCTGTAGCTAAGTGCAAGTATCAGATTTAATCCTGTATTGGCATTTAAAAACCGAATACATCCATCCAATCTTTCCTTCACTTTCAATGGCATTTTACTTAAATCGCCAATGGTAGTTAGCCTTACATTGTTTTTCATCAACGATTCCGATTCATTGTCAATGGCATGAACCAACAATTCCATCAGTGCTTCAACCTCAGGTTTTGGCCGCTCCCAATTTTCAGTTGAAAAAGCATAAAGTGTAAGGTGTTTAATCCCTATTTCGCCCGCTCCTTCAACAACGGAACGGACGGACTCAACGCCGCTTTCATGCCCAAAAACCCTGGCTTTTCCATGTTTTTCAGCCCAACGGCCATTACCGTCCATAATTACGGCAACATGCTTTGGTATTCTGTTTTTATCTAACCTGTTTCTGAACGATTCCATTATTAGTTTTTGCTATCGTAAGCTGGGCATGCTTTTTTACCCATGTATATTTTGTAAGTTAAATGAATTCCCAAATAACCTGACCAATCATTGTTGTGTGTTAAGTCAGTATATTTTATTTCATCTTTGATTGTCTCATCAGCATTATAAGTTATATAAGCCAGGGGATCATCGAGATTATCCAGTTTGTCACTGAACATTTTTCTCATTTGATATTCAATCCCTATGCCCAGTCTTTGTCCCAAAGTATATTTGAACCCAATCCCAAAAGGAATTGTTGGAGCAATTACCGATTCGCTAGGTGGGGCAGATCCTTTGTTGTGATTTGGGTTGAAAACGGCAATAACTGGATCCATGTCGTATGGGAAATATTCTACTCCAATTCCTGCGGTTACATAAGCAGAATATGGGGTTTTTTCAACGCCAAGAATATATCGTAAAAAGTTAATTTCGGCTTGTAGTGAAAAGTCCTGAACTGTTTTATTAAAAGAAGTTACCTCGCCTTCAATAACTCCTTGTTCAGAAATTCCCCCTGTTAAAAACATCATCCTCAATCCTACCCTTGAATTAAAATTATACCTGAAATAAGCTCCGAAATTTGGATTTAATGGTTGCAGTGGGTTCGTTTCATCTATATCTCCAAAATATACAGAAGTACCTCCCCAAACACCTATATCTGCTGTAATTTGTGCTTTCCCCGAAACAGTTATCCAAACTGCAGCAAACACCAATAATATTTTTTTCATTTTGGTATTCAAATTAGTTTAATAAACAAAAGTTTCAGATACAATTCTCATACAAATTATTTCACTAAAAACTGTGGATTTCAGGCAGAAATATTTCCCTCTTTTACTAACGAAAAACACTGTAAAACAACAATTTTTCTATCCCATATCATCAACCTAACTAATTGAATATCAAAGAATACAAGTCGATAATTTTCTACTAATCCCTGCTTTAAAGAGGTACAAAAGTAATATAATTCGCAAAATAACGTACCCGAATGTTATTATAAAACCCAAAAGAACTTTAAAAATTGTTAAGCAGGCTGGAAATATTGAACTTCCGGGATTTTAGGGGATAGAAACAGAAGTTGGAATTGTTGTCTGGTAGTGGTGGTTGAAATTGTTATAAAAATTATCAGAAACAACCTGAGAACCTGAGAATTTTTCCTCAATTTCTCCTGTCCATTCCCCACATGAGTTTATTTCTCAATGTGCTAAAAAAGCTTTGATCTGTTAGTTGCAAGGTTTTCAATTTGAAATTGGCTTTTTTTATTGTAATTGTCGTTGAAAGATCAACTGCTATTGATCTGGAGTCGAGAGATGCAAGAAATTGAGTACCTCTACCTTCAACCTTGAGTCTAATTTCATAATTATCAGGAACAACCAATGGCCGAATGGTAAGATTATGCGGTGCAAGCGGGGTAATCACAAAATTCTCGGAATCGGGTGTTAAAATAGGGCCACCCACACTCAGAGAATAAGCAGTTGATCCGGTTGGAGTGGCAATTATCAATCCATCAGCCCAATAATTGTTCAATAATTCTTTATCCAGATAGGCATACACATTTATCATCGATGACGTGTCAGTTTTTAAAACAGTCATTTCGTTTAACGCGAAGTTAAATCCTAAGTTCTCTTTACCACTAAATTCCACCTGCAACATCGACCTTTCCAAAATGGTGTAATTATGGTTGAAAATATTAGTCAGAGCATTCTTCACCTGATCTTCTGAAATATCGGCCAGAAATCCTAACCGACCGCTGTTAACCCCAATAACCGGAATATCAAAATTCCTTATATTCAGCACTGATTGAAGAAAAGTACCATCGCCACCAACACTAAATATAAAATCGCATTTATTGTCAAAATCGTGATGTGAATGAAAAAAAGAGGTAAAATATGGCTCTGAATTCATTTCATTAACCAAATATGAATAGAATGGATTGAAAAGTTGTACTTCTATTTTGCCGGATTTCAAAAAACCAAAAAACTCAATTAAAACAGGCATGAAACTTTCTGAGACAGTTGTACCAAAAACAGCTACTTTCATGTGTATCGCTTATATGTTCATAAATTTCATGAATTGATCAAAGCGGTCTTTATAAAGATCTTTTAATTCTGATTGATCGAGATAAACTGCCTTTACATTATAATCATAACGTATAAACGATTGTATCACCGGTGATAAGTCCTCCTTGTCTAATTTAAGGATAACATCCATAACATTAGTGCCATGTCTTCTGTCGGTAAAACAGCTTAATATTTTGACGTCATTGCTTTCAACAATCTGGCTTATCTGGGTTAGTGAATAGTTATTTTCGTTCATTTCGAGTATTATAACACCTCCAATTTCCTCAAGCGCAAACAATTTTGCAAATCTACGCGCCAAATCAT
Source organism: Draconibacterium sp. (assembly GCA_041739985.1). Taxonomy (GTDB): domain Bacteria; phylum Bacteroidota; class Bacteroidia; order Bacteroidales; family Prolixibacteraceae; genus Draconibacterium. The sequence continues at coordinate 45,226 of JBGSMW010000036.1, read as the reverse complement.
ATAAAGTAATAGCTCCCAAATAATAATGATCGTTATCGAGAACAGGCAAAACGCTTAATTTCAGTTTATACATTAAAACAGCAATTTCAAAAATATGCTGTTCTTTATGCACATGTGATGAATTCAATTTATCAAGTTGAGTTTCAATAGGGACTTCAAGCAAATTCAAATCATAAATTAATTTGTCTGAAACCAATCCAAAATATTTTGAATCGTTTACAACAGGAATGTGGGACACCCTAAATATGTCCATACAGTTGAGTGCTTTTTTTCCTTTTTCTGCGCTATTCACAGAAGTTAAGCTATCTGATATTAAACTTTCCGCCAGCAAAATCTTTACTTTATTATTTCGGCCAATATCGTTGAAAATTGTAACTTGCGCTACCAAAATTTCAAAAAAATGACCAGACTAAGTGTAAATATAAACAAAATAGCAACATTACGAAACTCACGCGGTGGCAAAATGCCCAGTGTAAAGGAAGCTGCTATAAGATGTCAGGAATTTGGCGCACAAGGAATTACAGTGCATCCACGTCCTGATGAGAGGCACATTACAAGACACGATGTTTACGAAATTAAACCTTTGATAACAACTGAATTTAATATTGAAGGTTACCCCAGCGAAGATTTTCTGAAAATGGTAGTTGAGATTCAGCCCGACCAGGTAACACTTGTTCCGGATAACCATAATCAACTTACCAGCGACCACGGCTGGGACACATGGAAAAACCTTAGCTTTTTGAAAGAAGTAATCGCCCGTTTGCAGGAAAACGGAATCAGGACTTCGATTTTTGTGGATCCCGATATTTTAGCCATTGAAGGCGCAGCAGAAACAAGAACCAACCGTATTGAATTATACACCGAGCCCTACGCAACTTTATACCCAATTGAACGCCACAAGGCAATAGAACCGTTTATTAAAGCAGCAAAAGCAGCAAAAAAAATGGGGATTGATGTAAATGCAGGGCACGATCTTAGTCTGGAAAACCTAAATTATCTTTATAAAAATATTCCCAATCTGGCTGAAGTTTCTATTGGCCATGCCTTAATAGCGGATGCACTTTATTTGGGATTGGAAACTACCATTCAGAAATATTTGGAGTGCCTGAAGTAGTTGTGAGTTTAAAGTTTTGAGTTTAAAGTTTAAAGCTGAGATTTACTGTGGATTTATTTTACAGAAAAGAAGGTACAGGTTCACCACTTGTAATTGTACACGGTTTGTACGGATCATCAGACAATTGGCTGAACATAGGGAAACACCTTGCCGAAAAACATACAGTTTACATGATCGACCAACGAAACCACGGTCGTTCGCCATTTTCCAATTCGCATACTTTCAACGATATGCGCGATGATTTAAATGAATTTTTCGAAAAACACAAAATTGAAAAAGCTACTTTACTTGGCCACAGTATGGGTGGAAAAGTTGCCATGTGGTTTGCTTACGATTTCCCAGAAAAAGTTGAAAAACTTGTTATTGCCGATATTGCTCCCAAGGATTATTTATTACTAAAAGAAGACAGTCAGTTTTATTTGCACCAAAATATTTTACTGGCCATGCAGGAGATTGATTTTTCAAAAATAAAATCCCGTAGTGAAGTTGATGATTTTATGTCTCAAAAAATTGATGACGAACAAATCCGCCAGTTTTTATTGAAAAATGTTGCAAAGGATAAAACGAACAATCAATACAAATGGCGGGTGAATGCAAAGGTTTTGTATGACCATCTCGAAGAAATTGTTAGCGGAGTGAATAAAAAATGGCTCGACGAACGTTCCCCGATTTTAAGTTACCCTGTAATTTTTATTCGGGGAATGAAATCAAAATATATTTTACCGGAAGACGAATCATTAATTAAAGAAATATACCCTGATTCCCGGATTGTTGATATCCCGGAAGCTGGCCACTGGCTACACGCCGAACAACCAAGGAAATTTATGAAGGCGGTGATGTTGTGTTGCTAAAGAAGTGGAAAGAAAGATTTTATTGCATCTCGAATGCTATAAATACAAGTTTGGTTTGGCCGGTAGTGTGAATTGTCAACTTATTCCCATCGATTTCAAATCTATCAGCTTTTAATAATTCTTCCGGGAATTTTTCTTCCCAATATTCCGATCCATTACCAATACATCCTCTCAGAGTCTGAGTCCAATCTGTTAAACTAATTTTATCAGAATCCGAAACTTTATATTTTCCACCCATTGCATTGCACGAACTTGACCCGCTAAAAGTACCGTCTTCTTTAAAGGAAATCCACCCTCCGGCACCATCTGTGCACTCTTCCTTCCAATTTTTCATTTGATATGTTCCAACCAGGCTCCAGTTACTTTCAAGTCCATATTCTTTTTCATAACTAATCTCAAAATCACAACAAGTCAAATGTCCTTCATCAGTATCACAACCTAAGAATACAAATGCGAAAAATACTTGAAAACAAAATGAAAGTTTATTCATTGCATTGGTTTTTATGAAGATTGTATCATTAATAAAAAGGTTGCGTGCAAAAACAAAAGTTTTGATCGAAAAGGAGTTTCATAACGAAACCTGAAGTTTATGCTCACGGTCAGCTGCAAATAACAGACACGCTTTGATGTCCTCTTCAGTAAGTTCAGGGAAATCGCTAATTATTTCCTGAAAGGACATATCTGAAGCCAGCCAACCCAAAACATCGTAAACAGTTATTGTCGTATTATGAATGATTGGTTTACCAAACAGTTTTGACGGATCTATTTTTATAAAATCCTTGTAATTCATGATGCTAATTTATGAAAGATTTAAATTATCAAGGAATTGATTTTTTTCAATCTGATGCAAAAATTGTTGATGCAAAAATCGCACAACATGTTACCTATTATATTTCTCTGTCAGCTCTTTTAAAAATCTGATCTGAGTTTGTTTCAGCTGTTTCCATTGAAACCGCCAGCCCCAGTTACCTGAAGAAGTTCCGGGGATATTCATCCGGGCTTCGGTTCCCAAACCCAGCAAGTCCTGCATTGGAATGATTGCAATTTTTGCTGTTGAAGCCCAAACTATTTCAATTGCATGTTGCAAAGCTTTTTCAGGCTCGCCAAGGTATTTTTGAATTAGCTTTTTTTCTTTGCCTTTTGCTGAATTCAGCCAACCAAGTGTTGTATCGTTATCGTGAGTTCCGGTGCAAACCAAAAAGTTTGGTTTATAATTGTGGGGCAGATTACCATTTTTTGCGTCCGATCCAAACGCAAACTGAAGCACTTTTATTCCGGTAAGATGCAAATCATCGCGAAGTTTCTCGACTTCGGGTGTAATAACCCCCAGATCTTCGGCAATAAAAGGCAGGCTGCCATATTCATGTTTGAATTTTTGCAATAATTGATAGCCTTTTGCAGCTTCCCACTTCCCGTTTATGGCAGTTTGCTCTCCTGCCGGAATCGACCAATAAGATTCCAATCCCCTGAAATGGTCGATACGCACAAGGTTGAACATATTTACATTAAAACCAAGTCGCGACATCCACCAGTCAAACTGACGTTCTTCCAGACGTTGCCAGTTAAAAACCGGGTTTCCCCACAACTGGCCTGTTATGCTAAAATAATCAGGTGGCACTCCACCAACAAAAGTTGGTTTAAGATCTTTATCTAATTGAAAAACATCGGTATTTGCCCACACATCTGCACTATCAGTTGAAACATAAAGCGGTACATCGCCAATAATTTCAACTCCCTTTTCGTTGGCATATTTTTTCAAACGATGCCACTGCCTGAAAAACTGCCACTGCATAAACATCCAAAAATCAATTTCATTTTTAAGCAATTCAGTATAAAGCTTCATTGCCTCTGGCTTTCTGAATTTAATATCTTCAGGCCATTCATGCCAGCCGTGTCCCTTAAAAAAATCCTTTAACGCCATAAAAAGTGCAAAATCATTTAACCACCATTTATGTTCGTATTGAAAATAAAAATACTCGTTCAGCCAGGGTTCAATTTTTAGTTGAAAATTATTGTAGGCTTTTTTTAAAAGTGGCAATTTCCATTGGCGCGATCCCTCAAAATCAGCTTTCAAAGCGTTAAAACCGGGAGACTTTATTTCGCTTTTTTTCAGCCAGTTGTCTTCTGCCAGCAATTCCAAATCGATTAGCTGAATATTTCCGGCAAAAGCTGAATAGCACTGATATGGAGAGTCGCCAAAACCTACTTGCCCAAGTGGCAGAATCTGCCACATTTTTTGTTTCGATTTTTCAAGAAAATCTACAAACTTGCAGGCATTTTTCCCAAGGGTACCAATCCCGTCTTCACCAGGTAACGAAGTGATATGCAGTAAAACTCCACTTTTCCTATTCGTCATTTCTGTATTTTTTTCTGAAAACTGACAAATGATCTGCTGTTTTGCGAACAATCCGCTGAACTGCCAACCCGTGATTTAAATCGGTGTTAAAAGAAGTTACATCGTCGCCGGTAAAAAACCGGTAATGCGCATGAACCATTGAACGTAACCAACCCGGCGGAACGTGACCCGATGGAAAGCTGGTGACAGGTTTGTAATTGCTACCAACCATTTGTTTTATCCACTGGTTTGAACCTTCAAGATAATATTCAAAATATTCAGAGTTTTGAGAAGAATAGCGGATTGCACCTTTTTCGGCATAAATTTCGAGATAAACTAAATCGCCGGTTCCCGAACTTATCCGGCTTGCCGACATATTTCCCACTGCCCCGGTTTTTGTGTCAATCAAAGAAATTGAACTGAACAAATCTGAACCGTTAGGAACATCCGGGAAATTTCCGCCTTGTAAAGCACCGGTAATTTCAAGTTCTTCGCTTAAAAAAGCCATTAACAGACTAATTCCATGTGAGCCCAAATCGGCCATTGCTCCACCGTCGGGAGCTGGAGTTAAACGGGTTACACGCTTTTCGCGGTAGGCAGTTTGCAGATAATCGCCGTGATAATATTTTAAATCGAAATGAATAGGGTTCCCCAATTTACCCGATTTCCAAAAGTTCAAAGCTTCGCGCACCGATGAAGTTTGAAGGTATTGAAACCCAACCTGAATTTTAACAGATGTATCGGTTTCATTCAGCAATTTCCGCATGGCCTGTTCTTCTATTAAAGTTGAACAAACAGGTTTTTCGAGATAAATATATTTTACACTGGGCATTTTCAGCGCCATTTTAAAATGCTCGAAATGAACTTTATTGGGTCCCAGAATAAAAACTGCATTCAATTTTTCATTCTGTACAAATTCCTCAACCGATTGCGCATATTTAAAACCAAATTTTCCGGCAAATCCTTCGCGGCTTTCTTCACGTGCCGATGCCACCGATTCTAAAATTATTTCAGGAACTTCAGAATAATAATACTTTAATGCTTCAATGGAATACGCGTGAGCCTGCGCAATTCCGCCCGCCCCCAAAAATCCTACATGTATTTTTTGCATTGAAATGAGTTTTTAAAAATTCGCTCAAAAATAGTAAAAAAGGGAACTTATTTTATGAAAGTGAGGGCTTCACTCAAAGTGAAACCCTCACTATTTTGGCATTAACTGTAGCCCTAACTAATTTTTCATTGACTACTTCAACCATTTATCTAACCAATTAAAGAAAACCCTTTGCCAAAGAATCCCGTTTTGTGGTTGCAAAACCCAGTGGTTTTCTTCGGGGAAATAAAGCAATTGGGCAGGAACACCTCTCAAAACCGCAGCATTAAAAGCAGCCATTCCCTGCTCCGACGGAACACGATAATCTTTTTCACCCTGAACAATTAAGATTGGAGTATCCCAGTTTTGAATGAAATTGTGGGGTGAGAATGTATATGAGCGCTGCGCTGCGGCATTTGTTTTATCCCAGTATGCGCCACCGTAATCCCAGTTTACAAACCACATTTCTTCGGTAGTTGTGTACATGTGTTCGAAGTTAAAAATTCCGTCGTGTGCAATAAAAGCTTTAAATCTTTTTTCGTGGTTACCTGCCAGGTACATTACCGAAAAACCGCCATAACTTGCGCCAACCGCACCCAGTTTATCTTTATCAACATAAGGTTCTTTAGCAACTTCGTCAATCGCTGTTAATAAATCCTTGATATTCTGTCCACCATAATCTTTTGAAATCTGTTCGTTCCATTCTTGTCCAAAGCCCGGTAAACCCCTGCGGTTTGGAGCAACAATTATATAATCGTTTGCAGCCATCATCTGGAAATTCCAGCGGTACGACCAAAACTGGCTAACTGTTCCCTGCGGACCTCCCTGATTATATAACAGAGCAGGATATTTTTTTGATGGATCAAAATGTGGCGGGTAAATTATCCATGTGTGCATTTGTTTTCCATCGGTGGTTTCCAGCCAGCGTTCCTCCACTTTTCCAAAAGTCAGCTGTTCGAGAATGCCTTTATTGATAGTTGTAATTGCCTCATCTTTACCTGTAACAGGATTAACCACATATAATTCCGCAGGCTGCGACATAGAAACTTTTTGAGCCAGTAATTTTTCTCCAGCCACCAATACATTGCTGTAATCGTGCACGCCATCTGTCAATCGTGCAAAAGAACCATCCGTTAAATCGAGCCTGTAAATTTCTTCAGTTGCTTCAATATTGCTAACAAAATAAATTGATTTTCCATCGGCACTCCAGTTCAAACCGGTTGCATTTTGGTTAAAATTTTCAGTATAATCTCTCTTTTCGCCTGTTGCCAAATCGGCTACAAACAAACGTATTTTATCGGCTTCATAACCATCACGTTCCATGCTTTCCCATGCAAGTTTTGTTCCATCGGGCGAAAATACGGGGTTTTGGTCGTAACCCATCATTCCCGAAGTGAAATTGATTGTCTGACCTGTTTCAATATTGTAAAAATAAATATCAGAATTGGTTGAAACTGCATATTCTTTTCCAACTTTTTTCTTACTGGTGTACGCCAGTGTTTTTCCATCGGGGCTCCATGCAATCTGTTCATTCCCTCCAAAAGGTTTCATGGGCGAATCAAAATGTTCACCCTCCAAAATGTCTTTTCCTTCGCCAATTTTCCCTTTTTTATAATCGGCAATATAAATATGGTTGTAGGTGTAATCATGCCACGAATCCCAGTGGCGGTACATAAGATCATTTTCAAGACGTGCATTGGCTTTTGGCAAATCCGGAAACAAATCGTTCACACTTTCATCAAGTTTAACGCTTTTCAGGTAGAATATTTTTGATTGATCGGGTGAATAGCTGAAACCTGAAATCCCGCCTTCAATATCTGTAATTTGTGTAGCTTTTTTTCCATCCGGATTCATTTCCCACATTTGCACCGAGCCGGAAGCCGAGGAAAGGTAAGCTATCTTTTTTCCATCGGGTCGCCAAACTATATTAGATTCATTTTCTCCCGAATTGGTAAGGTTCTTTTGTTCACCACCTGAAACAGGTTTTGAATAAACATCGCGGTAAGATTTGTTTTCTTCTATATTATAATAAGTAACTGTGAAAATAACAGTTTCATTATTCGGTGAAACCTGCGCCTCGCCTAACCTGCCAAACGACCACAACACTTCGGGTGTCATAATGTCGGAAGTTAACTTTGGAGTTTCCGGCACATAATTTTTTGAAGTTGAACTTGTTTCCTTTTTTGTGCAACTAAACAGAAGTACAACTGCAATGGTTAAAAATGCTATTTTTTTCATTTATATTGAATTGAAAGATTTATTCAGCAAAATAAAAGAATTGAACTGAGACAACAAATGATTTTTGTACCAGTTTTGCGGTCAATAATAGTCGCACTACTTTGATTTAGTTGATTTCTAAAAGACTTAAACAAAAAAAGGCGCCCTTACGAACGCCTTTTGAACACTGCAACATCTATTTAATTGTTTTCACCGTATTTATAAACTCCTTCAAATTCAAATGGCTTGCCATCATAATCTGTGCTTTTAACCGTGTAACGTACCGAGTCGAGCCCGGCAACCTGCAATGAATCAAGATGAAACGACACAAAGGCTGTGTACGGTATATCTTCTGAATCATCATTGTTATTGTGTCTCAATTCCAATTGAAACGGTTGGCCTTCAGCAGTCAATTCGCCAGGTTGTTTCACAAGATTGATAAAATGAGTTTGGTTGCGTCCCCAATATTTAAGCTGGAAATTCAATAAACCGTTTGCTATCCAGGTGTCCTGAACAATTATCGGGTCGTGCCCAATACTGTCTTTATTTGCTTCAGTAATGTCAAGTACTCCTTTTGTCAGTACCTTTTTAGCCGAATTTACTTTTACGTAATAAGCTGTAATTTCTCCTGCATCATTTAATTTGTCATCAAGGATTGTAAAGTTTAACATTAACCTGTCACCTGCTTCAACTTTATGGCTATCGCCCGAATAATCATTTTCATTCCAGGGCACAAAACCGCCAAAAGCAACCGGATACAAAATCTCTCCGTCATCCATAACAATTTTATAAGTATCCGTGCTTTCTACAACACCAAAACCAATCCAAACATTGCTCAACGAATATCCGTCATCATCCAAACATCCTGAAAAACCAAACAGGAATCCAACGAGTAATACAAAAATAATCTTCTTCATTCTATTCTCAATTTTTAATTGTTTACTTCACTAAGATTTGGTTTGTTGCTTATTGGTTGCGTTGGAAATACAAAAAATATTTTTTTACTGACAAATTTTCAAAAAGGTTTTTGGCATAATGGTTGTATATAAAAAATACATATCTAAATATTTATATATTTGCATTATGAAACAGGTATCGAATTTATCAGAGTTAAAATCACTGACACTATCGAACGAAAAGGTTTGGTTGCTGCTATACAAAAAGGGATCGGAGCAAAGTGACTGTGCCTTTGATAATTTCAGTAGAGCAGAAAGAAATGAAAAAGGCGAAGTTCTATGTTCAGCCAATGTAAATGAAGTTAGGGACATTCATATAGTATTTAATATCACAAGTGTGCCTTCGCTCCTTTATTTCGAAAACGATACTTTGAAAAACGTAATTAAAGGGTGCCACAAACCTGAGCAGTTTAATGTAATTTTTGACAAATCGGTTTTTGTTACGCAAAGTTCAAACAATGAAAAACCACGAAAGAATGTTGTAGTTTATACAACGCCAACTTGCTCTTGGTGCACAACCATTAAAAGACATTTGCAGGAAAATGGCATCCAGTACCGCGAAGTAAACGTTGCTGCCGACCAGAAAGCTGCCGAAGAAATGGTGAGAAAAAGTGGTCAGCAAGGTGTTCCTCAAACCGAAATTAACGGGCAAATTATTGTAGGATTTGACAAAACAAGAATAAATTCGTTGTTGGGAATAAACTAACAACAAATATTCATGTTTTAATTTTAAAATGAATAACAAGTAAGAATAATTAAAATGAAAATGAAAAAGTTATTATTTATCCTGGCAGTTGCTGTAATATCGTTGCAAAGCTGCAACGCAGGCCAGGCAAAAAACAATGGCAACGAAAATAATGCTAAAGAAACACCGGCAGAAACCGTTTCGCAAAGCAGCGCAACAGAAGGTGGAACTGTTAAACTAAATAAAGCTAAATTTTTAGCTGAAGTTTGGGATTACGAGAATTCTCCAAAAGAATGGAAATACAAAGGCACAAAACCTGCAATGATTGACTTTTACGCTGATTGGTGCGGTCCATGTAAAATTGCAGCGCCTATTTTGGAAGAACTTTCAGGCGAGTATGCTGGGAAAATTACAATTTATAAAATTGATACACAGGTAGAACAGGAATTAGCCGCTGTATTTGGAATTCAGGGAATTCCGGCATTTCTGTACATCCCAATAGACGGAAAGCCATCAATGACTTCAGGTATTGCACGCTCAAAAGAAGACACAAAAAAAATGTTCAAGGAAAACATTGATAATATGTTATTGAGCTCTAATTAATAAAAATATTTGATTGTGTAAATGCTCAAAACTGAGTTGAAGGCAGTCATTATTATAAATGTTTAATTTAAAGAATTGTAAAAATGAAAGAATTACAGCCTATTAACCAAAATGTGCTGTTGGAATTGTCGGAAGACAAAGCAGTGCAAAAAACCGTTTCGGGAATTATTATCCCCGACTCTGCAAAAGAGAAACAGGAAATTGCAAAAGTTGTTGCAATCAGTAACATCGAAAAAGCAGAGATTGTACCCGGTGACGAAGTTCTCTACAAACCTTATTCAGGAACAGAAATTGATTTCAACGGTAAAAAATACCTGTTGATACCTTATGCTGAAATTCTGTCGAAAGTAGTAGAAACCGAATCAATTTAAGCTGACGTTCAGAGTTTTACATATTCTGCCAAAAAACATTTAAAAAATCGACACGAAAAGCCGGGAGATTAACTTCTTCCGGTTTTTTTTGAAGCCCATCTCAATCACACCAAGGGGAGAAAATGAAAAATTTTCGTAATTTCTAAATTTTATTGACGGGAAAGAATATTTACCAATTCATCAGCATTAACGCTTTGTTGTTCGCCGCTTTCCATATTTTTTAATGTGAATGATTTTGCCTGAATTTCAGTTTCACCGGCAAGCACAACAAAAGGAATTTCCTTTTTATTGGCATAATTCATCTGCTTTTGCATTTTAGCGTTGTCAGGAAAAATTTCGGCATTTATGCCATTCTTTCGCAACTCTGCCAAAACCGGCAAACAGTAGGCTTCTTCATTTTCGCCGAAATTTACAAACATGACTTTTGTTGTTTCTGTTGATTTCGGAGGAAACAAATTCATTTGTGAAAGAACATCATAAATACGCTCGGCACCAAAAGAAACGCCAACTCCCGAAACATTTGGCAATCCAAAAATTCCGGTCAGATCATCATAACGTCCACCTCCACAAATACTTCCAATTTCAAAATCCTTTGCTTTTACCTCGAAGATGGCGCCTGTGTAGTAATTCAATCCACGGGCAAGTGTCAAATCGAGTTCAACTTCGGTTTGAAGTGAAAGATTATTCAGGTACGAAAAGAGCTTTTTAATTTCATTCACACCTTTCATTCCAATTTCCGAGTCCGCCAAAATCGTTTCTAACTGTGCAATTTTCTCAATTGAATTGCCTTCCAATGCCAAAATGGGTTGCAACTTTTCAATTGCTTCATTCGAAACACCTTTTTCTGCCAATTCAGCATTTACTTTTTCCAGGCCAATTTTATCAAGTTTATCAATTGCAACGGTAATATCAATAATCCGATCATTTTCGCCGATCACTTCAGCAATTCCAGCCAATATTTTCCGGTTGTTGATTTTTACTATTGTATTTATTTTCAATCGCTTAAATACATCGTCAATAATTTGAACCAGTTCAACTTCATTTAACAAACTATTGCTGCCAATCACATCCACATCACACTGGTAAAACTCGCGGTAGCGTCCTTTCTGTGGTCTGTCGGCACGCCAAACCGGCTGAATTTGGTAACGTTTAAACGGAAAAGTTATTTCATTTTGATATTGTACAACAAACCTTGCAAATGGAACTGTAAGATCGTAACGCAAACCTTTTTCCGAAATTTTTGGAGTGAGTTTATTTGAGTTTTTTTCATCTAAAAGTTCATCGGAAACTTTTGAGATAAAATCTCCTGAATTCAGAATTTTGAAAAGCAATTTGTCTCCTTCCTCGCCATACTTCCCTGTTAAAGTTGAAAGATTTTCCATAGCCGGAGTTTCAATGGGCTGAAATCCGTACAAGCGAAATACTTCCTTTATCAAATCGAAAATATAATTTCGTTTCACCATTTCAACAGGTGAAAAATCGCGGGTTCCTTTTGGGATGGAAGGTTTTTGTGCCATGTCATTTTTGTTTTAGGGTGGCAAAAATAAGGAAAAAGAACGGAAACATGATTTGCGTTTCAAAATGATGATTCCTGACCTTTGAAAAAATTGGGTTTAAGCATTTAAGAGTTCTTCATTTTTTGTTATTTCGCACAACAATATTAAAGTCGTTTACAAATATGGAAGAAAAGAAAAAAGAAGGAAGATACAGCAGAATTTACACCCAATTAAATGAACTGGTAAAAAAAAGCAACAACCAATCAGCGCGGATGGCGACGATTGTAGCAGTTTTACATCATAAAATGGAATACTTTTTCTGGACAGGATTTTATTTACTCGACGACGGGAAAATGACTGTAAATATTTATCAGGGGCCGGTTGCCTGCCAGATTTTAGAAAAGGACAAAGGTGTTTGCTGGGCTGTTTTCAATCAAAAGAAGACAATTGTTGTGGATGACGTTCACGCTTTTCCCGGCCACATTGCCTGCGATTCACGCTCAAACTCCGAGATTGTTATTCCTTTCAAAAACAAGACGGGTGAAATTATTGGGGTTTTGGATGTTGACAGTTCTGAAAAAGGTTCGTTTTCGGAAATTGATGCTCGCTGGCTGGAGAAAATACTTGAGTTGGTGCATATTTAATTTGTTGTCTTAGCCGTGTAAACTTCCAGGCTATTTCTAATAAATTTTCAATTCCCGTTTCAAAAATAACCAACCTTATTTTGACAAAATCTAAATTTGTGGCCCCACCTTGATTTTCATATTGTAAAATTTATCTTTGGTACTTTTTCAAATTGAAACAATAAACCACAGTAAAATGACAAATCAAAACAGTACCACAATTAAATTCTACAAAGAAGAGCAAATCCCGGTTGAATTGCATAAAGTAAGGGTAGTCCAAAAACTCTTTTTGAGACCAATTGACGAACGTGCAAAAGCAATGGAAGCAGCCGGATTCAACACATTTCTTTTAGACACAAGCAATGTATTTCTTGATATGTTGACCGACTCGGGTACCAACGCCATGAGCGACAACCAAATTGCATCAATGCACCAGGCGGATGACGCTTATGCAGGTTCGCAAAGTTTTTACCGCATGGAAAAAGCTGTACGCGATGTTTTTGGCAAACACTATGTTATGCCTGTTCACCAGGGACGTGCAGCGGAAAATATCATTTCGCAGGTATTCATCAAAAAAGGCGATGTAATTCCAATGAATTACCATTTTACCACTACCAAGGAACATATGATGATAAACGGTGGTACAGTTTTGGAAATTTATACAGACAAAGCACTTGATATTAAAAGTAGTGAACCGTTTAAAGGAAACATTGATATTGATAAATTAAAAGCAGTATTTGCAGAATATGGTGCTGAACGTGTTGCATTTGTGCGGATGGAAGCTTCGACCAATTTAATTGGCGGACAACCATTTTCGATGCAAAATATGCGCGATGTTAAAAAAGTTTGCGACGAAAACGGAACAATGATGGTACTCGATGCCAGTTTGATTGGCGAAAATGCATACATGATCAAAAAACGTGAACCTGAATTTGCAAATGCCCAGATTAAAGATATCCTCAATGAAATGTGTGGATATGCTGACATGGTATATTTTTCGAGCAGGAAAGTAAGTTCGACTCGTGGTGGTGGAATTTGCACAAACAGCAAAGATTTGTACCTGAAAATGAGAGATTTGCTTGTGTTGTTCGAAGGTTTTACAACTTATGGAGGTATGTCAACCCGCGAAATTGAGGCATTGGCAGTTGGTATGTACGAAACCTGCGACGACACAGTAATCAGCCAGTCGCCTTCATTTATTGAATATGCAGTAAATTCGCTTGATGCAGTAGGAATTCCGGTTATAACACCAGCAGGAGCGTTAGGATGTCATATTGATGCAATGGGTTTCATCCCTCAGGTACCACAACAACAATATCCGGCAGGCGCACTTGCAGCAGCTTTGTTTATCGTGTCCGGAATCCGCGGAATGGAAAGAGGAACAATTTCAAGTATCCGCGATGAAAATGGCAATGATATTCTTGCTGACGTTGAGTTACTTCGTTTAGCTTTTCCAAGAAGGGTTTTCACACTTTCACAAACCAAATTTGTAATAGACAGAGTGAAATGGCTCTATGATAACCGGGAATTGATTGGTGGATTGGAATGGGTTGAAGAACCGCCACTCCTCCGTTTCTTTATGGGCCGGTTAAAACCTGTTGGAAACTGGACAGAGAAATTAATTGCCAAATTCAAAGCTGATTTTGGAGATTCGTTGTAAATTAGATAGAAAGTACAGAGTATCAGGTATTGAGATTTTGTCCTACAAAATATTAAAAAGGGAATCAGTTTTGGTTCCCTTTTTATTTGTTGAATTTTTATTTTCCACTTTAAACTTTCATCTTTAAACTTTAAACTTAGTATTATGACTGATTGGAAAAAAGTCCGCGAAGAATTCCCTGTTTGTAAAAAATATGTTTATCTGAACCCTGCCGGGGGCTCGCCGGTTTCGCAAAGTGCTGCCACCGAAGGGAAACGGTTTTACGATGAAATGCTTGAATTTGGTGATACTTACTGGGAAACATGGCTGGAACGAACTGAAGAAGTTAGAAATTCACTGGCTGATTTTATTGGCGCTGAACGGGAAGAAATCGGGTTTACGACCAACACTTCGCATGGAATGAACCTTGTAGCACAAATGTTAAAGAACAAAGAGTCAGTTCTAACCATGCGTGATGAATTTCCATCAACAACATTTCCCTGGATCAATCAAAAAACTGAAATTAAATTTGTTGAACCAACAAATTATGGGTATTCAATTGAAGACATCAAAAGAAAATTAACTCCTGACATAAAAATAATTGTTACAAGCTATGTACAATATTGCACAGGTTTCAGACAGGATCTGGAAACGTTGGGAAAATTCTGCAAAGAAAATAATTTGATTTTTGTTGTAAACGCAACGCAGGCACTTGGCATTTTCCCTGTTGATGTAAAAAAATGTAATATTGATTTTCTGATGTTTACCGGATTAAAATGGGCAACCGCAGGTTACGGTATTGGTGGATTGTATGTTAACAAAAAATGGCTCGATCCCGATAATTTCCCGTTTGCAGGCTGGAGAAGTGTTCAAACACCCGGAAAAATGGATAACCTCGATTTGGATTTAAAAAACGAAGCATCTGTTATTGAATCAGGTTGTCCGCACTTCCCTAATATTTTTGCACTGGGTGGAGCTTTAAAAATGTTCAAAAATATTGGGGCTGAAAATGTAATGAACCGTGTTCTTTACCTAAATCATTTGATTGAAGATAAATTGCGGGAACTTGGGATTGATATTATTGTTCAAAAAGAAGATATACACCGGTCGGGAATACTGATTGCCAAAATTCAAAACCCAAAATATTTAGTCGATGAACTTTTCAAAAAAGATATTATCGTTTCAGCGCGAGGCGAAGGAATGAGGGTTTCGGCAAGCATATTCAATAACGAAGAAGATGTTGAAAAACTAACAAAACAATTAAAAACAATTTTATAATAATTCAAATTTTGGTAATCCCGTTTATTTTATAATCGCAATAAATCCTTTTAAAATCTTATACAAATTGTACGATTTTTTCCTGTTCAATTTTCATGTAAGATTAATTAATTCGCATAAAATATTAAAATTCGCAATTGACATTTAAATATATTTTAAGTAAATTGTACCTTTATATATTATTTTTGAATGAGATTTTTTGAATTGAAAAATAGGTTTAACTAACAAAATGGATTTAAAAGTTTAATACTAATTCTTAATAAATAATTTTAAAGTTCAACATTATGAAAAACAAAATCTTTATTGGTGCATTTATTCTATTATTAACGATTACTACCAGCAGTTTTGCGCAGTTTAATCCTAATACTGAAGGACGTGGATTGGCATCTGCCGGATTTGGTATTTCCAATTGGGGAATTCCTATTTACCTGAGATATGAGCACCCTGTTGCAGACAATATAACCGTTGGTGGATTGCTATCCTTTCAATCAAAAGGCTATGCTTCCTGGAGGGGTACTTATTATGGTATTGTTGGAAGAAGTAGTTATCATTTCAATGAGTTGTTAAATGTTCCCGATCAGTTTGATATTTACGGAGGTGCTTCTTTGGGTTATTATATATATAAATGGAAATATAACAACGGCTATAATAATGATTTTTATAATCCCAGTAGCGGTGAGCCAAATTTTGGCATTCATGCAGGCGCTACATATTTTATAAAAGATAATTTTGGTATTAATACTGAATTGTTAGGTGGATTAGGTTTTAATGGTATAACAGTTGGTGTTTTATTCCTGCTTTAAAAAGAATTACCTTATCAACCGAAACAGAATTATACATAAAATTGAGCGTAACAATTTTTAAAAACAGCTACACTCGACAGTAATCTTAGAATAACTACTTTTCAAAGGTTTTGAAATTACCTTGATTAGTAGTTATTTTATTATTGTCATTTTATCGCTGGTGAAAAAGTAATTATCAAGGGATTAGAACGTTTTAAGTCTAATAAGGTAAAGCTATTTTAGAATGAATGTTTAATAACGATGTCCAAAGTATGAAAATCAAATTTGTCTTCTTCATTATTGTTTTAACATTATTAGTAGTTTCATGTAATTCTTCTCAAAAAACTAAATCCAAAACATTAACTACCCATAAAGACAACAGCATGACATCACTTGACTGGTCTGGCACCTATCAGGGAATTTTACCTTGTGCCGATTGCGAAGGAATTAAAACCCAGTTGGTTTTGAACGAAGATTTAACTTATAGTCTGAAAACAAGTTACCTGGGAAAAGAAGAAAATATTTTTGAAACCATTGGTACTTTTGCCTGGGATAAAAGTGGCAGTAAAATAACCCTCGACAACACAGAAAAACAAGTTTATCAGGTTGGCGAAAACAAATTATTCCATTTGGATAAAAGTGGCAACCGCATATCCGGAGTTTTAGCCAACAACTATATTATAGAAAAAGAAACCATTGAAATCACCAATAAATACTGGAAACTAACAGAATTGAACGGGAAAACTGTGAAAACAAATAAAGAGGCATTTATTAAATTACTTCCGGAAGACAAACGTTTTACAGGAAATAGTAGTTGCAATGTGATGAATGGTAGTTTCGAATTGTCAAATTCAAACAGTATTACTTTCTCTAAAATACTAATGACAAAAATGGCTTGTATGGATGATAATGTTGAATCGGAGTTAGTTCGTGTTTTTGAGGAAATAACCAATTATACCGCTACCACCGAAGAACTAATTCTGAAAGATGCCATCAGTGATGTAAAAGCAAAATTCGAGGCAGATTATTTTAAGTAATATATCCGATATTGAATATCAATCGGTTTGATTGTAATAAAAATACCTGATAATACATTTTGTACCTGTGCTTTTCGGATTTTTTTCATCAGTAATCCTGATTTGAAGAGTGTGTTTTTTACTTTTTAACCCCGAATCTAAAGTATAAAACCATGGCAGATAGAGGTTTTGACTCCATTCAGTAAACAAATCCTGTTTTTTCCAATCCGAATTATCAACACTATATTCAATAATTCCTGCATCGGGTCCTGCAGCAACAGCAATCCCAACTGCATTTCCCTTAAACTGAAATTTGATGATTTTCCCGGGATAATCGCCAACAAGCATTGGAACATTAACGTAATTTGAACGAGTGCCTATATTATTTTCAGGTTTCCAGTTTTCAACAAATTCCCATCCTTTTATCGGTTTTGGAGGTTTTGGTTCAGTTAATATCCCGTTCGAATAAGAATATTTATTAAGTGGAGCAGGCATTTCAAATGATACAGGTTTTCCATTAACAATGTCAGAAACAAATGAATTCTCAAGAAATAGTTTTATTGAATTGAAATAAATGTTTTGCCCAAATGGAGAAGGGTGCAAATCCTTAAAATCATTTTCCCAGTCAAATTCTCCGGCGTCAATCCGTTCTGTAACTTCTTTTGCCAGATTAATAGTTGAAACGTTGTAATGTTTAGCTACTTTTTCATGCAGTTGAATGACTTCGGGGATTTTGCCACTTCTGAAATCGTTCATTTTCCCGGGATCTGCAAAATGCATAATCACAATATCACAAAGCGGGTTAGCAATTTTTGCATGTCGCACAATGCCTTCCATTCCCCTAATTATCTCTTCATGTTCAGTTTTATTTGTATCATCGTTTACAGCAGCTTCTAAAAACAGTAAATCCACTTTACCATTTTTCAAAACGTCGCGTTCAAATCTGAATGCGCCTGGTGTTGAACCCATTGAAGGGATTCCGGCATTGATAAAATCAAAATCTGTTTCGGGAAATTTTTGCTGAATAAAATCGCAAACCGAGTCGCGCCATCCTTGACCATAAGTTATTGAGCCGCCAAGAAATACAACCCTCCCCTGTTTTTCTTCATCAAATTTGTTTGCTGAATTCGTTAAACTTTCACGAATTGTATGGTAATTTTTCGAATCCAGTTTTTGGCCACTGGAAAATGTTACCAACAAAACAAAAAGGACTGTTAAAAGATAAAATCTAATATTTTTCATTTAGTACTTTGAACTTTGAATCTTAAACTCTAAACTGATTTATTCATTCCATTCCACTTTTGCTGCAATTTGAACTCTTCCGGGCGATGGATACTCCATTGCAATATGTCCGACATAGAAAAATCCAAGTAACTTTTGCTGTGGTTGAATTCCAACAATATCATTTAACAAGGACAAAAAATCAGGTGTAGCCCAAAATGCACCTAATCCTAAATTTGTGGCAGTTAACCACATATTTTGTACCGCCATAGAAACTGCTGCAATTTCCTGCCATTCAGGAACACGCTCAGCTGCATCACGTTCAAAAATAATGGCAATAACAACCGGAACATTTTCAATACTTGACTTGAATTTTTCCACCTTTTGCGGATTAATTGGTTCACCCGACT
Organism: Draconibacterium sp.; assembly: GCA_041739985.1. Classification (GTDB taxonomy): domain Bacteria; phylum Bacteroidota; class Bacteroidia; order Bacteroidales; family Prolixibacteraceae; genus Draconibacterium. Next base: position 26,539 of record JBGSMW010000036.1, on the reverse strand, counting down.
CCAACTTTTCTATTAAATGCGAGTTTATTACCTTACTGAGTTTTAGTTTTGAATTGCCGGTGTACACTTTAAACCTCCAGGGTTCCGTATTTTTATGATTTGGCGCCCAATTGGCATTTTCAAGAAGTTGCATTATCACTTCTTTTGCAATTTCCTTTTTAGCAAGGAATTTAGGCGGTGTTGCCCTTCTGTTTTTTATAATGTCGTTGAAACTGATATCCATATTTCCGAAGTTAATTAACTGTAAAACAGACTTCAATAATTTAAACTCTTTGCTTCAAAGTTAAAGAAACAAACTTTGTAATGAATATGAAATCTGAGAAGAAAATCAAAAAAAACGGCGATAAAAAATCGCCGTAAACATTATATCTCTATTTGAAGTCCTATTTTTCGTAACCAAGTATTTTAAACATATCTACTGCTGATTGTTCGTTTCGATAAACGTAATCAACTATATTCCCTTTGTCATCACGGTCGATAATTACATGTTTTGGAGAAGGTATCAAACAGTGTTTTATTCCGCCGTAACCGCTGATTGCATCCTGATAAGCACCTGTATGAAAGAATCCAAGATATAATGGCTCTTCATCTTCTTCGGAATATGCAGGCAGTAAAACCTCCTGGTTAAGGTCCTCGGAGTTGTAGTAATCAGAGTGGTCGCAACTAATTCCGCCAATGTTCACCCTTTTATATTCGTTGTTCCATTTATTAATGGGCAGCAAAATAAATTTCTCGAAAATTGACCAGGCATCGGGGATTGTATTCATCAAACTGTTGTTTACAATGTACCAGCTTTCGGTATCGTTTTGCTGTTTTTGTTCCAAAACCTCAAAAATTATTGCACCGCTTTCGCCTACCGTATATTTCCCAAACTCGGTATAAATATCAGGTTCCTTAACTTTTTCAACTGCACACGTATCTTTAATTGCAGAAACAATTTCGTTAATCATGTATTCATAGTTGTATTCAAAGCCGAGATGATTCCGGATTGGAAATCCTCCACCAAGATTAAACGAATCGAGTGTATCGCATTGTTTTTTCAAATCAATATACAGTTTCATTGCTTTCTGAAATTCGCCCCAGTAATACAAACTGTCTTTAATTCCTGAATCAACAAAAAAGTGCAGCATTTTTAATTCGAGATTTTCCTTGTCCTTAATGTTTTCCATGTAGAACTTAAGAATATCATTGTGCCTGATTCCCAAACGGGAAGTATAATACGATGATTGCGACTCCTCGTTGATTGCCATGCGGATACCAATTTTTATTTTGACTCCGTTGGCAAGTTTTTCAATCCGTTTTAATTCATTAATACTATCCAGAACTATAATATTGTTACGAAAACCAATTTCCTGCAGGTTAAGTATTTTAGCCAGATACTCATCGGTTTTGTAACCATTGTGAACAATTACCCTGCTTTTATCTATTTTCTTATCCCGAAATAAACTCAAAATCAGATCAATATCGTAAGCCGATGAAGTTTCCAGATTTACATTTTGCTTAAGTGCTTCATTAACCACATGCGAAAAGTGATTACATTTTGTACAATAGCAATAATAATAGTTTCCCTTATAATTATTTTTTTTGATTGCCTTATTGAATAGATTACGCGCCTTTTTTATTTGATCGCCTATTTTCGGAAGGTAAATAAACCGGAAGGGAGTTCCATATTTTTTAATCAGATATTTTAAAGAGATGCCGTGAAATGTAAGAGTATTATCTCTTAAATCAAAGCCTTCCTGAGGAAAGTAGTAACTCTGTTCGATCAAATCAAAATAGGTATTTTTCATTACGTAATCATAAAAAATTATTGGTATTTATTTTAACCGACAAATTAAACCATTTTTTCCGAAAGATTGGGAAAGAATTTTCAAATGGGGTTCAATCATTTTATTAAAATCAAATCCATGGTAGTTTATTTTCATTCTTGAACCGCTTTTTGCCCAAAGTAAAATCCAATGATTGAATTTAATTATTCACTAAAAAATGCTTAATTTGCTATCCTGTTTTAAAGGTTTAACAAAATGAAACAAACATTACTGAGCTATAAAATCAGGTTAAAAAACAAATTCAAAATATAAAAATGAGTAAAGTTCTAATTATAGGTGCGGGAGGTGTCGGACGAGTTGTTGCAAGCAAATGTGCAGATAATCCTGAGGTATTTTCAGAAATTCTTTTGGCGAGCCGTACTGTTTCTAAATGCGAAATTATTGCCCGTGAAGTGGGTAAAGGAAGAATAAAAACAGCACAGGTAAATGCAGATAATGTTGAGGAAATGGTTTCGTTAATCAATAATTTTAAACCTGAGTTGGTTATAAACGTTGCACTTCCATACCAGGATTTACCAATAATGGATGCGTGTTTACAAACGGGCGTAAACTATATGGATACAGCCAATTACGAGCCAAAAGATGTGGCTAAATTTGAATACAGCTGGCAGTGGGCATATCATGAAAGATTTAAGGAAAAGGGAATTATGGCGTTGCTTGGCTGTGGTTTCGACCCTGGTGTAACAAGTATATACACTGCTTACGCAGCCAAACATCATTTCGACGAAATTCAATACCTCGATATAGTTGACTGCAATGGTGGCGACCATGGAAAAGCTTTTGCGACAAACTTCAATCCTGAAATAAATATCCGGGAAATTACCCAAAAAGGGAAATACTGGGAAAATGGAAAGTGGGTTGAAACAGAGCCTTTTGAAATAAAAAAGGCACTTACGTATCCCAACATTGGCCCGCGTAATTCTTACGTTTTGTATCATGAAGAACTGGAATCGCTGGTTAAAAACTTTCCAACTTTAAAACGTGCTCGTTTCTGGATGACTTTTGGTGATGAGTATTTAACACATTTGCGCGTTATTCAAAACATTGGAATGTCAAGGATAGATCCGGTAAAATATAAGGGTGTGGATGTTATTCCTCTTGAATTTTTAAAAGCTGTGCTTCCCGACCCAGGAGATTTGGGTGAAAATTACACAGGCGAAACTTCCATAGGATGCCGCATAAAAGGTTTGAAAGACGGAAAAGAAAAAACCTATTACATTTGGAACAACTGTAGCCATCAGGTTGCTTACGATGAAACAGGAACTCAGGGAGTTTCATATACTACGGGCGTTCCGGCAATGTTGGGTGCCATGATGATTCTTACAGGCAAATGGAAAGGGAAAGGTGTTTTTAATGTTGAAGAATTCAACCCGGATCCTTTTATGGAAAAAATAGGGGAACATGGCTTACCATGGAACGAAGTTTTCAATATAGATCTAGAAGTATAACATGCAGAGAGCAAGGGGCAAAGAGCAATGTGCTTTTCGTTTTACGCTTTGCCCTTTGCCACATGCTCTTAGCTCTTTGCAACCATGGACTATTCAAAAATTCTTTCTCCCGCATTTGTTTTAGACGAAAAACTTCTGCGTAAAAATCTTGAACTTATAAATGAGGTTCAAAACAAAGCCGGAATCGAAATTATTCTGGCGTTCAAAGGCTTTGCCATGTGGAGCGCTTTTCCCCTGGTAAGAGAATATTTAAGCGGTGCCACAGCAAGTTCGTTGTTTGAAGCAAGACTTTGCTTTGAAGAAATGAAAACACTTGCCCACGTTTACTCTCCTGTTTATTTTGAAAATGAATTCGAGGAGTTGATGAGTTATAGTAGTCATATTGTATTTAATTCAATTAATCAGTTTCAAAAATTTTCTTCTGAAATAAAAAAAGCTGATCATCTTATTTCATGTGGAATTAGGGTAAATCCTGAATATTCGGACGTTGAAACGGATTTGTACAATCCAAGTGCGCCAGGCTCGCGACTAGGAGTAGGAGTTCATGAATTCCCGGATGAATTGCCCAAAGGAATTGAGGGTATCCATTTTCATGTTTTATGTGAATCAGATTCATACAGTCTTGAAAAGGTGCTTGAAAAGCTTGAAGTCAAATTTGGGAAATACCTGCATCAGGTTAAATGGGTAAATATGGGTGGCGGACATTTGATGACCCGGGAAGGATATAACCAAGAACATTTAATTCAACTCCTCAAAAATTTCAGGCTGAAATACAATGTAAAAGTTATTCTTGAGCCCGGAAGCGCAATTGCCTGGGAAACTGGTGTTTTAGTTTCAACAGTAAAAGATATAGTTGAACACAAGGGAATAAAAACTGCAATTCTAAATGTTTCGTTTACCGCACACATGCCTGATACCCTTGAAATGCCATATCGCCCAAAAATAATTGGAGCAACAGATCCGAAAGAAAGTAGCAAATTCCTTTATCGGCTTGGTGGCGTTAGTTGTCTTGCAGGTGATTTCATGGAAGCATACGATTTCGGGAAGAAACTCAACATTGGTGATTTGGTGATTTTTAAAGATATGATTCATTATACCATGGTTAAAACCACAATGTTTAACGGTGTAAACCACCCGGCAATTGTTATTTTAAAAGAGGATGATACTTTACAAATAGTAAAGGAATTTCATTACGAAGATTTTAAAGGGAGGTTATCTTAATTTTGGTTCTGGATTCCATTTTCAAAAGTTCAGTTTCCAGCTTCAGGATTTCAATTATTAGGCAGTAAAATAAAAATCAAACAAACCATTTTTAAAAATTAAACTAAAACTAAACCATGAAAAAGTTACTTCTACTATACACCTTACTTGTTCTAAGTTTTTTTGCCCAAAGTCAATTAAAAACCAATGAAAGGGCAAAATGGTTTACCGATGCACGTTTTGGAATGTTTATTCACTGGGGTGTATATAGCGGAGCTGAAGGCTACTGGAAAGGAGAAAAACTACGTAACGACAATAATTATGCAGAGTGGTTACAATACAGAAACAGAATTGAAAAAAAGGAATATCTCACCTTGCTTGATCGTTTTGATTGGAAAGAAGTTAATCCCGAAGAATGGGTAATTCTGGCAAAAAAATCGGGGATGAAATATGTTACTTTAACTGCAAAACATCACGACGGGTTTGCTTTATGGGACAGTAAAGTCAGTGATTATGATTTGGGTAATTATACAAATCCAAAACGCGATATTGTCAGAGAGTTAGCTGATGCCTGTAAAAAACATGGATTAAAATTAGGATTGTATTATTCACACTGGGTGGACTGGGAGCATGAATTTGGATGGGATCACACCCGCGAAATTTATGGAATTACGCCTGAGGAATACAATTTATACTGGCAGCAAAAAGTTATTCCGCAAATGCGGGAATTGCTTACAAATTATGGCGAAATAGGCATGATTTGGTTTGATATGTGGATTCATCATTCACAAACTGTTGTTACAAAAGATCAACTTCTTCAATTAAAAGGATTGATAAGAGAATTACAACCCAACTGTTTGGTAAATTCAAGGCTTGGACTTTCGATTGAAGAAGATCCCGACATTGATTTTAAAACCCTTGGTGACAATCAAATTGGAAACAAAAAAGAAGATTTCCCATGGCAATCACCAGCAACTGTTGCGCATTCATGGGGGTTTCATGCTACCGATTCGGAATGGAAATCTACCACAACCCTGCTCAAAAATTTAATCAACAATTCAAGTCTAAATGGAAATTTTATGCTGAATATTGGTCCACGTGCCAACGGTGAGGTGCCATTCGAGATTTCGCAAAGGATGCTGGAAATGGGAAAATGGTTGGAAATAAACGGTGAATCAATATACGGTACAGAAGCATTCGACCTGGATAAAGATTTACATGATTGGGGGAAAATTACCTGTAAAGAAATTGATGAACATTATAATTTATACCTGCATGTTTTTAACTATCCGTTAAATAAAAAATTGTATTTAACAGGTGTTTCAAATAAACCGGATAAGATTTATATACTTTCTGACAAACAAAAATTTCCCCTTCAATTTTCATATTCAGATTCATTTACCGAAATAAAACTTCCTGAAATACAGCCTAATCCATATATTTCAGTTATTGTTATCGAATACAGCAAGAAACCAGCAGTTACTGGTGGTCTGATTGCTAAAACCATTGATGGAGGATATTCTTTGACTCCAAAAAATACAAATCAAAATAATGAAATTCTGAACATCTCTGGAAAACAGAGAGAAGGGACTGTTCCTGAATTTTTGATCATTGATTCAAACAAAACATTGAAATGGAAGCTTTATATAGATAGTCCAGGAGAGAAATATTTGGATATATCATATAGTTATCAGAATGATAATGGTAAAAATAAATTACTATTGAAAGCATCGAATACAAAACTAGAGTATATAGCTCAACCTACCGGAAAAACAGTTGGAGAGCCCAATCAACACTGGGTTATTGATAACTTCAAATCAACCAGGCTTGGAAAAATTAATTTTCCTGAAAAAGGATTATATGAAATTGAGCTGGAATTTTTTCCGGAAAAAAAGGATGAAATTAAATTTCAATGGATTTGGATATATTGAGTAATATCTTTAATCATTTGATTTTGAAACAACTTTTAAAATTAAGGTCAAAACTCCTTTTACTCTTTTCAACAATTGTTAATAACTACGGTTGAAATAAAGTGCATTTCTATAACCTGAAAAAATTGACACATACATATTATTTTCTGTACATTTGTTTCATCAGGCAAGCGATAAAAGGCAGCTTGGAAAGTGTGGAAATGACAAAAGTTACTTAGTTGAAATCAAAATCATTTCTATCCGACCTTCGGGAAGGCACACTGAAAAAGCCGAAGTTTGAACATGGCTAACTGGAAAGTCAAAGTTCATCAATTATCGGAAGAAAATCCAGAAGTTCTTTCAATTTTGAGTCGTCAGGCAGGAGTAGTTCAGATCTCGGTTTAAATTACCAAACTGCACAACAACAAAGGAGTCAAATCCATTGAGGTTGATTATCTGAAACTGAATCCGCAAGGAGGAAGAAGAAAATACTGACAGACGCTTCGTCCATAAAAACATCCGGATTGTTGAATGGACAACTTAAAGGTACAGCCGTAGTAAGCTTTACCCGAAAGTAACGGGCTAATAATAATTCGCAAGAATGATTAAAAGTCGGCCGTAATAACAGTAGTCTGACACTGAAAGCAACTTCGGTTGTGGAAAGTGAATGGGAACTATTCTTAACAGATAGTTCCCATTTGTTTTTTAATGGTATCAATTAAATGTATTTTCCGCTGAAACAGGAAAGTACAAACTCAAAGTGTGTTTTAACAAAAATGCAGGATCCCATCCTATAATCTTTTATTCTTATTTAGTTTCAATACAAATTATTAGAAATATTATTTTTTTCTTAGAAATAGGGTTACGTTTTACCAAAAAACAGAATTAATATTTAGGAAGGACGCTTTTCCCTAAATTATTAAATCAATTATTACTTGGAAGAAACAAAGGAGACCTTATAAGTCTCCTTTTTTCATTCACATCCTTTCCGGCATTTCAATACCCAATAAATTCATCCCCTTTTTAATTATTTCAGCAACTGTGGCTGAAAGCATTAACCTGAAATTTAGTTGATGTTCATTTGGTTCAGAGAGAATTGAATGTTCATGATAAAATTGATTAAACTCTTTTACTAAATCATAACAATAATTGGCAATTACTGCCGGACTGTAATTCTCACCAGCTTCTTTAACTGCTATGGGATATAATGTAATTCGTTTTAGCAAATCTTTCTCTTTTGAGGATAATGAATTTATTTTGACATTTTTATTTATGATAATATTGTTCTCTGCGGATTTTCTTAAAACCGACTTTATCCGGGCATAAGTATATTGAATGAAAGGTCCGGTATTGCCATTGAAGTCAATCGATTCGGATGGATTAAACATCATATTTTTCCGTGGATCAACCTTTAAAATAAAGTATTTTAATGCTCCCAATGCAATCATCCTGAATGTATCTTCAGCATCTTCTTTAGATATCGATTCTAACTTTCCCAATTCTGCAGACATATCACGGGCCACTTGTATCATTTCATCCACCAAGTCATCAGCATCAACAACTGTTCCTTCCCTTGACTTCATTTTTCCTGAAGGCAATTCTACCATTCCATAAGAAAAATGATATAAATCTTTTCCCCACGAAAATCCAAGTTTATCAAGCAAAACGGCTAAAATCTGAAAATGATAATTTTGTTCATTTCCAACAACATAAACCATTTTATCAATCTCATAGTCATTGTAACGCATCTTTGCAGTACCTATATCCTGGGTTATATAAACTGAAGTACCATCACTTCTAAGTAGTATTTTCTGATCCAATCCATCGCTTGTTAAATCAGCCCAAACGGAGCTATCTTCTTTTTGGATAAAAATCTTTTCCCTAACCCCACGTAAAACCTCTTCTTTTCCGACCAAATAAGTTTCTGATTCATAATAGATTTTATCAAAATCAACACCCAGTTTCTTATATGTAACATCAAAACCACTATAAACCCATTCGTTCATTTTTTTCCAAAGATTAACAGTTTCAGCATCTCCGGCTTCCCATTTCAATAATAATTCACGAGCTGCTAAAATGGATGGTGCTTTACTTTCTGCCTCCTCCTTCGACAAACCTTTCCTAATTAATTCGGCAATCTCTGCTTTGTATTTTTTATCAAACTCCACATAAAACTCTCCCACTAAATGATCGCCCTTCATTCCTGAATTTTCCGGAGTTTTACCTTCCCCCCACTTTTGCCAGGCATACATTGATTTACAGATATGTATTCCCCGATCGTTAACAATATTTGTTTTTATTACTTTATTACCGTTCGCCTTTAATATATCAGAAATTGAATAACCAAGTAAATTATTTCTGATATGTCCTAGATGTAAAGGTTTATTTGTATTAGGAGAAGAATACTCTATCATAACCAATTTTGATTTCTCACAAGGTAAAATAACCCCATAATCTGCATTGGAATATGACGAAGTCAAATTTTCAATCCAATATTCATTTGAAATTTTTAAATTCAGGAAACCCTTTATAACACTAAATGATTCAACATCTTGTAATCTATTAACAATATACCCCCCTATCTCGTTTCCTGTTTCTTCTGCTGATTTTTTCGAGAATCGCAGAAATGGAAATACTACAATAGTTATATCACCTTCCTGATCTTTTCGTGTATTTTGGACTTGAATTTGATTTTCATCAATTTTAAAATTGTAAAGATCTAATAATGCACTTTCAGTTGCTTTATGAATTAAGTTTTCAATCTTCATTTCTAATTCCTTTTTTTTGGATTGGCAAAGATAATATTTTAAAAGTAGGCCTTCATTAAGTCAAAAAAAAAGCTCTGCCTAAGGCAGAGCTCTATTATATAATTCACTATGAATTTCTATTTCCTAACTTTCAATACTTCCCATTCTACTCTGCGATTCTTCTTTCTGTTGGTTTCAGATGTATTTGGAACAGCAGGTTTACTTTCGCCATAATTATGAGAACCAACATATGCATTATTTACTCCTTTTGACAGTAAATATTTAACAACAGTTTGAGCTCTTTTCTCAGACAATTTCATATTGTAATCGTCAGTTCCAAGGTTACATGCATGACCACCTACCACAATATTGAATTCTTTACTTGCTACTAAAGTTTGAACCAATTTATCAAGTTCATCTTTTCCTTCTTGCTTCAAATCAGCTTTATTTAAGTCAAAATAAAGAGTTGGAATCACAACATCCTGCCAATCTGGACAACCGTTATTTTCTTTTGATCCTGCTTCATTTGGACATTTATCTTCACAATCAATTACGCCATCTCCATCTGAATCTAATGGACAACCATTTGCATCAACAGGACAACCTTTTGGGGTATCCGGACATTTATCTTTAGGATCTGGAACACCATCTCCATCAGTATCAGGACAACCTTTGAATTTAGCTAAACCCGCTACTGTAGGACAGTCATCGTCCTTGTCAGGAATACCATCTCCATCAGTATCAGGACAACCATTAAATTTAGCATCACCTGGTTGATCAGGACAATCATCTTTATAATCTGGAACTCCATCTCCGTCACGATCAAGAGGACAACCGTTTTCATCGACAGCCACTCCCGGAGGTGTGCCAGGACATTTGTCTTTTTTATCAGGTACACCATCGCCATCTTCGTCTTTTGCTTTGCCAAATGCAAATTCAACAATTCCGGTCAACTTTAACATATCATCTGTAACAGTGACAGAACTATATGGAGGAACAGTTCCACTCCTAGTTCCTTCAACACCACTAACATATCCAGCTTCAAGAAATAAAGAGGTATTTGTACTTATAGGAAATTTAAAACCTAATCCTGCGTTCCATGCAAAACCATTTTCAATATTATCCCACATCATACCTCCACCACCAAACAGGTAGGGCTGAACTTTTGCAGTTTCACTTAGCATATAACCATTAAACAATTTGTATCGCAAATTCAGGTAAACATCCTGGAAATCAATACCTCCACTTTCATAACCTCCATTTGAATTAAGTCTTAAATCAAAGGAAGGACTAAGATAACGGCTAATATAAAATTCATGAGCAAAACCGAATTGTGCTTTTTGGTTGTTATGATAAACCCCAGGTCCTAATCCAATTGCCCACTTACTATCTGCATTTTGGGCAAAAGAAGATCCCAAAACAAAGAAAAGCGCTAAGAATAAAAGTGTAATTTTTCTCATAATTTAAAGTTTTATAATTGTTTCTATTTTAAGTACCTATTTTTATGCGTCACTAATTTAAATTCAAATAAAACGAATCTCCACTTAAAGTGATAAATAAAGTTTGACTATTTTTTAACAAATTTATACATTTATATTAAATATAATACTTTATTACACAAAAATTGTTCGTAATTATCGATATAGAAACAACCGGGAATAGCCCTAAATATGGCAATATCACCGAATTAGCTGTTTATCAACATAATGGACAGAAGATTGTAAATCAATATTCGACTTTAATTAATCCCGAAATCGACATTCCGTACTACATTACTAAGTTAACAGGCATTGATAATGAGATGGTGAAAGAGGCTCCTAAATTTTACGAAATTGCGAAACCCCTTCTTGAGTTAATTTCAGGTAATACATTTGTTGCTCACAATGTCAGTTTTGACTATCAATTTATTAAACAAGAATTTGCCAGGTTGGGATATAATTTCAACTGCAAAACTTTATGTACTGTGAAATTGGCCAAAAAACTTTTACCAGGTCATAATTCATATTCATTGGGAAAGCTTTGTTCAGATCTTGGAATCGAAATAAATGGCAGACATCGCGCGGCAGGCGATGCACTTGCTACTGTAAAACTTTTTGAAATTTTATTGCGTCAAAATGAAATATATGAAAATCCAAAAACTACAAATAACCTAAAACTTTTTTAGAACAATATCTATAAATCCTTCGATTCAATTATGCCATCAGTTTCTTCTTTTGTCTCTTCTTCCTCTGTAAAATGAAGTATATTTTTTTTATGTAGTGCATTGTACCACAATAAAACCTTTTTTATATCTGAAATATATACGCGATCCTTATCATATTTCGGTACAATCTTTTCAAAATAAGCCTTTAATTCAGAGGCAGTTGCCTTTGGATTAATTGCTGCCCCACCATTTTCTTTATCAAAAATTGCCTTGAATATTTCTTTCAAAGGAACATCGCCATTTTCGGTGTATATAGCAATATCTTCCAATGCCGAAACTTTTGAAGTTGAATGAACCGGCATTCTTTTCAAAGTTTCCAATGATTCAATTATTATATTATTTTTTGATTCGGCTACCATTTTAAAAAGCCCCGATTGTCCTGAAACTGATAATATTCCTTTTAGCATTTTTTTAAAATTTTGCGCGAATATACAACTTTTGTATTTCTTTAAAAAAAATCAATCAAATCAATTAAAATCCAACTGATATGAAATTCCAACTTTTATCCACATTCCTGGTTGTTTTACATTCCCAATATCAACATACTTTACATTAAAAATATTGTTTACTGAAATATAAAGCAGCACATTCTTCAAGCAATAATTAACTTTTCCATCAAATATCCAAAATGGATTATACTGCATCTCACTTCCCCAATTATCATTATCAAATTGGGTATAAGTGCCTTCTCTATCCTGATATAAAACTTTTAAATCAATTGTAAAATCCTTAAAAACAGTTTGATTAACTGTCCCAACAAATTTATGTTTCAAATTGTCAAGTACGTAGTTTGAGATAAAATCTTGACCTTCCATTTTTTCTAAGTTATTGAAGAAATAATTGATATTTACAAAATTTGGAAGATTGTGCCCAAAATAATTTTTTAAATCGAATTGAAACTGAATTTCAGTCCCATAGCTATTTAATTTTGTTAGATTCTGAGGTTGCCACTTATCAGATTCATTTAGTTTAACCCAATCAATAATATCATTTCCATTTCGATAAAAACCTACCCAATGACCTTGTACAAAACCGGAGTTTATTTTAAAACCACCCTCGAAGGAAGCTGTTTTCTCAGGTTTTAGTTCAGAATTTCCAATATTTGTAGGGCCCTGATAATATAAATCTGTAAAAGTTGGCATGCGTAAGGATGTATTGAAAGAAGAAAAAATACTCATGGTTGAAGAAATTCTGGAACTTATATCAATTCCTGGAAAGAAATTAACTCCCGTGCCGCTTTCAGAAATATAATTACTTAGCAAACCTACACTTATTGTCCATCTGTTTGAATAATAAACATGTTCCAGAAATCCTGAGAATGTATTACGATTCTTCGATTTTGTGAAAACTGCATCTTCTCCCGGAACATTTTCTGGCGATTCCATAACTTCACCCAATACATTACTTAAAATATTTTCTGAACGAAATTCAATCCCATATGCTGTTTTTCCCCATATGGATTGAACCCACGAATTCAAATTACCACCATAAGTGTTGGTTAAATGGTAGTTGTGAGTAGTGTACCATGATGCCGGATTATTTCGGAAAAGTTCAAACCGATCCTGGTTTCTTCGCCAATAAATAGCCGGTGTCAAATGAAATTTTGAAGTTGATTCCCATTTCATCGAAGAAATTAGAGTTTTGATTTCCTCATATTGATTTGGATATTTAGGAGTATAAAAACTATTTGCCCCAAAACCTTTATCCGAAAATCCCAGTTGAAAACTCATTTTCCCTTTTGAAGCAATAAGTTGATTTGAATAGTACAGATTGGAAATATCAAAATCTGTGTTTCCGATATAGCCGTCTGATCGTTTTTTATTTACTGACATGGAATGTAGAAGTTTACCAGTTAAAAAAGATCCTGATATATCAGCATTCAAATATCCAAAACTACCACCGCTCAACTGCAATTTCACTAAATCCGACTCAATTTGTCGTGTCACAATGTTAATTGCACCGGAAAATGCGTTTGGTCCAAAAACACGGGCAGCAGGACCTTCAAGAATCTCAATTCGTTCAACCTGACTTAAACTAACCGGAATATTAAAATTATGGTGACCTGTTTGGGGGTCGGTTATATTGATTCCGTTTAAAAGGATTAAAGTCTGATCGAAAGTACCACCCCTTATACTCACATCGGCCTGAACACCTTCTGCTCCCCGTTGTCGTACATCAACTCCTGCAATGTATTCTAGTAAATCCTCAACATTTTGAGCAGGCGAAGACTCAATTTCTTTTCTCTCAATCACGGATACTATCCGTGCCACCTGAGAATACAACGCAGGTGAACGTTGAGCGCTGACCTCGATCTCATCAAGGTCATATTTCATTTTTACTTCAGATGTATCCTGCACTAATTCGATAGCAATTGCCGGAACAGAGAGAAAATAGTTAACCGATAAAACAGAAATTAAAACAACTCTGTTTATTGACTGGAAAATCGAATAACTTTTACGCTTCCATTTACTGAAAAATAAAACTTTTTGAACGCTTTTTCTTATATCTCTAACTTTCATTTTAAAAAATTGAACGGCGAATATACTATTTGCAAAACAAATTTGGAAATCAATGTTTTGTTTACACTTTTCGCAAAATATTGCAACGTAAATAGTTAGAGACACGTTAAACAACTTTACACAAAAAATGTTCACTGCCCCATAAAGATTCTTTATACAGGATAGAAAAAATCAAAAATAAAAAAACCAAAAAGTATTTTATCTAACTTATTTCAGCCTTATATTTGTTTAGACAAATTAAAAATAATACATCATGACTCAAGTACAATTTAATAACGCTCTGCTCAGTCTAAGCAATAAATTACATTATTATGCTTTGAGCTTAACTTCTGATTCTGAAAAAGCGGACGACCTACTTCAGGAAACGTTTCTGAAAGCTTTAACATACAGGGATAAATTTGCACAGAATACAAACTTTAAAGCATGGATTTATACCATCATGAAAAATACTTTCATAAACGACTATCGTAGAAATGTAAAAACAAAAAACACCTTTGATGGATCGAATAATGATTTCCATTTGCTTTTTACCAAAGATAAAGTGTATCCCGGGCCTGATTCTTTCTATAGTTCAAAAGAAATAAACAAAACAATTGATTCACTTGAAGACGAATATAAGGTGCCATTTACTATGTTTCTGGATGGTTACAAATACAAAGAAATTGCTGAAGAATTGGTTTTACCTTTAGGAACAGTTAAAAGTCGCATATTCTTTACACGGAAAAAACTGGAAAAAGCATTAAAAGATTATTCAACTAATTAATAATTTCTTTTTTATTATATTTAAAAGATTCTCTACAGGGAATCTTTTTTTGTTTTTATCAATTTAAAAAGGTTTTATGAAAAAAATTGCTGTACACTTAGCTGAAGGTTTTGAGGAAATTGAAGCAATAAGTATAATTGACGTTCTGCGCAGAGCGGAGTTAGATGTAATAATTGTTTCAATTACTGAAACAAAGGAAGTAACAGGTTCTCATGGAATAAAAATTTTTGCAGATAAGCTTTTCGGACATGTTGATTATGAATTGCTTGATATGATAGTTTTACCTGGAGGTATGCCTGGTGCAACAAATTTAAATGAACATTTAGGTCTTCGGGAGCAAATATTAAATTTCTATGAAAGCAATAAACTTTTAGCGGCAATATGTGCAGCACCACTGGTTTTCGGAAACCTTGGTATTTTAAAAGGCAAAAAAGCCACCTGTTATCCCGGTTTTGAAAATCAACTTCACGGAGCAATTGCTACAGGTGAAAAAATAGAGGTAACCGATAATATAATTACAGGAAAAGGTGCAGGAGTTGCAATTGATTTTGCCTTAAAAATTGTGGAAATATTAAAAGGAAAAAAGCTTGCTGAGGAATTAGGTAAGAAAATGATAGTTGTATAAAAGTATTTCCGGTTGATGTTATAGTTCTCATTGTTTTTATAACCCTAAATATTGCACTCGTTCAGTTAAAATGTCAGTTTGAGTATCAATCAAGACATTAGAGACTACCTAATCTACGCTATCTTTCCTGCAATCCAGTTCCTTGCATTTACAAAAGCCTGTATCCATGGTGCAACTTCATCCATTTTCTTTTCAGTCGGATAGTAAGGCCAGTGCCATGGTTTGAATGCTCTTTCGAGGTGAGGCATCATTACAAGATGACGTCCATCGTCTGAACAAAGTGAGGCTGCCGAATAATGAGATCCATTTGGATTTGCCGGATATTCATCGTGGCTGTATTTCATCGGAATATTATATTGTTGTTCATTGAAAGGAAGATAAAATTTTCCCTCACCATGTGCAACCCAAATTCCCAGTTTCATACCAACCATGTTTCCAAGCATTACTGAATTGTTTTTATGAATATCAACATTTACAAATGCTGATTCAAATTTGCCCGATTCGTTATGCAACATTTTTGGTTGAATACTGTGATCAGGATAAACCAGACCAAGTTCAACCATTACCTGACAGCCGTTACAAACGCCAAGACTTAGTGTATCTTCCCGCTGATAAAATTTTTCAAGTGCAATTCTTGCCATTTCATTGTATTTAAACGCTCCGGCCCAACCTTTTGCAGAACCCAACACATCGGAATTTGAGAACCCACCAACAAAAACAATCATATTCAAATCCTCAAGCGTTTCGCGACCAGCAATTAAATCGGTCATGTGGACATCTTTTACGTCCATTCCGGCAAGGTACATTGCATAAGCCATTTCACGATCGCCATTTACTCCTTTTTCACGAATAATAGCAGCCTTAATTCCGCTCGGTTTTCGACGGTTCAAATCAATCCCCAAATCATCTGCTTTACCTGTAAAGCCTTTAAAATCATATTGAAGTTCAAACTTTTTATAGTTTGAAAAACGTTGCAATGCAAGTACATTCCCGCTTTGTTTCCGATCCAGTAAATAAGAAGTTTTGAACCACATATCCCGCAAAGAATCGATATCAAAATCAACTTCGCTTTCAAAATTTACAACCCTGACTTTCCTGTAAGGAACTGCGGTTCCTATTACAATAAAATCCACTTCACTTTCAGTCAATAGCTTTTTAACTATTTCGTTATCAGAACACTGAATAATTATTCCCGGATTTTCACTAAAAAGAACTTTTACCAAATCCTTTTCACCAATTCCGGAAAGTTCAACTTTCATTCCTCCTTTATTACTGCTGAAACACATTTCGAGTAACGTGGTAATTAATCCACCGGATGCAATATCGTGACCAGCTAAAATCAAATCTTGTTCAATGAGTATTTGAACCGAGTTAAACGCTGTTTTAAATTTTGAAGAGCTTTCAACAGTTGGAGCATTCTTGCCCAATTTATTTATTGATTGCGCAAAAGCACTTCCTCCCAAAGCCCGTTCACAAAACGAAAAATCGATAAACAAAATCTCTTTACTTTCATCATTTACCAAAACAGGCTCAACTACTTTCCTGCAATCAGAAACTTCTCCTGATGCTGAAATAATAACAGTTCCGGGAGCATAAACCACATCATCCTTGTATTTCTGTGTCATCGACATGGAGTCTTTTCCTGTTGGAATATTTATTCCCAGTTCGCAGGCGAAATCACTTGATGCTTTTACCGCCTCATAAATACGTGCATTTTCTCCCGGATTTTTTGCCGGCCACATCCAGTTGGCACTCAACGAAACACTTTTAAGATGATCTGTAAGGGGAGCCCAAATTATATTTGTCAACGACTCAGCAATTGAGAGTATGGAACCTTTGGGAGCATCAACCAATCCTGCAACCGGTGCATGTCCGATAGTAGTTGCAAAACCGGCTTTGCCTTGATAATCCAGCGTTATTACACCAACATTATTCAAAGGAAGATGTAGTTTACCCACTCCCTGCTGTTTAGCAATCCGACCTGTTACCGAGCGGTCAACCTTGTTGGTAAGCCAGTCTTTACAAGCAACAGACTCAAGTTGAAGTACATTTTCTACCAGAGTATTTATATCTTCTGAATCATATTCCAATTCTTCAAAATCGGGAATAACAGTTGTATCTTCCAAAACAGTTTTTGGTGGATTTCCGAACATATAACCCAATTGCCAATTGATAGCCTTTTCACCTGTTTTCGAGTTTTCGAAGGTAAATTGCATATCACCAGTTGCTTCGCCGATATTATAAATTGGCGCACGCTCCCTTTCTGCAATTTTGGTCAGTAATTCAACATGTTCCTGTTTCATTACTAAACCCATCCTTTCCTGCGACTCATTTCCTATAATTTCCTTTTGAGAAAGCGTTGGATCACCAACCGGAAGTTTTGAAGTATCAATTTTTCCGCCGGTTGATTCAACCAATTCAGAAAGGCAATTTAAATGTCCGCCAGCGCCGTGATCGTGAATAGAAATAATTGGATTTTCATCGGCTTCGCTTAAAGCACGTATTGCGTTGTAAACCCTTTTTTGCATTTCGGGGTTGGCGCGCTGAACCGCATTTAATTCAATATTATTTTCGAACTCACCGGTTGCAACAGATGAAACTGCACCGCCACCCATTCCAATCCTATAATTATCGCCTCCCAGTAAAATTACACGATCGCCTTTTTGGGGTTCACTTTTCAGACTGTCCTTTTTATTTCCGAAACCAATTCCTCCAGCCAGCATTATAACTTTATCGTAGCCATATTTTTTAAATTTCTCAAAATGTTCAAAAGTCAAAACCGATCCGGTAATTAAGGGTTGTCCGAATTTATTACCGAAATCACTGGCACCATTTGAGGCTTTTATCAGAATTTCTTCCGGAGTTTGATATAACCAATCACGTTCTTCGGTTGCCTGTTCCCAAGGACGTTCAGCTTCAGTTCGTGGATATGAAGTCATATAAACTGCAGTTCCGGCAATTGGCAAACTTCCTTTCCCACCGGCAATCCTGTCGCGTATCTCGCCACCTGTTCCAGTTGCTGCCCCATTAAATGGTTCAACAGTGGTTGGGAAATTGTGCGTTTCAGCTTTTAATGAAAGTACAGTTTCAATATCTTTTATTTGAAAGAAATCTGGTTTGTCCTGTGTTTTAGGTGCAAACTGTTCAACAAATGGTCCTTGTACAAACGAGCAATTATCTTTATAAGCCGAAATAATTTTATTTGGATTTTCCTTTGAAGTTTTCTTAATCATCTGAAAAAGTGACGATTCCATCTCTTTTCCATCAATAACAAAAGTTCCGTTGAAAATTTTATGACGGCAATGCTCTGAATTTACCTGCGCGAACCCATAAACTTCACCATCGGTAAGCGGTCGCCCCATTTCTTTCGAAACATTATCAAGATATTGAATTTCGTCAGCACTTAACGCAAGACCTTCTTTTTCATTGAATCCGGCAATATCGAAAATATTCAATATAGGTTCCGGCTGTTTGTTTATTGTAAAAATTGTTTGGGTGAGATTTTGATACAAACGCTGTAACATTGGGTCGTAATGTGCTTTTTCATTTTCCACCTGAAAAAATTCCTCCATCCTCAAAATGCCTTCAACGCCCATGTTTTGCGTAATTTCGACTGCATTTGTACTCCAAGGTGTAAGCATTTCTTTTCGTGGCCCAACAAACCAGCCTTCCAGCGAATTTTCAGAAATATAAACTGATTCAGAGAATAACCAGTTTAACTTCTCAATGCTTTCCTGTGTCAATTGATTTGCAGTGTGAACAGCAATAATACTATTGTTTTTGGTTCTGAAAAATTGAATCATTTTGAAGCGATTTTTTTAGTGGAAAATGTTAATAAACACCTGGCAAAGATAAAAAATAATCAGGGGCGATTAAATCAAGTTTTAAGAAAGGGCGGCTTAGTTTTCAACATCAATAAAGTTAAATTGGCTTAAAATTAAGGTTGGTCAGTTATTTTCTTTTTACTTTGGATAAAAATTAAAATTCAATGAAGCTAATTTATATTCTTGTTTTTACTCTTTCGCTGTTTTCATGCAGCCAGCAGCGGAGTCTTCAAAAAATGTACGTTGGAAAACCGCAATCTGTTTTGTCGAAAGAATTTGGACATCCCAAAGCAATTCTTGACCAGGAAAATGAAAAAGTTTATGTTTATGAAATTGTTAAGGAGTTAAAAAGTACCACAATAAATCAGGGGAAACTAACTATGGATCCGATGGTTTCACCCGTTGTTGAGAAAACAGAACGTTACTATTTTACAGTTAAGAATGAAAAAATAATTAAAGTAAAGGTGGAAGAAGAATACCAGCGATAACCTCAAGAATTTAGAAGGAAAAAACGATTTGATTTTAAATAAATTTTATAGTTTTGCACCACGTTTTTTTGAAATAAAATATTGCCCAGATGGTGATCCCGATAATTATCGGGGAGGTTGACACGCTGAGCAATCGTTCTTTTAAAATATTGTAATCTATCGCCCAGATGGTGATCCCGATAGCTATCGGGAGGTTGACACGCCAACTGATAATGAAGTTAAACGTTCTTTAAAAATATTGCCCAGATGGTGATCCCGATAATTATCGGGAGGTTGACACGCCAACTGAGAATGAAGTTAAACGTTCTTTAAAAATACTGTCCAGATGGTGATCCCGATAATTATCGGAAGGTTGACACGCCAACTGATAATGAAGTTAAACGTTCTTTAAATATATTGCCCAGATGGTGATCCCGATAATTATCGGGAGGTTGACACGCCAACTGAGAATGAAGTTAAACGTTCTTTAAAAATACTGTCCAGATGGTGATCCCGATAATTATCGGAAGGTTGACACGCTGAGCAATCGTTCTTTTAAAATATTGTAATCTATCGCCCAGATGGTGAAATTGGTAGACACGCCAGCTTGAGGGGCTGGTGCTCGCAAGGGTGTGCAAGTTCGAGTCTTGTTCTGGGCACAATAATGATAAAGCATTGTAAATTAAAAATTTATGATGCTTTTTTTTTGTTTAAAATAACCTGCATTTAAATAAAAAAGGAGCCAGATTTTACCGTAACTCCTTGATTTAATTTGAGCGGGAAATGGGATTCGAACCCACGACCCTCAGCTTGGGATCCGTCAACTGACGGACTACCTTTGAACCACCTTACTTTTTCTATTCTGAAAAACCTATTTTTTCACTTTCCCTAATTCTTTGTTGAATTAACCTCGCTATTAAAACTTTTGAAAAACTCAGAAAATCTAAATAAAAAAAATCAGTCAAAATTAACTGACTGATTTCCTGAGCGGGAAATGGGATTCGAACCCACGACCCTCAGCTTGGGAAGCTGATTTGAAAATATATCATATAGTTTATATTCAATTAGTTATGAGATTTAAAAAAGTCATTTATAAACAATTTACAAGTCAAAAATCGTAAAAATCCTCAGCCTTTAAGGCTGATGTTCGCACTTAAAATTGAATAATTTGCGCTTAAAATTAAATGAAATAATTTAACAACCCTTATGCAAAATTTAGCATTGATTTTACATAAAATGGAAGCTGGAAGCATATAAGTTTTATAGTTAGAAACAATCAGCAAATATTCGCACTGAAAAAACAGGTATTCCAATGCGTAACTCACAAATACTGAATGGTCAAAATAATGTTACATCCACTGAAATTCATTTCAAAAAAAGAGGCCAACAAAAGCCAAGATATTTCAAATAAATTTCCCAACATTATAAAATAAACACCCGATCCCCTTTCGGCGAATCGGGTGATTCAATTCATACAACCCATGTATGAATTTTAAAGTACAAATATTAATATTCTGCACCAAACTGATATCCGAAATTTGAATTTTGCTTATTAGCTTTCCAGTAATTTAATTGGTTAAAGGAACCGCAACTGTAAATAGGTTTATTGATATCCGCAGTCAGCAATACAATAGCTACATTTCCGATGTACGCATACGCGTGCTCCTGCACACATGCTATTTCAAATGTCGAATAATTGTTCGAACCAACACTCTCAATTTGGTCAGCATTTAAATTAGGAACTAAAAGTGGTGGTGGAGCTGCAAGGCAGACCACCGTAAAAAGAAGCGCCATAAAAAAACAAAATCTTTTTTATAGGTGAAAATTTTAAATGATAAATAATAAAATCAAAAATCCGGGCAAAAAGTGATAGGACACAAAAAAGCCCCGTCAATACGGAGCTTTTTCAGAATTAAATTTCAACCAAAAAACTAAACCAAACTTATTATTAAATACATGATATTCTAAAAATAATTGCAGTTCACAATAAATCAAAGGACAATTTGCGGTTAATGAAATAGAGGGACACAACCCTGCGTCCCTCTGATACAAACCCACAATAAAAACCTTGTAATGAGAATCATTAAATCAAATTTTTAATGAACTGGTTAATAATTGTGAAAACTATTTTTTCAACTTAATATTCCGGGCATAACTGATTGTTGTGTAAGGGTTAAGACTTATCACTTCCAAATCAACCGACTTTACTCCATGTCTGAAAAACCAAAATTGTTTGGGTACGCGGTGAGCATAAATATCAATGTCAACAGGTATTATAATTTGAGTAGTCAGTGAATCGTTTTCATAACAGCCTGCGAATGATATAAACGGGTCCTTGTATTCAAGGCAATTCAAATGAATGATGCTATCCTTGCCCGGAAGATAAATAATACTACTATCTTTTTTCGACGCCTTAAATTCAGCCTTAGTTTCGGTTTTAACCTGTGTAACCGATTCAAGGCGTTTAATTTTAATGCCCTGTTGTTCAATGGTTGAAACCAAATTCTTTTCATGTGCTTTCAGCTCCTTTTGTGTCAGTTCCAGGGTTTGAGTTTTAACCGCGTTCAAACTATCGCTGGTTTTATAATGCACCATTCCGTTAAGCAAGGCAGTTTGGTTTCCCTGGGTTCTTAACCGTTCCTTTCTTTCGTGCTGATACAAAAATGAAAGTGTACTTGTAGTTAACAGTAAAAGGATTGTAATATAAAGCGTTAAATTTTTCACGATTCCTCCTGTTTTTGATTGCTTTTTTGAATGAATTTTGCTTTTGTATAACCTTCACTCGCCTGGTAACCGCCAATGATGAAAGTGATTCCTCCCAGTGCTGTAATTACAACTTGTTCCATTTTCAAGAAAATACCAAGCACAATGGTTATTGCGAAAACTATCGCGCCAAACCAGGTTATTTTGTGGCGTGTTTGCGATATTCTGCTCATTTTATCCTAAGTTTTTCGTGAACATTAAAACAGGGACAGGCTTTGTTGGCATAATCGTTATGACCTGAAAGTTTAACGATGCCCGGGTATTTATTCTCAAGCGTTTCAATCAGAAGTTGCACCGATTCAAATTGCGCGGAGGTAAAATTATTTTCCGGTCTACCCGATTCGCTAATGCCTCCAACCAAGCAAATACCAATGGTTCCAGTGTTGTGGCCTTCGCAGTGTGCGCCAATTTGGTCAACAGGACGCCCATCTTCAACAGCGCCGTTTCTCCTGATTACATAATGGTAACCTATATCACGCCATTTTTTTTGCTGAATATGAATCCGTCGAATCCAGTCGGTTCCAATATCCATGCTCGGTTTTGTTGCAGCGCAATGAATGATAATTTCGTTAATCCGTCTCATGTTGTTTGTGCTTTTTAAATTTCCACTGACGAACGCCGTTAATGACGCTCACAATTCCTGCACATATTGCAACTGTCCAGGCTAAATGTTGAAAAAATGTATTGGCTGTTTGCACGGAAATAAAACTTAACGGTGCAAAGGCAGTGCAATAGTTGGTAAAAGTTCCGAAACCGGCTGATGCGATTGAAGTAACAGCAGATTTCAGAGGGTCGATTTCATTTATCATCTTCAAATATTTTTTAGGTGAAGATATATGCTCAGGTGCAGTTGGGAAAGGACAAAAAAAGGTATTCCCGTTTCCGAAATCCCTTTTTCATACCCGCTTTAAGAATTTGAAAGCCCATTGAAATCGAATACTTATTAATTTTTATTTATGATACTGTCCACCCCTTTGCCGTTGCTATTGTTTTGTTGCAACCGGCATAACCATCACAATATCTTACGTCAACTGTTTTCCCTATTACAATTGGTAATGAAGTAAACATTGCATTTATCCAGGCTGTATCTAATGCAGCAGCTATTTGTATTTGCGGGGCTGAGGTACTACTATATGTTGAATTAGTCCAGCCAACTACCAAGGCAGTCAATCGTTTCATTTTATATGTTGTTGAATTAGTACCTATAATTATTCTGCTAACTTTTAATTTAGGTAAGTTAACTTCTTCTAAGTATTCAGCATAATATGCTGGACTGTATGTTAAATACAGTTCATCAGATGCAAATTCTGCATCACCATAAACTTTCTTTAATTTGTTTGCTGACGAGCCTGTACCTATTCTAAAATAGTAAACAACAAGACTACCCGAAATGGCTGAAAAGTCGAAAAAATCAGGGACATGTAGTATTGATAAATTTGGTAAAGTTGAATTTGTCAATGAACTGCCATAAGTACTTAATGTTCGTGGAAAATGTAATTCTCGGAGATTATAGCAATTAGTAGTCCAATCGCTATATACTTTATTCCATGTACCGTTCAATGTAAGTTTCTTCAAATTTGAGCAGCCATAAAATAACCGTGTTGCTGTTGCAAGGTTTGGTAATGCGGGCAATGTAACTTCTTCTATGACTGTGTTTTGTTCTAATATTTGAGACAGGTTATCAATATTCTCGCATCCTGTAAATGTTAATACTTTCACGCTTGAATAGTAAAGTCCAAGATTAAATGTTAGTAATGAAGGAATATCAGGTAAAGCAAAGCTCTCCATGTTTTTTGCTCTTGCAGAGAAATAAAACATGCCTACAAGTAATGGGGCTGAAAACCCGACAGGAAAAATAAATTCATAAATATCAGAATCTATCAAAGCATATTGGAGTTGAGTTAATGAAGGCATAGAAACAGGCATTGTAAATTTTTCGACACCGCACATATTAAATAAGTAGTTCATATCAGATACATAATCCAAAGTACATAGAAATTCTACTTTTTTTAAGAATAGATGCGACCTGAATTGAAGTGAAGTTGCCAAATTTGGAGTATTGGCAAAAATAGCAACAACACAAGCTCCGGAAGGTACGGATGTATTCGATGAAAGCCTGTTAAACTTTGCTATTCCATCATCCAATGTAGCAATACATTTTACGTACCTTGTTGTAGAATCAGGGATAATTTGGCTCACTGAAATGTAACCACCCCCGCTCCCTATTGCTTGTGTTCGTGTTTCTAAAAAAACTCCGTTTTCGTCGTAGAAATTGTATATTAGGTTGCATATAGTGTCGCTTCCAATATATAAGCTATCAAATTTTATATTTATTTCTGTATCAAGTATAAAAACAATAGATTCATTTGAAACCGTTGTTACTTCAATCGGACTTTCAAAATATGTGTATGGCGGCAAATAACCATTTGCCGGGCAAAATACTGCAGGGTCCGGGCCTTCGCCACTACCTTCAACCTTTATCATTGGAAATCTAAAAGCTCCCTTTTTCATAATACTGCTGTTATGTTTATTGTTACTGGAATATTTGCGCTTGGGGTATTTTTCGCCCACATGGTTACGGTTCCGCTTGTGCTTTCCGTTTCAGGCATCGGTTCGGCTGCTATCAATATGTCATAGCTCGCATTTGCAGGTATTACTTCTACGCTGGAAGTTGCTGTGATATTTGCATTTGAAAGCACATATTTTTTTAAGCTTCCATCTATAATCCAATTTGCAACCACAAGTGTTCCGCTTGCTTGAATAATACTACCGCTACCACCGGAAGGTATTTCAAAAAGTTGTGTCCAGCTCATATCACCTGCATAGCGCCATTCAGCCCATCCGGCGTTTTCACGCAATTCAATTTCACGGCCATCATCACCATCTGCGCCGGGTGTTCCGGGCATTCCTGTTATTGATGCAAGCGAAATAAGATTTATCCAAACTCCATCACCAACATAGCGCCAAACAATATACCCGCCAAATGTTGACATTTCCACTTCCCTGCCGTTCAGCACAATTGGTTTTCTTTTAATAAAATTCGGACTTAACTCATTTACTTCCTCCCAATCGCTCTGTTGTTTTTTCAGCAATACAGTTTTTTTACTTCCATCCGCCGAAGTTTCAACATCAATACCTTCGCCCGTTATTTCAACAGTGTCACCGTTGTTAATTGTAAACGCACTTTGATAAATAGCTGCTGTATTTTCAGCAGGCAATGTGCCAGTTGTAGCAGGCACAAAAAGCAATAAATCAATTTCAGTCTCGGTTGTTTCTGTAAACAGGTCGTCGGCAACAAAATATAAACGGTAAGCAGTTGCTCCGGTTACCGTATCCCAACTGAGTGTTGCAACGGTTGTATCATCGAAAATAGTAAATGCAGGAACGGCAGTTCCCATTGTTTCGCCATTTTCATTTATGGCTGTAACCACAATATCACCTTTTGCATAGGTTGTGACTACTGCTCCACCGCCATCAACGATGGTACTAATGCCAAATGGTTCTTCGAGGTAAGCGATTATTTGTTCCGGGCTGTGAATATTAAAGTCATAATCTGTGCCGCCACCGGGTCCGGCGGGAAGTGCATCAATATTTATTCCCAACTCCTGTTTTTCATTAATGAAAAGGTAGGGTTTACTGGCGTCAACTATGGTTACAGGCGGGTGCATTTCATTACCCGTTAAAGCCACAATCCGGGCTTTTTTCGCATTGGTGTAGTCATCAGAGGTCTGAATGATTATACTGCCTAAATAACAACGCCCCTGCATCGGCACATAAGAAGCTATTCCATCCAGTTCCGGTTCTACTCCCTTATAGGCATCGGCCAGTGTAGTGTATTGTGCCGTTCCCATAACCGATATAATTTTCCGGTTAGCAGTTAATATTTCGTTGGTGGCGAAAATATGGTAGAGAACAAAATTTCCGCTGTCGGCCTGTGCCAGCGAAATTTGGCCGCTGTTATAATACACACGTGTTGCTCCTGCAAAAGCATAACCGCTATTTGCCAGAAAACGTGGTAGGGTTCCAAAACTGTAAAGTATAGGGATCGAGGTTGACGAACCGGCTATTTCAAGTTCAAAATCATCATGTAACATTGTGCCTCCCGTAATATTAAATCGGGCGTGGTCGTTCCTGCTCCCATCGCCATTCAACGAGTAACCGGTAAACTGTAATCCGTTCTTACGTCGGGCGCCAAATACTTTGTGGAGATACCATTGAATTTGGGGGTTCCATTCTGAGCC
>JBGSMW010000009.1:0-61543 GCA_041739985.1 Draconibacterium sp. | reverse complement strand
TTCTCCTGGGGTAATACTGGAATTGCTTTTTCTTCCCCGTCGGATACCAACTCCTCCAAACAATTTATCAGCAAAACCTCTTAACTTCCAAAGCCAGTTGGCATAATACCAACCCTTTTCTCCACCGATTGTCCATATGCGGTTTAATGTTTTATTCTCATCGGTAATTGGTTTGCTGCGTTCATCTTTGTAACAACCATAACTTGGAACCTCCAACAATTGGGAAACACCTTTTTCCAAAGCATTATTGGCAAGTGCATCTGTCCAGCTTGATATAACTTCCTGCTGAGCAATTCGGTCAAATGCATTCTGAACTGCCTGTCTGTAGGTTAGAGGTTCAATTTCCAAAATTTCGTTTAAGTTGTTTTCGCGGCATATAACTTCAATTTTCATGCTGTTCACCAGATTTACTGCCAGTTTATATGATGTTGAGGTAACAAAATATAACCAATAAGATGACAGTTTGGGAGTCATTACAGGCACACTTAGAATTTTCCTTTTTAATCCCCGAACTTCCGCAAATTGCAGCAGCATTTGTTTATAGGTTAAAATTTCAGGTCCTCCAATATCAAAGCTATTGTTGTAGGTCTCAGACTGCAGGATTACTCCTGTTAAATATTGGATAACATTTCGTACTGCAAGCGGTTGTGATCGTGAATTAAGCCATTTGGGAGCAATCATTACAGGAAGCTTTTCAACCAGATCACGAATTATTTCAAATGATGCACTTCCAGAGCCAACTATAATTCCCGCTCTTAATGTTGTTAAATTGAAAGTTGAATTCTTTAGTATCTCTTCAACTTTTTTTCTCGATAATAGATGTTTCGATAGTTTATCATCGTTAATTATTCCACTTAAATAAACAACTTGTTTAACATTTGTTTTTTCTAACCGGTTTTTAAAATTCACTGCCGACAGGGCTTCCAAATCTTCGAAATTGCCAATGGAAGAAGACATTGAATGAATGAGATAATAAGCAATATCGATATTTTCTGGAATGTTTTCCAGTGTCTCTTTTTCCAGAAAATTTACTTCGATAACTGATAGTTTTTTTGAGTTGTATTTTTCGACATCAAACCGTTTTTTATCGCGAACACAACAAATTACTTCGTGACCGTTTTGTAATAATACCGGAAGCAATCTTTGTCCAATATATCCGTTGGCTCCGGTAAGTAGTATTTTCATTTTATAATTTATTTGTTTCATGAATCAATATGAAACATTAAACAAAAAACAGGATAAATAGTTTCATCGAATTGGGTTAAAACCTAATGGCTAAAATAATTTCTTTAAAATCGATGTTTTGTTGAAAAGAAAAACTTGTATTTGTCAGAAAATCAAGCCGGTGATTGTGTTGCGTTAGCCACATAATTAAATCAAAAACCAAAAGAAAACTTCCCTGCACAATTAATGAATTCCCATAGCCAAATAATATGTCTTTTCGTTTTGTATTGTTAGTTGAAAGATATTTCAGCAAAAATCCGGTTCCAATGTAAATCACGTCCAGCCCGGCATTAAAGAGATATATGTTTTCTGTTTTTATGTGTTTTTGCATAATCATGCTGTCTGTCAGGCCTGACAAATTGCTGTTTAAATTGTTGTAAAGTGCAAAACCGGCTATGCCAAGATTTACTGTATTCCAAAATAAGTTCATCTGGTGGAAATACATGTTACTGCCACTTGAATTTGCCCATCCAACGGCACCTCCGGCAATATTGGCAATAGCCCATCCTCCCAAAACATACATTCCTGTTGTATTGGTTTTAATACTGGTTTGGTAAAATCCTGAAACATCAGTTTGCTGACTAAAAAGTGCGGAAACTGCAAATAAAATAAACACCGTGGAGAAAAACCATTTTTTCATAATTATCAGATTTTGAAGTGTTTCAAGTTACAAAAAAAAGAGCAGACATATTTGAGAATAATATCAATTTCCAATTTATTTAAATGAATTTGAAGACAAAAAAAATGTCCTGAAGAATAGAAAATATATTTTCAATCTTCAGGACATTCATATTTTAAAGTGGAAAGAATCCACACAATTACTTACGTCTAGTCAGTCACAACTTTTGTTTGCCGCTTCCTGTCGTGCTCGTTTAGCAGGATTTTCCTGATCCGCATATTTTTTGGTGTAACTTCAATGTACTCGTCATTTCGAATGTACTCCATTGCTTCTTCGAGCGAAAATTTAATAGCCGGGGCAATACTTGTTTTGTCATCAGAACCTGAAGCACGCATGTTCGACATTTTTTTTGTTCGGATTATATTCAATGTTAAATCATCCTGGCGTGTGTTTTCGCCAACTACCTGACCCATGTAAACATCTTCTCCCGGATTTACAAAAAAGCGTCCTCTGTCCTGCATTTTGTCGATTGAATATGCGATTGCCGTTCCGGTTTCAATTGAAATTAAAGCGCCGTTTCTGCGCACTCCCAGTTCACCTTTCCATGGTTCGTAGGCATAAAAACGATGTGCCATAATAGCTTCTCCCTCTGTGGCAGTTAACATTTGGTTTCTCAGGCCAATTAATCCCCGTGCCGGAATCAGAAAATCGAGGTGGGCACGTTCGTTCTTTATCTCAATGGTTTGGATATCTCCTTTGCGTTGAGTAACCAATTCAATTACTTTTCCTGAAAATATTTCAGGAACATGAACTGTTAAAGCTTCAATGGGTTCGTTTTTTCTTCCGTCAATTTCTTTGATAATTACTTTTGGCTGACCCAACTGCATCTCGAATCCTTCGCGGCGCATAGTTTCTACCAAAACTGATAAATGAAGTATTCCGCGTCCGTACACAAGAAATGAATCAGCCGAATCGGTTTCTTCGACACGCAAAGCCAGGTTTTTTTCTGTTTCCTTAAAAAGGCGGTCGCGTAACTGACGTGAAGTAACAAACTTGCCATCTTTTCCAAAGAATGGAGAATTATTAATCGCAAATAACATACTCATGGTAGGTTCATCAACCTTTATTGGCGCCAGACTTTCGGGTTCTTCGCCATCTGCAACTGTATCGCCAATATCAAAACCATCCAGTCCGAGTACAGCACAAATTTCACCTGAAGGAACAGGTAATTTAGTTTTTTCTTTTCCCAGACCTTCAAACAGATAAACTTCTTTCAGAACTGTTTTCATTGAAGTTCCATCCCGTTTCATTAAAGTTACCTGCGAGCCTGGAATCAATTGTCCGCGTGAAACTTTCCCAACAGCAATCCTGCCGGTGTATGACGAATAATCAAGAGAAGTTATTCGCATTTGTAGCGAACCTTCAATATGTTTTGATGCCGGGATATAATTTAAAATTGTATCGAGTAAATAGGTTACATCAGTGGTTTCAGTTTTCCAATCGGGTCCCATCCATCCTGCTTTTGATGAGCCAAAAACTGTTGGGAAATTGAGCTGCTCTTCTGTAGCTTCCAGGCTGAACATCAGGTCGAAAACTTTTTCCTGGGCAATATCGGGGGTGCAGTTTGGTTTGTCAACTTTATTAATAACCACAATCGGTTTTAATCCCAGTTCAATTGCTTTTTGCAGCACAAAACGGGTTTGTGGCATTGGTCCTTCAAAGGCGTCAACAATTAGTAAAACGCCATCGGCCATGTTTAAAACACGTTCAACTTCTCCACCAAAATCCGAGTGGCCGGGAGTATCGATGATATTTATTTTTGTGTCTTTGTAGCGTACCGAAACGTTTTTTGCCAAAATGGTTATCCCACGTTCTTTTTCAAGATCGTTGCTGTCAAGGATTAAATCTCCCATGTCCTGATTGTCGCGGAAAAGATGTACCTGGTGCAGTATTCTGTCAACAAGAGTTGTTTTGCCGTGGTCAACGTGGGCAATAATTGCGATATTTCTAATTTCTGTCATTTTTTTATTTTTCTTATACAAATAACCCAATTTGAGTTGAATTGTTTTTAAATCATTGCATTACAACTAAATGATATAATATTCCACAAATCGGCGCGCAAAAGTAAGAAAGATTTTTTCCGGGCAGTAGTTTGGCAGTTATTTTAAATGAATATGGAGTTAAGATTTAACCTTGAAAATATCCATAAATTGAGAATGTATCTTTAAAACAAACTATTTAATCAAATACAAGTTCTTTTCGGTCCTTAGCATCAACTTGTCGTTTACAAATACAGGTACAGCTTTTACTGTTTCGCCAATTTCATTTTCGGCAACAAATTGAAAAGAATCTCCCGGTTTAATGATTGTGCAATCGCCCTTTACATTGATAAAATAAATATTTCCAGCGGCATAAATTGGCGATGAATTGAAATTGCCTTTCAGCTCATGTTTCCAAATAACTTTGGCAGTTTTTGCATCAATGCAGGTTGCCATTCCCCGGTCGTGTACCATGTACATTTTGCCGTCAATAATAACCGGCGTTGGAATTTGAGGCACTTCGTTCTCGTACATCCACTTTACATGTGTTTTTGTAATATCACCTTTTCCTGTTGGGTCGATTGCATATTGTCTGGTAAAATAGGGCGTATTATCGATAAAAATCCAACCTGAATTTACAAAGACCAATCCGTCCCAGTAGAGTGGTTGGCTAACTGTGGAGTCAAAACCATATTCCACTGTCCATACTACCTCACCGGTATTTATATCGTGGGCAAAACACATAAATGCCGAATTACTGATTAAAAGTTCCCTTCCGTCCACGTCAATAACAATTGGAGTTTGATATGATTTGCGGAAGACGGGTTCCAACGGATCATAAATTTCTTTTGGACGAATACTTTTCCAAATTGTTTTGCCGGTTTTTTTGTCAAGGGCAGCAACGTAAGGATCAACGGTTCCTTCGAGATGAACAATTAGCATATTTTTATGAAGAATAACAGATGATGCGGGACCTTGCATGTGGTCGCAGGGCATGTCTTCGCGTTTCCAAACTATTTCGAAATTAGTTGTGTTGATACATGCAGTTCCAAAAGTACCGTAATGAACGTACACAAAACCATCTTCGATGCAGGGAGTTGGTGTTGCATATGAATTAGTCCCATGGATGCGTTGCGGATCTTCTGCTTTAAAAATGGTTTTTTCATCAAGCAGTTTTCCTGATTTCAAATCAAAACACAAGGTGTAAAACTCCTTTCCATCTTTCGCTGCTGAAGTCAGCCAGATTTGATTGCCAAAAACCACTGGCGAAGACCAGCCCATTCCTTTTACAGGCACTTTCCACTCTATATTTGTTGAGTCGGACCATTGGAGTGGAGCTTTGGCAACATTTGCATGCCCATCAAGGTTCGTTCCCCTGAAATGTGTCCAGTTGTTTTCGTTTTGTGAAAATAAATTTGAAATTGTAAACAGGAATCCCAAAAAGAAACCAAATGATTTTTGATACATGTCGAAAAGTTTAGAATGATTCGAATCAAAGTTAATCCAAAAAAGGAAATATTATTGCCATAGATTCACAGATTGCTTGTTTATGATTACAATCGAATTTTTTAAATGTGAAAAAAATGCCGAACTTTGAATCTATTGAATTTTGAGTGATAATTGCAAAAATAAACCTGCCAAATAAATCGTTCAAATCAATTTAAAGTAATAAAACATAAAAATGAATAAAGTATTATTATTGGGCGCCGGTATGGTAGCCAAACCCTTAGTTGAATATATTCTAAACAACAATATAGAACTTACTATTGCCAGCCGCACTTTTGCAAAAGCTGAAAAATTAATTGAAACCCTCAGCAATGGAAAAGCAGTTTCGTGGACAATTGATGATTTGGAAACCCTTGAACAACTCGTTTCAAAACATGATCTTGTAATTAGTTTACTTCCATACGTATATCACGTTACAGTAGCCAAAATGTGTATTAAGTACAAAAAAAATATGGTTACAACTTCATACGTTTCACCTGAGATGAAAATGTTGGATTCAGAGGCGAGAAAAGCTGGAATTATCATACTGAATGAAATTGGTGTTGATCCCGGGTTGGACCATATGACAGCCATGCGGATTATTGATAAAGTAAAAAGTGAAGGTGGAAAAATTAAAGAGTTTTACTCTTTATGTGGCGCACTTGCCGCTCCTGAAGAGGCCAACAATCCGTTTCGGTATAAATTTTCATGGTCGCCCAAAGGTGTATTAATGGCAGGGAATAACAATGCAAAATATTTGAAAAATGGCGAGATCGTTGAAATACCAACTGAAAATTTATTCAAGAATCCGTTGCAAATCGAATTTCCGGGCGTAGGACCGATGGAAGTTTACCCAAACCGTAATTCACTTGCTTATATTGATATTTACAATATTCCTGAAGTAGAAACCATGTATCGTGGTACATTCAGATATCCAAACTGGTGCAAAATAATGGATATTATGAAAACACTGGGATTGATCTCAACTGAAATCCAAAATTTCGAAGGAAAAACACTAAAGGAAATTGTTGCTGAAAAGCTCGATGTTTACCCAAAAAACGTTAAGGAAAAAGTGGTTGGAAGATTAAAACTTGCATTGGACGGTCCGGCAATTCATGCAATAGATTGGCTGGGCTATTTTAGTAATGATAGAGTTAACATTTCTGAAGGTTCAACTTTTGATATTACCGCTGATTTGATGCTGAAAAAAATGCTGTTGCCAGAGGGCGCCCGCGATATGGTAATCATGCAACACACTTTTTTGGTTGAAAAAGTCAATGGAAATAAAGAGATTATAAAATCAAGGTTACTTGATTTTGCTACAGCGAATAACACATCAATTGCCCGCACAGTTGCATTGCCTGCAGCCATTGCGGTTAAAATGATTTTGGAAGGAAAAATAACTGAAAAAGGTGTTCAAATTCCGATAACCAAATCCATTTATGAAACCATTTTGAACGAACTAGAAAAAATAGGAATTGCCATGGTTGAAGAGCGGGGGCTTGCGGAAGAAGAAAAACTCTTTAACTGATTTTATATCATTGGAATGAATAAAAACTACATTTTGATTTAGAAGCAGATCCTAAAATATCTCAAAATCAGAGTATTTTTTACTTAGCAATTGGTCGTTTTCAAAGTTAAATTTCAGGTCAATGCTTTCAAATTGGCAGGAGTTTATAAGCAAAAAAATGGCCATCCTTTCGGACAGCCATTTTTAATATAATATTTTTGTTGAAGTATTACTTCTTGTAAATCTTCTTGTAGCCGTAAATTGCACTTGCTCCCAATTCTTCTTCAATGCGGAGTAATTGGTTGTATTTTGCCATCCTGTCTGAGCGGCTTAACGAACCGGTTTTAATCTGACCCGAGTTAGTTGCTACAGCAATATCAGCAATAGTTGAGTCTTCGGTTTCGCCCGAGCGGTGAGAAGTAACTGAGGTATAACCTGCACGGTGAGCCATTTCAATTGCATCCAAAGTTTCAGTTAAAGTTCCAATCTGGTTTACTTTAATCAGAATTGAGTTGCAAGCTCCCATTTCAATTCCCTTTTTCAGGTATTCAATGTTGGTAACAAAATTATCATCGCCCACCAATTGGATTTTATCACCAAGTTTATTCGTTAACATTACCCAGCCATCCCAGTCTCCTTCTGCACAACCATCCTCAATAGAGTCGATCGGGAAATTTGCAACAAGTTCAGCAAGATATTCAATTTGTTCTTCCCTGTTTCTTTTAGCACCGTTTGCTCCTTCGAATTTGGCATAATTGTAAATGCCATTTTCATAAAATTCAGAAGCAGCACAATCCAGCCCGATAGAAATATCGCCGCCATCTTTTGCAGTTCCTGGTTTATAACCGGCTTTTTTAATTGCATCAATTATGCTATTCAAAGCATCTTCAGTTCCGGTGAGAGTAGGAGCAAATCCACCTTCGTCGCCAACTGCGGTGCTTAAACCACGGTCGTGCAATACTTTTTTCAACGAATGAAAAACTTCAGCTCCCATACGCAAACCTTCGCGGAAAGAAGTTGCGCCAATCGGACGGATCATAAATTCCTGGAAAGCAATCGGTGCATCAGAGTGTGAACCTCCATTGATAATGTTCATCATCGGAACGGGCAATGTTTTTGCGTTTGCCCCACCAATATATCTGTATAATGGAAGATCAGAATAATCAGCAGCCGCTTTTGCAACTGCAAGCGAAACGCCTAACATTGCATTTGCACCCAATTTCGATTTGGTTTTTGTGCCATCCATTTCAAGTAATTTATTGTCAAGCGCAACCTGGTCGGTTGCATCCATACCAATAATTTCCTTGGCAATTACTTCGTTTACATTTTCTACGGCTTTTAAAACACCTTTTCCAAGGTAGCGGCTTTTGTCACCGTCGCGCAATTCAAGTGCTTCGTTTTCGCCGGTTGAGGCACCTGATGGAACTGCAGCACGACCAAATGCGCCACTTTCCAGTACAACTTCAACTTCGATTGTTGGATTACCACGAGAATCTAAAATCTCTCTTGCTTTTACTTCGCTAATAAACATTGTGAGTAGTTTTTATTGTTTAACTTATGTTGTTTTAATCAGAAAATCAGCGTTTTATTGCCAATTTGCCAAAGCGGCTCAAAGATAGTAATTTGTTCCTGTTCAAACGGACGGCAAACCGAAAGGTTACCATTATTTCATATTCGTTTAACTTAAAAATACTTAAATACAAGAAGACTAATCTTGCTGATTTCGATATTTTTCACCTGGGG
Source organism: Draconibacterium sp. (assembly GCA_041739985.1). Lineage (GTDB taxonomy): Bacteria > Bacteroidota > Bacteroidia > Bacteroidales > Prolixibacteraceae > Draconibacterium. The sequence goes on along the minus strand of JBGSMW010000009.1, from coordinate 52,923 downwards.
AGTAACGTACAACTTCTAATTCCTGAAAAGTTACCAATCCGCCTTTTTTACTCAAATCCATCAATTGGTTTATTCTTTTGGCAAATTCGTCTAATTTTTCAATGTTGTCAACAATTTCAACAATAACGGGCAGTTTGTCGGAAAGTGCAAATATCTTCAATGTATGGATTGAGTGGCTGGCACCAAATGACATAATTCCTTTGGTTACAGTTGCCCCTGCAATACCTGCTTTCCTTGCTTCATAAACAATTTCTTCGAATAAAGGGTGACCGTTTACTTTGTCATTTTCATCTGTGTAAACCTTTAAAATTCCTGTTTTTTCTGAAGTTTTCATGATACACGGTTTTAAAAGATCATACGGATAACAATTACACCAAGATACACGGCAAGTATGCCTAAAAACAGGTTTCCACCCACATTGAATAATAGTTGCCCAATGGAGTTTTCTTTTATCATTATAAAGTTATTATATGCAAATGCTGAAAATGTTGTAAAACCGCCACAAATCCCAACTGTAAGGAAAATTCTCCATTCTGAATTCAGTAAATTTCCCTTTTCGGCAAGGGCAAACACCATCCCTATGATAAAACTACCGGCAATATTGGCAATTAAAGTTCCTAACGGGAAAGTACTTGTCATTCCTTTTTCAACATAGAACTGAACAAGGTAACGCATCACACTTCCTATAAACCCACCTGATCCAACAATTAGTAAAGTTTTTAGCATTTTATTTAATTTCGATTCCTGATGAAAGTCTTTAATTGTCTTGTACCTTTTACTTTTTAATATGAGCTGTTAATTGCCTGCCTTTAATTCGTATCTGGTACTTTGAACCCAAAACTTTGAATTTTGAACTCAAATTCTGTTATTTTTATTTTCTCAAAATTAATAAAAATGATTACACGGTTCTTAATTACTGTTTTAATTAGCGGAATTTCCATATTTGGTTATTCCCAAACCAGTATTGAAATAGAATTTCAAAAAATCCTCAGTCAACAGGAATATAAAAATGCTTCGATTGGAATTCAGTTCATAGATATTGAGTCTGAATTGTCAGTTTTTGAATATAATCCCAATAAATTAATGATTCCTGCTTCTACTTTAAAAATAGTTACTTCGGCAGCTGCTCTTGAATTACTTGGTGCAGATTATCGATTTAAAACGCAAATTGGTTATGTTGGCGAATTGAAGGAAAATAACGAATTAAAGGGCGATCTGGTAATTATTGGTGGTGGTGATCCAACTTTGGGATCAATGTATTTCAACAGTTATGAATCGAATAACATCTTTATAAATTTTTGGGTTCAAAAAATTAGAGCTGCAGGAATTCGGCAAATCAGTGGCGATATAATTTTGGATGCTTCAATTTACGATTCCGAAAAGGTGCCGTCAACCTGGATTTGGGGTGATATCGGTAATTATTATGGAGCGGGTGCAAATGCATTTACATGTTATGATAATTTATTCCGGATTACTTTCAAATCACCGGAAAGAGCAGGGGAGTTGACAAATGTAATTTCAACATACCCAAAAATTGAAGGGATGGAAATTTCAAATGAAGTTGTTTCGTCGGAAATAAATAGCGACAGGGCGTATGTTTTTGGCAGTCCGTTTAATAAAACCCGGATAATTCGGGGTACAATTCCAAAAGGCAGAAATGCTTTTACTATTAAAGCAGCAGTGCATCAACCAGAGGAAATTCTTGTCTATGAATTGATAACTAATTTAGCAAAAGAAGGAATTTTCATTACCGGGGATGTCAAAATTCAAAAAACTGATAAATCCAGGTTTCAGCCCTTTTACATTCATGAATCGCCAATATTGGCAGAAATTATTAAAGTGTTAAATCACGAAAGTGTTAACCTGTTTGCCGAACATTTGGTAAAGCAAGTTGCAACAGAGAAAACAGGAATTGGAAACAGGGAGACAGGAATTGAGTTAATAACAGAATTCTATAAAACAAAAGAGATTTTGAAAGATGATTTTTTCATGGAAGATGGTAGTGGCTTATCACATTTTAACGCCATTTCTCCCGATCAAATTACTTCAATCCTTATTTTTATGGCGAAAAAAAGTGAAAATAGTGAGGCTTTTATCAATTCGCTTCCCAATGCCGGAAGTGGCACACTTTCAGGTTTTAGCACCGAACTATTCCCCGGTAAAACATTGAATGCGAAAAGTGGATCAATGACAAGAGTGAGATGTTATGCTGGATATTTAAAAACCGGGTCGGGCAAACTAATAGCATTTTCAATAATGTTTAACCACTTCTCAGGTTCAAGTTCAAAACTCGTCAAAGAAATTGAAAACTTACTTTTTACCTTAAAAAATAATTAAACTACACTTTTTTGTAAATGTTTTCCAACTCAAAAACAAAACTCCGGAATTATGAGATCACAATATAAATTTTGGGGCTTTCATACTTTTTAAGGTCGTCATGTTTTTGTATATCAGGGTTTAGCTCCATGTATTTATTTTGATTTTAAAGTAATTCGACTTCAATTTTTCGCCATTAAAATGTATTAACCCATTTTTTTGGAACATAAACTGAATCCATTTTTACCATTTCAAAAATAAAAATTCATTAAAATTCTAAAAAGATATTGACTTGTACTTTTTTAAATTGTAACTTGTTTGCAGTTACCATTAAGTCAGGTTAAATCAAATGAGGAGCTTTTAGCGTACTCAGTAAGGACGAAAAACAAAATATATATTACAATTAGAATTTTAAAGTTTAATAAACTGGAAAGCATAGAAGAATAAAGAATCTTTATCTGTTTTAATATGTTGGTTTTTAATGCTTTGGAAATTAAGTTGATGCGTGAAAATCAGACTTTGTGATGGATGCTAATAAATTGAAACTTAATACTACATGATACACACTTGTCTTTCTTTTTTAACTAACGAATTAAATGATTACCTGAAACTCCGCACAGGTTCTCCAACCGTTGATCGGGTTTTCCTGACAAGTGTTGCTACAGAAGGAGGAGGTGTTGTGATTCCCAATAAATCGCTGGGTGTTTCCTTGATAAATATTGAAGAAGACAGGGTTTATAAAGATCAAAAATCAACTTTAATAAATAATCACGGAAATGTTGAACGACTGAACCCTGAAATAAAACTCAATTTATATGTATTGATTTCAGCAAATTTTCAAAATGCAGAAGCTGAAGATTCAACGGATGATTATGTTGAAGGTTTGAAGCAACTTTCGTGGATTATCTCATTTTTTCAGGCTAAAAATGTGTTCACTCCTGAAAACTCTCCCAAAATGGCCGATTTTGATCCTAATTTAACAAAACTGGTTGTTGAACTATATTCATATTCCTTCGAGCAATTGTTTAATTTCTGGTCGGTTGTAGGGGCAAAGTATTTACCGTCAGTGCTTTACAAAATACGAATATTGACATTTCAGGAAAGGGAATTTTTTGATACAAGTATTCCAATTGAAAAGATTGGTATTAATAGTAAAACAAAGTAGAAATGAATATCATTTACACGCGGATATTAAACCTAATTGTAGGGCACAACTATTTTAAAGATGGGCTCGACAGGTTTGTAACTTTATATCCCACAGCCGCCACCGAATCTTTGCTTCGAAACGGTAAAATGTTATTCAAACGTCTTCCAAGTGGTATAACAATCTTGTATAAAACACTCGATGATGAAACAACACCATTTGTAGAACTCGATAAAAACCAACATTTTGTATTCGTTTTAAAATCTGCGAATATTCCGGGGTTGCTCAATATTACTGATTTGGATGAATCTCCCTTGCGCCAATTTGGATCAGGTAAAATCATATATTTTACTAACGATCCTTCCAATCCTTCGCATAACAGCAACGGCCCTGAAATACTGACAAATGAAATTATTGATTCAGTAAAAGGGCCACTTTTTACCTATCAGTTTAGCATTAGTGGAAATCCTTCATCAGTAAAAATGATTGTTACAGATGCAGCAGGAAACCCGGTTTCGGTTGGTAAAGATGGAAACGGAGCTCCTTTGCCAACTACCATTTCTTTGTCAATAAACAATAACAACACTTTTGAACAGCAAATTGATTTACGCGACTATCAAAGAGGGCGTTACCAAATTGAAATTAAAAATGATGCTGAAACTCTTACGCTGAAATCTGAAGAAATTTATGTTGATGAACTGTTGGAAAAAGACAGTATTTTGGGAGTAGTTGATATTTTATATACTTCAGCAACAGATAATTTATATGGCGATACGGAAGAGTATAAAGTTCAGCTTAAAAGTGCTGATTCGTTCTGGAAATTTTATATCATCAACAAAAGCAAAAATATTGACCTTTCCACTGACTCATTGTTGATTACCGATTCGGGTGTTTTGAATGGCGTTCCATATATTATTAATGATTTCCAGAGGTTGTATGCCAGCATTGGTGTAACGGCCAAAACGCCGGGGGCAGCAGGTAATTCAATTGCATTGTCATATTCAGGTGGAACTTTTCCGGCAATTTCTTTGTCGGGTCAAACTCTGGCTGGTGGCGGAACCGGTGTGTCGGCAACTGGCACAATTACGATTATCAACAACGATATTACGGGTTATTCTGTAAATATTGGCGGAGTTAGTTTTACTGAAGGAACTGAATTCAACCGCGGGGCAACTCCTGCTGACACAGCAACCAACCTTGTTACTGCCATCAACAGCAATGGAGCAGTGCAGGTTACAGCCGTTATTCTCGAATATGACATTCTTGTGAATAACCTGAAAACACTTGTTTTCGGCTCGAATCAAAAAATCCCGTTTTACGAGTCGCCAAAACTGAAAATAGAGTTAAAGAAAGTATCCGACAATCAAACAATTATAGCAAATCTTCCAAATCCCTCTCATGGTGGAATAAAAAAGAGTTTTGCCGACCGGATTGAATCGGAAGTATATGTATTTATTTGAAAGTAACATAGTAAACAGAATTATTTAAAAACAACTTAAAAAATAGTATTATGGCGAACTACAAAACTCCCGGTGTATATGTCGAGGAAATATCGAAGTTGCCTGCCTCAGTAGCTCCGGTTGCCACAGCAATTCCCGCATTCATCGGTTACACAGAAAAGAGGGTAAGAAACGGGAAAACACTGGATAATGCTACTCCGGTGCGAATTACTTCCTTGCTTGATTACGAGGAAATATTTGGAGGTGCTTTTGACGAAAATCTTACGGTAACGCTCACCGGTACGAGTGTTGCAGAAGCTGATACTTTAATTGCTGTGGCTGCAGCAACTGAGTTATCTCCATATACTTTATATAATAACCTTGTAATGTATTTTGGAAATGGGGGAGGTCCGTGCTACATTGTTTCAATAGGTCTGTACACAGGGCTGGCTATTCCTGCCGATCCTTCAACACTAATCAGTGTAACTGACTTGCAGGCAGGATTAACAGCCGTTGAAAAAGAGGATGAAGTAACCTTGTTAGTCGTTCCTGAAGCTATTGTTTTAACAGCAACAAATCGCAAAACCATCAATGATGATATGCTAGCACAATGCAATAAACTGCAGGATAGGTTTGCAATTATGGATGCATTTTATGATCCATTGGGAACTGTTGACGGCGATAGCATCAATTTCAGAGCTGATGTTGGAACTGATTATTTGAAATATGGTGCCGCTTACTATCCATCTCTTAAAACAACAATCGGGTTAAATTTCGAAAACTCCGGGGTGGCAATAACTGATAGCCGCACAGGCGGAACATTTATCGGGAGTATGTCCCTTGAAAATGTATTGAACGGGGGCAATAATCCTGCCTCAGCAGTAGGTACAATTACAATTAATGACTTTTCGGTTTTAGCTGGTGATGAGGTAACAATCAATGGTCAGGTATTTACTGAAGGCGCGGCACTTGACTGGCAAGCCGGTGCGACCAATGTGCAGGCTGCAACTTCCTTGCTTACAGCAATAACAACTTTTGCCGATGCAGCTTACACTGCAACAAGAGCTTCAAATGTAATTACAATTACAGCTGCTGCCGGGAATGCAGGAAACAGTATCACTTTGGTTTATACCGATAGCGGCAGTGGCAGCGGAATTGTATTGTCTGGTCCAACTCTCACCGGCGGAAATGACGGCATAAAAGCTGACAAAACACTTTATAATAATATTGTAAAAGAAATTAATAAACAATTTGAAATCACCCTTTATCCTTCTGCAACAATGGCAGGGGTTTATGCACGTGTCGATTTTGAACGCGGCGTATGGAAGGCTCCGGCAAATGTAAGTCTGAGGCTTGTAAAAGATCCATCTGAAATGGTTACAAACATGGAACAGGAAAACCTGAATGTGGATGCAACCACCGGAAAATCTATCAACGTAATCAGGAAATTTGCAGGAAAGGGAGTAATTGTTTGGGGTGCCCGAACTTTAGCCGGAAACGATAATGAATGGAGGTATGTGCCGGTTAGAAGGTTATTCATTTTTGTTGAAGAGTCAGTCAAAAAAGCCACGGAATTTGTGGTTTTCGAACCCAACGATGCAAATACATGGCTGCGCACAAAAGCAATGATTGAAAATTTCCTCACGGGCTTATGGCGCGATGGCGCTCTGGCAGGTGCAAAACCTGAACAGGCATTTTATGTGAAAGTAGGTTTGGGTCAAACAATGACAGCGCTTGACATTCTTGAAGGCCGAATGAACATTGAAATTGGAATGGCTGCAGTTAGACCAGCTGAATTTATAATCCTGAAATTCTCTCACAAATTGCAGGAATCTTAGAAATTATTAAAAACAAAAATAAAAAATTGATCAAATGGCAAATTACAAAACACCGGGAGTCTATATTCAGGAGATCTCGACATTACCTGCTTCAATAGCGGGTGTTGAAACGGCCATACCCGCTTTTATTGGGTACACTCAACGCGCCACCGAAAATGGCGATGACACAAAACTTTTATTTAAGGCAACAAGAATCAGTTCACTCCTGGAGTACGAAGAGATTTTTGGAGGCCCAAACAACGAAGACATTTCCATAACGGTTGCTGACACACTTGACACAAATGACGTGTTGACGGACAGATTAATTACAGCAACACTAACCACACCTTCTGACTATAAAATGTACTACCAACTCCAAATGTTTTACAACAATGGAGGAGGTCCCTGTTATATTATGTCAGTTGGTAATTATACAAATCCGGTTGTTGCTCCGGCCAATAACTCTACTGGACTTACAAGAGGTATTCTTGATCTTGAAAAAGTTGACGAACCTACTCTTCTTGTTTTTCCCGACGCTCATGCCCTTGTTGATGTAACTGCTTACGGTGCTGTTATCAGTGCTTCACTGGCGCATTGTGCAAAGTTGCAGGACAGGTTTACCATCTCCGATGTGTATGGCACCGACATGACTGCTTTTCGTACAGCAATCGGTTCCGACAATATGAAATATGGGGCAGCTTATTACCCAAATTTGAACACGGTGCTTAATTTTGGTTTCGATGAAGCCGTTGTCAATGTTGATACGCACACTGAAAATGGTGTAGCAGCAACTGTTGATAATGTTCAGGGGCAAACGTTAACCGCGCTAAGTGCAAGTCATCCAAGTTTGTATCGTTCTATTTTAGCTGAAATCAAAAAATTATATGCGGAACTTTCGCCTTGCGGAACAATAGCGGGAATTTATGCCCGGGTTGACCGCGAACGTGGTGTTTGGAAAGCTCCTGCAAATGTGGGAGTCAGGTCTGTTGTTGGTCCGGTTACCAAAATTACTCATGAGCAGCAGGAATTGTTGAACGTAGATGCATCAACAGGGAAATCAATCAACGCTTTACGTGTGTTTACCGGAAAAGGAACATTGGTTTGGGGAGCACGCACTTTGGCCGGGAACGACAATGAATGGCGGTATGTACCTGTCCGCAGGTTGTACATTTATATCGAAGAATCGGTTAAAAAAGCAACAGAATTTGTGGTTTTCGAACCCAACGATGCAAATACCTGGTTACGTACAAAAACGATGATCGAGAATTTCCTTACAACATTGTGGCGCGATGGCGCACTTGCCGGAGCAAAAACCGAACAGGCTTTCTTTGTTAAAGTCGGTCTCGGAGTTACAATGACAGCTTTGGATATTCTTGAAGGCAGGATGAACATCGAAATCGGACTGGCAGCAGTGCGCCCGGCCGAGTTTATAATCCTGAAATTCTCTCATAAATTACAAGAATCATAAATCAGTTTAAAAATCATTTAAATCATTAATACATAAAGTTATGGCAATAAATTATCCGGTAACAGTTTTCCATTTCCAGGTTGAATGGGGTGGACAACGAATTGGCTTCACAGAAGTTTCGGGGCTGACTGTTGAATTGCAAAATATTGATTACAGGGAAGGAAGTTCCCCCGAGTACCAGGTTACAAAAATGCCCGGTATCCCACAGTATTCGAATATTACGCTTAAACGCGGGATTTTCAAAAGCGATGACGATTTTTCCAAGTGGTTGAACACAGTTAAAATGAACAGCATTGAACGGCGTGATCTCACAATCAGCTTATTGAATGAAGAACACGAACCCGTAGTTTCCTGGAAAATAAAGAATGCATACCCATGTAAAGTTGAAGGGCCGTCTTTAAATTCTACAGGCAACGAGGTGGCTATTGAAAGTATAGAATTATGTCACGAGGGATTGAATATTGAATTCTCTTAATAATCTGCTGAAAATCAATTAACAAATGGCACTATTTTATCCACCACTCGGTTTTCATTTTTTTGTCAGGTTCGAGGGCTTGTTGCTTAAATATCCGGGAATCCCTGATATTGGGTTTCAATCTGTTTCGGGTATAAATGCCGAAGTGAGTATTGAAGAATATCATGAAGGAGGCGAAAACCGGTTTAAACATAAATTACCCAACCCGGTAACCTATCAAAATCTTGTGCTGAAACGCGGAATGTTAATTGGTTCGCAACTGATGCAATGGTTTCAGGATTCTACTGAAAATTATGCTTTTGAAGCCAATGACATTACGGTTATTTTGCTGAACGGTGACCACATCCCAATTCAAGCCTGGAATTTTATTAAAGCATGGCCTGTAAAATGGGACATTTCTGAATTTAACGCCGAGCAGGGAACAATCGTAATTGAAAGTATAGAGTTTGCTTACCAGTATTTCAGAAGAATTGACGTAACAACAGTGGCTTTGAATTTAGCAGCAAGTGTAAATATAAGTATATGATCGAAATCAGGGAATTGGTTATCAGGGCTACAATTGATGATTCGCCGGGTAGCAACGCGCAAAATGGCGGTAGAACAAACAATTCGAATCAAAACGAAAAGGAAGGTTGCTGTACAGAAACAGTGGATATGATCCTTCAGATTATCAACGAGAAAAAAGAACGTTAATGGGACTTTTAAATCTGTTTGATGGATTGGCCGAAGTGGCAAAACTTACCATTGAAGCTTTTGAGGATGCAAATTTTGGAACTTCAACAGGCGATATTTTTACTGTAATGTACAATCCAAATACATTCAGTCAAAACTACCGTTCAGTATGGATTGGTGAAACTCCGCAGGGTGGAACCGCCGATAACCAGTCTTACCGCCGACTTCAATCCGACAGTGTCTCTTTTGATTTTCTTTTTGATGGCACAGGTGTTTCAGGCGTTGGCGGTACGTCGGTTGATTTGAATCCTAAAGTTGGCGAAGTTGGTTACGTGCAGGAACAAATCAATGCTTTTATGGCAATTACTCAGGGTTTGAATGGCTCAACCCACGAACCTAATTTTTTGCAGTTAAGCTGGGGTACGTTTATTTTTAACGGCGTAATGGAAAGCGCCACAGTTACTTATAAACTATTTCATTCATCGGGGGCGCCGCTTCGTGCAAATGTTAATGCTGTATTTAAGCAATCGGTTTCACGCACCGAACAAGCTGCCCAGGCAAGATTAAAATCTCCGGATTTAACACATTTTCGTATTGTTAAAGCTGGCGAAACTTTGCCACTGATTGCAAAAAATGTTTACGGCGATTCGAAGTATTACCTCGAAATTGCCCGTGTAAACAACATAAATAATTTCAGGAAACTAAAGGCAGGACAGCAACTTGTGCTCCCTCCAATTGAAAAATAAAAGTATGGCTGATTCTCGAATAATACCAACTCAGGCAGAGACCGACCTTGCAACCTTCACTATCTTGTCGAATGGACAGGAAATAAGTGGGGAAATTGGTATTGATAGCATTTATGTTGTCAAATCTGTAAATAAAATACCTACTGCACGAATTATGATTGTTGACGGAAGTTTACCACGTGAAGATTTTGAAGTGAGTTCGGGAAATTTGTTTGTTCCGGGAAACGAAATCGAAATTAAGGCCGGATATCATTCCGATGAAAGCACAATTTTTAAAGGAATTATTACAAAACATGCTATTCAATCGAAAAAAGATAAGCCTTCTTTTTTAATAATCGACCTGAAAGATGAAGCCGTAAAGCTTACAATCGGTAGAAAAAACAAATACTTTGAGGAGGTTAAAGACAGTGAAATAATTGAAGGAATTGTAGCCGATTACGGACTTACACCTGATATAGAAGCAACCGAAGTAACCCACAAGGAAATGGTTCAGCACCATGTAACCGACTGGGATTTTCTTGTTTCACGAGCTGAAGTAAACGGGAAACTTGTTTTTGTTGACGATGGAAAAATAACAGTAAAAGCCCCCGATTTATCAGGCGACCCGATTCTTGAACTGGCTTACGGTCATAATGTACATGATTTTGAAGCCGGAATGGATGCACGCGACCAGTATGTTACTGTAAAAAGCAGTTCGTGGGATTTTGCGAACCAGGAAATTATTGAAGGTGAAGCTGAAGAACCATCGTTTAACGAACAGGGAAATTTCTTAATTTCTGATTTGGCAAACGTAATTGGCCTTGAAGAACTTCCGATGCAACATACAGGAAAAATTTCCGACAGCGAATTAAAAGCATGGTCAGATGCCAGGTTGATGCGCAGTCGTTTGGCAAAAATTAAAGGCAAAGTCAAAATCCAGGGTTTCAGCGATATAAAACCTGGCGACGTGATTGAACTTGCGGGTTTTGGAGCACGTTTCAATGGTGTTGCATTTGTATCTTCAATTGCTCACCGTATGTCGGGCGATACACCCTGGTTTACCGATATTGAATTTGGCCTTGATAAGGAATGGTTCACAGATATTTATAATGACATTGTTGAAAAACCGGCTTCCGGACTTGTTCCTGCAATTCATGGTTTGCAAATCGGTATTGTTACAAATATTCACGAAGATCCCGAAGGTGAAGAAAGAATACGTGTTCGATTGCCAATTCTTGACAATGAGAATGAAGGCGTTTGGGCCAGACTCACAACTATTGACGGCGCTGATTCCCGTGGTTGGGTTTTCAGACCGGAGCTGGATGATGAAGTAATTGTCGGTTTTCTGAACGGCGACCCGCGTAATCCAATTATCCTTGGTTCAGTTTACAGCAGTGCAAAACCATCGCCAATTCCTGCGGAGGAAGAAAATAATATTAAAGGTTATGTTAGCCGCAGTGAAATGAAATTCACTTTTGATGACGACAAAGTAATTGTAACAACTGAAACACCAAAAGGCAACAAAATCATTTTAAGTGAAGACGAAGGCAGTATTCTTATCGAAGATGAAAATGGCAATAAAATAGAGTTGACTTCGGATGGAATAACAATGGAAAGTCCGGGTGATATAAACATTAAAGCTTCAGGCGATTTGAATTTGGAAGGCGTAAATATCAATGTGAAAGCGCAGGCTCAATTTAAGGCTGAAGGTAGCGCCGGTGCCGAAATGTCAACAAGCGGACAGGCAGTTGTGAAAGGATCAGTTGTAATGATAAATTGAAATTGAACTTTAAACTTTGTCCCGATAGCTATCGGGATTAAACATTAAACTTTAAATATGCCACCTGCAGCAAGAGTAACAGATACAACTACCCACGGAGGGACGATTGTTGGCCCGGGAGAACCTACAGTTTTAATTGGCGGAATGCCTGCCGCGGTTTTAGGCGACAACCATATTTGTTCCTTGCCGCCAAATGTTCACCAACCAACTGTCAGTCCATTCCCTATGGGAAGCACAACAGTTTTGATTGGTGGAAAACCGGCAATCAGGGTGGGAGATTCGGCAATTTGCGGTGCTTCGGCAGCAGTGGGCGAACCAACAGTAATAATCGGATAAATGGCAAAGATTAAAATAGAAGAAAATACATTTCTCGGGCGGGGATGGTCGTTTCCGCCGGTTTTTACGCGTGGCGACCACGGCGTACAAATGGTTGACGAGGAAGAAGATATAAGGCAAAGCCTGATTATTCTGCTATCAACAATAAAAGGTGAGCGTGTAATGCAACCCGATTTTGGTGCAAATATGGAAGAGTTTTTATTCGAACCATTGAACGTTTCTTTCGCAAAACGAATGAGCGATAAAATTGAACGCGCCATACTTTTTTACGAACCACGAATTGAAACCGATGATATAAGTTACAACCAGGATAACGAAAACGGTTTGGTTGAAATAAGGATTGATTATACCGTAATCGCTACAAACAACCGACGAAACATAGTTTACCCGTATTATTTAAACGAAGGGACTGATATATCAGAAAAATAAAGGCAAATGGCGATAAATTGTAAATCAAAGAATCCGCTGCAACGCGATGGAACCAGCCAGGAACAAAGGATACTCAAAACTTTGCTCCCGGGTTATGTTGCTGTTGATGAACGAAATATTGAAGACCTGAAGGATTTTGTTGCAAAATATGCCAATGAGATTGTTTATTTCAATTTGAACAATGCTGAGGATGGAAACTGGAATGACTTTTTCAACAAAATATTTGATGAAACCAGCCAGTTCAATTCTCCTCATTTTTCCCTGTTCATGGCGTTTTTGAAGATTTTCAAACATGCGCAGGACGAGATGAACAAAATAACCAAAAAGCACCTCGATTTTTATTATCGCGATGTGTTGCACCTGGTTGAAAAACCTGCCGTTCCCGACCAGGTTTACCTGATTTTCGAACTTGCAAAACACGTTTCATCGCACCTGCTGAAAAAGGAAACCGAATTCAAAGCCGGAAAAGATGCACTTGGTAACAATGTATTTTATGAAACTAAGGAGGAAACAGCATTAAACAAAGCCACTGTTTCTGAACTTAAAGCTGTTTTTACAAATAAACACGATATTTTTTCGGCGTACCTGCCTTATCCAAAAAATGATTACAGGCTTTATAATTCATTGGTTGCCAACTCTGAAGACGGAATTGGCGGTGAATTGACCAACGATGAAAAAAGCTGGAGGACTTTTGGCGGGATAAAATTCCCGAACCTCAATTCAGGAACCAATGATGCGCTTGTTGCCGACAGAAATCTTTCTGAAATTGGTTTGGCAATTGCTTCTCCAAATCTTTTTCTTGCTGAAGGTGAACGGATTATTACAATTTATCTGAATTTGCCAAAAGATTCGATTCTTGACGAAATTTACGATGAAATGCTTTATGATGCATTCAGATTAAAATTCAGTGGTGAGGAAAAATGGATAGAACCCATTTGGGAGAAAAGCTTTTCTTACGGTTTTGGCGATGTTGATCCGATAATTGCAAAACGCATCCTCGACTTTATAAACGCTTCGAAAACTGCTGCCGACATTGCCGGAACTGAACCTCAGGAAGGGCCTGTTTTCGACAATCCTGAATCAGGTTTTGGTGACCAAATCAGAGATTATGATATTGGTATGACTGTGGCTTCACGAATTATTTCGGAAAGAAATAAATTGGGAACTGCCGGATTTACAAGCTTGCAGCAGTTGTATGATATTAAATATATTGGTACCGACAAAATAAACGATCTTGTTTACAGTTTTGGCGACCCAATTCACTCAACCAAAATCGACAGGGAAAATAGCCAAATCATTATCAAACGCACAATTACCCGCGACCAGGAAGCAATAGTAGCTTATAACGAAGAAAACCTGCTTGATCCCATTAAAACAAAATGGCCCGTTGTAAAAATAATACTCAACCCAAAAAGCGAAAACAATCCATTCATTTATAAATATTTAAAAGATTTAAAACTCGAAAGTGTTAAAGTTGAAGTTGATGTGCGTGAAGTAAAAAACTTAATAATTCAAAACGACCAGTCTGTTCTTGATCCCGGCAAACCTTTCCAGCCGTTTGGAAACCGCCCCATTGTAACTTCCAATTTTTATGTGGGTAGTTGGGAAGTATTTCAGAAATCACTCAATAAACTGAATATCAATTTGAAATGGTTTGGATTACCCGATGATGCAAAGGGTTTTGAAGATTATTATAAAAATTATTATCCAAAACCGGTTGCACAAGCCAATGACTCTTTCAAGGCAAAAACCAGCCTGCTCGATAAAAAAAGCTGGAAATCGGTAAGTGCTGTTAATTCAAGACTTTTTGCCGATGAAAGCGGGAAATTGCTTGCCGATAATGTAATATCTCTTACAAATTCTGATAACCAGGGAGATTCCACGAATAAAATTTTAGGAAATATACAACGCGATACAGAACTTAGTCCGTTTAGTGAATATGACCAAAAAAGTAAAAAAGGATTTTTGAAAATAGCGTTGGACGGAACCGATTTTGGACATAAAGATTACCAGTTATCCTACACTAAAGCAGTAATTGCCGGAATAAATGCAGACAAAGATTACACCGGAGATTTACCTAATGAACCGCATACTCCCCAGTTGGAAAACATTTCGTTAGACTATGTATCGACAGTTGAAATTAATGCGATAAATGTTGATTCGGTCGATTTTAATGATCGGATAGAACAGTTATTTGAAATTCATCCAATGGGTGCGGGCGAAATAAAAACCACAAATCCAGATAACTATCTTTTTCCGCAGTATAACAATGAAGGCGAATTGTATATCGGTATAAAAGATCTTGTTCCACCTCAGAATCTCTCGGTTTTATTCCAGGTTTCCGAAGGAAGTTCTGACCCCGATCTAACACCTCCTGCAATAAAATGGAGTTATTTGGCCGGTGATAAATGGGAGGATTTTTCAGATCAGAATATTTTATCCGACTCAACTAAAGGATTGATCACAACCGGAGTAATTCTTTTCGATATCCCTTCAAAAGCTTCGAAAAACAATAATATTCTTAAAAATGGTTTGCATTGGTTAAAGGCAGCCGCAGAAATTGATTCTGAGGGAATTCCGCAACTTATTGAAATAAAATGCCAGGCAGCAAAAGTTGTGTTTGAGGATAAAAATAACGATCCGGATTATTTAGCCGTACCTCTTCCTGAAAAAACGATTTCAAAAATGGTGGTAGCCGATTCGGCAATTAAGAAAATCGATCAGCCTTACACATCTTTTGGTGGAAGGGTACAAGAGGAAAGTGACGAATTTTATACCCGTGTCAGTGAAAGGTTGCGCCACAAAAACCGGGCAATCACAATTTGGGATTACGAACATATCATTCTGCAGAATTTTCCTTCAGTTTACAAGGTTAAATGCCTGAACCATACCAGTTATGACGGCACTGCCACAAGCATAAATGAAGCCGCCCCTGGAAATGTAAGTTTGGTTGTGGTTTCAAATATCCGCAACAAAAATGCTGTTGATCCTTTGAAACCGCGCACAAGTCTTGTTACGCTTGAGGATATTAAAACTTTTATTCGTGCTATCCAGTCGCCGTTTATCAATTTGCATGTGTATAATCCTTTGTTTGAGGAAGTTCGTGTAAAATTCAATGTTAGTTTTTATGCTGGATTCGACAAGGGAATTTATTCAGTAAAACTAAACGAAGCATTAATAAAATTCCTTTCGCCGTGGGCGTATGCAACGGGGTCCGACATAGTTTTTGGCGGAAAAATACACAAGTCGGTTATTTTGAATTTTGTTGAGGAACAGGAATATGTTGATTACATAACCTGTTTCGAAATGTTCCATATAGTTCCCGGTGATCCGGCTAATGACCCCTTAAAAGATGTTGACGAAGCAATTGCTTCCACTTCGGCTTCAGTTCTTGGCTCGGCATCAGTGCATGAAATAAAGGTTTTGGAAACCGAGGGTGAATGCGAATGTGAAGATAATCTTGTTGAAAATATTGTAATAGCATCGGCGGATGATTGTCGGTGCAATTAAAACATAATATTGAATGTCAGAATCAATTACCATATCGAAAAAAACGCCGGAATCAAAAAGCCAGCAATACGACTTCCTCCGCGAAGAAGGGCTTAAATATATCCAAAAAGTTGCCGGAAAAATATGGACGGATTATAATATTCACGATCCGGGGGTTACAATCCTTGAGGTTTTGGCCTATGCGATTACCGAACTCGGTTACAGGGCTTCGTATAATATTGAAGATTTGCTGGAAAATGACCCCGAAAACAAGGAAGCCACTGATATCCGCAACTTTTTTACAGCACGCGAAATTCTTCCCAATTGTCCGGTTACCATTAACGATTACCGCAAATTGCTGATTGATGTTGACAAACACATTGTCAGTAACGAAGAAATAGAACATGTTGGTGTAAAAAATGCCTGGATTGAAAAAGCAAAATCCAGTGAAATTCCGGTTTATGTTCATAAGGACGAAAGCAAACTGAGTTATGAACCTGACCCTGCAATTCCCGGGCAAAAGCCGCTTGATATTGGTATTTTATATGATATTTTACTTGAGTTTGAAAAGAGCGATGAATTTGGCGATTTGAATGAAAATTCGCTCACCCGGACTTTGGTTATCGAAAACCATCCCGACGATACAAACCTGAATGGTTTGACAATTAAAATAGCTGTTGAATTTCCGCGGTGGGACAGTGAAGATACCGACTGGAGCAATAAAGTAAGTGTAAAAGCTGATATTCATAATATTACTTTACGATTTT
This sequence comes from Draconibacterium sp., assembly GCA_041739985.1. Lineage (GTDB taxonomy): Bacteria > Bacteroidota > Bacteroidia > Bacteroidales > Prolixibacteraceae > Draconibacterium. Next base: position 36,066 of record JBGSMW010000009.1, on the reverse strand, counting down.
CAAATCACCCGGGCAATTACGAGTTTTCTTTTGAATTGATCAACAACGAAGTAAAACTGACTGGGAAACAAACTACAGCCTCGGATATTGTTGACGTTGCGGGAGTAGATAAAATTGAAACCCAAATCAACGATTTCATTTATTATAATTCTGATAGTCTGCTGGCTTTTTATCTGCAAAAAATTAAATTAATAAAAGACATAATTGAAGCGGTTAAAGCACGTTTACATGCCAATCGCAATTTATGCGAAGATTTTTATAAACTAAGCGCGCTAAAAGTTGAAAAAATAGCCGTTTGTGCTGATATTGAGCTTGAAAGGGAGGCTGATGTGGAAGTTGTGCAGTCTGAAATATACCATAGAATTGCCAAATTTCTTTCGCCAGCTGTTTATTTTTATACGCTCGACGAAATGCTCGACAAGTGTAAAATCCTGCATGAACTCAAAATTCTTGAAACCGACACAACAAATAAATATTTCGTTGTCGATAAAATACTCGAAGAAATCCTTTTTAAAGATGATCTGATTTCAATAGTAAATTCGAGGAGCAACGACGGTGAATACACAGTAAAATCAATTACGGTTGACAAGGACACTTCTACTACAAAAATTTATGTTATTGAGGATATTTCTTCTGAATTGCTGACAGCAGGCGAACTTTTGACTTTCTACACAATTAATGAAGATGAGTGCCTTTCGGTTGATCAGATTTTTGAAGGACCGGCACTCGAACACGGTTTTATCGATGACAATGAACTCGAAAAAGCCGACCGTAAAAAGTTTATCCACGTTTCCGATTTGATTCAGATTATCATGGACGTTAAAGGCGTTATTTCTGTGAGAACCATTCAGATTGCCAATATTCCGCAAGACAATGAAGATGGCTCAATTGAATCGAAATCAGTAAAATGGTGTATGCGGCTGGCGTTCGAACAAAATTATGTGCCACGGCTCAGTTTGTTAAATTCTAAAATAACTTATTACAAAGATCAATTGCCGTTCCGGGCATCAAATACAGTGGTTGATGAGTTAATTGCAGAACTTGAAGTAAAGGAACGCACACCAAAATTAACCAATCCCGTACTCGATTTTGAAGTTCCGAAAGGCACTTACCGCAATCTGGAAAGCTATGAAAGCATTCAAAATGAATTCCCCTTAACGTATGGAATCGGCGAAGAAGGCATCCCGAACATGGGGAACAACCTGGCTGTAAATTACCGCAAACAGGCAAGTGCCAAACAACTGAAGGGTTTTTTAATGCACTTCGACCAGTTGCTGGCCGACTATTTTTCACAATTGGCACATGTTAAAGATCTTTTCTCGATGAACGCTGAAAAAGATCAGTTTGGCAATTATATTATCGGAAGGACATATTACACGCAACCGTTATTTGATATTGTTCCAAATGCTGACCAATTATATGTTGATAAGAACGGACACGCGGTTACATTAAACACAATTGCCGAAAGCGAAGAGGATTTCTTCATCAGAAAAAATAAATTTCTTGATCATTTAATTGGCAGGTTTGCCGAACAATTTACAGATTATGCACTTCTCACTTTTAAAATATCAGGTGAATTTTCTGCGCCCAAAGAACTTGTGGAGGACAAACTTGCATTTTTGAATGCCTATCCTTTAATCAGTTCGGCGCGGGGAAAAGGCTTCAACCACCAGGAAACCTGCAAACTTTGGCATCCCGATAATATTTCAGGACTCCGCAGAAGGGCTTCTTTCCTTGCCGGAATCGATGAGTCGGGCGCTGAAAAACTCAATTTTTCGCCGTCGTTTGTATTACTTCATTTAACAGGTGGTTATCACGTTCGTATTTATGATTTAGTGCCTGATTTGCTCATGAAAAGCTACGAACTTTTCGAAACTGAAAATGAAGCAAAGCTGGCTATCGAAAAAATTATAGTCCTCGGTTTAAGCAAGGAAAACTATCATTTGGAAATTGAACAAAGTGGCAGCAACCATTACTTTACGCTTGTTTGTGGCAATGAAATTTTAGCAATCGGCGAAAGGGAAAATTATCCTGACAGCGATCCCGGTGGCGAAATGGACATTGATATCGACAAACTTGTTCAGGTGTTTACAAACGAGTTTTACAATAATCCAGAGTCGAACAGAAATAATCTGGCCTGCCCGCTGTTAAATTACATTCAATACAGTATTTCGGTGGACATGGCTCAAAATCCACCTGTTGCAATTGTTAGTTACGATCTTTTTTCAAAACCATTCAGTACAAATTTTGCTGATAAATTAATTACAGGCGAATTTTTGGTTGAAGGAGAAAACAAGCAGGAAGTCGATATTATTTCGGTTGATACTGCGCTTAAAAAAATCGTTATCGACGGAAATATTGCAGTAAAACTGGCTGTTGGCAACGTTTTAATAATTGCCGATTCGCAGGATAACGATGGTATTTACACGGTGGTTTCGGCAACTGATGTTGGTGCAAATACTGAAATAATTGTGAATGAAACAATTACTTCAAATACAACTCCTTTGGGCGAATTGCTTTACAATATCGAAACCGAAGCCGAACTGTTGGTTAAAGCGCAGCAACAACTTCCCGAAATCCTTTGGCAATTGATTGATAATGCCACACAAAACGGTAAATTTTATTTTACCGATGAAAGTGGAAATTACCGATTCAGAATTTTCAATAATCAGGGAGTTGACTTGGCAGAAAGTGTTGACGCTGATTTTAATAACCTGCTGGCTGATGAAATTGGAAACCTTGTATCTACAGCTGTTCAAATTACAGGTTCCACTGCAAACGACGGGGATTACAGCATTGTATCAGCAACAGCAAACAAAGATGAAGTTACAGTAAAAGTAAGCGAAAATATACCCTCAACAGTTGCCGATGGTGTTGTTGGATACACCGAGAAGTTTGCGTATTCAGCTGTAAAAGACAACAATTCATTTTTAGTTGGGACCGACCTTACAAATAAATTATTCAAAGGCAGCAAAATAAAGGTTTCAGGTTCTGATAGTGTTGACGGGGATTATACAATTTTTTCAATTGAATTTTTAGGTTCCGAAACTATAATTTTGGTTGAAGAACCGGTTCCGGCAGATGATGATACAGGCGAATTCAGCTATTCAAAATCTTTTAAAATTGAACAGGTAACACCCAATTCAGTCACATTTAAAGGTGGTTATGATTTAAAATCTGTTGATCTTTTCATTGAATTTATCACTTCAAAATTTTTCAGTAACGAAGGATTTCATGTGCTTGAACATGTTTTATTGCGCCCAAAAGTAAAAGGCCAACAATTTGTTGATGCCGATACTGAAACATTAACAGAGGGAATTGCCAATTTGGGTTCACTCTATTTCAACATAAAACTACCCTTATATTCTGCAAGTATCATTACTAATGTTTTTAAAGTTGACGGTGATTTAACTGCCAATTTGGATGCATCTGAAATTACTGAAAAATCAAGTGAATTTACAATTTCGGATACTGGTGCAAATGATGCATTTTACAAAGTGAAAAGTATAAGTTTTGATGCAGGTACAAACCGCACCAGCATAAAACCTGTTGAAAAAATTCATTCCGAAATTTCGCATTTTTCTCCTTTTGGCGATATTACTTTTATGAAAGGCACTGTAATTACAGCTATTTCGGCAACAAACCAGAGCATAACTGTTTCAGATGCTGATACATTAAATATTGTGCCGGGCGAAATAATTGAAATCAGGGGTTCAACCGACAAAATAAACGATGGCCATTTTCTGGCAAAACAAGTAGTTGATAATTCAGGTTCACAGGATATTATTTTCAGTAGGGTTGAAACCGAAGTGGAAGACAATTTGCTGCAAATTATTATCGATGAAGATAAATGTGATGATTGCCAGATTACTGATCCGTACACTTGTATTGCAAGTGTGATCATTCCCCATTGGCAAGGCAGGTTTGATAACATGGATTTCAGGCGCTTCTTCGAAAAGCAACTCAGGCTCGAAGCCCCTGCTCATGTTTTTCTTGTAATCTGCTGGATTAGCTGCGAACAGATGACTGAATTTGAAAAAAAATACAAAGCCTGGCTTGTTGAAAATGCCAAAAAAGAAAAGGATTTTGGCTTGCTGTCGGCCCGGCTCAACGAACTGATCGACATTCGGAACCAACTCCGAAACGTATATCCCACCGGAACTCTTCATGATTGTGAAGAGGATGAAACGCTTGAAAATGCAATTATACTTGATAACTCGGCTTTAGGAAATGCTTAAAACAAAATACAATGACTGATATTCTAAATACCTACCCGGTTTTTGAACGCAACCAGGTACTCACAAGTACCCAACTCAATAACATGGTAAATTACCTCGACCAGCAAAACAGGTTGACACGGGCCAAATTGATTGGGATGGGCGTAGTATGTGGTTTGGAGATTGATTTCAACAAGAGTGAAAACACGATCACTATTTCAAAAGGTACTGGAATTACTTCCGAAGGTTACTTGATAAATATTGGCGATTGTGTAACAGTTAAATACCGGCCATATAATTTGCCACCCGGAACAATTTACGAACCTTTTGTTGGTGCAAACAACAAACAGGACATCGTTTTGCATGAATTGCTGACCGAAAATGCAAAAGCCGGTATTGATGATAAGCTGCTCAATGATGAAACTTTCCTTACCGACAAAATTGTATTGCTTTTTATCGAAAGCTTCGACAAGGATTTGAAATCGTGTCTGGGAAAAGGCTGCGATGAGCTGGGAAAAGAAAGGATTTTGACACTCCGTAAATTACTGATCAGCAAAACTGATTTACAAAAGGTTTGGAACAGAACAAACACTGGCAAACTTGATGCAGTTTTCCCCGAAAAATTCAACTTGCCGACAGTTAATATGCAAAGGGTATTGTTTAATCCCAACAGTCCCAACTCAAAAGATTACAAAGAATTTTCGATGAATTATGCAACTACAATACTTGAAGTTTTTGATAAACTGATAAAAGCACTTGCCGAGACTTATGATATTTACCGACCTTTGCTTATTGAATCTTACAGTGAGAAAAATCCGTTCACTACAACTCCGGTTCTCACAAAACTGGCGAAATTGCAGAATTTTCTCAATGATGCTGATGCTACTCTCAATTCATTTCTTGGTGTTCAATATGTTTATGATTTGTTTCAGGATTTGATTCTGGCTTATAATGAATTTAAAAATGCTGCATTCGATTTAATGTCGGAATGCAGCGCCGATATGACAAGATTCCCGAAACATTTGATGCTGGGCGAAGCAATTCCGCTGCCGGCAACACTTTGTCAAAATTCGGAATACAGGCATTATTTTGTTCAACCACCAATTTACAATCTTCAAAAACTGCTAATTCAACGCACAGTTTCGCTACACAACCGGATGGTTTTAATGCTCGAAAGTTTTGATATAAAGCGCATTAATACAATAAATGTAGTTGAATTGAAAGCCTTCCCAATTCGAATAACCCCAAGTCTTGAAAAAACTACTGCACTTAGCCTGCGCTCAATTCCGTGGTATTATGATTTGAAAAAGAAAAGCAGTTATGCCGCACTCGGTACTTTGAAAAATTACTGGAGTTTCGATATCAGCCGGAAATGTACCGATGAAAAAGAGGGTTTAATCCTGAATTACGAAGATCAGTTGCCTGACCAATCGGTTGCAAAATACAAATTGGGCACACCACTTTATTATGATATTCAGGATTATTCATTTTTGCGCATAGAAGGGCAAACAGGTGTTGATGTAAATCTTGCAATCAAAAAGCTAAAAAGCCTGAAAACGCAGTTTGATCTTGCGTTCGACATAATTTCATTGCAACTTGATCCAAATCTAGGAGCTGTAACTATTGATTACAAATGTGGATTCGAAGATATTCAGGAAGAGTATCAAATGCTGAAACTTAATTTCTGCAGGTTTGCTACCGATATTCGCGAATTGTATAAATTCATTGACGAGAATCAGGAAACACTTTTTGACGATGACAATGAAAATTCAGAAGATATAAAAAAATACCTCGAAAAATTAAAGGAGATCGTTGAACAGATTGAAGCTGTTTGCAAGTCTTTAAGTACATGCATCAATAATTTCGATTTCCCTGGTTTTCAGGAAAAGTACAAATCAGTTCTTGCGCAAATAATCGACTTTGTACTGCTTGATCTTGAATTGTTGCAAAAAATAAATATTAGTAAAGAAGATGCTGAAAAACAAATACCATTGATAAATGGAATTATTCAGCGGATTTCGCCACTTGCCAACAAATTTATCGATCTGTTATTCTATAACCGTTTTTTGAGGTTATACTATTCGTTTAAACGGAGAGAGTTTTACCTGAAAAAACAAATAGACACGTTTTCGACATACATTGCCAAAAATCCTGGAATTGATCATCAGGCAGGTGTTCCGAAAGGCGGGACTTTTATTTTGGTTTACATCAACGATGTGAAAAACACGGTGATTGCCGATTTTAATTTGCCGTATTTCTGTTGCAACAAAACCAATTGTATTCCAATGTGTGATGACGCAGGCGGGTTTGTATTTGAAATGAAGCCGTTTGCAAGACCCGATTATGGAATTACTTTGGTTGATATTCCGGTTGAAATTGACGTGTTGCGAAATGATTCACAAATGTATGGTGCTGAACTTTTAGTTAAATCGGATGAAGTTTCGCAGTTTGGTGGCACAATCAAACAAAATACAGAAACCGGTCCACTTACATATACACCAAAGGAAGGTTTTATCGGAACCGATACTTTCTCATATACTTTGCACGACAACAAAACTGGTAGCAGTGATTTGGGTAAGGTAACAATTATTGTAAAAACACCCGAACAAAAAGGATGTTATACGGTTGAAATTCTTCAGTGCTGGGGCGACAAATCGGTAAGGGCAACACTCAATGTTAGGGAAATTAATGTGCCTGAAGGTGCAAATATTTTTGAATTGCTTTTGGAAAGTTTGCGCAAAACAGGTGGTTTTACCGAAAATGAAATCTTCTCAAATGTTCTTGAAGAACCTGATAGAAGACGTGCATTGTTAAATTGTTTGGGAATAGCAAACAATGACAATACAACTTATGAAGAACTGGGACAGTTGATCCTTGATTATCAGAAGTCGAATTGTGGCGTAGTTCAACCTGCTAAACAGTGTTACACCCTTGATATTTTACAATGCTGGGGTATTGCGGCAGTAAGAGAAACACTAGCCCAGCGAGATATTGTTGTTCCTGAAGGTTCGAATATGTTTGAAACTTTGCTTGCCGACTTGCGCAAAACAGGCGGATTTACAATCAATGAAATCAGATTTAATGTCCTTGAAAGTGAAGCGAGAAGACGTGGATTATTGAGTTGTGTCGGAATTCAAATAGGTCCAAATACTACTTACCAGGAAATGGAACAATTGATCCTCGATTATCAAAAAAATAATTGCGGGGTAGTTCAACCATCAACCGAGTGTTACACTTTAGAAATTCTAGGTTGCTGGGGTGAAGAGGCGGTCAAGCAAACTGTTGAACTGAGACAACTTGCTGTTCCGACAGGTGGAAATATGTTTGAAGCTCTGCTGTCCGACTTGCGCAAAACAGGAGGTTTTACAATTAATGAGATCAGATTTAATGTTCTTGAGAGTGAAGAAAGAAGACGCAGATTATTGAATTGTGTCGGAATTCAAATAGGTCCAAATACAACTTACCAGGAAATGGAACAACTGATCCTCGATTATCAGAAAAATAATTGTGGGGTAGTTCAACCAGCATCGGAATGTTACACTTTAGAGATTTTAGGTTGCTGGGGCGATGAGGCGGTTAAAGAAACTGTTGAACGGAGACAACTTTCTATTCTGTCAGGAGGAAATATATTTGAAGTTCTTCTGGCTGATTTACGAAAAACAGGCGGTTTTACTGACGCAGAAATTAGAACAAACGTTCTGGAAAGTCCGGACAGAAGACGCAACCTGTTAAAATGTTTGGGGATTTCAGTTGATGAAACAACGCCATACGAACAGCTGGGGCAATTAATTATAAATTATCAGTCGCAGAATTGCGGGGCAATTGCACGACCTGCTGCCGAAGTAGAGATAGGTTTACTGCCTGTAAATGAAATCGTAAAAGTTTTGGAAGCACGTGGTAGAATTGTGGTTCCAACTGAATCGCGGACAAATCTTGAAGCTGAATTGGCTTCATCAGGTGGAAATGTTTTAAATGAAACAGAACTGATGGCTGTAACCCGTGATACGTTGACAAATATTTTGGGTAACAAAAACATATCTTTTAATACAAGCGATAATAAATCACAACTTATAAAAAGATTACTTGGATAGAACGGGATTCTTGATTCTGGAAACTGGATGGTGGAATCTTTTTCCTCGGAACTTTGAACTTTGAACTCGAAACTCAATACAGTGAATGGACAAAAACACATTATCAATCGGCAGGTTCTGGAACTTAAAATTCCGGAGCGTGGCCGTGCCCAGCCCATTCAAAACAAAACTTCGGAGATATTAAAATACAAACTGCAACCAGCGTTAGATAAATTGTTCGCAAAACTTAGCGCTTCTGATGAAATTGTTCGAATCGACAAACTTGTTATTGATTTGGGATCAGTTTCCGAAAATGAACTTGAAAAAGTTTTGGTCGAAAGGATTTTGAAGGAAATCAGCGATAAAATTAACCGGATTAAAATTACAGGATTAATAAATAAAGGAGAAAAACCTGTAAACGGACATTCTGCTGACGAAAGCGGAAATTTCTCGACTACATCGAAATCAAAAGATTATTTGGATCAGTTTGTTTATTTTCTGCAATTTGGACGTTTTCCGTGGTGGCATAAATCGGTTAGTGGTATGGCTAACCAAGAGGTTTCTCAGTTGGATGAAATTTTCAAAGAGGTTCTGAAGTTTGAAAATACGGTTTTAAAAAGTTCGGTGGTTCCATTGTTAAGCGATCTTGTGGTCAGAAAGCGGCTTATTTTTCAATTTAGCTATTCACAACTCGATGAGCTTCTTAAAAAGTTGGATAGCAAACTTTTTGAATCCTTTTTTTCAATGTTTCTGCTTTTGCGTTCCGCTGTAAAATCGGTTCAAAATCGAAATGTTTTAACCAAAGGCTTTTACAAAATTGCATTAAAATATTTCGGTGCTGGTCAGGAATTGAAGAATGATAATTTGAAAATTGGTTTTGTAAAGGATCTTTTAGGCGTTTTTTTTAATAAATATTCAATTAAGGAGAATGAAATAATTTTGATAGAAATCCTGAAATCGATAAAAACCCAGCAAAGAAAGAACTTATCTGAAGTTTCAAATATAACGGTTGTAGCAGTTGTTCAGGTTGCAATGGAATTGCGCTCACAAAATCAAATATTGCAAAAGGTAATTGATGATATTCTTTCAAAAAGTGGAACAACAGTGCGGAATTTAGTTGAGCAGCACCTCCAATTTATAAATAAGGAATCTAATAAAACAAAAAGTTCTTTAAAACCTAAACCAGTTAAAAACTCGCAGGATTTATTCACAAATAATGATTTAGGAGGGAATAAGTTACAGAATGCAGATAAAAAAAACCAGGAAAAACCATTTTCACTCTTCCCTCCAAAACCAACCGATGATGCCGAGGGCATTTTTGTTTCAAATGCCGGTTTGGTGCTGATACACCCTTTTCTCAGGTATTTTTTTGATGGTTTGGGTTTGTTGGATAAAGAACTTCATTTCAAAAGTCAACCGGATGTTTATAAGGCAATTCATTTGCTGCAATATATTGTTTCCGGTGCTGAATCATTTGCTGAAACTGAACTTCCTTTAAATAAAATCTTATGTGGACTTGATGTTGCCAAACCAATTCCCAAAAGTTTTCCGCTCACTGCAGAAGAGAAAGAAGAGTGTTTCAATTTGATAAAAACTATTTTGGAAAGGTGGAGTGCGCTAAAAACTACAAATCCTGCGGCACTCCGGGATACTTATTTACAGCGCGAAGGGGTTATGAAACAAACAGGCCAGTCGTGGAATTTAACCATCGAAAGGAACAGTTTTGATGTAATGCTCGAAAAACTGCCGTGGTCAATTAGTCTGATAAAATTGCCGTGGCTGTCACAAATACTTTATGTAGAATGGTAGATAAAGCAAAAATAATATCAAATGCAGCCGATATTGATCTTGAAATTGCCTGGTTCAGGGAGATTTTAAAAACACGTTCGTTGCTGAATGCTAAAAAGGAAGTAAAATTTAGCAGCGTTTACGACATATCACCGCCTCAATTAAATGGCAGCAAATCTGCTTTTGCGACATTTATAAACAAACATGAACTCGATTTTGAAGAACGCTTTTTGCTTGCTTTGGCTTTGGTTCCGCATGTAAAACCCGAACTGCTCGATATGTTTCTTGTAAAAAATGAAACAACGCAACAAATTTATACCGAGTTTGGAGGCAAACATGGTAAAAATCACACTGGGTTTTTACCCACTGGTGAAACTGCAATGTTTATCCTGACCGGAAACGACCTTGAGAAAAGGTTTTCGTTGCAACGATGTTTCGATGGATTTCACAAATTTAGCCGCGAAAGTATTCTTAGTATTGAAGAAATTGAAAAAAATGAGCCCATGTTGAGTGGAGCGTTGACAATTTCGCAGGAAGTACTTGATTTGTTTACAACAGGGGAAGCCCGAAAACCCAATTTCAGTGCCGAGTTTCCTGCCAAACTGCTTTCGACAAAAATGGATTGGGATGATTTGGTGCTGAACCATCATGTTTTGGTGCAATTAAAGGAGATAGAAACATGGATAACTCATCATGAAAAGCTGATGAAAGATTGGGGAATGGAAAAAATTTTGAAACCTGGTTATAAAACACTTTTCCACGGGCCACCCGGAACCGGAAAAACAACTACTGCAGCACTACTTGGAAAAAAAACAAACCGGGATGTTTACCGCATCGATTTATCACAAATGGTTTCGAAATACATTGGCGAAACAGAGAAAAATCTGGCAAAAGTTTTTGACCGCGCCGAAAGCAAAGAGTGGATTTTGTTTTTTGATGAGGCCGATGCCCTTTTCGGAAAACGGACAAGCACCCAGGATGCACACGACAGATTTGCCAACCAGCAGGTTTCGTACTTGTTGCAGCGCATCGAAGATTTCGATGGATTGGTAATTTTGGCTACTAACCTCAAGGGAAATATTGATGAAGCTTTTATGCGCCGTTTTCAGTCCATCATACAATTTCCGATGCCAAATGCCGATGAACGGTTTAAAATCTGGATGAACGGATTTTCGGATTCTGTGGAACTTGATAAACCCATCGACTTAAATGAAATTGCCAAGAAATACGAAATCTCAGGTGGAGCTATCACAAACATTATTCAACATTGCTCACTCCGCGCGCTTGGTCGCGATAGTAACCTCATCAACCAAAACGATATCATTGAAGGTATCAGAAGAGAATTTCATAAAAACAGAAGGACACTTTAAAAATTAGGATCATGTTCAGCTATCAGACAAAACAAAAAGAGAGAACCCGAACAATTATTCAACCCAAATTAAAAATCGGTCAGCCAGGCGACAAATATGAACGGGAAGCTGATGCAGTTGCTGACAGGGTTATGAAAATGAACCAAACCGAAACCATGCAGATGCAGCCTATTGAGGAGGAGGAAGAAGTTATGCAGCCAAAATTGAGGATGCAGCCGATTGAGGAAGAAGAGGAACCAATACAAATGAAATGTGCTGAATGTGAAAAAGAAGAGGGAATGTTGCAGCCAAAATCTGGTGAAGAAAGTGTTGCAACACCAACAATCGAAAAACAGATACATTCTTCAAACGGAAGTGGAACTAATTTACCCGCCTCCACCAACCAATTTATGAGCAGTGCAATGGGTGCTGATTTTAGTGGGGTTAAAATTCATACAGGTTCAAATGCTGTTCAAATGAACCGGCAGTTACAGGCCAGGGCGTTTACTTATGGAAGCAATATTTATTTTAACAGTGGCGAGTACAACCCGGAAAGTTCAGGCGGTAAAAGTTTACTTGCACATGAACTGACACATGTGGTGCAACAGGGTTCAGCAAATAAATTTAATGCAGGAAGTTCTATTCATAAAAAACTTAAGCTTCAAAGAAAATATCAGTTTGCAGGAAAAAATAAAATTCAACGCAGAGGTTTAAATAATTCGGAAGATGAAGGAATTCAAATGAAACCTCTTCTTGTGCAAAACAAAAGTGAAAATACGATTCAAAGAGACCTTGCAACTCCTCCGCCCGCTGTTGCAGCTGCCGCTCAACCCGATTTAACTGATGCACAGATTCAGGAAGCAATACGTTTTAACAGAAATCGGTATAATACGGTTAGCACTCGTCTGATTCAGGATATTCTGGGTGGCCCGGTAACGGGTAACTGGACAGAGGAAAATATACAGGCAATTGCAGCGACTCAGGAACAATATGGCCTCACAAAAGATGGTAAAGTCGGAGCCGATACTTTTAGGTTTATTGATACTGAAATATCGAATGAAGCACTACCAAAAACCGACGCAAATTGTCTGGTTTCATTTAATATCGACAGAAGGAGGGAAAATATTGTACCCCGAAATAATGGGGCTACAATGACAAGACGTTTTTTTATGAATGCCCAGTTCCCTGATTATTGCGAATGCTCCGATTTTGAATACAGGCAATTTATCCGTGGGCATTTTAATCATGAACGGGCAGGTGTTGTTACTGATGAGGGCGATTGGTTTAACAGACTACCTGCAGGACGACTAAATGCAGCCTGGCAGGAAGACGGGCACACGGGAGTTCCATCTATCAACTTCGGATACAGAAGCAGGGCTGCAAGTCCTGATGATTTATATCTTAACGATGCAGGCGCACAGGATAGGGCAAATGGTTGTATTTACAGAGGTGACGATACTCCAGGTGGGAATTATGGCGGATGGAATGAACCAAATCCAACAACTGGCGACAATTTGGACATACTCGTCCAGTTTCGTGGCGAAATTCAAAGAAATGGCCGCGTTGTAAGATCCAAGGAATGGACAGCTCTTCAAAGCAATTTTACGCTGCCTGCTTAAATTGGAATTACTGCTTGATATGATTTTAAAATTTCTCAACTAATAATAATTGAATGGAAGCTGAAAATGTAAAATGGCAATGGGATGAAACGAAATTGAATAATACTGTATTATACAAGGGTTTCCAATTCATCTATACTTATAACGAAATCACATATACCGGTGAAATTAAACAGGTAGATTCCTCGGGAAATGTTTTGAAAGTTTGGGAGAGAAAGGAGATCTACACTGATTCAGCTTTTCTGTTAATAGAAAATGACAAGCTTTATATTGGCCTCTTTTCGGGGAATTCAACAGGATGCAAAATTATAGCTCTGGATGTAGCCTTTGGACAAATAATTTGGGAAAGGCAGTTAAATGGATTGGGTTCAGTAGGTCACAGCAGATACAGTAATAGGGTGCAAATGCAATTGATTGACGAAAAACTTGTTGTATTTGGGTGGGAATCAGGAGGTAAGTATATCGAGATTCTTGATCCGAAGGATGGAAACCTTATTCTGAATAAAAAAATGAATTCTTAATTAGCCATCAATATGTTTGAATTAGAGCCATTTCAGAAAAATAAGTTAAAGATGAAATCGGGATATGGCCCTATTATTTATCCAAAACTCAAAATAGGGCAGCCTGACGATAAATATGAACAGGAGGCTGATGCTGTGTCTGACAAGGTTATGAAAATGAACGATGGCGAAACTATGCAGATGCAACCAATGGAGGAGGAGGAAGAATTAATGCAGTCAAAATTGAGGATGCAACCGATTGAAGAGGAAGAAGAACCAATTCAAATGAAGTGTGCTACATGTGAAAAAGAAGTAGAATTTTTGCAGCCAAAATCGGATGATGGAAGTGTTGCTGCACCTTCAATTGAAAGACAGATTCATTCTTCAAAAAGGAATGGCATTAATTTACCCGACTCTACCAACCAGTTTATGAGCAGGGCAATTGGAGCTGATTTTGGTGGAGTTAAAATACATACAGGTTCAAATGCTGTTCAAATGAACCGGCAATTACAGGCACGGGCTTTTACTTATGGTAGTGATATTTATTTCAATAGTGGTGAATATAGCCCGGAAAGCTCAAACGGTAAAAGTTTACTTGCGCACGAGTTAACACATGTGGTTCAGCAGTCGGGAGCTGTAACCAGATTGATTCAATGCGACAGAAGGGGCGACAGGGAAACCGACAGAGAGGAAGAGCGCGGACGCCGCAGAAGGGATACCCTGGGAGGTAGAGACAGAGACAGGGGTCTTGGCGGGGATTTGGATTCAGATTGGGTAGGAAGGGCAATATTGGGTAGATGGTTGACAGGAAGCGGTGATTGGACTATTATCAATAATCCTGCATGGAATACTTATATGATGAACAGCGCATTATTAAGGCAACAACTGACTACAAAATTGCATGAAGTTGTGAATAATGGTATTCAAACTGCCGACATACTTCATCAAGACCACTTTCCAGTTTATCAAACTTTTTCAGCCGCTGTTGAAAATGGTGAAGGAATTATTGGTTATCAGTATTTGCACGGTACAAATGCTGATGTTGGTGGTTTTGTAATTTGGGGTGATGGCAGGATTATATCATTGCCCTCCGGACAAAGAATGATCGTATTGAACCTTAATTTTCAGTGGAACGATATGATTGACCCAAACCCCCAATATCAAACCGATTCAATAAAAAGTATAATTGGTGAAATTATTACATTGGGTCAGGCCGAATCCTACGAAATTCATATTTCATGGCCGGCAGTTTCAACTGTAGTTGTTGATTCTTCAAACAATATTGTTACTTCCGCTGGTTATCCGTTTTATTAGTTTTAATAATAAAATTAAAAAGACATTTTAATGAATATAGATAAAAGTATTACAGCTGTTCCCAACCATCCTCTAAACTCACCTTCAAAAAAATATATTTTGAAGACTGATGAAGTATTTGTGGAGAACATTAAATACTTGAAATTTAAAATCCTGAACAGCCACAACTTAGAAATATTCGACTCAAATGAATTATTTGATATCCGGCATAATACTTATTTTTTATGGGACGATTTAGATAATGTTTGGGTTTATTCGGGCGATGTTGGAACGTACGTTTGGAAACAGGAACAATCAAACTGGATAAAAATGCATTATTCCAAGATAGATTCCTCTCCACCCGATTACCTGTTAAATAAATATCCCAAATTATTCAAAAAGTAATATTAAAAGTATGTTTCAACTAAATCTGCCTGAGAAAAAGAATATTCAAAAAGGATTCAGTCAAAGTTCCGTTATACAACCAAAACTAAGAATTGGCCAGCCCGGCGATAAATATGAACTGGAGGCTGATGCTGTTGCCAATCAGGTAATGAAATTGGGCAAAAATAATACCATGCAGATGCAACCAATCGGGGAGGAGGAAGAATTAATGCAGCCAAAATTAAGG
Source organism: Draconibacterium sp. (assembly GCA_041739985.1). GTDB lineage: Bacteria > Bacteroidota > Bacteroidia > Bacteroidales > Prolixibacteraceae > Draconibacterium. Next base: position 20,599 of record JBGSMW010000009.1, on the reverse strand, counting down.
ATGCAACCGATTGAAGAGGATGAAGAACCAATTCAAATGAAATGTGCTGAATGTGAAAAGGAAGCAGAAATGTTGCAGCCAAAATCTGATAATGTAGGTGTTGCAACGCCATCAATTGAAAGACAGATTTATTCTTCAAAAGGAAGTGGCACTAATTTACCTGAATCTACTAACCAGTTTATGAGCAGGGCAATTGGAACTGATTTTAGTGGAGTTAAAATACATACAGGTTCAAATGCTGTTCAAATGAACCGGCAATTACAGGCACGGGCTTTTACTTATGGTAGTGATATTTATTTCAATAGTGGTGAATATAGCCCTGAAAGCTCAAACGGTAAAAGTTTGCTTGCGCACGAGTTAACACATGTTGTACAACAAAATGGTGGCATAAACAAAATTCAAAAAATGTCAGCTGCCGATGCACTAACCATTGCCCAGGGATTAAACACAACATTCCCGAATTGGCTGGATGTTTTACCCGACTGTCCCTGCACCTATGATGAGGCAATGGCAAATCCTGATGTTTGGAAAGATTCAACCTCGCCTTTTAGTTCTATGTTTCATCCGGGTGCAGCGCATGATGTAAGGACTAAACACGGTTATCGAACAATTCCTGACAGCAGCCATGGGCAACAATGTACTTACGATGATGACGGGAAACTTATTACTTCTGGTCCCGGAGCAGGAACACCTGATGCATGGTCGCCCGAAACTAATTTTTGGAACCATCAGGATACGGATGTGAAAACCTACAACGCGCTGGGTTCAAATGTTTATGTAAGGTACTGGACGCCAAACAATGACAACAATTGCGAAGCTAATGTGGGCGGTGGAGGTAATGTTGCGCTAACTCCGTCTTCTGAAGCAAAAATTGTAGCTATCCGCGATTTATTGTATGGCTGGACAAGTGAAGCAGACATCCGGGCAATCATTTCTATTCTTGCAGGAGTTACCTCACGAACTGAAATGAGTGCCATTCGCGGTGATATTGAACCTATTTTAGTAAGTAATCTGAGTGATATTGGTGACAGGACCCGTATCAGAGTAGCATTAGCAAGATTATAAATATGAATGCGGCATCTTTAACATTGACTGGTAACAAAGTATCTGCAAAGTCTTTTCAAAGAGGTGTGCAGAATAATCCAACTGAAAGGCAATCTGAATTTATTTCTGAAAATAATCTCGGTTCAGAAGCCGGAACTTCAATGATGGTACCTGGGGATGAAAAATTGCAAATGAAACCTCCAATAATTGCCCCAATGATTAACATGAAATGTGCCGAATGTGAAGAAGAGGAAAAAATTCAAATGCAGGTAGAGAGCGGGACAGTGCAAATGAAATCCGGAACTGGTTTGCATTTTAATGATAATCAGTTTGCTTCAGAAAGTTTGAATGAAAAGCTGAACAGTACAAAAAACGACGGACAGAATTTACCGCAAAATGTGGCGCTCGAAATTGGACATAAAATTGGAACTGATTTTAGTGGAGTAAAACTTCACACAGATTCAACTGCTGAGCAAATGAACAAAGAATTGGGGGCACAGGCATTTACTTACGGAAACAATATTTATTTTAATCAGGGGAAATTCAATCCGGCAAACCCGCAGGGCATACATTTACTTGCACATGAACTTACGCATGTTATTCAGCAAAGTAAATCGGAACAAAAAATAATGAAGTTTGGTTCCGATGAACACAGAAGGATTGGAGAATCAACGACTACAAACAATACTTTGGTTACAAGTTTCGGTCGAATTACATTCGGAGAAATGATAGCCCTGGGAGATTATTTTGAAAATGTTGAGGAAATTGCAAGGCTTTCGGAAATGTATATGGGAACATTTGGCGATGATCAAATCAGATATGCATTACATTTGGTAAATCCTGCCAGCCGCCCGGATCCGCATGTAAGTCAATCTGTTATAGATGAAGTAATGGACAGGTATTACCGGTTAGCAGCAAGAAATGAAACCCATTTTTCAACAAGTAGCAGTCCGGGCCGCAGTAACAGGGAACAATATATAAACATGCATACACAAGCTATTCAGGATGCCTTTGCGGAAGGGAATAATCCGCTTGTAGTGAGGCGTTGGACATGGGATGCACGCGAAGGATTTGCCCAGCATTTTCTCACCGATGCATTTTCTTCAGGACATGTTCGCACACCACGTGGTGATATTACCCGTCACTGGAGTTCCCTTTATCCCAACTTCTCAAGAAATCTGGTTGGTATGATCAGTTGTTACATGGCCAGCCATATCAACGAAAGGGACAATGTTGGATATTTTATGACAGTTGATGGCCTTGCCGAAAGCATTGCTCCTGTTATACAGCAACAGGCGGGCAATGTGTTGGCAGCATTTTCTATTGGCGACCTCATTTCAAAAGTACTCCACGATGCCGATAATGCCGGCTTGGATGTGATTAGTCCAAGAGGCATTGGTGGTGCTGCAAACTTTAGTTGGCGTGCAGTTGGCGATGAACATTTATTCCCTGCAGTAGGTTCAACTGCAAGCACCGCCCAGCAGCAAACTCAGCAAATGGTGCAGGAAGCATCGCGGATTAGCTATGAAGAAGGAAGACAAGCATACACGGCAGGTATAAATTCCGACTTTTCTGCACGCACTCGATTGTTGAACCCTGTAAACTTTGGGGCTTTGCCTTTTATTCCTGCTGAGGACACAAGTTCGACTACAAATGCCACTTATCTATGGAGGGTCAGTGATATTGCATCGTTGCCGGCGAATATTCAGTCTCTAATTGTGGCAGCATTTGGTCCTGGAACGGAAATCAGACATGAATTAGATTCAATGAATGTAGCTTGTATAACACAGGATTCCGGATTTGATCTGCATACAAGGGATGCATTCCTTTGTTTTAAAAATCACTTTACTGCTAATATTTGGCAAACAATAATTGATGTTGCGAACGGTAACTTGTGCCCGCCAGAGAGAAATGATCCATGTCCGACATTAAGAAATGGTTGCCCATAAAATAAAACTAATTACAAAAAAATTATGAATACAATAAAATTACGCACCCGTGGACAGGAAGTCCATTTTTTAGCTGAAATTCTGGAGAAATTGGGTTATAAAGTTTTGGTTTCAAAATATTTTGGAGCTGACATTGACACTGCCGTAAAAGATTTTCAATTAAAAAACAGTTTGGTTGTTGATGGTGTTGTTGGTCTTAAAACCTGGATGAAACTCATCGAAAAAGAAAATAAAATCATTAAATCAAATGATAAACTTTTATCCGAGAAAGATTTGGTTGATTTTGCCAAAATGTATGAGTTGGAACTGGCAACGGTAAAAGCTGTTAACCAGATTGAAAGCAGTGGAAAAGGTTTTTTGGCTTTCGGAAAGCCAAGGATTTTATTTGAAGGTCATGTTTTTTGGAAAGAATTAAAGAAAAGAAACATTGAGCCCAACAGTTTTTTAAATTCTTTGTCACAAGATATATTGTATGATAAATGGACAAAAAAATACTACAAAGGTGGTGAGGGTGAATATGAGCGGATGGAAAAAGCGGCCGGTATTTCAGATCTACCCGGTACTAAAGAAGCTGCATATTGTTCCGCATCATGGGGAGCTTTTCAAATAATGGGTTACAATTATAAAAACTTAGGTTACAATTCTATTGATAATTGGGTGGCGGCAATGAGTGAACATGAACGCGAACATTTGGCCGCATTTGGCAAATTTATTTCGATGAAAAGTATTTCCGGAAAAAAACTCATCAACTGGCTTCAGGAAAAAAACTGGGAAAAATTTGCTGAAGGTTACAATGGTTCAGGCTACAAAAAAAATAAATATGATGAAAAGCTAAATGCGGCCTATAATAAATACCTGAGTTCATAGAAATTGAAAAATATGTGTCTGGTTTTACCAATTAAAAACGCCCTACACATTAAGTGTAAGGCGTTTTTCTTCGAAAAACATACGGTGTAAGAACCATATAAAGAAATCTTTATCCCCCTCCTTTGGAGGGGTTAAGGGAGGCTCAATGTTATAAATCTCTTTTTGCCAGATAAAAATCAACCATTTCGTAATTGCTTTTTTCGCGTTCTTCCATTTCTTTAACTGTTTTTGGTGGCGGAACGATTACTTTTTGTCCCGGTTTCCAATCAAGTGGCATGGCAACACCATGTTTGTCAGAAGTTTGCAATGCAGTTATTACCCTGATTATTTCGTCCATGTTCCGACCGACATTCAGAGGGTAGTACATGATGAGTCGAATTTTTCCCTTTGGGTCGATAAAGAAAACGGCACGAACAGCGGCTGTTTCACTTTCGTTGGGTTGCAACATACCGTAAAGTTGAGAAACTTTCATGTCGATATCTGCAATAATAGGGAAATCGAAAAGTACTCCTGTGTTTTTCTTAACGTTGTTTACCCAGGCAATGTGTGCGTGAATACTGTCAATACTCAACCCAATTAACTTCGTGTTTAACGCCCTGAATTCATCTCCACGAACCGCAAAACCGCTCATCTCGGTTGTACAAACTGGTGTAAAATCAGCAGGGTGCGAGAACAATATTGTCCAGCTATCTTTAATAAATTCTGAAAACTGAATTGGGCCCCATGTTGTATTTGCTTTAAAATCAGGAGCCATGTCGCCAATGCGTGGCATTGATGATGTTTTTGTTTCTTCCATAATATATTGATTTTTATAATTACTGTTTTATGTAAACGTTGTTAGTGGGAATAAGTTCATAAAGAATTGTGAAAATAACCTAATAAAGCAATTAAATAATGATGTTGAAAAATTGATTTGAACAACAGTTTAATAATCAGTATTAGTATTTTGACTCTAATTGTTGCACAACAAAATCACTTGCTTTTTTTGCCCCTGTATCGTTGAAATGTGTAGCATCTTTCCAGTTCGCAGGGTTTGAAATGATTGAATTGGGGAAAATAATTAATTCTCCAAATTTTCTGTAATATTCCGACAACAAAGGAGTTTTTAATCCTGAACCCGATTCAGGGAGGTACAAAAACATTATTTTGCAGTTGTTCTCTTTGGCCAGCTTTACAATTTTTTTGAGGTAATGTTCTGAATAATTTAACTCAATATTTTGCAACATTACAGGTTTTTTTATCGAATTCCGTTTTTGCCAATCCGATCTGTTTTGATAAAAATCCTCAGTTGTTGCATTTTGGTTTGATGGAAGATATCCAAAATCCACATTTTCAATTTTGTTTTGGTGATAGTCTTTAAAAACTTTGGATTTTAAGTATTCAAATCTTACTGCAATTCCTTTCCATATACTCGCAAAGTACCTTTGGTTAAAAAACACAAAAGATTCCCATATATCCTTACTTTCAGCTAAATATGGAAAAACAGGATGACTTTTTTTGGGTTCGTCTTCGGCAACCTCAATTACTAAAATTGAAGGTTTTTTATGTTCGAAAAGATCTTTTAACATTACATATTGAATATCGCGGCCACGCCGACAGTAACCCAAATTTGCCACATTAATATTATCTTTTTTACTGTTTGTCAGCATCTTTTCAACATATTCATCCATTATTGCACAACTGGTTTGTGATGCACCTGTAAATGCAATATCAATTTGTCTATCGTCCTCAAAAATGCGATGGTAAATCCAACTTGCTTTATTGTCGCATTCCCCTTTCACGAAATTATAGTTGAATTTTTTATTTAGAGGAATGAAAAATAGTATGACAATTCCAATCAAAAGTGGAAGGATGAAAAGAATGATATTTTTTAAAAACTTTTTCATTTAAAACTGAAAATAGATAAACTGTGGAGCCGAGTTCAATACGCCAAAAATTAAAATTGAAAAGAGGATAATATAATAAAACCCCCAGCGAATATATTTTGGGGATCTGCTCAACAATTGGTTAAACTCCTTTTTTCCGAGAAAAATTTCGATTAAAATAAAAACCGGAAATATATAAAGTAGCATCCGTCCGGGAGCTGTTAAAACCGATGAACGGGCAATTAAAGCTAAAAAAGAATCGAAACCAAGTGTCTTCGGAGAAAAAATATTATCGACTAAAACTGTTAAATGATTCCAGTTTTCTGCCCTAAAAAACAACCAGGCAACGTTTACAACCAGGAAAGTGATCACAAACCCAATAATGTTTTTTAGTTTATGGTTAATTCTGAATACCGGAGAAACAAAATGTTCTGCAACAAGGAAAAATCCGTGAAGAAAACCCCAAATTAAAAAGGTAAAACTTGCGCCATGCCACAACCCTGAAACCGTGAAAGTGACAATAATATTTCTTACCCATTTTTGAATTTTATCCCGGTTCCCTCCCATAGGTATATAAAGATAATCGCGAAACCATGTGGAAAGTGAAATGTGCCATCGGTGCCAAAATTCGCGGAAGGATGTTGAAAAATAAGGAGTTTGAAAATTTGTCATCAGTTCAATACCAAACAAACGAGCTGTTCCAATAGCAATGTCTGAATAACCTGAAAAGTCGCAGTAAATCTGGAACCCAAATAAAAAAGTGGCAAAAATAATTCCCCATCCGTTAAAATTATCGGGAGCCGAATATACAGCATTTACAATCACAGCCAATTGATCGGCGATAACCATTTTTTTGAAAAGTCCCCATAAAATAAGTTTCAAACCAGAAGAGTCCAGCGCAAACGAAAATTTCCGTTTGGTATCGAATTGGGGAATAAGATTGCTGGCACGTTCAATTGGACCAGCAACCAATTGCGGGAAAAATGCAACAAACGTGAAAAAGGTCAATGCCGATTTTGTTGGCTTTATTTTTCGTTTGTATATATCTATGGTATAGCTGAGTGTTTGAAATGTGTAAAAACTTATACCTACTGGCAAAATAATGTTTAAAGTGCTCCATTGTCCGGTGTCGGCAAACGGGGAAAAAAGTACTTTAAATGAATCAATAAAAAAGTTGAAATACTTGAAAAAGAAGAGCATCCCAAGGTTTAAAAGGATACTTGTGACCAACAAAAGTTTTCTGATTTTTCCATCATTCGACTTGTAAATTTTACCACCGATAAAAAAATCGATTGCCGAACTTATAATGATCAGAATAAGAAAACGCCAATCCCACCATCCATAAAAAATATAGCTTCCGGTTAGCAATACAAGATTGCCAAAACGTTGTGAATATTTGATTGTTTTCCAGAAAACAACAAAAATGATAACCAGAAATACAAAAAAAGTGGTTGAGTTAAAAAGCATTCTCGAGAAACTTTGTTGCGAAAGTATTAATTAATCAGTTTATTCGCGGTAAAACAGGGGTCGAAAAAATGCTGCTAATTAATTGTTAACTGTTTATATAAAAACTTAGGCATCCGCTTGATTATTTTATAAAAAAGTATTTTCTTTGCACTCCGTTAAAAGAAGACGTTTATTTAGAACATTAAGAAATATATAGAAATGTCACGAGTTTGTCAAATAACAGGTAAGAAAGCAATGATTGGGAACAACGTTTCTCACTCTAAAAGAAGAACCAAAAGAAAGTTCGATGTAAACCTGTTTAAAAAGAAGTATTATTTGCCCAACGAAGATCGCTGGGTTTCGTTAACAGTATCGGCTGCTGGTATGCGCACCATTAACAAAAATGGGATAGCTGCTGCGTTGAAAAGTGCAAATGAAAAAGGTTTTATCGAAAAAATTTAAAAATCCTCAGAAATGGCTAAGAAAAGTAAAGGCAATAGAATTCAGGTTATTATGGAATGCACTGAACACAAAACAAGTGGCATGCCAGGTACTTCAAGGTATATTACTACCAAAAACCGGAAAAACACGACCGAACGTTTGGAGTTGAAGAAGTACAACCCGATTTTGAAAAAAGTAACAGTACACAAAGAAATTAAATAGTATAAGTCATGGCAGTAAAGAAAACGGTAGCAACACTACAAAAAGGTGCTGGTAAAGGATTTGCGAAAGTTATTAAAATGACAAAATCGCCAAAAACCGGCGCATACACTTTTAAAGAAGAAGTTGTTCCTAACGACGATGTAACAGGTTATTTCGCTAAGTAATGGTGAATTAATCAGAATATATCCGTAAAACAGGAAAAGCTTTCATCATTGGTGGAAGCTTTTTTTGTTTTATTTCGGGGTTATGTAATTTAAGATGAAATATTATTACTTTAGTTTCTGAAAATCAGTAAGGTATGGGGATATTTGGATTTTTTGACAAAAAGAAAAAGCAAAACCTTGATGAAGGGCTTGCCAAAACAAAGGAAAATGTTTTCGCAAAACTCGGGCGTGCTGTCATTGGAAAATCAAAGGTTGACGATGAAGTTCTCGATAATTTAGAGGAAATTTTAATTTCTTCGGATGTTGGGGTTGATACCACGTTAAAAATTATTGGACGTATCGAAGCCCGGGTTGCCCGCGATAAATACATGGGAGTTAGTGAATTGAATAATATTCTGAAAGAGGAAATTACCGCCCTTCTTGATGAAAATAACCCGACTGATATATCTGATTTTGATCTTCCTGCCACCGGCGAACCTTATGTAATAATGGTGGTTGGTGTAAATGGCGTGGGTAAAACAACTACTATCGGGAAGTTGGCTTATAATTTCAAACAGGCAGGAAAATCAGTGGTTTTGGGAGCTGCCGATACTTTCAGGGCTGCCGCTATTGAACAGCTTGAAATTTGGGCAAAACGTGTTGATGTACCAATTGTTAAACAAAAAATGGGCTCTGATCCTGCTTCAGTTGCTTTTGATACTATCGCATCGGCAAAAGCTTCAAAAGCGGATGTAGTAATTATTGATACTGCCGGAAGGTTGCATAACAAGGTAAACCTGATGAACGAGTTGTCGAAAATTAAAAAAGTGATGCAGAAAATTATTCCCGATGCACCACATGAAGTTTTACTGGTTTTGGATGGTTCTACCGGGCAAAATGCGTTTGAACAAGCCAAACAATTTACATTGGCTACCGAAGTTACTGCCCTGGCGCTCACAAAACTCGATGGGACCGCGAAAGGTGGAGTAGTAATCGGAATCTCAGATCAATTTAAAATACCGGTTAAATATATCGGGATTGGCGAAAAAATGGAGCATCTGCAGATTTTTAACAGGCGCGAATTTGTAGAATCGCTGTTTTCGTAACTAATTCGAATAACTTATTTATTCAGTTTATTTCATTTCTGATCTTTGTTTTCAGTTTTTTCCAAAAAGGAATTAAACAAAGTAAAAACAGGGATTTCTTCGTTTGTTGTTAAGTTGATGGCAACTGCTAAAACAAGTTTTTCATCGGGAATTACCAATAAAACTGCACCGCCACCAATTACTCCTCCAACTTTTCCATAATAAAACTCACCATTTTTGTTTTTCTGCACCAACCAGCCATTGGATACTGTCGGTGGGAAATCGCCAAATAGTTCAGTTGGTAAAAATAATCTCTCTTTTATTTGGTTTGAAATCTTATCAGAATTCAAAACTGCATTCCCGAATTTCACCAGATCTTCGGCATTTGAAAGGAGTCCATCAGATGCGGCGCGAAAACGCATATCCTCAAAAGCAGCTTTTACAACCAGTGAAACCATGTTGTAATCGAAGAAATCGGTCCGTCCGGATACTGTTAAAAATGGGTTGTCGATAACAGTACTCGTTAAATCTAAAGTGTCGATTATATATTCATTTAGCAACTCAGGAAAATATTTTCCCGTTGCTCTTTCCATGATTGCCCCCAATAAATTATAATTGTTTGTACTTGGTGATTCATACCAACCAGGCACAGATTCAAGTGGATCATTTTTGAAATAGTCAATGCTGTTTTGCAATGTTATGCTACGTCCATTCCATTTTAATTCATTACCTGCTGGAGTTCTTAATCCCGAAGAATGGGCGGCTAATTGTTTGAGGGTGATTGTGTTCAATGTTCCTTTAAATGCTGAAAGCGGATATTCAGGAAAATAAGCCTGAACCGTTGAGTCGGGATGAAGCGTACCATATTCAACCATCATTTGATACATTAGCCCGGTAAATAATTCAGAGATCTCTCCAATCCTGAATTTGGTTTTACGTGTAACCGGCACTTCGAGATCAATTGATGCCAGACCCATTCCTTCTGAGTAAATGATTTTCCCGTTCTTTGAAATTGCCAAAGATGCCCCGGGAATATTATTCAACATCATATATAACGAAGCCTGTTTTCTAACCTCGGCTATTTCTTTTTTGTATTTGCTGTCATATAGTATGTGTTGCGTCTTCTTTTCACAGTTGGTAAAACTGAATAAGATCACAAATAGTAAAAGGTTTCGAATTCCCCGTTTCATGGTACTTCTGTTTTAAAAATGATGCAAAATTATAATTTTGAAAAATAGTTGCAGAATTGAAAAGTCATTTTCAACGGTTTTATATCGCAATATTTGTTGTTTCATTTTCTGAACGAGCAACTGTAACTGCACCACAACTGTCGCTCCAAACATTTACTGTTGTTCGAGCCATATCAAGAGGAAGATCGACAGCAAGAATTAACCCAATACCTTCCAATGGCAAACCGGCAGCAGTTAAAACCACAGTTAACATTACCAATCCGGCCATGGGAATTCCGGCAGCACCTATTGAGGCAAGAAGTGCTGTAACTACAATTATTAACTGTTCGAAAACATGTAACTCAATACCATAAACCTGGGCTATAAACATGGCGGCGACACATTCGTAAAGTGCTGTTCCATCCATATTTATCGTAGCGCCCAACGGCAGTGTGAAACTTGAGATCTTATTTGATACTCCACTTTCATATTCAACAGCTTCCATAGTGAGGGGCAAAGTTGCGCTTGAGGAGGCGGTGGAGAATGCAGTTAGCAGAGGAGTTATCATATTTTTAAAATGCTTTACAGGGTTTGCCTTTGCCACAAATCTAAGTATAAGAGGCAATGTAACAAAAGCATGGATCGAAAGTGCCAAAATAACTGTAAGCATATAAATTGCCATACTTCCTGCCAAATTGCCCAATTGATCAGCATTGCGCTGCACTTCGCGTGAAACTATTCCAAAAACACCAAGTGGTGTGAATTTAATGATGAACATTGTCATTTTCATCATAACTTCAAACATGCCTTCAAAAAAGGTGGTTAGCAATGTTGAATATTTCGAGTCGGTCTGTGAAATGAAAACTCCAAAAATTATGGCAAAGAAAATTATTGGAAGTATGTCTCCCTCAGCCATCGAACTGAAAATATTCGATGGAATTATCCGCATTAAAATATCTTTTACCGATCCTGCTTTATCTGTAAGGTCAGCCACATTGTTTGTGAAACCCATTTCAACACCAACTCCCGGACTGATAATATTTACAAGAAGCAATCCGGTAAGTATTGCAAGTAAACTTGTACTTATGTAGTAAAGTAAGGTTTTCCCACCAAGCCGGCCAAGATTTTTTCCGCCTCCCATACTCGTTACTCCCGAAATTATTGAACTCAATATCAACGGAACGATAACCATTTTAAGGGCGGTTAAAAAAATGGTTCCCATCCATTCTGTATATTTTATTCCGCTTGGAACATAATATCCAAAAAAAACTGCTAAAACTAATGCGATTAAAATTTGCCAGTGAAGTTTGATTTTTAGAATCTTCATTTTAATTGATATGGTTAAAAAGAACAGATTGCTAAATTATCTATTTTTCGAAATTGGGCAAATTTGTTTTAATGACTAATATCCGGAAAGGGTAATTTTAAACATTACATTTTCAAGTTTGCTACCTTTAAAACCAGTGAATACCCCTATATTCCCAATAAATAATAAGCTGTTCAAACTGTACCCGGCTTCCCAGTAATTATTTAAAGCTGGAGTTGTCAGGTAGTTTAAATGCAAACTCTCACTCCATGTATTTGTATTGATAAACGAAAAATAACGCAATAAAACATATTCTGTCCTTATTTCCGAACCTAAATGAAGATAACTTTTATTTGTGCTGGCCCCATAATCGTTCATTAACTGAAATGTGTGGGTAAAAAAGTCGAGCATAAATGGTATCTCGTTGGTTTGAAAATGCTGGTATTGTGAAAAGTGCATTTGATCGGTATTGAAAAAATGACCGGCATTTGCATACATGTCTATTCCTGCGGCAGGTGAAATGTTTGCCTGCTGATGATAACTAAAATCAATTTGACTAAACTTTGAGACCGAATTAAACACATTTTCAACACCTTGTTTAAATTGAAGTTTAAAATTGTAAAAGTCTTTTATGAAAATGAACGGCGATTCCTGCAACCATGGTTTATGAAGCCTAACATAATAATTGGCACCAACTGTGTACATAAAACTTTTTTGAGCCGCAATTTCAGGATCTTCCACTGTAAATCCTTTAGGCAGATTTGGTGTGAAATCTTTGTCCATTGTGAAAATGTATTTTGCGCTATTCTTCAAAGGTTCAAACTGGTTATAATCGACAGATGAGAACAGCGTAATTTTGTTTGAAACCTGTTGCGATAAGTTCAATTTTAAGAAGGTGGTTTCATATAACCTCATATAATTTTTGGCAAAAAACCATGAACTTGCGGCATTCAGTATCGGTTTTATTCCAGGTGGGGAAGTTTTAAAGTCGCGACTCTCTTTTCCAAAACCTAAAACTACAGTATTCTTTTTCAAGAAAACATTTTTGAATGTGCTGTTTACCGAACCAAAAACTGCCCTTCTATCAATTGCATAGCCAATTTCAGGAATAATAAATAACTGTTTCCCTTTTTCAAGTTTGAAGTTGAATTCAAATCTCTGTTTGTATTTGTAGCCGTCAACCGCATTGAAATCAAAATTCTTGAACGATATCAATCCATCATAACTTAATCTCAAAACCGAATCTTTTGCCAGATCCCAGTTTCCAAACAATAATTTTGAAAATAATGTTTTTTCTTTTGCTGGTTTTACATCTCCCAGCGAATCTGTATTGTTCACTTTCATTCGCATCAATGAGTCTGTCATTGCATAACTTTTCATTTCGGCTGGTGTGAGCGGGATTGCCCGGATTGTGTCCCAAAATTCAAAATCGTTAGTGAGTGTATCTTTTGTCTCTTTTACATCATAATTGGTTCGAAAAACATCATTCACAATGGTGTCTTTGTATTGTTCTTTCAGAATTTTACGATTAAGCCTTGAAGTTTTTGCCACCTCGCGGTTTGACAACTCCTCTTTAGCCAGCAGGGCATTTGCTTCGGCTCTGAGTTTTTTCTCTTTTTCACCGGGAACACGAACATTTGCTGCTGCCGGTTTATCAGTCTCTTCAGGATTGATTTGGCCAAAATTATTCTCCTCAACAACTTTATATTTCAGCGCCACACCATAATAAAATTGGCCTTTCAACCCAAGCATCGAAACATTTCCGGTTATATTATCGGAAACTGGAAGCCAATTGTTATTGCCCAAATTCTCGAACTGCTGTTTTATCCTGTATTCAATAAATTCAAAATGTCCGTTAAAATCGAGATTGTAAATGCACCAAAGCTTGTCAACAATGTAAATATAACCATCCACCAACTCATCGCTTTTTCGGTTGGGTGTTACTCTAATCTTAAAAACGTCGTAATCGCCAACGGTAATAAATCCTTCATACCTGAAATTATAATGCTTAAGCGCCAAAGATGATAAGGGTGAAATTATCTGGTTGGGGCGCTCGTCGTAAAAACTTGCCGACATTAATTCCATAATTGGCGGCTCATCCAATCCAGCTAATGATGTTTTTTTACTGATAACTTTTTGGACATATTTATTTGGGTAATCAAATATTAATTTGTTCTGTGATTCAATTACATAGGTCACATTTTCCTTTATCAGTTCTTTAAGTTTTCTGCCTTCTATTTCTACCTTGTTTTTATAGAGATTCGGAATACTGCTAAAGGAAAAATTTGCTTTTATGTACATATCAGCCTCATAGTGCTTAATTTTTTGCCTGTAATAAGGTGCTTTTGCAATTGCTTTGCGCATGATAAACCAGGCAGGATCTTCCTTTCCGGGAAAAATCTTTACCTCTTTTATTTCAAATGATTGTTGCTTTAACTTAATATCAACATTCATGCTGTCAGTAGTAACATTTATTTCCTGGATATGCTGTAAATAACCCATTGAACGCACAGTAAAATGGTATTTACCTCGTTCCAGTTGAATATTGTAATTACCCTCTGAATTTGAAATTGTTCCTTCTTTTGTTTCTGTAACAAAAATTGTAGCAAAAGGTATTGGTTCGCTTTTTTCTCCAACTATTGTACCCGTAACAATCTGTGCCTGAGTTTGAAATGTAATCAATGAAGCAAAAAGTAAAATCGGTAAGATGTATAAATCCCGAATCCGCATAAATCTGTTTTTGTATTCTGAATAATTGTTGTCCAAAAATAGATACTATTAATGAAAAACAACCATAAGTATGTTATGTTTAAGAGTTTTTAAGAATTGAAACCAGACTTAAGTTACTCCAGATTCTAAATTTTCAATTTAGGAAGTAGAATTATTAAAAGGAATTTCTCAAATCCTGCATCTAATTAAGTTTTAAAAAAAATTAACGTGCAGATTGTTTTACTAAAATAAAATGTTTCTACATTGCAGCACAGTACAGGACAGTTGTGTAAGTGGTTACAGGTTTCAGGTTACAAGATTCAAGTTAGTTTGAACTTGAAACCTGGAACCTGGAACCTGAAACCTGCAACAATTAATAAATAATCGCTAATAAATAATAAATTAAAGAGATGGCAAACAGATTAATTGGCCGACTTCCAAAAGTTGGTATTCGCCCGGTAATCGACGGGCGCGAAAGGGGAGTGCGTGAATCGCTTGAAGTTCAAACCATGAACATGGCAAAAAATGCGGCAAAACTAATTGAGGAAAACCTGCGTTTTCCAAACGGTGAAAAAATTGAATGTGTAATTGCCGACACAACTATTGGCGGAGTTGCCGAAGCTGCCTTGTGTGCAGATAAATTCGAACGCGAAGGTGTTGGTGTTTCTTTAACAGTTACTCCATGTTGGTGCTATGGAACGGAAGTTATGGATTCAAATCCTTCGATTCCAAAAGCTGTTTGGGGCTTTAATGGAACCGAACGTCCGGGAGCGGTTTATCTGGCTGCTGCATTGGCGGGATATACCCAAAAAGGGTTACCGGCATTCGGGATTTATGGCCGTGATGTGCAGGATTCGGGCGATGAAACAATTCCGGAAGATGTCAAAGAGAAAGTTCTTCGTTTTGTGAAATCAGCTTTGGCAG
Source organism: Draconibacterium sp. (assembly GCA_041739985.1). Lineage (GTDB taxonomy): Bacteria > Bacteroidota > Bacteroidia > Bacteroidales > Prolixibacteraceae > Draconibacterium. The sequence goes on along the minus strand of JBGSMW010000009.1, from coordinate 5,429 downwards.
TGGCACAAATAAAAGGTAAAACATATTTGTCGTTGGGTTACACTTCGATGGGAATTGCAGGTTCAATGGTTAATCCTGATTTTTTCCAGGATTACCTTGGAATGCGCACCGAATTTGTTGATATGGTGGAAGTTAAACGCCGTATTGACGAAGGCATTTTCGACAAAACAGAATATGAAAAAGCTTTGGCCTGGACAAAAGAAAACATTATTGAAGGCGATGATTATAATGCTCCGGATCAGCAATCAGACCGCAAACGAAAAGATTGGGAATGGGAAATTGTTGTTAAAATGACCTTGATATTCCGCGACCTGATGATCGGTAACCCAAAATTGAAAGAAGCTGGTTTTGGTGAAGAAGCACACGGTAGAAATGCAATTGCCGGTGGTTTCCAGGGGCAACGCCAATGGACTGATTACTATCCAAATGGCGATTTTGCTGAAACTATTTTAAACACTTCATTTGACTGGAATGGAATCCGTGAAGCATTTGTTTTTGCTACAGAAAATGACAGTTTGAATGCAGTTCCAATGTTATTTGGCCATTTGCTGACAAATACAGCACAGATTTTCTCTGATGTAAGAACTTACTGGAGCCCTGAAGCAGTAAAACGGGTTACCGGAAAAGAACTAAAAGGGCTTGCAAAAGACGGAATTATCCACTTGATTAATTCCGGTTCAACAACTATGGATGCTACAGCACAGCAAAAGGATGCCAACGGAAATCCTGTAATGAAACCTTTCTGGGAAATAACTGATGCTGATGTAAAGGCTTGTTTGAAAAACACAAATTTCTGCCCAGGCGACAAGGGTTATTTCCGAGGTGGTGGTTATTCGAGTCAGTTTAAAACTGCCGGACAAATGCCGGTTACAATGAGTCGCGTAAATATTGTAAAAGGGTTGGGACCTGTACTTCAAATTGCTGAAGGTTATACAGTTGAGCTGGATGATGACGTACATGCAGTACTCGACAAACGTACAAACCCAACCTGGCCAACAACCTGGTTTGTACCAAAGTTAACAGGCAACGGTGCCTTTAAGGATGTATATTCGGTAATGGCCAATTGGGGTGCCAATCACGGTGCAATCAGTTATGGACACATTGGTGCAGATTTAATAACTCTCGCTTCAATGCTTCGGATTCCTGTTTGTATGCACAACGTAAACGATGACGATATTTTCCGCCCAAGTGCATGGAATGGTTTTGGCGAAAATAAAGAAGGAGCCGATTACCGAGCCTGCGAAACTTTTGGTCCGGTTTACAGATAGAAAAATAAAGCTAAGCAAGTCATGCTCTCACTCAAAGTGAGGGTATGACTTTAATTTTCGTATTTGAAATTAGTAATAAGAAATAAAAAATCTGAGAAATGAAAAAACTAATCAACTTGTTTATCGAACTTTTTTTAATTGGTGGATTAACAATTACTTTCTCCTGCACTTCAAATCCAAAAAATCAAAAATCCGAAATGAAAACATCCGAAAAAGGAACTTATGGATTCGATATTAATTTTCTGAAAGAACACTTGAAACCAGTTGAATTAACGAATGGAAATGCCAGGGTTTTAATTTCACCTGAGTACCAGGGACGAGTTATGACAAGCACTTCAGGTGGCGAAACAGGAAAAAGTTATGGATGGATAAACCATGATTTGATTGCTTCAGGAGAGGTTAAAAAACACATTAACCCAGTTGGCGGTGAAGAGCGATTCTGGCTTGGGCCGGAAGGAGGACAATTCTCTGTATTTTTTAAAGCCGACAGTTCGTTCGATTTTGCCAATTGGCAAACACCGGCAGCAATTGATACCGAAAAATACGATTTAATTGCAGCGACAGAAACCGAAGCGGAATTTTCAAAGTCAGTTCAATTGATAAATTACAGTAATTTTCAGTTTGATTTTGAAGTGTACCGAAAAATAAGCTTGCTGAATAATCTGGCAATAAAAAACGAACTTGGAATTGTTTTTCGGGATGAATTGAAAAATGTGGGTTATTCAACATTCAACCAATTGAAAAATATCGGCGCGCAGGAATGGAAAAAGGAAACCGGGCTGCTTTCTATCTGGTTGCTCGGGATGTTTAATCCTTCGGATGAGGTTACAATTATTGTTCCTTACAACACAGAAGTTGAATCAGATTATATCGTAAAGGACGACTATTTTGGAAAAATTCCTGCAGACCGACTAGTTGTAAAAGACGGAATCATTTTTTTCAAAGGAGATGGCAAACAGCGTGGAAAGATTGGTATTCCGCCACAGCGCGCACTTCCGGTAATCGGAAGTTACGATGCGGCCAACCAAATTTTAACGGTTGTAAAATGTGAAATTCAGGAGGGAGTCACCGATTATGTAAATTCTGCATGGGAATTACAGGAGTTTCCGTACAAAGGTGATGCTGTTAATTCATATAACGACGGGCCTGTTGAAGACGGAAGCCAAATGGGACCATTCTATGAACTCGAAACTTCTTCACCGGCCCTTGCACTAAAACCTAATGAAACTGCTGTTTATAGGCAATCAACCATTCATTTCGAAGGAACCGAAGAAGAGTTAAACGCCATTTGCCAGCAATTATTCGGAGTTTCGATTGCAGAGGTGAAAGCAATATTTTAATTTTTTCGTGAATCTTCGTGTTTTTGTGCCTTAGTGGCAAAAAGAAAATGTCACAAAACACTTAAACACCAAACAGCAAAAATAAGCTTTTGACCAACTTTAAATTCAATATCGATGCATCATCCGGGCAAACAAAGCTCCAGCAACTGGTAAATTCCATTACTGAGGCTATCAGTAATGGTGAGTTAAAGGTTGGTGATATTTTACCATCGGTAAATCAATTGAGTGCTGATAGCAGTTTTTCGCGCGACACAGTTTTTAAGGCTTACAATATTTTGAAGCAACGAAGTGTTATTGAATCGGCGCCACAAAAAGGATATTTCGTAACCAGTGAAACGCAAAAGGTTTTTATGTTGCTTGATGATTTTAGCGCCTTTAAGGAGCAGTTGTACCAGTCATTCCGGCAAAATCTGCCCGATTCATTTTCAGTTGATTTACTTTTTCATCACTACAATCCCGAAGTTTTTCGTCAGTTGATTGAAAACAGCTTGGGGCGGTACAGTATTTACATTGTAATGAATATTAACGACAAAATTATTGATCCCATTCTTGAAAAGATTGATCCAAACAAACTTTTGATATTGGGAATGGGAAAGCCCAACAATGAAAAGTTGAATTTTTTATTGCAGGACTTTGGTAAATCGGTTGAAATTTGTCTTGCTGAAAGCCTCGACCAGCTTAATAAATACAACGAACTGGTTTTGATTTATGAGGAAAAAAGTACGCCACATCCACCTGATACTGTATCGGCAGTGCGGAGTTTTTGCAAAAGGAATAAAATTCAGTTCAGAAATGATAAGCAGATCAATGAATTTGAAATAAAAATTGGCCAGGTTTATTTTGTTATCCGCGATTCTGACCTGGTGCAGATAATAAAAACATGCCGAAGCAAACAATTGATATTGGGTAAAGATGTCGGAGTTATTTCATATAACGATACTCCCATGAAACAGATTGTTGGCGGAGGTATCTCAGTAATTTCCACAAATTTTGAAGCGATGGGTGAATTGACTGCTGAATTTGTAAAGAACAAACAAAGAGTATCACAAATTTTACACACGAATTATATTGCCAGGGAATCCCTGTAATTCAGATAGCGGATAACCTGATTTTCTGTCGCGCATGGAAAACAAATTGTTTTTTGTGCATTTTTGCTACATTCGCAAAACGGTAAATTAAAATTTAAACCAATGAAACGTTTCAACCTAATTGTCGCTATCGTCATAATCACTTCTTTATCAATACAGGCACAACAAATGTTTAAAAAATATTCAGGTCAGGATATTGGTAATCCAAAGCTAAAAGGAAGTTTTCAGTTTGATGAAAAACTGCAAAAGTTCACCCTAAATGGAGCAGGTTATAATCTTTGGTTTGCCCGCGATGAATTCCACTTCGTGTCGCAGGAGGTTGAAGGTAATTTTATTATTTCTGCCAATTTGAAATTTATTGGAGAAGGCACTGACCCGCACCGCAAAATCGGTTTAATGATTCGAAATTCGAAAGCCGAAAATGCTGTTTATATGGATGGTGCAATTCATGGCGATGGATTAACTTCTCTGCAATACCGCGAAAAAACCGGTGCGGAGACCTTGGAAAAAGCAGCAGAAAAAAAAGAAATTCCTGATTTTGTGCAGTTGGAAAGAAAGGGGGATGAATTTATTTTTCGCATTTCAAAAGATGGAAAGCCATTGGTTGAAATAGCAAAAGTAAATCTCGAAATGGGTAAATCCGTTTTGGCTGGAATGTTTATCGGTTCTCACAATGTTGATGTGCTTGAAAAGGCAGAATTCTGGAATGTTAGAATTGAAAAACCTGCCGCGGAAGGAGTTGACGGTTATAAAAACCTTTCACCCAGCCGTCTTGAAATATTGAATGTTGAAACTGGTTTTCGTGAAGTGATTTACGAAACCAATACCCACATTGAAGCACCAAATTGGTCGCGCAATGGGAAATTTCTTATATACAACTCAGGAGGCAAATTGTACAAATTCAATTTGAAAGATTCGAAGATTTCAGAAATTAATACTGGCGATGTGGTAGCCAATAACAACGACCACGGGATCTCATTCAATGGTAAAATGCTGGCAATTAGTAGTAGCGCACCTGTTGAAAACGGAAATGCTTCTGTTGTTTTCACTGTGCCTGTAAAGGGTGGGATACCAACACGGATAACGGAAAAAGGTCCTTCCTATTGGCATGGCTGGTCGCCTGATGGAGAATGGCTAACATACTGCGCCGAGCGAAATGGCAATTATGATGTTTACAAAATCCCTGCAAAAGGTGGCGATGAGATCCGTTTAACTACTGCCGAAGGATTGGATGATGGACCGGAATATTCCCCGGATGGAAATTATGTTTATTTTAATTCAACCCGAACAGGGATGATGCAAATTTGGAGGATGAAACCGGATGGAAATGAGCAGGAACAAATTACATTCGACAATTTTCAGAACTGGTTTGCACATCCATCACCAGATGGCAGGCAAATGATAATTATATCATACCCGCCTGAAGTTCCTGCAACTTCGCACCCGCACAACCAACGTATTATGTTGCGTTTATTACCGGTTGTGGGTGGAGAAATAATAACTGCGGCATTTTTATATGGTGGTCAGGGAACTATTAACGTACCATCCTGGAGCCCTGACTCGAAAAGAGTGGCGTTTGTTTCTTATACTTATTAGGGGGATTCGCTGGTTAAATAAAGTTTTAGATATCAACATATTAAGTTGATAAAAAGTCAATAAAAAACCCCGAAAGTACCCCCAAAAAGGGTAAATTCGGGGTAATTTCTTTTTTTTGACTATGGCTAAATTAATCA